>CAMVKW010000132.1:0-2515 GCA_947168155.1 uncultured Lachnospiraceae bacterium | reverse complement strand
TTATCATTACTTGTTTGTTAGAAAAGCTGTTATTTCTTCTTGGGTTGGCATTACAGAAAGTGCACCTTTTCTGGTGGTTATAATAGATGCCGCAGCGTTTGCAAACGACAGGCATTCAAATAATCCGTCTTTTGTCAGATTATCAAGTCCGTTTCTGTGGATGTAATCTATGGCACAGGCACAGAAGGTATCGCCTGCTCCTGTAGTCTCTATAGTAGCAGGATTTCTGTACCCGTCTTTTTTGATCACCATATCTTTGTAAAGAGCTATACTTCCTTCAGGTCCAAGTGTGGCAAACACGATTGGAATACCAAAGTCTCTCTTTATTTTCCTTGCTCCTGCCTCTATATCCTTAAGGCCTGTAAAAAGCTCAATCTCATTATCTGAAATTTTCAGGATATCACAGTTTTCAAAGCCATATTTCATAGCATCTATTGCATCGTCTACGTTCTTCCATAAAGGTTCTCTGTAATTTGGATCAAAAGATATGACTGCTCCGCTCTCTTTAGCTATTGTAACAGCTCTGACAGTTGCCTCTTTTGCAGGTTCGTCTGTCATTGACAGTGTTCCAAGATGAAATACATCTGCATTCCTGATAAGATCAGCATTCTTCTCAACATCCTCTGCTGTCAGCATCATGTCTGCTCCGGGCTTTCTGTAAAAAGAAAAATCTCTGTCTCCATTTGGAAGCTTGTTTACAAATGCAAGGGTAGTATTTACCTCCTCGTCAAAGACAAGTCCGGTAGAGTCTATACCCTGCTTTTCAATTCTCTCTTTTAACATTCTCCCAAAAAAGTCGTTTCCAACCTTGCCGATAAAAGCTGTGCTGTTGCCTAAATTCTGAAGCATTGACAGCACATTACAGGGTGCTCCGCCTGGATTAGCCTCAAATAAAGGATTTCCCTGGTTGCTGTCTCCGCTTCCTGTAAAATCAATAAGCAACTCTCCCAGCGCAACTACATCTTTTTTCATAAGTTATTTCCTCTCAAGCTCATACATAGTAACATCCATAAGAAGTTCTCCAACTGCCTTAAAACTGATACCTTCAGCTCTGACATCTGTAAGGATTACCATAGACATTACCTGCTGTCCATTATTGATGAAGAGCTCCATGCTGTATCTGTCAAGAACAAGTCTAAATGAAATCTCACCCTTATTTCCTGCAACCTTACATCTTCTCTGATGAACAATGGCTCTTCTGCTTCCTGAATGCTTTCTGTCTATCTTAACAATATTGTCAACAGGATCATATTCAATCGTTGAATAAGCCTTGCCATTATCAGCAAAACGAATTTCAAATTTTTTATATGAAAGTTCTGCCTGTGTAGATCTGACTCTTACTGTCATATCTACGCATCTGCCCTCAATACTTGAAAGTGAAGCACTATCAGAAATAAGTACATTCTGTCTGCTGATTCTTTTGCCGTAATAATTCTCTATCTCTCTGGCAGGCCACTGAATAAGTCTGTTATCCTTAATAGTTATTTCCCTTGGAATACTCATCTGGCCAAACCATGGGAAGTCATCGCGCCTGATTCCGCATGTATCCCAGTTCTGCATCCAGCCGATCATGACTCTTCGTCCATCAGGAGTCTTGATTGTCTGTGGCGCATAAAAATCAATACCATAGTCAACAGCCTGACAGTTTTCTTCGCAGAATTCTCCATTTTCATCGATACTTCCTATCACACACAAGGTTCCGTTTCCGTTGTGGAACTCAAGCTCTTCAGGGAGCATATCCTGCGGGCTTGTGAGAAGGACCTGTTTACCATCGTGGTTAAAGTAATCAGGGCACTCCCACATTACACCGAATCTGTGGTTGTTCTTGATAACAGTCTTATCATAGGACCAGTTAATACCGTCATCACTTACAAACTGTAATATCTGTCCATCGATATCCTCAGTTTTATTGCCAACTACTATGTAATATTTGCCATTTTCACGCCATACCTTAGGGTCTCTGAAGTCATATTTGCCGGCGCCCTCAGGAAGCATAGTACTGTCAATTACAGGATTATTGGCATACTTCTCATAATCCTTGCCGTCACCAAAAGCAACACACTGGGTCTGAACCTCTCTGATGTTGCCATCTTCATCTTCCATTTTCTGAACTCCTGTGTACACCAGAAGTTGTCTGCCATCTTCCATTTCAATGGCACTACCTGAAAAGCAACCGTTCTTGTCATATTCCATATCAGGAGCTATAGCAGCAGGATAATATTCCCATGTGATCAGATCCTTACTAACCGCATGTCCCCAGTGCATAGGTCCCCATACTGTCTCATATGGATAATACTGGTAAAAGAGATGGTATTCACCCTTATAAAGGCTAAAACCGTTAGGATCATTCATCCATCCACATCTTGGTGTCAGATGAAAAAGAGGCCTCATTTCAGGGGCGATCATCTTTTCCTTTTTCTCTTCATATTCACGTGCCTTGTTTAACTTATCACTCATTTCTATCCTCACTTACCGTAAATCATTACATTTTCTGCCAAAGCATCTGTAAGCTCAA
>CAMVKW010000131.1:0-2526 GCA_947168155.1 uncultured Lachnospiraceae bacterium | reverse complement strand
GCGGGTGGCGGTGCAGCATTTACCGCCGCTCAAGTTATCTCTGCGCCAACTCCTGCCGACCCCGGGAGAATGTTTTCACAGGCCGAGATCGATGCGCTTATTGCATCTATGATCTAGCTTGGGTAGGGTAATAACCATGGATGCAAAAGTTATCGTACAGTTCATCTACGCTTTTTATCTTCTGGAGAATTGACAGGAGGAAGTGCTATGCTGGTGATATTTGAAGGATTGATATTGTGCTTCTGGATGCTTCTTATCTGCGTGGTCGGTATAGCCAACGGCCCCGTTGGATTGGTAGTGTTCTATGAGCAGGATGTTAAAGACAGGGTCGTTGAACTGGGATTGACGACTGTCGAGAAGATAAAAAGGACATCTGTGATATCATGTATCGCATTGTTCCTGCCTCAAATAACAGTCATTCCGGCGCTGGTGTATTTCTATAATGGCGTTGATGGATTTTGGAACGGCTTTCTCCAACTGTTGGGAATATACATGATCGCGAATCTGTTTGACCGTCTTTTTATTGATGAGTGGTGGGTAGGCCATTCCAAAGCATGGTATATTCCAGGGACGGAAGATCTTATGCCCTATATCAATACGAACACCAGGATCAGAAAATGGGTTGGTTCCTGTGTCGGTTTCCCAATATTGGCCGCTATAATGTCCGGAATAATGCAACTGCTTAGATAAATTAACTCGCAGTTTTATCAATTAAGGACTATGAATAATATAAAACTAATCCCATTAAAGGATAGTGACAGAGAACAATTTATATTGGACAATCAGGAAGCGTTTAACTTTGGGGCGCTTGAAGAGTTTGGGTGCAGGGATGATCACTTCGAAGAAGATGAGCAGATTATTTCACGTAAGACGATAGAAAAGTCTATAGATACCGGTGAGGCATATCGTATCATGCTGGATGGCAGACCTGTTGGGGGTGTGATCATTACTGTGGACGGTAAAAAAGGAAATCTTGATATTCTCTTTACCTCGCCGAAGGAGCACAGCAAAGGCATAGGTTATGCTGCGTGGTGTGAGGTTGAGAGGCTTCACCCGGAGGTGAAGGTGTGGGAGACCGTTACTCCATACTTCGAACAGAGAAATATCCATTTCTACGTAAACAGATGCGGATTTCATATAGTGGAGTTTTATAACAAATACCATCCCGATCCCAATGACCCGGAAGGTGAGCAAATGGATTTGGACGATCAATTCCCGGATGGTATGTTTAGATTTGAGAAAGTTATGAAAGGAACAGACAGATCATGAAAGTAGCAGTGACTTATGAGAATGGCGAGGTATTCCAGCATTTTGGAAGGACACCACAGTTTAAGATTTATGAGATTGAAAATGGCGAAGTGAAATCCTCACAGGTGATCGATACGGGAGAGACCGGACATGGTGCACTGGCGGGATTTTTGCAGGAGGCAGGAGCCAATGTAATGATCTGTGGCGGAATAGGCGGAGGAGCAATCAATGCCATGGCAGAATCCGGCATCAAGGTGTTTGCCGGGGCATCCGGAAACGCAGATGAGGTCATTAAATCATATTTGGAAGGAACACTTGCAGAGATTGGCGAGGCTACATGCGATCACCATGATCATGAGCACCACGGTGACCATGACTGCGGACATGGGGGATGCCACCATTAACTTCCAGGATAATTTATGATAGGGATAAAATGGAAAAGAAATTAAACTCCAATCATCTTAAAATAATAGCAATTATTGCCATGACGATAGATCATGCTGCCAATTTATTCTATCCATCGTTCCCCGCACAGCCGCTTCCTATTGCGTTACATATTATAGGAAGGCTGACGGCTCCGATTATGTGGTTTTTCATCGCAGAGGGCTATCATTACACACACAACATAAAAAAGTATCTGCTTAGACTGGGCATATTTGCCATAATCTCGCATTTTGCGTACTGTTTTGCTTTTGGAATAAACTTCGTTCCGCTTAAAACAGGTATCTTTAATCAGACAAGCGTCATGTACCCATTGTTTATAGCAGTGTTGGTACTGTGGCTTCAGGATTCAGAGTTCAGGTATAAAGTGCTGAAACATATCCTGATTTTTGTACTTGTATGGAGTGCTTTTCCTGCGGATTGGAGTTGTATCGCGGTGCTGGCGATCATAGGCATTCACAGACATCGCGGTGATCTAAAAAAACAAACGCTTATCATGATGCTATGGGTTATGTTGTATGCAGTAGTGTCGTTTTTCTTTGTAAATAAAGTTCACGGAATCATAGAATTGTTTGTTATCCTTGTATATCCGCTTATGAAACGTTATGACGGACAGCGAGGAAAAGCTAAATGGCTAAAATGGTTTTTCTATATTTACTATCCGGCACATCTTGTTGTTATTGGAATCATAAGAATTATTATGTATGGTGATACTCCAATATTGTTCTGACAAACAAGAATCTGCGAGGAAATGCGATAGTAAGTTATATTGGAAGTTAATTTGATGAACAGTATTAAGATTATAGGAATCATATCAATAGTTATAGCCGCTATAAT
>CAMVKW010000130.1:0-2630 GCA_947168155.1 uncultured Lachnospiraceae bacterium | reverse complement strand
ACCATGCAAATTTCATGCATCTTGGTGACGTTTGGGCATTTTTAGTGACGTTTGGTAGGCAGGGAATCCGCTCTTTAAGCTCGAATTAAGCACGATAATATTCCGACATAACGCTCCACCTTCTAGGGACTTAAAACGGAAAGCTGTAATATATTAGGATTTCTTCGTTATAAAGTGCTTCTGCAATTTAAATCATCTTATGGAAAACTTTAAAATGGATTATCACTGGTTCATCCTAGATGCATATTTTCTTGCCACTGACCTTGGAACAAGTCTGCACATAAAACTCATGCACTTTGTATATCCGCCATAATAACTTAAGGCTTTTCCGCGCATCATAGCACGTATTCCACCCTTTGCAACATCTTCTGCTTTGGCTGCTTTCCTAAACATAGTTGACCCTTTATCCATTGCGGCCGCCTGCTCAAAACCTGTTGCAGTTGGTCCTGGGCAAAAGGCGGTCACAGTGACTCCTGTTCCTTTGACTTCTTCAGAAACTGCTTCTGAAAAACTGCGTACAAACTCTTTTGTCGCATAATATATACTCATGTATGGACCAGCAGAAAATGCAGCCACAGAGGACATATTCAGGATTTTACCATGTTCCTGCTCTATCATCATATTTAAGAAACAGTGAGTGAGCTGCATGAGAGCTATGACATTGAGCTGCACCATTTCATACTGCTTCTGCCAGTCGCTGTCTGCAAAGCTTCCCGAGTCTCCAAATCCGGCATTATTTATAAGAACATCTATGGCAATATCTCGCTCAAGCGTGTAATTGAACACATCAAGTGCCGCATCCACTTTTGAAAGATCTGCTGCGCAGACATTCACATCAATCCCATATTTACTTTCAAGTTCATTTTTTATTGAATAGAGCTTTCCTTCGTTCCTGGCTACGAGCACAAGGTTGTACTTTTTCTTTGCCAGGATTTTAGCAAATTCAAGGCCAAGGCCTCCGGAAGCTCCAGTAATCAGCGCTGTTTTGTGTTTTCTCATCTCATTCTCCCTTTACAGTTCAATGACATGTGGAGCAATGTCAGGATCATGGTTTGCAAGAGATTCCACGCAGTTCTCATCAAGGCTCTGTTCCCTTATCCATGCAAGGGACTGTTTCTGGAGCTGCTTATCTGCTGCGATTCCTGATGTGATCTGCTCTTCCCAACTCTTTCTTGCATAACCGCCATCTGAGAAAAGAAGTACGAACTTTCCTTCTTCGTTTTTGACCTTAACAGCATACAACCCATCTGCATGTCCTGGGATATTGATAAGTTCTATAGAGCCGTCACCGAGAAGATCATAAGATTTTCCTACAGGTCCCTGATTATCATTCCATTCAAATTCGGTAAGGTCTATACCTTCCCACCATCCTTTGTAGTAACGTACCTTGTTGGTTATTTTATTTGCAAATTTCACTTCATCAGCAGAAACCATGAACTTCTTAGCATTTTTAACCTGCTTAAGGCCATTTGCATGATCACAGTCAAGGTGTGTAATAAGCACTGCATCTATATCAGAATCCTTTATTCCCATTTCAAGGAGCTGCTCATCTATGCACTGTCCAAGACCAATTCTTCCCTGATTTACCTCGTAAAGCATAACTGAGCCAAGAGACTTTATCTGTGCCTTTTTATCAAATTCTCCATTAGGGCTCACATCTCTTGCCCAACCGGTATCCACAAGGAATTTTCCCTTGGGATGCTCGATAAGGTATGCGGATACCGGAAGCCACAACCTGTCTTCCTTTTTTCCAAATACACCTGACGCCTTAATGGCATTACAATTATCTCCACCAAATGGAAGATCAGGCGCTACGCACACTTCACCGGTATGGAATACATGAATCTTGATATCAGCCATAATAAAAAGCCCTCCTATCTATGAGATATTGGTTTGTTTTCTTTATATCCCAATTATAGGAGAGCCGCATATTAAATTAACACTACACATTTAGCAAAAGTGTTCGGACTTAAATTGAATGAACAAGATCATCAAGTAGTTTGGTGATAAGAGGCTCAAACTCTCTTAGCCCCATTTCATCAGGATGTTCCATCCAATATGTATATGCACTGAGTACTGATGATGCTGCAATTTCAGCAACTACTTCAAATCTGCCTTTTCCTGAAATATCCGGATACTTCTTACTGAAATTACTCTTTATCGCATCCTTCCATTTCCTCATAAACTTAAGGTCAGGCTGAGTAACGAGGAAAGCATATATGTACGTCCAGTTCTCCTTTATATACTTTTCAAGCTCTTCAAGGAAAACATGAAAGTCCATCTCTTTGAGATTTCCACCGCATACCTTTACCGGTACTTCTGCCAGACCCTTTACCAGGTCGTCCTCTACAGCTTCCAACACATCGGAAGTGTTTTCAAAATATGAGTAAAAGGTTGTCCTGGCCACAGGTGTGCTGCCGCAAAGACCTTTCACCGTAATTTGTGAGAAGTCCTTCCCCATATATTCCTTCATAAATTGTGTTTTAATTGCTTCCTTAGTGTCCAACTTAGATTCCTTTCATTATCAGTATGTACAAAAAATAAGAAAATATTCACTACACCATTAGGCACGTTTAACTGAGATTTAATGAAGTGATAACGCCAGACATGGGAGCCTCCGTGTCTGGCAT
>CAMVKW010000129.1:0-2690 GCA_947168155.1 uncultured Lachnospiraceae bacterium | reverse complement strand
TTTGGATATGAGATTTCTTTCAAAACCAATATATTCAGATCAATAAACATTTGATTTGGAATAGTTCTTCCGTTGGAGTATTCTATATTGTAAAAAAATCTTTTGATGACACCAATCTCCACAAGCTGATCAAAAGCAAGCTTGATTGTCTTTTTTGACTCACCAAATTTATTTGCATACTCCTGATAACTCTTCTGGAGCATCTCCCCATGAAACTTCTTTTTCCATCCAATTACTTCGCCTGTCCTTTCGTCTCTGACTTCAGTAGGGCGATGCCAATATACGAGATCAGCTAATATAGTAATTGCCAACAGATAAGGCTTTCCCGTGGTAGGTTTCAGAATATGCTTATACCATTCTTCGGGTATAACATTGCCGCTTATGGCTATGCTTCCCATGGCATCTACCGTCAGGTTGCCGCTTGACCTGTAGCCCATCGCTGTTCTCCTCCTCTCGCTGTATTAATTCCTTTTTGATTTCCATTCTTCCAAAAGACCGATAATTGTCTCCTCTATATCTTCATCAGACATATCTTCTGGAAAATAATCCGCAATCTTTTCAGCCTTTAAGACAAACTTCTTAGGCTTTGGCTTTGTTTCGGTTAATATAAGTTTTATCGCTATCTCCGTAAGTTCAGCGTTTTTTGATAGTTCCTTAATTCGTGCAGACTGAGCCATGCTCATGGAGCATTTAAGCTCACCTATTGCGTTAAGTACCCAAATCTGCTCCTGCTCAGACAGGAAAGATAAATCTATTCCCTGAGCCATTCCGATTTTTCTTGTATCTACAAGTTCCATCAATCCATCTATCAGATTTGAAAGCCATAGATACCTTTGAACAGTCTTCCCGCTCTCGCCAGCTGCATTTCCAAGCTCATCGAGAGAGTTTCCTTTAACACCAGGACTTTTTATCTGATCGTATTTCATACGGTAAGCGTGAGCTTTTTCACTGGGAAGGATATCTTCACGCTGGATATTCGTATCAACCATAAGACGGGTCGCAAGTTCATCAGAGTATTCTCTGATATATACAGGCATAGTCTTAAGTCCTGCAAGTTCTGCAGCACGTTTACGTCTGTGGCCTGCAATTATCTCATAGCCGCCTTCTTTACGTGGTCTTACAATTCCGGGAACTATTATTCCCTGCTCTTTAACGCTTGCTACTGTTTCATACATCTTTTCATCATCGAGAACCCTAAATGGATGATTTTGGAATTCATGCAATTCCTTTAAAGCGACCTCCACTATCTGTTCTCCCTCAGATGGTGCCCCAAAAAGGTCATCAAACGCTGTAAGGCTGATATTATCAGAAGCTCTTTTCTTACTCATTATCCAGCACCTCCTCGACGAATGCCTCATACGCAACAGCCACGCTGCTCTTTGGAGACTGCTCATAAACACTTATGCCGTTTGCAACAGCTTCTTTCGCTTTAACGGATTCTGGAATAACAGTCTGAAAAATCTTCAAATGCTGACCATAAGCTTCTTCCATCTTATTCATGATGTCCCTGGCAATATTTGTCCTGCCATTTACTATGGTAAGAAGCACTCCCTCAATCTCAATCTTTCGGTTTAATCTTTTCTTTACCTGCCCGATGGTTCTAATGATTTCCTGTAAACCTTCTACACACAGATATTCAGGCGGCGATGGAATCAGGACGCTATCACAGCAGGTTAGGGCATTGAGAATAAGATTATCAACACCGGGATTGCAGTCAATAATGATGTAATCATACCTATCACGAATGCCGTCGATGTACTCCTCAAGGATATGCTCCTTGCTCATCACTTCATCCAGCTGCTGCTCAACTGTCCGGAGACTATGATTACTCGGAAGTATGTCTACTCCCTCGTCGTTATGGATTATTCCCTCTCCCTCGCTGATTTCTATTTCATTGATAACCTTCTGGATAACTGTGCTTACCGTATATGGAAGCTCCTTATTGTTTCTAATCCCAAGTCCCAATGAAAGCGAACCTTGTGGGTCGAGATCTACCAAAAGAACTCTTTTCCCCTTTTTTACAAGTCCTACTCCTAAATTTGCGGCAGTAGTTGTTTTGGCTACCCCGCCTTTAATATTGGCTACAGATATCACTTTGCACATAATCTCCGTCCTCCCTTTTTATTGGTTAACTGCTTTTTTCTCGCTGTTTGGATCAATCATTACATCCATATACTGTCTGAAATACTTCTTGGTTCCCTTATTTGGGAAGGCGTCAGACACGCTTATAACCTTAATTCTCTTATTTCTTTCGATACACCTTTTCATACGCTTGATCTCGCAGGTCGTGCCCTGCAATCTGACTTTGACCATCTTTCCATCCTCCCTGGTTTTAAAATCTTTCCATGGGAGATTATGAAGTATATCCCGCCAACTGCACCTATCGCTGTAAAGGTCATAATATGTAAGCCCTCCTTCCATGTTTTATACGCAAAAAGGGATATCAGCATCTCTTGCCAATATCCCTATTTAAAGCCATCATTCGATGGTATCCATATTCACTTTTATATCCGGATTTTTTGTGTTCCCCGTCTCCAGTTCAAAAGCTACCGCCACGGTAATTTTCTGAATCAGGGTTTTTTCCTTGCGATTTTCCTCCACATAATTGAAAGAGAAAAACTCGCAAAAGTGCGTAAATTCAAGGATTGTCAGGTATTCTGCCTTGTTAGCAGAACCACAGTCTCCACATG
>CAMVKW010000128.1:0-2695 GCA_947168155.1 uncultured Lachnospiraceae bacterium | reverse complement strand
TCTAAAGCTCAATTCAATGCATATTGAGTATGTTATGGACTGCTTGAAGAGTAACCCTGTGAAGGTAAGAAACATCAAACAGTATTTACTGGCAGCGCTATATAATGCACCACTTACAATAAACAGCTATTACCAGGCCATGGTCAATAACGATATGGCTGAAGGAAGAATTTAGGAGGAAAACACAATGGGAAAGAGATTCTCAATGGAATTAGATCCAATGAAGGACGGATTTGTAGGAACTATAGAAAAGGCAGAAAGTACTGCCGGAAGATACGCAGTTATTGGTACCAATTATGCTCACAGATTCATTTCTGAAAAGCAGTTCAATGCTTATACAGACGAGCTGTCAAAGAAAGATACTATGGGACTTCTGATGACAGGCAGCTTCATGGTCTTCTATGACACGACAAAGCTGATTGAAATCGATGGCGAAAGTTATTTCGTGGGAAGTGTTCTTGTGGTGGAACCGGCAAATGAGAATGAAGCGCCTCATGCATATTCCTGGATGGATGATAGTGATATTGAAGAAGCAAAAGAGGATCTTTCAGACTATCTTACAGAACTGATCATTGATGGCGAGCGCTATGACGCTCTGCATGTGGACTAAGGAGGAGAAAATGAGCAGAACAATACCAAGAGCATATGTTACAGCAGCATGGAGTAAAAACCGCGTGGATGCAGAAGACCAGGCGAGAAAATATTGCAGCGAACTGGTAAAGGCTGGATATTTACCACTTTGTCCGGTATTAGCATTTAGTGGGATTATCAGTGACGACGATCCTGATGGCGAGAAGAAGCGCAGGGAAATGTCTGAGGACCTTCTTAAAAGAGCAAGATTTCTCGTAGTCTGTGGAAAGAAGATCAATGATGATGTCAGGGCAGATATTTCCGTTGCTAAGCGTTCCAAAGTAATACCCACAACGCTGGAAGGCGTTCTGGAATGCGGTGAATAAGGCTTCCATGCTGGCAGAAAGGAAGTGATTATTTGCAGGAAGAGGTATCTAAAAAGACGGTTCAATTCGCAGTGAATGGAACCAAACTGACAGCAAAGTTTCTCTGGAAAGCTCTTGTAGCTTTTAAGAGACATCACGATAAGAAAAAAGTCGAAAGAGAAGTAAAAAAGAATACTCCCAAAAGAGGCAAACAAACTGTAAAGCAGCTCGTAGGTCAGGGACAGGGTGTTTCTGCTATGGAAATAGGAGACTCCGGAATCAGTGATTTCAAGCGCATTGCCAACAAGTACGGTGTGGATTTTGCAATAACGAAAGATAAGACTGTTGATCCGCCAAAATACACTGTGTTTTTCAAGGCAAAGGATGCAGATGCCATTACAGCAGTATTAAAGGAATACGCAGCCAAGCAAACTAAGCGTAAGAAAACACAGCAGAAGCAGCGTCCTAGTATCTTGCAGAAACTTAAGAAGTTCAAGGAGATTGTTGCGAAAACAGCCAGACAGCCCAAGGAGCGCAGGAAGGAGCAGGAGAGATGACAAAGAAATCTAAGAAGCTCCTAATTCTGAATATTCCTTATGTTCTGGTAGGACTTGTAGGAACCAATGTGGGTGAAGCAATCCGTATAGCGACGGGTACTACTTCATCAGAAAAGCTGCAGAGTATAGTTCTGGATGGAACTTTTGGTACAGCTTTTTCAAATCCCATGCCAAGTCTTAATTCAAGAGATCTGCTTGTTGGACTTGCGATTGGCGTAGGTTTGAGGCTTGCAGTTTATATCAAAAGTAAGAATGCCAAAAACTTTCGCCACAATATCGAATACGGATCAGCCAGGTGGGGTAAAAGAGAAGATATAGAGCCGTACATGGATCCTGTCTTTGAAAACAATGTTTTACTCTCACAGACTGAGCGCATTACCATGAACAGCAGACCTGCGAATCCCAAGTTTGCAAGGAATAAGAACCTTCTCGTAGTAGGTGGTTCCGGTTCAGGTAAGACCAGGTTTGTAATTAAGCCCAATATATTGCAGATGCATTCAAGCTATGTTGTAACTGATCCCAAAGGCACCGTGGTAAATGAGGTTGGAAACGCACTTGTTAAAAATGGTTATGTGATGAAAATCTTCAATACCATCAATTTCAAGAAATCAATGCATTACAATCCATTTGCCTATGTGCATGATGAAAAGGATATCTTAAAGCTCGTCACTACGCTGATTGCTAATACAAAAGGTGAAGGAAAGGCCGGTGACGAATTCTGGGAAAAGGCGGAAAGACTCTTATATTCAGCTCTTATCGGATACATCCATTATGAAGCGCCGGAAGAGGAACAGAACTTTACGACTCTTTTGGAAATGCTTAATGCGATGGAGGTCAGGGAGGATGATGAGGAATTTAAAAATCCGGTTGACCTGATGTTTGAAGAACTGGAAGAAAGAGATCCTGAACACTTTGCGGTAAGGCAGTACAAAAAATACAAATTAGCTGCCGGAAAGACAGCTAAATCAATACTTGTAAGCTGCGGAGCAAGGCTAGCTCCCTTTGATATAAAGGAGCTTCGTGAGATCACAGCTTATGATGAACTTGAGCTGGATACCCTTGGAGACAGGAAAACAGCGCTGTTCCTGATTATGTCAGATACAGATGCTACCTTTAATTTCCTTATATCCATGGTATATACCCAGCTCTTTAATCTGCTCTGTGAAAAGGCAGATGATGTATATGGCGGCAGGCTTCCGGTAC
>CAMVKW010000127.1:0-2717 GCA_947168155.1 uncultured Lachnospiraceae bacterium | reverse complement strand
TGGATATTCCGTTTAAATAGTGCATACTTTCCGAAAAATCGGAGCACATGTTTCCGATAATTCAGAGCAGTGTTTTCCGCTCTGAGTGCAATCCTCTATAATGAATCCATGCACATGAAAATGTGTAAATTCATTAAGGAGGTCGATAATCATGACGAATTATCGAGAAATCATCAGGCTCCACAGTCTGGACTTCAGCAATGTCGCGATTTCGAATAGCCTATGCTGCTCTCGCAACAAGGTTTCAGAAGTCCTACAGCTTGCTGAACAACATTCAATGGGATGGCCCATCCCTGATGCACTGACTAATAGTGACATCGAGCATCTGTTTTATCCGGACAGAGGCAATAATGAGGGTAGGATACTTCCGGATTTTGAGTATATACATAGTGAACTCGCTAAACCGGGCGTTACACTTTCCCTTTTATGGGCTGAGTATTGTGCCAAATGTGAAGCAGAGCACACTATCCCGTATCAGCACACTCAGTTCGGTGACAAATATCGTGCATTTGCTGCTTCTAAGAAGGCAACTCTAAGAATCAAACGTAAGCCCGGTGAGACAATGGAAGTTGACTGGGTTGGCGATACTCTTAAAGTACATGATATCGCCGCAGGTAGCGATGTGAACGCATATGTATTCGTCGCTGTGCTCCCTTGTAGCCTTTATGGGTATGCAGAGGCATTCCCTGACATGAAGTCTAACCACTGGATAGAGGCCCACGTACACGCATACTCTTTCTTTGGAGGTGTTACAAGGATACTCGTTCCTGACAATCTTAAAACCGGTGTCATAAAAAACACAAGTACGGAGCTTATACTCAACCGCTCATACCGTGAGATGGCAGAATACTATGGAACAGCCATTATCCCGGCCAGACCGGTAAAGCCAAAAGACAAACCGAACGCAGAAGGAACTGTAAAGGTCCTTGAAACATGGATCTTAGCAGCCTTAAGGAATCAGAAGTTTTTCACGTTTGAAGAACTCAATAGAGCCATTCGTGAAAAGCTGGATGATTTCAATGCTAAACCTTTTCAGAAAAGAAAAGGAAGCCGGTTGTCGGCATTTATCGAAGAAGAAAGGGACTTCCTCATGCCATTACCTGCTTCCCCGTATGAAACGGCTGTCTGGTCAACTGCCACCATACAACCCGATTATCTCATAACAGTCGGGAATTGCAAGTATTCTGTTCCGTATGAATTTATCGGTAAGAAAGTAGACATTCGAACTACTGAAAGCAGTATAGAGGTCTTCTATCATACCAATAGGATCGCATCTCATGTCCGCAGGGCGTACTCGAAGGATCCGATATATCTGCCTGAACACATGCCCGAAAACCATAGGAAATTTCTTGAGTATAACTCTGATAGTTTCAACGAGTGGGCTCAGGGGATTGGTCGCTTCACTCTTATTGTGGTCAAACATTTCTTATCTATGCATAAGGTCGAACAGCAGGGATATAAATCCTGCGCCTCGCTTATGAAGTTAGCTGACAGATATGGAACGGATCGTCTTGAACAGGCATGTGCTAAAGCATTAAGCTATACGCCCAGTCCAAGTCTCAAAAACATAACAACGATACTCAAGAACGGACAAGATAAGGTTTCAATCAGCCCGACTGAGGTAGTGTCGTCACGTGAAAGCGCTGTATATGGCATCACCAGAGGCGCCTCTTATTACAAAGGAGGTGATTGCTGATGATTCGCCAAACAACTATAGATAAGCTACACGATATGCGCCTTTCCGCAATGGCCGATGCTTTTGAAAACCAATGCGCCGATCCTAATACTTATAATGACATTTCTTTTGAAGACCGTTTTGGAATGCTGGTCGACAAAGAATGGGATAAAAGGCGGAGCACAAAACTTCAAAAGATCATCCGTAATGCGGAGTTCCGCTATCCCAATGCGTGTGTTGAATCCATTGAATATCATCCGGATAGGAAGCTTGATAAATCCCAGATGCTTGAATTCTCCACATGCAGATATATTTCTGATGATCACCACATCATTCTGAAGGGTGCATCAGGTAATGGTAAAACATATATAGCTTGTGCACTTGGTATCGCCGCATGCAGACAGTTCATAAAGGTAAGATACATACGTTTACCTGAGCTATTAAACGAACTCGCTGTTGCTCAAGGCGAAGGTACTCTTAAGAAGGTCATCAAAGCGTATCAGAACATAGATCTTTTGATACTTGATGAATTCCTCTTAAGTCCCGTATCGACAGAACAGACTCGCGAACTTCTCGAGATAATCGAAGCCCGTAGCGTTAAAGGCTCTGTTATATTCTGTACACAGTTTGACCCTAAAGGCTGGTATAGCCGCATCGGCAATGAATGTGATGCAACCATATGTGAAGCTATCATAGACAGGATAGTCCACAACTCATACGAGGTGATGATCGAAGGTCGCATATCCATGAGGGAACGTCATGGTTTAAAAGCTTCCCAG
This sequence comes from uncultured Lachnospiraceae bacterium, assembly GCA_947168155.1. Taxonomy (GTDB): domain Bacteria; phylum Bacillota; class Clostridia; order Lachnospirales; family Lachnospiraceae; genus Eubacterium_Q. The sequence continues at coordinate 263 of CAMVKW010000127.1, read as the reverse complement.
AAGGGAGGCTCAAATGACTGATTACTGTGCTTTCAGCAAAGACCACAAATGCCCCAAGTGGACTGACTACGAAATAACTCGTCAGGAATTAGAGGAAGCAGATGAATTATGCCATGGTAACTGGATTGAGATCCAGCACCAGTATGAATACATTCTCCGCTTACAAGAATTACTGACACAACACGGAATTGAGATTCCACCCGAGTACTAAGTATTAAATGTACTGCACCTTTTCCGGAAAGACATGCACTGTTTTTCCGGAA
>CAMVKW010000126.1:0-2722 GCA_947168155.1 uncultured Lachnospiraceae bacterium | reverse complement strand
TTAAAGGCTGAACTTGCTGTTAGAGGAGCTGATGTTGAACTTACTGCTCGCAGAGTAGATAAGATGAATGAAAGCTATGATGCTATCACGGTAAGACCTACGGACAGTTCTATTGGAGTGAACATCAGCATTGAAAAGGCATTTGCTTCTTATGAGAACGGAACTCCGATTCCGGAGATTGCAGAGCATTTTGCTGATGCAGTGGAGAAAGGATTCCGTGAATCCCCTCAGGTCGATCTGGAGTCGCTTTCTGATTATGAGCAGATGAAGAGCAAGCTTTCTATGGAAGTGGTTTCTGCAGAGAAGAATGCAGAACTTCTTGAGAGCGTACCTCATGAAAGAATGGAGGATATGGCCGTTGTTTATCGCTTTGTGCTTGATCAGACAGATTCCGGCAATGGAACAATCCTTGTTACCAATCAGTTGCTTGATCAGTATGGCATTACCAAAGAGCAGCTTCGCGCTGATGCCATGGAGAATGCACCTGAAATCAGACCATCTGAGATCAGAGGTATGTCTGAAGTAATGAGTGAGCTTGCACCTGGCATGATTCCTGAGGTTGCACCGGAAGATGAGCAGATGTTTGTTGCTACAGTTCCGGATAAGATCCATGGAGCTGGTGTTATCGCATATCCGAATTTCATGGAGGATGCAGCTCAGAAGATGGGCGGTGACTTCTTTGTTCTTCCAAGCAGTATTCATGAGGTGTTGCTTGTCAAGGACAATGGCCAGATGACAGCCAAAGAGCTGGAAAACATGGTTAAGGAAGTCAATGCGACTCAGGTAGAACCTGCGGATCAGCTTACAGATCACGTTTATCATTACGATAGCCAGAATCATATTTTTGAGCTGGCTGATAAGTATGAGGAACGTCAGCGTGAGGCTGAACAGGATGCACCTGATAAGGATTCTGTCCTTGGAGACTTAAAAGAAAAGAAACAGGAGATTGCAAAGAAAGATTCGACCAAGGATGCAGCCACAAAAACTGCAACCAAGAAGCATGAGACTTCTTTGTAAAATCCACCATTAAGTAGAGAGAGGCTTCCCTAGTTTTAGGGAGGCCTTTTTCAATGGCGAAAGGAGATATCTAAGATGAGTAAGAAACATATGAGAGTTCAGAAGAACTTCAACAAAGACGGCATTTCCAGAGTGCCTCACAGTGTATCACCAAAGCTTGGCCCGGTTACACCCTGTAATTGCAGTCATCCTTGCCCTTATGGCAACGGAAGGACATTTTGTTTTCCTTGTTATCAGAAGCTTGTTGCTGACAGCAGAAGTAACAGTGCTGCTACAGGTAATGCCTGAAGAGGTGTGGTATGGACTTTGGCTATTTTTATGAGGAAGAGTCTGAGCAGTTTGCCTTCTATAGGATTCCCCAGGTTCTCTTTAAGGATGAAAAGTTTGCAAAGCTTTCTACGGATGCCAAGGTTCTGTATGGACTATTTCTGAATCGGGTATCCCTTTCCAAAAAGAATCATTGGATTGATGACGAGGGCAGAGTGTACGTCTATTACACTCTTGTCAGTATTCAGGAGGATTTGCATTGTGCAAGTCAGAAGGCATTAAAGCTTTTAAAGGAACTTGAGAGCTATGGACTTATCGAAAGAGTTAAGCAGGGACTTTGTAAACCTGACAGGATCTATGTGAAGAACTTTATCCTGCTTCAGGAATCACCAGTCCGGAGTGGTGAAAATCACCATGCCGGTGTAGTGAAAATCACCAGCCCGGAATGTCGAGAATCACCACCTAATAATACTGAGTTAAATAATACTGAGTGTAGTAATACTAATCTTATCTTATCTAAGAGCAGAGAAGATGAGAGGGAGCTATACAGACAATATTTATACCAGTCACTGGATATAGAGATACTCAAAGAGCGCTATCCCTATGGAGTAGAAGAGATAGATGAGATTTTTGACATAATCCTGGATGTGCTGTGCAGCAATCAGAAGTTTATCACTATATCCGGGGATAAAAAGCCTATTAACGTAGTGAAAAGCAGATTCATGAAACTGGATAGCAGCCATATCCAGTTTGTAATGGAAAGTATGAAGGACAAGACTACAAAGGTTCGCAATGTGAAGAAATACATAGAGGCAGCACTTTATAATGCGCCAATTACTATTAACAACTATTATCAGTCGCTGGTCCAGCATGACATGGCGACAGGAAAAATCTAAGGAGGAATGACAATGGAACAGATTACAATTGATATTCAGCTTGATCCTATGAAGGATGGAATTAAAGTACCGGAGACAGATGTATCCAGGCCTGATGCTCATGCTGTGATTTTTGGAACCAACGGCAAAATCAGACAGATTTCTATGAAGGAAGCGGAGCATATTCTTGATCAGATGGCCACTTGTGGTGCAGGGACTCACCTTGGAAAGTCAGATTATATCGCTGTTTACAACAAGGATAAGCTTTTTAAGGCAGAGGGTGAAGAGTACCTGGTAGGCAGTGTGCTTATTTTTCAAAGAGCTGGGAACGTGCTTAAGGCTATCCCTGATGATGAGATTGGTGATCTCTTAGAGGTTGCTATGGCACAGATGGATACTTTGAAGGAAGGAGACGCCTGCTTTTCTGCAATGCGTGTTGATTAAGGGAGGAAAATCATGAGTAGAACAATACCGAGAGCCTATGTTACTGCAGCATGGAATAAGAATCCGGTTGTAGCAAAAGAGGATGCTAAGAAATACTGTCAGGAACTGGTAAAGGAAGG
>CAMVKW010000125.1:0-2741 GCA_947168155.1 uncultured Lachnospiraceae bacterium | reverse complement strand
CTCATAAGAGACTGGAGCACCTTGACAATTCACATATGATAAAGATTACATTGCGTCGAAGATCGCTTTCTGATGCTGTCTGTGAAGTTCATCCAGGGCTTCTTTGCATTCAGGATGCCATGGGCAGAGCTTCTCAAGATCTTCATCGCTGGTAAGAGATGTTGGACACTTCATGAGAAGATATTTTAGGTAGTAATAAACATCAACGCCATTTGCCTTAGCTGTTTCAACAATGGAATAAGTAAGAGCACTTGCCTCTGCGCCATCAACTGAGTCTGAAAACAGCCAGTTCTTGCGGCCAGTAACAAAGGCCTTGCAGCTTCTCTCGGAAGTGTTGTTATTGAAACTGCAGCCACCATCCTCAAGATAGGTTTCGAGGAACAGTCTTCTGTTTTGGATGTAAACAAGGGCTTTGTACATCCTGGAATTCTTTATTGCAGTCTGGCAGTCAAGCCAGTTCCAGAAACCGTCAAGTACAGGTTTCTCCTTTTCAAGGCGGAACTTCTTTATGGCATCGAAATCAGAGCCCTTCTTTTCATGGATTTTCCGTTCCATCTCGAAGAGCTTGTCGACATAGGCAAGTCCCTGTACTGCCGGCTGGCTGTGATCGTATTCCTTACCTTTGGGAATGGCATCTATAAGATACCTTCTTATGTGCGCCCAGCAGGAATTCCTCGTGCAGTCCCTGAGCTTATTGTATCCACTGTACCCGTCAGTCATAAGGTACCCGTGGAATCCTTCAAGGAACTCCTTTGCAGTATCTCCCGCCCGTGTCGGAGAATAGTGGAACAGAACTATCTGCTCCGGATCAAACTCTCCCGAACGGAAAACCCACATGTACGACCTTGATTCAGCCCTGCGCCCTGGTTCTTTGAGCACCTGTACGGGCGTTTCGTCTGCCATTGCATATCTTCCGGCAACAAGCTTTCTCTGGAAGTAATTGCACATAGGCTTGAAGAACTCTTCAGCGTTATTGATTATCCAGTTGGCAATGGTTCCTCTGCAGATTTCGGCTCCGTACATCTTGAAGTCTTTTTCCTGTCTGTAAAGAGGAAGAGAGTTAACATACTTCTGATACATTACCCACGCAACTGTTCCGGCAGATGCCATGCCGTGCAGCATATGTGCCTGACCGTCGCGTCCTCTTACGATGTGCGGGACCTCAGCATTTATCTTGCAGTTAGGACATCCATAGCTGACACTGTAGTAATCAATGATCTTGATACTTGGCTTAATGAATTCGATCTCTCTGCGAAGGAATTCTTTCCCAATCCTCTCAAGAGGAGTGCCACAGACATCGCAGATGCGCTCATCTTCAGGAACATCAAGAATAACCTCCTGGACAGGGAGGCCTGCAAACTTATCAGACATCTTGGATTTTTTCTTGCGGGTATGTTTCTCGACGGTGGTGAATTCCTGTTCCTCGGGATCAGGATCAGCCTTTAGAGTTTCGGCTTCATTGAAGAGATTCAGCTGTCCTTCAAAATCATCACGTTTCTCACTTGATCTGCCAAAGAGTTTCTTGGTGAGGTAATCTATCTGTTCCTGTAGGACTTTTTCTCTTTCGATATGTTCCTGCTCTTTCAGAAGATGTTCCTCTTCGCGTTTGTTAGCAGCCTCAATGAGTGCGTTGAGATTTCTGATGGTGGTATTCAGTTCTTTCACGGTGTCCTTCAGCTCAATGAGCTGCTGGTCCTTGGAATCTCTCGCCACGACAGCCTCCTTACATCTGATATATAGATTTTATCAGACTTACAAGGCAATTAATATCGGTAAAAGTGCCAAAGTGATCTGAAAACCGGCATCTAATTAATCCGATATAAGGCGATTTCAGAATTATGCACAAAAACTGATACACAGACCTTAAGAGGCTCTAATGGCCTTAGGTTGCTCTATATCGATACCTGAGAGAAGCCAGTCGAACTCGCGCCAGGTCAGGTTGCGTACTTCATCCTTGTTTCTTGGCCAGCGGTATCGTCCCTGTTCGGCGGATAGTCTTTTGTAGAACAGTATGAATCCGTCCGGCTCCCAAAGAAGCATCTTGAACCTGTCAGCCCTTCTCCCACAGAAGAGATACAGAGCCCTGCTTCTTGGATCCATGTGGAGCTTGTCTTCGATTATGGCACAGAGGCCATCGATAGACTTTCTCATGTCAGTGTAGCCGCAGACAATGTAGATCTCATCTGCAGCTGTTATATCGCCGATCATACGAAGCTCCTTAAGGCTGAGAGAGTCCTGGTTACAAGATCCGGATCAGCTCCGTTGCAGAGAGAAATATGTACATCTCCAAGACTTATCTCTATCATATGTGAATTGTCAATGTGCGGTGCCGCCTCAGGAATGATCTTCTGTGGCGGCTGGATATCAGGAACGATATCCACTTTGACCACATCCTGTTTTGGAATGGCCAGGTGATATATATCATCAGCGCTGCGAGGAGGAATTGCATAAGAACATTTCCGCAGCCTTTTGATAGCAGTGTTTAATGAATGACGGCTGATACCATTTAATGCGCACCATTGAGCGTCCGATAAACCGCTTTTACGGCACTCCTGGACGAGCTTGAACCACTCATCTTTAGTACGATAATGCTTGGGATCTGACATAAGCTATCCTTTCCATGTGACACCAAAATGAAGTTCATAAGTTCAAGTGTTCACACTAAAATGTAGTTTATAGTTCAAATCCATTATGAGTGATTGGGGGACGCATTCACATCCGCCGGATTATTTCGCGCTTAC
>CAMVKW010000124.1:0-2754 GCA_947168155.1 uncultured Lachnospiraceae bacterium | reverse complement strand
CTCCTCATTTACACGTATTTTTCTCTGTATATCATCCACTAAAGAAACTATCCTCTTTTGTTCATCTATACGAGGTATTTCAATATCTAAATCTTCTATCATACCTTTAGTCAAAGCGTTTCGGGTAGCTCCGCCAGCCGCCAATTGTAGTAAATATGGCTTTGACATCTGAAGAAAATATAGAATATAACTTCCAAGAACAATGTCTTTATTGGCTCTTACAATAGCTACATGCTGATTTACTCTTGCTGGCAAGACTTCATCCTCTACCATACATACGCGAGCAACGGAATCCCCTGTTATATTCAGAAGTACATCTCCACTCTCAACAATTACATTGTTGAGTTTCTCAGCTTGTTGTTCATTAATATGTGCAAGACCGTCATATGTAAAACCAAAATCCAATACATTCTGACTTCTTATGAGGGAAATCCCTGAGTCGATATATGCTTCCTTACCGCCCCGAGGTGTTGCTCCGCTACCAATTTTCAAGCATACATCCTTCATTTTCATTAAAGCCATTTTGTCACCGTCCTAACCTATATATTTCCTATGAGCTGTTTTCACGTTGCTCTGTTTGACCATTGCGTACTGTAATGTCGTATCTATTCTCTGATGCCCGAGAAGCTTCTGAAGCTGCTCGATAGGCATTCCTTTATCAATTGCCATTGTTGCCAGAGTCCGTCTGAACTTATGTGGATGCACTTTCTGTATATTCAGTCGCTTACCCATTTCTCGTAGTCGATGCTCAATACCACCAATTTGTATCCGCTCGTACGGAGCTCTCAATGTTACAAAGAGGGCAGGATTCTCATCCGTCCGGCTGTCAAGATACTCCTGCAGGTGCAGTTTGGCTCTGGCATCAAAGTACACGATCCGCTCTTTATCACCTTTGCCGAAAACCACACATTCTCGTTCTGCAAAGTTAATATCATCCCTGTTCAGAATAACCATTTCACCGACGCGCATCCCCGTTGACGCTAGCACATCAATCATCGCCAAGTCCCGGAGCTCTTCGCAGTTATCGCGCATCTTCTCCAAATCTTCATCAGAATAAGTTTCCTTGATACTGCTTGCAGTTTTTATTTTATGAATACGACGCACTGGACTTTTTATAATATAATCTTCATCCTCCATCCATGAAAAGAAACTCGATAGAATTCTTCTAATGTTATCGATTGTTACCCGACTTGACTTATTTTTATCCTGATAGTTAGTCAGATATAAACGCAAATCCTCCGTTTGAATTATCCTAACACTCTTATCAACAGACAACGCCATTGAATCTATTGTAGTTTTATAATACTTAAGAGTTTTATCTGAGCACCCCTCAATCCTCTTAGCTGCTATAAACTTCTCGATGAGATTATCATTATCACCTTTATCTGTTTTACTCTCCACTTCGGTCACTTCATATTGATTAAGTGTTATTTCTAACACTTGTCTAAGTTGTTTCATCTGAATGCTATTAATTGATGATAACATTTGTTGCATAATCATTTCTATTAAGTCTTCTTTCATGTCATTTCTCCTTCCTTTTCCAGAGAACGACATAAAGCAACGGCAGTTCCGTTGGTGATACTCCTGCCGTTGGTGGGAGTTTTTTATTATAATTCCTCTTTATCCTTTTTTTGAAGATAGTAAAACTCTTTTTGAGTTTCTATCTCAGCTCGAAGTTCCTCCTCTGAAGGAAGATATAATTTATACTTTGAAGCAAAAAGTTGCTCATTTTCACGCAACATCGAATATTTTGCAATATCTTCATCTGTATCAGCACAAAGTACAATTCCAAGGGTTGGGTTGTCATCATTTGACTTTTTTAACTCATCATACATTCTGATATACATATCCATCTGACCTACATCCTGATGCGTGATTTTTTGTGTCTTTAAATCGATAAGAACAAAGCATTTTAGTATATAATTATAGAATACAAGATCAATATAATAATCTTCCTTCTCAGTATGAATGTGCTGCTGTCTAGCTACAAAAGCATAACCTTTTCCTAATTCCATAATAAACTTTTGAAGATTATTGATAATGCACTGTTCAAGTTCCGACTCATGATATGATACATCTTCCTGCATTCCCAAAAACTCCGCTATTACAGGATTCTTAATAAACTCAAGCTTATTTTGGTACTGTGAAGTCATATCCTTCATTTCATCTTCAACACCTATTTTATCCTGTGATTTTAAAAGGCGATAATAATACTGTGATGAAACATTCCTTTGTAAAGTTTGCGAAGCCCATGTTTGTTCATACGCTTCTTTAGCATACCAATCTCTTGCTACCGGATCTTCCACCTGTGTAAGGATTCTATAATGAGTCCATGAAAGCAATCCAAATTGTGCACTAGCCTCGTGCACTTTTTTCCTTATACCTAATTGTGCACTAGCCTCGTGCACAATCTGCGGAAATATACGATATACTTTAAGACATTGATATAATGTCCTTTTCGAATAACCTTTTCCGTATATATTTGTCAAATCTTTTGAGAGATTTTTAATAACCTCGGCTCCATACTCTGCACGTTCTGCACCTTGCAACACTTCTTCATCAATTCTTTTACCAATGTACCAATTACGAAGCACTAGAGTAGCATCCACAGCCGAATAGGCAAATTTTTGAGCCTCGTTTATTATTTGACATATATCATTAAGAAGATTATCTGATTTTACATATTCTATAATTTCGTTCATTATTTATCTCTTTCCTGACTCATACCTCTTATTTTCTGAGTCATTTATTGTT
>CAMVKW010000123.1:0-2781 GCA_947168155.1 uncultured Lachnospiraceae bacterium | reverse complement strand
AAATATCTCTATATGAGATGCCTTGAGATAATTGACGGGATGTATGGCGGTAAGACTACCATTGTTCAGCCTGTTTTGACTAAAGCTAATTCCGTTGATTAGGCTAGAAATTATGATAAAATTGGTACATTATTATATTAGACTTGAAAGGAACAACGAGTAATGGTGCTTTTGGAAGCAATAGTTATCTTTGTTTTGGCCGCCTATGCATTCTGGATCATAGGTCTTCCGATCATCCTGGACATCATATGGATTAAAAGAGTAAAGAGCGGAAAGAGCAAGAAATTTGGTCCTCTCGGAATCATATCCATTATCGTTACAGTTAGCAGTATCCTGTATTTGCCAGAACTGTTCACCATTATTGGAGAATATTTTGGTTGGGTATGAAAAAGGATTATACAATCAACTTCTGAGAAGTGAGTTATATTTCAGTTATATTCCAGCATAAACGACGAGGTAAACAATGAGAGAATATATATTACTGCTGCCGATTCTGTTTATATTTCATGATATGGAGGAAATAATAGGTTTCGGGTGGTTTTTCAGAAATAATCCTATGATATTTGATAGATTTCCTAAGATTACTAAGGCATACAAAGATTATACAACTGCCGGAATGGCACTGGCGGTATATGAAGAGTTCATTCCGTTTTTTGGGATCAGCCTTTTAGCATTTTATTTTGAAAATGATGTGCTTTATTCCGTGTGGTTCGGACTGTTTCTTTCACTTGCGGTACATTTTCTGATCCATATCGGACAGAGTATCTATATCAAGAAATACATTCCGTCTTTGATCACAAGCATCATATGTTTGCCAATAAGTTTAGTTATTTTGATAAATAGTTCGCAATACATAGATATCAGTCTTTCTACGGTTTTACTTATTGGTGGAAGTATTATGTTTATGATAGCCAATCTGAGATTTGCACATTGGCTTATGCATAGATTTGGAAAACAACTCGGTTAATAAGATAGGAAGTTATCCTGGAAGATAAACGGGGTAAGGGGCAATGGTATCATGACTAAAGAAGCGTTTTTGAATTTAGATTATGGCAATATTGTTGTTTATAAAAGATTTCCTGGAGAAGTATACGAGATAGATGATACCGAAAAGAGATTAGCCGGATGAACAATCCGGCTAATCTCTTGAAATCAATAAGAGCGATTACTGCTCGACACGTTCTTTCTTTTTATTCCGCAGAACCATAACTCCGATAAGAATGAATACTCCGCCCACAATTAGCGATACAATACCGAATTTGATATCGTCCTTACCCGTTTTGGAGATTCCCTCAATGTACAAGTGCGACCAGGTTTGAGGCTCGTAGCATATTTCAACAGATTTTCCAAGTCCAAGATCATTCTTTGTGTCCACTGTTAACGTCTTATCGAAATCCTCGATTGTATAATCAATGGTCGAGATAAATTCTGATCCGTTTTGCTTAACATCTGATATGACACCGATTGTCTTTTCTGTGCATCTGGCATTTTGGGCGTCTGTCTGACTGCTTATCCCAAAGACAAAATACAGCCCAATTAGTGCAAGGATGATTCCCACGACAATAGCGGAAAGGTGCCAGTTTTTCATTTGGAAATTACGCTGTGATCTGCTGCTCATCTTAACCTCCTTTTCCTATCATATCCATGAATAGTCACCGCCGGTAATGGCGAGGCTTAGGAGAGTGTCGTATTTTTCCACGTCATCTCCCTCCACGGTCTCCAAAAGCACGGCATCTTCTATTATATTGGGCATTTCATCATTTGGGCCCAGTTCCATATCAGGCTCATCGCCGCAATACGGGCATGGAAGCTTCGGTGCCACCCTTACGTCAAGGAAACGTTCGTGGCAGTTCTTACATTCATAAAAACCTGCTATTAAAGTACCATCAGGGACATAATACATTTTACACCATCCTAAATTATATGATTTACACTAGAATGACCACGGCAGAAATGCCGCAATAACAGCAAAAATGAGGGCCGGAAGCATATTTGCAACGCGCAACATCTTTCCCCAGACAAGGTTTACGCCCACACAGAATATCAGTATGGATCCGATAAGTGACAGATAAGCTATAGCCATATCTGTCATAACCGGTGAGATCAGCCGGGCAAGCAATGTGATCGAGCCTTCAAATATGAAGATCGGTATTGCTGAGAAGGCGCTTCCTTTTCCTAAAGAGGAAGTCATTACAACTATAATGATAAAATCCAGAACCGATTTTACGGCCAATGTAGAGTAATCGCCCATGATCCCGTCCTGAATCGCTCCGACGATCGCCATGGCCCCGATACATACCGTTAATGAGGCGGTGACAAAGGCATTTACAAACTGCTTGTCCTTCGCATTTCCTGTCTTTATCTTGAGCCATTCTCCGAATCTTTCAAAGCCTTTTTCTATCCTGATCAGTTCACCGATGATCGTACCTGCCACAATACAAAGAACCACAAGCATCGATTTTCCGCTTATTAAGGTGCCGCCATCAATACGCATCATGCCCTGCAGGGCTCCTGCAATCGCGATAAACAGAACACTTATACCGCATGCTTTGGTTATAGCAAGCTGTTGCTCTTCTTTAAACATCTTACCGGTAAAACGCCCGATAATTCCTCCAAGAATGATGGCTGCTGTATTTATAAGAGTCCCAAGACCTATCATTTATACTTAATCTCCCTAAAATAGGGCCATCCCGGAGGATGGCCATATATAAACCGGTCGGAAGGAGCCGAACCGGGAAGGGCGGAAAGTTGCCGCCACGATTACATGATATCACACGAATT
>CAMVKW010000122.1:0-2833 GCA_947168155.1 uncultured Lachnospiraceae bacterium | reverse complement strand
ATGTTGGTTGTTTGATGGTCCCTGTTGAGGAAGAGGGTGAAGACCTTCTTGCCAAGTATCCGGATGAACAGGCTCTTTTAGCAAGGACTGATGGAATCGGATACAATGGAACTGTTAGAGAGGGTATTGTTATAAGACCTAAGGAACCAGTACATTCCTACACTTTGAGTGGACCACTCTCCATGAAGGTTATCAACAATAAGTACCTTATAAAAAATGAGGATTAAGTAATGGTTATAGGCTGTCTTACAAAGGCAGCCTATTTAGATGTAAAAGGTAAAACTATGATAGATATGATTTTATTTCCTTCCAGCTACTTTGATATTGATAAGGTGGATGAGGATTTACAAAAAGAATATGAGGCAGTAGTATCAACAGGATTATTTGATGTGGCTCTATTTGGATATGATGAGTGGTTTAACAATAATAAGCTTGTTGTCAGATATGCTCCGGATAGCGAAATAACTGCAGTATATCGCGGATGGATGATGAAGCCTAATCAATATGAGAAATTCTATCAGAAACTTTTTGAGAAAAACATAAGGCTGGTTACTACTCCCGAGCAGTATGAACTGATGCATATCTTTCCTAATATATATGAGTATGTTAAAGCAGATACAGCAAAGATGTTTATGTATCCGCTTCATGCGCATATAGAAGTTGAAGAGATTAAGCATTATTTCGATAGGTTTATGATAAAAGACTATGTGAAATCTGTTAAGGGAACGGAGTTCCCGAGGTTCTTTGATCAGGCTATCACGCAGGACCAATTTGATAAATGGATGGAGGTTTTCTACAAGTACCGAGGAGAATTGTTGACAGGAGGAATCTGCATTAAGGAATATCTGGACCTAAAAAGATATGGAGAAAGGACCAATGAATACCGGGTATTTTACATTAATCATGAGATAGCTACTATTAGCAGAAATTCCGGGCAGGGTAATTATGTCTCTGAACCTCCTAGAGACTTGCTGGAGAAGTATAAGAAACTTGATAGTCCATATTATACTATAGATTATGCAGAACTTCAGGATGGTGCCTGGAGAATCATAGAAGCTGGGGATGGTGAAGTGTCTGGCCTTTCAGACAATCAGGATTATGAAGCGTATTTTAGAGCGTTGTATCATTGCTTTAGATAGCCAAAAGGGAAGGGCTTTTTAAGAAGTACTTGACTTCGGAGCCGTGGGAGATACTGAATACGTAATTACAGGAGAGATTTACAGGTGGGCTGGAGAGTGTTCCAGTCCATTTTTTTGTGTGATGAATAGCACTGTTGGGGGTATAATGGATATGTTCAGTAAATGACATATATGAAGCCGCTGACCTTTTTATATGAGAAAAGACCAGCGGCGCTATTGTAGGGAGGATCCTCCAGTGTGTGGGGACCGAAGGGATGTGCGTTAATGGGGAAGGATTTTAAGCATATATCTGAGATGGAAGAGATCTTTGATAAGGTTCTGCAGACACAGAGTGCTTTTGAGAAGGCTATTGAGGAGTACAGAGAACTTCAGCCTGAGATTGAGAAGTTGGAAGCGTATTATTCCTGCAAGAAGTGGAAAGAAGATTTTGCTGCAGATGAGAGCGGTGAGATTCCTGCAGATATAAAGCGGGGAGTGCTTTCTGAGGATGGTATTTACAACTTGCTGGAGCGAAATAGAGAAATAATGGGGATGATATGTGGAGAATAAAGCAGATCTTTGATGGGGATTATGGCTGTGAAGAACTGCAGCCAGGCCAGAAGCCCAAGGTATCAGTTACACTTGTGGATGATGCCGGCAATGAGAAATATATGTCAGTGGAAGATGACTGGCTTACAGAGAATAGATTAGATGTTGGCTCAGAGTGGCCAAAGGAGGAAATGTAGAATGCTTCAATTACCGAATCCTATTGGGGATGAAAAGGCGGATAAGATAATTACTGAATTTGTAAATTACAGGCTTCTGGAGATCATGGAGGATATCATTCTCGATGAGGTTGTCTGGGGAATGGCTCAGAGAGGCGAACTTGATCAGAGTGCGTCTACCAAGAGCTTTGATGAGCTTGTGGATTTAAAAGAGCTAATGCTTGATGATGAGTTTGCAGCTGCTGTTTCCATGTCTTATCTTCCAGATAATTATCCTTTGGAAAAGGCAAATAAGAAATTCTTTAGATTGTACAAGCTTCTCAGGGCAAAGAAGGAATATGTGCCAGATCTTACAACGGAATATATTCTCTACAGTATCATCGAGAGCGAGATTGGCGAAGTGGATATGATCAACCAGGATATCGAGGATGGCCTTTTCGATGGTCTTGAGGATGATATGATAGATGGCTTCGATGAGGATTTTGATGAAGACTATGACGATGACGAGGATGATTTCTTCGGAGATGATTTTGATGATGACGAGGAACTTTCCACAGTAGAAAGAATTCCTGAGCCTGACCGCAGCGTAGTTAAAAAAGCTGCTCTTGAATCATACAAGGGAGATTTTGAAGGAGAAGAACTGGAGGAAACTGCTGAGTATCTGGTTAACTGCTACGAGGATCTTCGTGCATATCTTGATATATGTTTCTGGGATACGGATTGTCTTTTCCTGGATGATTATACAGAAGAGCAGCTGGCAAAGATGGAAATCAATGAACAGCTGGGGATGGTAGCTGAAAAGGAAAAGAAAATAATTGAGTTCCCATTCCAGAATAGAGACGGCAAGCAGACCCGTATCAAGGCTGAGCTTGATATAGATCCCTGGGATCTGGAGGATGAGTGATATGTGGCTTTTATTTGCGATTCTATCAGCAGTGTTTGCAGCACTGACATCAATACTTGCCAAGGTCGGCATTGAGGGAGTTGATT
>CAMVKW010000121.1:0-2833 GCA_947168155.1 uncultured Lachnospiraceae bacterium | reverse complement strand
TTGTCAGCAGCCCGTTTCACGGTCTGCGTGTAGTTCCTTGTAAACTGACCTAAGAGAGGATGTAAGACTCCTTATGGCGAAGGTTTAAAAGAAGCTGTAGCTTATTTAGATGATATCGAAGTTATTGGTTCAGGTGCATTTTCATATTGGAGAGGCTTGACGCATTGGGATTATATGTATCATTTAGGACCAGAAGAATGTGGGATTTTTCTATGCTTATTGCGTAGGCTTAAGGAATTAACGTGTAAAAAATAAATGGAGGTGGGAGAAGTTTGTTGGAATCGTTAGCAGAGGCATTAAAGATTTTTTTAGAAAAACATCTTATTCCAACCGTGATCAGCTTGTTTGGAGCAGGAATTGTATTATTATTTATACCAAATGATTCTTGGATGATAAAAAAGATTACAGTGACAGGTGTTTATCTTTTAATTGCGGCAGGGTGTTTTTTGGTTGTGCAGTTACTAAGGTATTCATATGAAGCTCTTTCTGAGAAAAGGTATTGGAAAAAGCGTGGAAAAGAATCGAAAATTCAAGATGAGAAGAGAGAAATGGAATGTCTGTGGTCGTTTATGGATGCAGTTAATCCAGAAGATTTGAAGATTATTAAGAAGCTTATGAAGTCTGAGAATAAGCCGATTGAATATGAAGGTTACTGGTTTTCACCAGATTCAATATTGGAGAATGATACAGTGATGGTCTCAAGGCAAATATCTCGAAATGGAAAAATGATAAAACAATACATGTTAAGGCATGAGGTATATAACAACCTTATGTATTCACAGCAAAAATACGGGCGGATTAGTCATTTTAAGGATGAATAATAGCCCAAATGATATTGCTTATATAAAACAGTTTTCTGGTCTTATACTGGGAAGCTGTTTCTTTTTTTGAAAAAAAGTAGTTGCGAAAATAGAAAAACATATTGACAGCATCCTTGGAAGGAGATACAATAATTTCGAAATAAGAAACAATCAAAACTCAGAGGTGATAACTATGCCGACAGAATCAAACAAAATCATTGATATGGTTTTTGAGATAATGCGGGAAAAAAATATTTCGCAAACCGAGCTTTCAAACAGACTGCATTGGACAAAGTCTAAACTTTCAAAAGTCTTAAATGGTACACAGAGACTTACTACGGATGATCTATATGATTTTTCTGCTGCTCTAGGGATAGCTAATCCTGCAATTTTGATGAAGGCAGATATCGATGCTGTAGACGACAAACTTTGGAGTAAGGGGCAGATTATAGAGGCAATGAAGATGTTTACAATTGCCGAAGATTATGCAGATCAAAGAAGTATTATTGAGAATAAGATTGCTCCAATATTCAGCTCATATTTATCGCTAATGACAGATGGCAGGGTGGCACGAGCAAAGGATAACCGAATGATGTTCAACGCTGCTAGTAGACAACGATTTGCAATGAATGGTGAAGAGATTCCTATTCATTGGGGAGTAATGGTTCGGGATCTTAACCCTCTTGTTGACAAAACAAATCGTCTTACACTTGGCATATGGTGGAACGGAAAACGTGACGTTGCATTTTTGGCCATAGTTTTAAAAGAGTATGTCCCTTATGATGGCGAGTTGATTGATTCATTCCATCATGTTGTTAATAAAGAGGGTGGTAACTGGTCAATGGAGAAGAAAGTTGAAGAGATACCTTTTCTTCGCCGAGGATTAGTCTGCTATAAAACTTTTGAAGTTAGTGAATTAAATGATGAACTCACATTTAAGAGTGAACTTCTTTCAGCTTATAATCTTTATGCTGACCTTGTTGAGCACTATATGAATATGGTCATGCACGGTTTTGCTGCTAGTAGAAAAGAATCTGTTGAAGTTTCAAAAGCGGATGAAATGAGGACTGCGGTTACTATAAGAAATAATGCAATGGCGCTGAAAAAAGCGGGATATCAGTGTGAGGCTAATCCAAATCATTCGACGTTTATAAATCCCAATACGGGGAAGAATTTTATGCAGGCAATGCATTTGATTCCGATATCAGCGCAGAATAAATTCAATGTCAGTTTGGATATACCGGCTAACGTCTGTTGCTTATGCCCGAATTGTGCGGCACTCTTGCATCATGGAAGTGATTCCGATAGGCAGGAAATGCTTATGCAACTATATATGAAACACAAGCCGGATCTTGAAGAGGCAGGAATTTCAATAACGTTGATGGAGCTGTTTAAAGTTAACGGAATGGAATAAGGGGGGATAATATTGAATAAAAAAGTAAAAATAGATGACATGGCGATTCGTGCAGAGTCAAAGTCCAAGTCAGGAAGATTACTTGGTTACTGTGCGAAGCGTGATGGGATTAAAGGGGTTGCCCTCTTGGATGGCAATCAAGAATGTTTAGGATTTATTCCTTTGGAAAGAATTCAACGGAAAATAGAAAAAGGACCTTTTATTGAGGTTTAGACTACTGGAAGTGCCGATCATTGTGTATCAAAGCCGAGTAGGAAAATTAGATTATTATAGTCTAATTTTCTTATATCGGCTTATTTTTATGGAGGTAATTAAAAATGGAAAAGTTTCAAAAATTATTTATAACATGTCCTGTAGATGGAAAAATAGCATTTAAATCGTCTTCCGGAGAACAGGAATTTGTATGCAAATGCTGCAAAAACACAATTGAAGTTGTGGTTAAGGATGACAGTGTAGAGTATAAGATAGTCCCAAGGAAAACAGAATAAAAACTACATACGAAATAGGAAAAGGAATTGATTTTAAAATCAGTATTGCAAACGCATGTTCGAAATGGTATACTTCTAATCAGGAAGTAACAAAAGCAGATTGCTTCCTTTAGAAAGGAGCGGCGTATGAG
>CAMVKW010000120.1:0-2838 GCA_947168155.1 uncultured Lachnospiraceae bacterium | reverse complement strand
TTCGATTATGTTATAGCACTTAAATTAGCACTCGTCAAGGGAGAGTGCTAACAATTATTGTGAAATATTTGTGAATTATATAAACTGATTATTTTGCCTTCATTTGATCATCTGCCCATTGATAGAGCGTATCGAGGGCGGGAATGAGTGTCTTTCCTTTGATAGAAAAATGCGGTTATCCGCAAAAAATTCATGGAAACAATTGACCAAGAGGAAGGCGGGCGATGGGATATTAGGTAATACGAAATAAAATATTAGAGTTGACAGAATAAAAGGTAATATGTTACTTTTACCAAAAGAGTAACATATTACCTTTTTGATTAGAGGAAAGATGAGGAATAGTGATGAATGAAAAGAATAAAATATTGATTGTATTGAATATAGTGACAATACTATTAGTGATGGTTGTTACAATTGCAGGCATATTATCATTTGATCCGGGACAGTCATACTATGCGATGAACCAATATGGGGAGAGCATTCGAATATGGGGATCGGGGATTTATTCACATGATTCATTTTTCAAGGCTCCGATCCATATAGGAACGGATTTTACTGTACTGTTTGTCGTTGTACCGCTTGCTCTTTATTCCTTTACCAAATTCCGGAAAGAGCAGAGCGTGGAAAGATATATTCAAAACTTTGGATATATAAGCTTATTATTATATTATTCGGCCTGTCTTGCCTTTGGTGTTACGTATAACAGATTACATCTTGTGTATATACTTTTATTCAGCACATGTCTTTTCAGCGTAAATATATTACTTGCATTTTTTTATAAAACGGAAAATGAAGAAAACAGAGGAGTAAATTCTTTTTTTACTAAAGGAATGAAAGTATTTCTCATTTTATCGGGATTCTCTCTATTTGTGGCATGGCTTCCGGATATTATTCCAACGCTGATAAATGATTCACCACTTGCGCTTATTGAAGTATACACCACGGAACCTACATATGTGCTTGATATGGGAATCATCAGTCCGCTCCTGTTTATTACGTACTATCTTTGTAAAAAAGAGAAGTTTATCGGTTATGTTCTTTTTAGGATGATATTAATAGTATGTCAGATCATCGGAATCATACTTACGCTTCAGACTGTATTTCAAATTCTTGCCGGGATTGAACTGCCGATTCCTGTACTGATTACGAAGGATTTTACATTTATTATTCTTACAGCGTTTGCATTATATTTTGATAGGAAATTAAGAAAAATTAGGAGATAAACAGATCATGGATAAATATATTCAGATAAAAAGTAAAATACTTGAATAGGCAGAAAGCGATGATGATATAATGGATCATATGATACATGCATATGGAAATCCAGGATAACTTACTAAGGAGATCTTATGATAACAGTAAACCTTTACTATAAGGGAATAAACGGAAATGCACGTGCATTTGTGGATGAAATGGAATCATCAGGTATCGCTGATGCTATTCGAGCAGAAGAAGGAAATCTGAGGTATGAATACTTTCAACCTCTCAAGGACCCCGAGACTGTATTGCTCATTGATTCGTGGTCAGATCAGGAGGCTATAGATGTACATCATGCATCACCGATGATGAAGCAACTTGCCGAGCTTCGCGATAAGTATGATCTTCACATGACAGTGGAACGATTTGTTAGCGAAGAATATGAATCGGATAAGAAGTACTTAAGGAAATAATAACTTGGATAATTGACTAATGTGAGGAAGGATGATGCCATGGACATCAAAGAAAGTATAAATGATACCCGAAAAGGGTTTGAAGAAAGCTTTGCTACTGGTGACTTTTATAACAGACAGACACAAGATACAGAGCATTTGGAAAAAATACTCGGATTTTTGAAAATAAGTGATGGAATGAGGATTCTTGACCTCGGAACCGGGAGTGGATATCTTTCTTTTCCTATTGCGAAGAACAATCCCGGCTGTGATGTGATCGGGCTGGATATCGTGAATGCCGCACTTGAGGCAAACCGAACAAGAGCAGATGTCGAAGGAATTAAAAATCTGTCGTTTGTAAGTTATGACGGAATCGATTTTCCATTTGAAGACGATACCTTTGATCTTGTAGTGACAAGATACGCTTTGCATCATTTTCCTGATATAGAGCATAGCGTTGGTGAAGTGAGCAGAGTTTTAAAGAATGGTGGTAAATTCTTCATTTCAGATCCATGCCCTAACGAATGTGATTCGAAAAGATTTGTTGATGATTATATGCGGCTTAAGAAGGATGGGCATATTAAGTTTTATACCAAGGAAGAGTGGAATGCAATTTGTAGCAGGCAGGGTCTCGTTACTGTGGACAGTTTTGACAGTTCAATAAGATTTCCCAAAAAGAAGGATACGGCATACGGATACGAGGAAGTGCTGAGGAAACATGATAAGGATGTAATAGACAGCTATGATCTGGTAGAGACAGATACGGAATTATATCTCACGGAGCAGGTAAATAATATCGTGTTTGAGAAGAATTAGCTTCCGGGATGATAAATCGGAGTCTGAGGTGTTTATATATTATGAAGATAGAATACAGACAAGCGGTTATAGAAGACGCTGAGCTATTGGTAAATATTTATAATGCTTCTTTTTATGATGATTATGTGCGATATGGTTCGTGCCCGGGATATGGGCAGACAAAAGAGATGATGGAAGAGTCGATCAGCAAATATCTGAAACACATCATACTTTGCGATAATGAACCTATTGGTTGTGTATCGTGTATAAACCTGGAAAAAGGAGTGTATGAGGTGGGATGTTTATGTGTTATTCCCAGGTATCAGGGCAAAGGGATCGGGACACAGGCAATTCGATTTATAAAGACGTTTTATGAGGATTGGGAAAGGCTCAC
>CAMVKW010000119.1:0-2849 GCA_947168155.1 uncultured Lachnospiraceae bacterium | reverse complement strand
CTTCGGTAATGAGGTCATAATCCCTCCTACCTTCGGCAATTCTCTGGAAATATCCCTTAAAGACATCGAGCGCAGCTTTTTTCTGAAGCTTACATGATTCCACAAAGGTCAACCATGCTGCAGCAACCTCTCCACCTAACTCACTACTGAATCCACCAAAGTTCTTCCGTAGATTGGTAAATGGCCGGACTGCCCGTTCGCAACAGTTGTTATCTATTAGGACGTTTCCTATATCTATATAAGCAATTAGCTCTTTCCAGTGGTTATGCATATAGTTTAATGCATGTTCGAGTTTGCTTGAGACTTTTACCGATTTACTCTTTATCTTCGCCATTAGCAACGAAGCTTTCTGATCTAACTCATTGAGTATCGGTATCGACTCTGTCTTCCTGGCTTTAAGCACCTCGGCCTCTGTCCGATGAAGAAGGATACTCTCCAGTTCCACCTTATATAAATTACTAATCAGCTCGATATACTTCTGAGCCAGACTGTCTTTATAGTCTTTCAACGCCGACCAGAAAATTCTGCGGACGTGAGCCCAGCAACATGCGTGAGTACACCCATCCAACTTGCTAAAATAAGCATAAGCATTGTAAGCATCTGTCATCAGGGTTCCCTGAAAATCGCCAAGGAATTTCTCGATTACTTCACGTCTCCTACGGCCAAACAGATAGTAACAGACCTTTGTGGTCAGGTTGACAATGACCCACATATAACGTTTCACGTATTTGAAGGAACCATTGTTCTGCTTAACCCTTGTATCAACCCACGTTTCATCAACATAAATAGCTGTTCCTTTCTTCAGAAGACGTCTCTTGATGCGACACATTCCGCCTTTAAGAAACTCTGCTCCTTCTTTCAGCCAGTTAAGGATTGTCTGGGGGGCAACCTTCATCTTCTCATTAATCATACGATACACCTCCCTGCCACATGAAAGGGCATACTGGTATCTGTTGACACCCAAGTCAGATAACATACGCCAAGTGCAGCTTGTATGAGGGACTAGTCTGGGCTCATCATACTCTGACTCATTGACAAATATGCACTCACGCTTCTCTTTCTTGGGAACAAAGTAGGCAAACTCCCTACCAGTCTTCTTGTCACGGACCCAAACGTAACGGTATGTATCCTGACGCGTAACACTAACTCTGTCAAACTGATCAACAGGGCGTGTATAGCGGATAAATTCCAGGCCCAGTTCCTCCAACTTATCGAGGTCACATTCGTGGACGACATGTATATCTGCATGAGACTTGTCATAATGGTCAGGACGATTGCTTAAATCACGAGGCTTCTTCTCCTGAGGCTCTGATGAAGATGGTTCTTCCTCTTCTGGATCCTCTACAGGAGGTACATCGCGCTTACTTCCATTCTCAATATAGTCTTCCTCATCTTCATCTTTGGTCTTATTCTTATCAGAAGAGGAATCATCCTTAGACTTCTCGCTACCTTTGCCATATTTACCGCGTTTGTGCATAGCGAGTTGGCCCTCCAACTTGTCATATTTCACCTTCAGGTCTTCATAGTCCTTGGCTATCTTCTCCAAATTCTCTATTCTCTCTCCCATCTTAACATTTGCATTCAGGAGAGATTCGAGTCCATCGAGTAAGTCATTTATTCGCTTCTGATAACCATCACGTTCCATATCTGTCAGATGTTCACCATACACGGACGATGCCTCTGCTTCCAGTTGCATCTCGTATCTGGTCTGCATAACCATACGTGCTATATCTAACTTCAAATCTGCCATAATATGGGGCTTTTGCTATGCAAAGGTACATACTTTTTATGGCAAATCCAAATTCAAAAATATTATTTAACATCCTGATAACCAGTACGTTGTGCGATTTTAAGGCCTTGAGAAGGCCCTGTAATACCACCCTATTCTGCATGCCGAGATAGAGTAACAGAGAGGCTCGCAAGTAGACCTCAACGCATATAAGAATAAGAGCCAAGTATCTGATTACCAATGCATTGCACATACTTTTAACCAAATAAAAGGACAACCCTTTACGCATTTTTAACATCAGTACGAAGCAATTATGCAACTTTTTCCTCATACTCACGCTTAATAGGACCTATCTTCTTGATGACCGGACACTCCAGCATAGCTACCAGATACTTATACTCTAGTACATATATTGGCTGCGAGCCATTGAACTCAAGCCTAATGAAACTCATGTTGCCATCAAACCGTTGTACAAACAACTGGCATTCATTGTGCTCATGACGGATAATCTTAACCAGCTTCTGGTCTTTAGAGGTAAATACATAAGCGGTGCCTTCTTCCATCCTCCCTGTCAGAGTACGGACAACGCCACTTAGTTTGTCATATCCTCCTCGCATATCCCTGTAATTAGGAATATATCTATATTTTGATGCACCTGTCAAACTAAACATAATGGCTGGATCTTCTTGATGAAACTTACCAATTCATTATAGCTCAATTTGTGGTGCTCTATTTTCATACCATCATTAAAGCCCACATAAACGTAGGAGATATTCTTTTCCTCATGATCAGCTGCACCAACTGTGGCGTCTGCATCCTCCACCTTATTATCTATTGAAGGATGCGGACCCACATCCTGAGTATCCTTGACTACGCAATTGACAACTGCTGGTTGAGTGAACTTCTTCTTGTACCATTTCTCAAATACGTGATAAGGTACACCATTTGATTCAAAGAACTGTGTGACAGAGACTCCTCGTTTAACTGCTTCACTGGAGTAGCGCTTCCACAGGGTTTCAATGTCTTTACTACTTACTGCCATATCTTCTGTTTTTTAGAATTAATGGCACAAAGGTAATAACTATATCTCAGACCACCTAAAAAGGGGTTGGATGCTTAC
>CAMVKW010000118.1:0-2869 GCA_947168155.1 uncultured Lachnospiraceae bacterium | reverse complement strand
TGGGTTCCGGATTACTTGCGGATAAGCTGTTATGAATCGGCGACTTTTATCCGCATGGTACAAAATAAAGAGTAGTAAATCCAACAATATTTACAGATAAAACATCAATCAACTATTCATTTATACGCAGATATATAAAGAGGTATATTATGTTACTTTCATGTCACAATATTTGTAAGTCTTTCGATGGTAAAGACATACTTAAAGGTGTTTCTTTTCACATAGAAGCAGGTGAAAAAGCAGCCATTGTCGGCATCAACGGAGCCGGCAAGACTACTCTATTAAAGATAATCACAGGTCAGCTGTCTCCTGATGAAGGCGAAGTTGTTTTTTCCAAGGATACAAACTTTGGATACCTGGCACAGAACCAGAACATAGACTCATCGAACACAATCTATGATGAACTTAAGCTTGTGAAAAAAGATACCATCGAGCTTGAAGAGAGAATCCGCGAAGCTGAAGATAAGATGAAGGTCGTAACCGGTGACGAACTCACAAAGCTCATGAACGACTACACCGCAATGACTCACCACTTCCAGCTTATCGACGGATATGCTTGGCAGAGCGAAGTTGCGGGCGTTGCAAGAGGTCTTGGATTTACTGATGAAGAGTTTGGAAAGCCCATCAGCACACTCTCAGGAGGCCAGAAGACCAGGGTTGCCCTTGGTAAGCTCCTTCTGCAAAAGCCTGACCTCATCATCCTCGACGAGCCTACCAACCACCTTGATATGAACTCAATTCAGTGGCTTGAGACCTATCTTCTCAACTACAAGGGCGCTGTACTGATCGTATCCCACGACCGTTACTTCCTTGATAAGATCGCTGGCAAGATCGTCGAGATCGACCAGACCAAGTCCGGCATCTACAACGGCAACTACTCCTTCTACGCTACAGAAAAAGAGAAACGCCGCGCCATTGCTTGGCATGCCTACATCAATCAGCAGCAGGAAATCAAGCACCAGCAGGAAGTAATTGATAAATTAAAGAGCTTCAACCGCGAGAAATCCATCAAGCGTGCTGAAAGTAGGGAAAAGATGCTTGCGAAGATCGACCGCATCGAAAAGCCTACAGAAGTAGACGATGAGATGAAGATAAAGCTCACTCCCTCCTGCGTATCAGGTAATGACGTACTGAACGTTGAGGGAATCTCTAAATCTTTTGACAATGCACATCTTTTTGAAAATATATCATTTGAAATAAAAAGAGGTGAAAGAGTAGCCATAATCGGTGATAACGGAACAGGTAAGACCACAATGCTCAAGATCATCAATGGCCTGCTTCCACCTGACGCAGGTAAGATAACACTTGGCGTAAAGGTTCACCCTGGTTACTACGATCAGGAGCACCACGTACTCCATGATGAAAAGACCCTGTTCGAAGAAATTTCAGATGAGTATCCAACTCTTAATAATACAGAGATAAGAAATACGCTTGCTGCCTTCCTCTTTACTGGTGAAGACGTATTTAAGCGTGTTGGCGACCTCTCCGGTGGTGAAAAGGGCCGTATGTCACTTGCAAAGCTTATGCTCTCTGAAGCTAACCTTCTGCTTCTCGATGAGCCTACAAACCACCTTGATATTACAAGTAAAGAGGTCCTTGAAAGTGCCCTTAACGGATATGAAGGAACTGTCCTGTATGTAAGCCATGACAGATACTTTATAAATAAGACAGCTACTAGGATCCTTGATCTTACAAGCGGCGTCCTTGTTAACTATCTTGGTAACTACGACTATTACCTTGAGCATCATGACGAGCGAATGGCTCAGATCCTTGCAGGTAATCAGTCTGCTACTGCTACGGCTGCAGCAAGCGGCGTACTTCTCGGAGGCCAGAGCACTTCTGCCTTAGGAAGTACCACTTCAGCATCTGCTTCAGGCACGATTAAATCTAACAGCTTCCAGTATGCAGGTGACAGCGCCGATTCTACTGACGGCAAGGCTGACTGGAAAGCTCAGAAAGCCGCTGCTGCCCAGCAGAAGAAGAAGGAAAAAGAGCTTAAAGCCTGCGAAGAAGAAATCGCCAAGCTTGAAGAGCGTAACGAAGTCCTGAACGAAGAAATGTCCAGACCTGAGATCGCAACAGACCTTGCAGAACTTCGTAAGCGCACGGACGAGCAGGAAGATATAACAGCAAAGCTTGAAGTGCTGTATGATAAGTGGGCTATGCTTTCTGAGTAATTCAGACCATAGCTTGTTATATATCTTAAGAAAAAAGAGGGTGTTATCTTCTATTCCAGAAGATTCACCCTCTTTAAATATCACTCAATTTCTTCTATTGTAAGGTCAGGAAGGAGCCTGTCGCTCTTGATCTCGCTGCCGTTATTCTTGGAGCAGAAAGCCACTCCTTTATACTCGATTGTCTCTCCAGCTTTAATCGTTATGTGCTCTTCACCTGTATCTTCACATATACCAATTACATACTCATCACTTACAAGACCGCTTTCGTAGTCGTCTGTGAAATGAGCTTTTACTGAGAATGTGATGTCTTTATCAGAAGTGTTCTTGAATGTGAGAACGCAGTTAATTCTGGTCTCTCCATCCTGAACTTCGAAGTCGTTAAGGTAGGACTTGTCTTCTACTATCTCTACGCTTCCTTTTTGAGAATTTCCAAAGGTTAGGAATCCCATTACAGCTGCGCAGATAACAATCACAACTGCCAAAACAATAATAACTATCTTTTTCATATACAACGCATCTCCTTGAAATTATATATTTATACCTGTTGTTCTAAAATAAAAGGTAAACTACAACCATGAATGTATTGGGAAGTGGTCTATGCTTCTAATCAAGAATAGAGCTATCACTTACAATTTGGTCCTTTTTAACTGAACATCTAAATAATGAATTAATTGCTCTAAATTGCCTGAATA
>CAMVKW010000117.1:0-2875 GCA_947168155.1 uncultured Lachnospiraceae bacterium | reverse complement strand
CGATACGCCGGATAATCTTGATCCTATTGTTAATGAAGCAATAGAGATTCTAAACCATCTGAAGACTGATAAGGCAAAGCAGTCTGCTCTTGCTATGCTTAGGCAGATTCAGATTCTTGAGGGCTAAGGTACACAGTATGTGTACTTTTTGTACACGACTATGTTAACGATTCCAAAGGCTAATCCCAGTAGAATTATATATGTAAAGAAGTTACGAAGCAGCGCGCAGCTTTAGTGACATCAATCGGACTTTTAAGGAGGATCAGATGGAAACTAAGGCAACTATTATTAGAAAATATGCAGAGGCAACACCTGAAACGAAGGTGGATATAATCTGCAAGTATTATCCTCAGATAGATGGAATCATTAATGCACGTATAGCAGCTATGAAATACATCATTTGGGAAGAGAAAGAAAAAAATAGAAGAGTAGATTACAGCGAATTAGGTGTTAGAGTTCAATCCGGAAATGGGTACAGTGATCCTACCGGAAACGAAGCTACTTTTCGTGCAAATCTGGAAAGTGCAATCAGAAAGTGTGATTTTTCAGGAGATATCCTAGAAGGAATTGAAAACTCTGAGAAGATCATTGAAGAAGCTTATGTTCTTAAGAACATGAAGGAAATACAGCATCTATATGATCTACAAGTTAATTGCCTTATAAATGAGGAACGCAGTTTATTTCAAAAGTATTTGAATCAAGAAATGAACCTTACAGATATAGCTTCAAGCTGTGGAATTGAGTACCACTCAGCAGTAAAGAAGATTACTAAGATTCGCAAATTTGTTAAGCAGGAAGTAACTGAGATTTTAGAAGTGACTTCGTGTCATGTTGGCACAAAGTAAGGAGGGGTGGTTATGGAAAAAAAAGATAAACTCCTCCGTTACTCCATACAAGTTAGTTATTTAGGAATATTACGTCGTGAGGGACTTTTAACAGATGAGGAGTACGAAAAATGTATGAGTTCTCTTAAAGGCGACTACGGAATAGTATCTGACATACTTGTAGATTAGTAGGCTATTGGTAGAATTCAGGATAGGAGGTTCAGAACATGGAAAATGAAGTAAGTATTATACGTGCGAAGACTTCTCTGGAAGATCGCAGAATGCGAGGCAAAGAAATTGTTCGTAAAAGGGTAGCAGCTTATTGTCGTGTAAGTACCGATGGGGAAGAACAGCTTAATAGTTTTAGTTCTCAGGTAAAGTATTACACAGAGCTGATTGAAAAAGAACCGGATTGGATGATGGCCGGAGTATATGCAGATGAAGCTATTACGGGAACTCAGGTTTCTAAGCGTGAAGGTTTTCAAAAAATGATAAAGGCATGTCTAGACGGGGAGGTTGATATGGTTATAACCAAATCAATCTCCCGATTTGCTAGAAATACCTTAGATACCTTGAAGTATGTGAGAACTTTGAAAGAGAAGAATATTGCAGTCTTTTTTGAGGACGAAAAGATTAATACATTATCGATGGATGGTGAGTTGCTGCTTGTGGTTTTAAGCTCAGTGGCTCAGCAGGAAGTAGAGAATATATCAAATAATGTAAAGAAGGGCTTAGCAATGAAGATGTCCAGAGGAGAAATCGTCGGATTTGTTGGCGCTCTTGGTTATGATTATGATCCTGCAACCAAAACTATGACAGTTAATCGGGAAGAGGCAAAGATTGTTCAATACATTTTTAATAGATATGTCTCTGGTGTAGGAACATCTACTATTGCTCGTGAACTTGAAGAAATGGGCGTCCCAAACCCCTCCGGATCAAAAACATGGCATCAGACAACAGTTGCAGGCATTATTCGAAATGAAAAATATGTTGGAGATTTGCTGCAAGGTAAGACGTTTACAGTAGATCCTATATCACATAGAAGACTGGATAACTTAGGGGAGTCTGACAAGTATCTGTTGAAAGATCATCATGAAGCCATTGTTAGTAGAGAGGTATTTGATAAAGCTCAGGAGATTCTTGCTAAAAGAGGTAAATGTCGCTCAAATGCCAGGTTAAGAAAAGATGAGTATAGAACTCTTTATACCAATAAGTATGCTTTCAGTTGTAAGTGTAGATGCGGTTATTGTGGCGCAACTTTGACCAGAAGGACATGGCATGGAGGTAAATACCGTAAAACAATATGGCTTTGTATCACAGCTTCAAAGAAAGGAAAAAAGAATTGTCCAAACTGTAAAGCAATTCCTGAAGAGGCTCTGATGAGCGCATTTGTTGAATCATATAATATTATGACTCGTGATCATAAAGATGTACTGGATGAGTTTTTATCAAGGGTTGAGTCTACTCTTAGTGATAGTGATGTTAGTAAGCGCATCGAGAAGGAAAAAGATAAACTCAAAGATATTA
Organism: uncultured Lachnospiraceae bacterium; assembly: GCA_947168155.1. GTDB lineage: Bacteria > Bacillota > Clostridia > Lachnospirales > Lachnospiraceae > Eubacterium_Q. The sequence goes on along the minus strand of CAMVKW010000117.1, from coordinate 524 downwards.
GTTACAAGCTCAATAACCTGCTGGATATGCATCTTGAAGGAAAAATCGATTTTGAAACCTTTGAGAAGAAGAGAGATACCCTGCAGAATCAGCTCAGTGAAAAGAAGATTGAGATTGAAGCTTTAGAAGACATAGGAAATTCTAAACTTGATTTAGAAGATCGTATTGCATTCATGCGTGAAAAATTGGAGACAGAGACTACCATAAAAGAATTCGATCGTCAAGTATTTGAAAGTATAGTGGATTATGTCATCGTGGGAGGTTATAATGAAGAAGGAAATGCTGATCCGTCGATGATAACGTTTGTTTATCGGACCGGATTCAAGGATCGTAAAGATGCTAATCACTTTAAACCCGAAAGACTTAATGCAGCCAAGAAGAAAACCGGTTCTGACAGTTATAGCAAAGAGGTTTGCCAGAGTGATGATACATCTTCTAATAGTTCTTTAAGTCATTCTGGTTTGCAGTCACTTATACCAGACGACTCCAACATTTTGCAGTCAAATACATCACCCGATGCATGT
>CAMVKW010000116.1:0-2875 GCA_947168155.1 uncultured Lachnospiraceae bacterium | reverse complement strand
TTCTCTCAACAATACTTCTGATAATTGATACAATGACTTCCGGATCTTCATCCTTGGTCATTTTCTCAAAATTCATTGCTATTTCAAGCGTCTTGCTTAGGTCACTATACTGATCTGAACGTTGCTTTTCGATTGCATCCAGCTTCTGAAGCTTCTTCTTTTTATCAGCTATCTCTTTTGCCATGTTGTCCATATCAGCCTGGACATATGGTCTTAAAGCATCTGATACATCTCTTAAGTTTTTAACCTGAAGCATTATATCCTGCTCCAGCTTTTCTATATCCTTTTTTAGGGTTAAGATGTCCTGCTCATTCTTATCACTCGCCTTAAGCTTCTTGGCTTCTGCCTTTATGAGCTTAACATACTGATTGTCCTCTTCTTTCAGTTTTGCAAGCTCGCTTACTACATATTCATCAAGTTCCACTCCGCGTACTGCCTGATAAGTGCATGCACCTTTTCTCACAGCATTTGGACATGCATATTTAAAACGAGGTTTTCCATGAGTATAACGATTGCTCTCAGAAACAACTGAAAGCTTCTTCCCACACAATGGACAATATATAATGCCTGCTAACAAAGCATTTGTTGCTCGATGTGGCCTATTGTATTTATCGGCAATGTCATCTTTAAGTTTCTGTGCAGCAACCCATCTTGTAGAAAGAATAAAACCTTCATGCTTGCCTACTGCAACAATCCACTCATCTTTTTCCTTGCGGATCGTATATCTGGAAAACTCAGGATTTAAGAAAGTAGAATCATCAGATTCTTCCTTAGTCTGGGTAGTCCTGTTATAAACAGAGATTCCATGAAATCCATCATATTCTTCCTTGTCTCCATACATATTGCAGTTTTCATCAAGAAAATAATTATAGGAATATTCATCAGCGATACAATAGACAGGATTACTAATCAGATCCTTGACTGCAAGCGTAGTGAAATCAGCGTTCATCTTTGTCCTGTAGCCTTCTTCATTAAGCCTCTGTGCAGTTTGATTGTAGGATCTTGTTTCAAGGAACACCTCAAAAACATGCTCAACTAAAGCTCTTTCTTCAGGAATAGGCACCAAATAAGTAAACGCATTCTTACTCTTTCCTCGTCCGGTCTTGGAACGCTCTGTAGTGAAGCCTGTTGGTGGTATACCTCCCATCCAGCGCCCATCCTTAGCCAGTTCTTCCAAATTATCCTGTATACGTTCTGTAATGATATCACGCTCAAACTCGGCAATCATACCGAGCATTTGAATCATCATCTTGGAATTACTATCCTTAGTGTTCAGATTATTTGAACTGATAAGTAATGCGCAATCATATTTATTCAGAAAATCTATCATATTAGTAAGATCCGACATCTTACGACTGATACGATCCAGCTTGTAGCAAACAATAGCCTTTATCTTACGGCGCTCCACATCATGAATCATGCGCTGAAAATCAGGACGATCTGAATAAAATCCACTTTTACCTTCGTCCTCATAAACCTCAAACTCATAATCTTCAGATAAATTCAAATGAAGTCTTGCATAGTCTTTACAGTATTCTTCCTGATTTGCAATAGAATCACCCTTATGAGTTATCTTAGATTTCCTGGCATAGATGACTACTCTGCGGTCATCCGTTTCTGGTGTGACTTTCCTCTTCATAAAATCAATCCTTTCTTTTCATATACACACATTATAATGCTGCAATAAAAAAAGAACAACCACAAGCTATGATTGTTCTTCCTTATCCTTAGTTAAAAGCTCTTCTTCCAGCATATCACAGAACTCCTCCAGTTCCGCTGGATTTAATAATTCCAAATGCTTTCTTAATATAGCAACTTTCTTCTGCTGAAATTCTGAGATATATTTTTCGCATCCTTCTGTATAGTGAATCACACATGTAAAATGAGGTTCTTCGTACTGATTACGGTGAGGTTTCTTTTCCATTAGCGCCCCTCCCGATTATTCAGCTCCAAGCATTCCACTATTTCCTCTCGGATTTCATTCCTGATTGCTGTAAGTTTTCTTTTTATAGTATCGTAAGAGCAATCCTCTTCCTCAGCAATCACTCTGTAAGCCTTGCGCTCTGCCAGTCTCTTTCTGATGATCCTCCGGTCATCGTCTTCGTAGCTTTCGATGATATCCTCAAGAAGTTCAAAGTCCATTCTCATGGTGCTGATGAGCTTGATCTCAGTTTCATAAACAGAAGCTTCTTCAATTCCCTTCAGAATCCCCTTATCTACTTCACCGGTTGCAAAAGCTTCTTCCAGGGTGACATTTGCAATTGCTTCCTCAGCAGTTGTATCGCTCTTCTTGGATGTCTGAACCCGTACTCCCAGTTCGCCCCGACTATGGCTTCTTAAATACTCCCGCTCAGCCTTAATCTTATATTCTGTTTTTTTCTGGGCTTTCTTGATCACCTTAGGAAACACAGCGTAATTTTCCATCATAATGGAAAATCTTTCCTCAGAATCAGCAGTCCTATAGCTTTTCATTAAATCTGTATCTTTTGCTTTAGCAGCCATAAGAATCACTCCTTTTCGCGTACTAAAGCAAGCCGGCTTGCTTGTTTGTTATGGTTATATGTTACTGTCTGCAGGGACCTATTCCCCTACCCCTGTTGGGATAATTCCATCCCGTTTTGGGATATTTACTTAAGCTGTGCGTCCATCTGAGCTAGAGCCAGCATCTGTTTTAATGCAGCTTCTCTTATGGCAGGGTTCTTAATGCTACCGGCAATGATATTAAGTTCTGAAAGCCACCCTTCTTCCTCTGCACTTCCCCATACCAGGTAAGACGGTGTTGTATTAAGAAGCTTTGCAACCATAGATAAGACATCTGTAGGAACATCATGATCACCACTTTCATACTTGGATAATGTGTTCTGCTTGATCATCA
>CAMVKW010000115.1:0-2892 GCA_947168155.1 uncultured Lachnospiraceae bacterium | reverse complement strand
TCTATATCCTTTGGAAGCCTTGAATCCTGACCCGAGTTATCTATGACTCTTTTTCTAAACTCAAACTGTCCAGAGCCCGATATCTCAAGAAGGGCAAAAGACACTTCCTGCTCCGGTTTCCTTTTTCCACAGCAGCCAGGATTAAACCAGACCTGCCCATCTTTCTCTACCAGGCTGTATTTATGGCTGTGTCCATATATGATAATTGATATCCCCGTCAGATCATCGTGAATTTTACCTTTGTTGTGAATAACATAGATCTTATTGCCAAGAAATTCTTCTATCGCAGTCTCCGGAAGATTTTCAGCCCACTCTTTATCCGCATTTCCTCTCACAACTGTAACGGGAGCAATCTCCTCAAGCCGATCAATGACTGCTTTATTATCTATGTCTCCGGCATGAATGATATGATCAACACCTTTAAAAGCATCAATCACTTCCTGCCTTAATAGTCCATGTGTATCTGAAAGGATTCCTATAAGCATCGTTTTTACCCTCTACTTAATCATTGCACGCTCTGTGTTTAACTCAAAACCAAATTTTCTATACAAACCATGTGCATTCTTGGTGAGAAGAATTCCTCTTAGTCCCTGATATACAGGTCTGGATACAGCATATGAAACCAATGCAGTTCCAAGTCCCTGATGCTGATATTCAGGATCGATAATTACATCTGCAAGATAGAAAGTGGTAGCATAGTCACTGATTATCCTTGCAAATCCCACAAGCTTTTCTTCTGCATCAATATATATTCCGTAACAGGAAGCATTTTTCACAGACTTCTCAACCGTCTCAGGTGAACGCTTATCTGCCCAGTAGGTCATCTTAAGGAGTCTTTGGATATCTTCCATTTTCATATTCTCTGCGCCATCTATTATTCTGTAATCCATCATCCTTCGTACCTATACCCAGTTTCTAAATAGTATTCTTCAAGAAAATCTTTCATATACTCATGCCTCCTTTGGGCCATCTCCTTAGCTGCATCAGTATTCATTTCTTCTTTTAACAAAAGAAGTTTATCGTAAAAATGCTTTATGGAGTCTGACAAGCCCCTTCCAGCCTTCCCGCCATATGCAAATGTTCTGGCAATCCCTATCGCTCCAATGGCATCAAGCCTGTCTGCATCCTGGACAATCCTTCCCTCCAGTGTTTCGGGCCTCCTGCCTCTGTTATGGCTGAATGACACGGAATTAATAATTTTGCAGATCTGTTCTACCATTTCTGACGGAAGGCCTTTTTGTTCCATAAATAATCTGGCATTTGCATTGTTTTCTGTGCTGAAAAGCTTATAATCATCAGCGTCATGTAATAATGCAGCTAATGAAATTGCAAAACCATCTGCCTCAGGGTATGCTTCCATAAGTATCTGAGCGTTGTGATATACCCTCATGGTATGATCTGCTCCATGCCCATCGGAATTCCCTGCAAACAGCTTATTAACATACTCTATTGCTTCACTGATTATCATGTCACTGCTCATTGAAGTCTCATCCTTCATCAATCTGTCTTAATGTATTACGATAGTTTATCCAACTCACAAAGGAGCTTCTACTCCTTTACATCAAGTAAGTCCTTAGCACGCTTAAGAACAGGTACTTCCCTATTAGCTACCAGTCTGCCTAATCTTGTACTACTGCACTTTTCATATTCTGCAAGTGCTTCATCATAGTGAAGCTTCAGTGTCGAAAGATGAAAATCCTCTATTTCATCCTGTGTCAGGTGTTTATCACCAAAAGATTTAACTCTGCAAAGATAATAATTATTGATGTTATGCCTGTGAATCAGATTGTAATAATCGCTTACTACTCCAATCTTACATATCACTTCAACCTCAGCACCCAGTTCCTCAATAAGTTCTCGTCTGATCGCTGTATCGAGATTCTCACCAGGCTCAACCCCACCTCCAGCTGTCTCTATTAGTGTTGCTTTTCCAAAATCATCATCTCTATTTGCCCTGACAAAATAGAAATTATCATCACCATCCACCACTATTGCCCTGGCTATCATTCTGTCGTGGTCAATTGTTGTAAGTGGCCATTCCTTATCTTCCAAATTCAAATGCAGTTCTTCATCATTCATGCTTCCTGTACCTCTTATATATTCTGGTATAAACAAATGGCAGCACAGGCACGCAGAGGATGCATCCGACTAGCATTACCATTCCTGCCAGTTTCATGCTCGAGAATGCCAAAAACGTACTAAGCCACATAAGCAGAGAGAAAACAATCCACATTATGCCGTTAGCTCTGTTATATGCCTTTACATCGGCAATCTCATCTTCACCAACTGTCTGGCCTGACCAGAACCACATAGGTTTCTGTCTTCTCCAGGCAAAGATTCCAAGTCCTGTAAGTATTGCACTTACAGGAACCATTATTACAAGCCAAATAATCAATGCCCCCATACACACTCCTCCATAATCTACAGTTCTTTTTTCATATAACCACATGTAAATGGAAAGAAATCAAATTTCTTTGTCCCCACATGAACAGCTCCGTTATCCTCATACCACTTACGAAGCCGCGTATTCTCTTCTACTATTCCGATATTCATCAGCAACAATCTTAAAACTCTTTTTTATAATATTTGCACATAAAGAGATTTCTTCCCGCTTAACCTCTCTGATCATTCCATTAAGCATCTTGAACATATTGCATCTTCCCCAGGATTCATCTTTATAAGAAAATGCATTTTCTGTAACACTCCGCTCAGTAAATCCAGCCTTCTGATAGCACTTCTTTGCTCTGATGTTTTCGGAAAAGACATTTAGATGAAGTGCTTTCGCTCCTGTTTCTTCAAAAGCATATTGCGATGCCAGCTCAAGCATTTCCTTTGCAACACCTTTTCCACGCAGCAATGAATTGACCACAATAAACTTCAGCATGCCTTCTT
>CAMVKW010000114.1:0-2924 GCA_947168155.1 uncultured Lachnospiraceae bacterium | reverse complement strand
AGCCATACATCAGACCTATTGTCAGAGGAAAGAGCAAAGCACCTGTTGAGTTTGGAGCAAAGCTAGATTTAAGCGTAGAGAATGGTCTCGGCAGGATAGAAAAGATATCCTTTGAAGCCTATAACGAGAGCGAAGTGCTCATTCCGGCAATAGAGAACTACTACAAGCGTAATGGTCATTATCCCGAAAGAGTTCTTGCAGATAAGATTTACAGAAACCGAATCAATCTTGTTTATTGCAAGGAGCATGGAATAAGGCTTGCCGGCCCAGCACTTGGAAGACCTGGCAAGGACACTGTCATCGATAAGCGTGCCGAGTACATTGATAGCGTAGACAGAATCGAGGTTGAGCGTAAATTTGGATTATCAAAGCATAGTCACGGACTTGGCCTGATTATGACAAAGCGTGAGGATACCACACGCAGCTCAATAGTACTGTCAATCATCTCAATGAACCTGGATAGCCTGTTAAGGCTTTCTTTGTTCCAAAAATTGATTTTGATATTTTCAAGGTACAATTGTTGTTATTTTTTATGCGAAAGCATCGGCTGAAAAAATCAGCCGGTTGCTGAGCATACACTAATGTAGAGTCTTTAGAATATGCCGGCACATACTTTCTAAGTGAAGCTGATCAACTCATGCATGGATTTATAGCCTTCACCAAGAAGAAAGATCTCGTTCTGTCAGAAGAAATCTCAGATGCCAAATGGGTTCCTGCTATTAAAGCCCCTGAGACTATGTTTCCAGATAAACCAGGTGGTCCTCTTTACGAGGTCTATCACAGATTTCTAAAAGCACGAAAAATAGAGGTTTCTTCTAAATGAGTAACGATCTGACATCCTCCGCAATAGCTTACATCAAAACCCAATTTAAGGAAAACTCGGACGGACATGACTTTGACCATTCCATGCGAGTCTATCAGAATGCCATGTCGATAGCAGAACATGAGCAGCCATGTGATACGGAAGTTGTAGCTCTTGCATCACTTCTGCATGATGTAGATGACCACAAGCTCTTTGACACCAAAGACAACTTTAATGCCCGTAGTTTCCTTGAAGCAAATAATATAGGAAAAAGCAGAGCAGATATAATATGCCAGGTCATAAACGAAGTCTCTTTTAGTAAAAACAAAGGAAAAACGCCTTCAACTATAGAAGCCAAAATAGTTCAGGATGCTGACCGACTCGATGCACTTGGTGCCATAGGTATAGCCAGAACCTTTGCCTATGGTGGAAAACATGGAAGATCACTTGATGATAGCATACAACACTTTCATGATAAGCTGCTCCTTATTAAGGATATGATGAACACTGATAGCGGAAAAATGCTCGCTAGTGAAAGGCATGATTTCCTGACGTTATTCCTGAATCAGTATAATAATGAGGTTAAATGTACTAATGAAATTCAATGATAGCTGTGCCAAATGCATGTATGACAGGCAGGCAAAGAAAACAGATAATAAAGAATATCTTGCTAAGATCAGGGACATCCTTGATAACAGATCACCTGACGTAACCAGCTCTCAGCTAGTTGTGGAGATTAATAAAGTTCACGAGAAATACTTCGGGCCATTACCAAGTTTCAAGGAAGTCAAAAAAGAATATAATGACCTGGTCCTATCAATGGAAGAAGATCTCCGAAATAAAATTCAGAGTAGTAAAGATCCGCTTGCAACATCGATCATCATGGCAAGAATCGGAAATTACATTGACTTTGCAGCTTTGAGCTATGTGAGCACAGACACTTTTCTAGAGCTTTTTAATAATACTGACATGAGAGAAGATGAGAAAGAAGCATATGCCTCTTTCTGTGATCAATGTGCGAAGGCAAAAACATTCCTTCTTCTCACAGACAATTGCGGAGAAATAGTCCTTGATAAGCTCATGATTGAACAGATAAAAAAGAGGTTTCCTAACTTGTCTTTCACTGTCATGGTAAGGGGTGGCGAAGTTTCAAATGACGCCACCATAGAAGATGCCATGTATATAGGCATGGATTCTATTGCCACGGTAATAACTAATGGTAAAAAGATAGCCGGAACAGTTTATTCACTACTTTCCGATGAGGCTAAAAGCGTCGTCGACAATGCAGATGTCATCCTCTCCAAAGGACAGGCAAATTATGAGTCCTTTGCCGGGGAAGGTAGACACGCTTTCTATTCACTTCTGTGCAAATGCGAACTGTTTATTAATAGATTCCACGTTCCTCAGCTTACTGGGATATTTGTAGAAGAGGCTGGATGAAGATATGATAAAAAAAATGCATGCAAGGTCATTAGCATCAATAATACTCATATTGGCTCTTACAGGATGTGGAAGCCCAAAAGAGGAAAATGTAAATATCCCTCAGCAAGCATCTGTATCCGAAGAGACCATTAATTCAACAGATGAGGCATCTGCCACCGAGATAGATTTTTCAGAGTCCAACCTTGAGAAGCTGTATGAAAGCCGGCAATATATGCCAGACCATGCAGAATTTGCAGGGCAATGGAAAAGAACAGTAGTACATTCATCCCTGAGCGCAGATATCGTCATTGAAAAAAGCGATGGCGAGGGATTTGATTTTTCAGGAGAATTCTATTATTACTCCCATTCCGGGGAAGTCGCAGGCAAAGCGTTCTTTGTATCTGAGAATCAGGCAATCTATAAGCAATTAGAAGAAGATGATATAGATCACGAACCTGCTTATATTGGTTTTTTCCTAACTGATACTTGCCTTACTGTGATTTCCTCTGGTTTTGTTGAGGGCATGGGAATGAATGTCTCTGTAAATGGAGACTATATCCAGGATGAGCCGTATTACACAAATGGTAATGCTGTCGCAGAAAACTTCTCGGAAGATGATCTTCTGCAGTTAAGAGAGTTGTTACGGGAAGAAACATATAATGAACTGTTCCTAAATAATACCGAGATTGGGAATGTTACA
>CAMVKW010000113.1:0-2949 GCA_947168155.1 uncultured Lachnospiraceae bacterium | reverse complement strand
ACGGATAATAGCAGATTATCATATACTCAGAGAATAAATGTATGAGAAGATTATCAGATAATTATTGGAATAAATTCAGAAGAGTTGATCCTAAAAGCGGCAAATTTGTACGAGATGGTCTTAAATTTGAGGATCTTGTTGAAGAATTGTTACGATATAAATTCCCTTATGGGACATGGCATAGAACTAAGAAAACCCATGATAACAACAGAGATTTCTATTTAACTAATTCTATCAATAGAATCTGGGCGGAATGCAAAAACTTCTCCGATAACGTATCGTTAAAAATCATAGCTCCTACCCTTATAATGGCGAAAGTGTATTCAGTTAATCAAATACTATTTTTCAGTTATTCCCCAATTAACAAGAAAACTCGTGAAAGAATAGCTCTATATGCTGAAAAAACTAATAGTATAATTAAAATATTCGACAGTTGTCTTTTGGATGAAATGATTATAGATTTTCAAGATTCACTTAGCAAAAGGTTTAAGCCAATAGATGGAGATATAATAACTGGGAATAGCAATGAGCGTGTTATAGATGTTAGCTTCTATGTAGTTAGAGACATTCTCTTTGGTTCTGAAGTGGATAATGAAATAATGCATACCTATGATTCAATAGATGTGCTTGATAGATTTTCCACATTTGAAATTATCATTTACATTGATATTCCAGATAATGATGGCGAAGCAGAAGTATACATAACTATTCCTGAAATCGAAAGAAACCGTTGGTTTGAAAACCTACATCCAACAATGGAAACTGAAAAAGGCATAAGAATAACCACTTTGTCTCAGTGCATTTGTATACGAATTCCACTTAGACCTAGGTTTTCAGCAGAAACAGTAGTTCTACCACTGGTAAAAGTGCAAGTTAATTGTAATGGCACTAAAATGGTGTATGAAAGTCCTAACAAAGAGACGCGTTTACAATGGAATAACGAAATTGAACTAATAGGTAATGACTATAGGAAATGTGTTGACGAATTTAATTATTTACTTATAGAAAGATCTCGGTTTTGTAGTTTTTCTTTGTATGGGAAGAGTGGAATAGGTAAGAGTCGCATTTTACGTGAGCTGAGAGACAAACTAATAATGAAAGGGTATAAAATTATTAGTTTTATCGGTACTGCTTCTGAAGATATTACTATAATTCTTAGAGAAATAATCGCATCAATCTATGATATGCCCTCAGTTGACATTTCCACTGCAATTGAGGACGATATTTTTTCAGAAACAGTAGTCGATAACGAATACATACATGTATACAAAGTGTTACGAAAAATCAGTTCTGCGTATAATAACGATTCGTTTGATGAAGTGTTAAACGATACTATTGCACATCTGATAGCTGAGAAAGCAGCCGAAAACAAAGTAGCTATAATAATAGATGATCTTCAAAAATATGGAGATAGAGCAAGAATCTTTTTTTCACGGCTAATTGAGTATGCAAGCGCTATTCAAAGATCAAACAGGTCTATACTTCTATTCTCATGTAATACTGAAAGTACGAATGGACAAATGATTGATTTCATGTCGCGCTTATTCAATGTTCACAAGGATAATGAATGCTTTATAACAAAAGAAATAACTGGGTTTAGTACTGGAGAGTTAGAAAGTTTTATTAGGAATCTTTTGGGCGTAAAGGATGAAAGGTTTTCAACTCAACTAAAAATGATTGGTGATCGATATAATAATCCATATATGATAAAAGCTGTGATCGGGCAGTTGATATCTACTTCGTGCATCATTTTGAATGGTAAGGCATTATTATCTATTCCAAGACTCGATGTATTTAAAGAGACCATAGAAAATCTTCCACTGGAAATGTCAGCTCTAATGGTTTCTCGATACAATACTTTTATAAAGCGTTACAATCATATAGAGACAGACGTTTTGTCAATTTTATCCCTTATAAGCTTGTTGCGTGAGGTGACAAGAAAAGAAGTAATAAAACTATCGCTAAACGAGACTGTTCTTGATCATTTATGTGAGGATTGTATTATACGTGAATCTGTTGATGGAAAACTCGCTTTTTATCATGATCAGTTTGAAATGGCGTGCATCAAGCTTAAAGGCGATGATTATTATAGGATAGTTAATATACCAACTTCAAAAGAGTTCATTGATCACATCAAGTCATATACGGTTCTGCATGTGATGTATTCAATCGAAAAAGGTGTTTTGTCGTGGCAACAAACAAAGGCATGGTATTTATACCTTTTATCGGTAAGGACACGTGAAGTGTGCAGCGACTATATCTATAAAAGCACAATTAATTATATCCTAAGAGAGATCTTAGACGAAAAGCATGGCACTGAAGCAATAACACTTGTTATGAATATGTGTTATAACTATAGGAATAATTACGGATATGAAAAATCAATCCAGATGTTTAATATAGTGTATAAAGGCATACTGAGTTTAGGATATGAAGTCTTGTATAAATGTAGCGATTTCCGGACTTTTGTTGATTCATATTCAGATACTCTGAGAACAATTTCGAAGTCGGACGAAGCATTGAGATTTCTTAATGAAATATGTGCTTCTGCTATTTTATTACCGGAAGATGATAATAAAAATGCATTGTTAGCTATGGCCTACAATCGAGAGATGATAGTGTATCGTGATTATGACCATACAATCTCGTATGAAACAAAAGTCTTTTCTTTGTATAAAAAATCTATGGATTATGCCACGAAGATATCCGACTATTCTTTGCGCGAAGAAATGATATATATAAATGAATCTGATTTGGGATACCTATATTATACCTACAAACAAAACTATTATAAGTTGATTTCGTTGTGGAACAAATGTCTTAAACACAATATAGAAATAATACCATCAAAGGTACTCAATATATATAGAAAGACAGCTCAGTTGTGTTTGATAAAAGGGGATATAGATGGCGCAAGATTAGCAGCTAACAATATGCGAGAATACCTAA
>CAMVKW010000112.1:0-3150 GCA_947168155.1 uncultured Lachnospiraceae bacterium | reverse complement strand
AAATACCGACCTCCAATCGTTAGATTTTTAGGTCTAACTTTTGGGGGTCGGTACATAATACATGGAGCCGGTCTTTTGGAGGGAGACAGGATTTCAAGACTTCTGAGTGACAGGATTGACAAGGCAATTGATATATATAAGAAAGCACCTAACCCACCGAAGATTATTCCTTCAGGAGGAAAGGGAGATGACGAAACAATCTCTGAAGCAGAAGCTATGGAGAAATATCTAATCGAGAAAGGGATTCCCCGGGAAGATATTATTATTGAAAATGAATCGAAGACTACATATGAGAATATATATAATTCAAAGAAAATCATAGAAAGTAGAGAGGGAAGAAAATATACAGCACTGGTAACGAGTAACTATCATGTATACAGAGCTCTCAGATATTGTAGAAAAACAGGACTGCAATGTACCGGAATAGGAAGCCGGGTTGCATTCTATTACTGGCCCAGTGCACTTATAAGAGAATACATTGCAGTTCACGCAGAGAAAAAACACGCTGTTATCATGGCTGCAGGATGGGTGGCTACCATGGTACTATTAATGCTATACATATATAAATTTTAAGAGGTGTGCGATAAGAATAAAGAAGCCAGAAGATGTAAGTTTTTTTATGATTGTTATAAGAAGGGCGTTGGTGGTATAATAGCTCTGCATGTGCGTGCATGAGATTTTTATGGCTTGTATCAGAGTATTGATCAATCAGGAGATTAAGAGATGCTGAAGTATTACACTGCTATATCAGTGATAGTATGGCTTGCTCTTCTCATTCTTTGTACACTTGTTTACAAGAATGACAGGATAAGCACTAGAAATAGAAAGATATTTTATTTAACATATGTGCTGATTTTTATTGCCTCCCTTGCTGAATGGGTGGGCGTGTATATCAGTGGAATTACGGGCGTCCCTGCAGTCTGCCTTAGAATCGTTAAATGTATCGATTATATCTTAACACCTATAGCCGGAGCAGCTTTGGTGGGGCAGATGAGACTTAGAAATGTGTGGACCAAAATACTTAATGTAGTGATTTTATTCAATACATTGTTCCAATTAGTTTCATTTTTCACTGGATGGATGACCAAAGTTGATGAGAAGCATTATTATCATCATGGTCCGCTTTATAATATTTATATTGGAGAATACGTTATAGTTTTACTTCTGGTTATCATTCTGTTTTTGAATTATGGAAAGAATTTTAGAAAACAGAACAGACTGTCGATATATCTGGTCATGGTATTTATGCTTGTTGGAATTATTATGCAGGAAGGTCTTGGAAAAGATGTCCGTACAGCGTATTTGGCAATGACTATCGGTGCAACGCTTATGTTCATACATTCAACTGAATACAGTCAGCAGAAAAAAGATGATGAGCTGCTGGAGCAGAGGATACAGATAAAGACAGATGCACTGACGGGACTTCTAAGTCGTTATGCATATAATAATGCGCTGGATAAATATACAACAGATATGCCTGAATCACTGGTTGCTTTTTCGATAGATATCAATGGACTTAAAAGAGTAAATGATACACTCGGACATGAGGCGGGAGATGAGTTGATATGCGGAGCGGCTGCGTGTATAAAAAATGTATTTGATGAAGTAGGCTCCTGCTACAGAACCGGTGGAGATGAGTTCATAGTATTGGCGAGTATGAGCAAGAACGAAGCTGTTAAATGTGTTCAGGATATAGAAAAGCTGACTAAAAACTGGACAGGAAGTCTGGTGGACAGTTTGGCACTTTCAGTGGGATATGCTGTATTGGAGGAGCATAAGGATTGTAATTGTAATGAACTTATACAGGTGGCTGATAAGCAGATGTATATGGCTAAGGATGAGTACTATCGTACTACTAAGATAGATAGACGCAAGTTTTAACAGCTTCCATCAACGGTGGGATATGAATGATAACGAGCCAAGCTCAGATATATAAACAGTTACCACGTAGTGGTCGCGAATAATGAAAGCCATGCCCGCAAGCTCGCTTGCAAGGGTATGGCTTTTGTTATTCGTGAGTGTTGCGAAGCAACACTGTTTATATATCTGAGTTTGGCGACAACATACATCGGGACTATGGCATAGCCATAGTCCCGATGAGCGAAGTTTGAGCGAAGTCCGAATGTATAATTATACTAATAGTTGAATGCTGATCTATAACAAATGTGTTAATATTATAGTGAGTGTTTAATTGGTTGACCAGGAGTGTAACTCATGGCTGTGTTTCAAACATTTTTACTTAATTATAAGAAGATGAATTGATATGGGAAATATAGATAATTTTAAAGATATTTAAACTGGACAATTTTGTCGTATAACCTGAATTCGCTGTTTATGTCGTGTTTTTAATGTAGTCAGTCTGCTAAGCTTGTGCCTGAAAGGAGGAAAAAATGAATCAGAAGAAAATAGGAGGTTTCCTTAGAGAACTGCGTAAATCAGCAGGATTTACACAGGAACAAGCAGCAGAAAAACTAGGTATATCCAGTCGCACAATATCACGTTGGGAGACAGGTGCTTACATGCCTGATATCTCTATGCTGGTTGATATTGCTGAACTGTACGATGTGGATATCCGCGAGATTATTGACGGAGAAAGAAAGGAAGAAAACATGAACAGTGAAGTTAAAGAGGTAGCCGAAAAAATGGCTGATTATTCAACAATGGAGAAGAACAATATCTTTAAGTGGTTTAAGATGATGGGAATAGGTACGATGATCATATCATTATGTCTTATACTTCTTAATTGTATCAGACCCTTCGCGATACATGATATGATGCCGGTCTTTGAATGGCGTATTTTATTTGCAAATATGATATCCCCATATGCGCTCTTAATGTATGTAATGTTTGCATTTTCTATAGTTGTAACAGTTTTTGCTACCGGAAGGTATCAATCGATCGGGCAGAACTCGAAAACGGTTATGCTGACAAAGCTGATAATCGTAGTTGCGATTATACTTGCATTTATAGCAGTTTTTGAGTCTGTATTTATGATATGGTCATATTCTCATTAAATCAAATTTTAAGGAGAAAGAGTTTTACGAATTTTGCGTATTTAGTAGTTTTATTTTTGGAAGTGTAAGTAAAGTTTATTCCAGTTTAATGAAATAAAGTAATAAACTGAATTTTGTATAATATAAGTAGCAGAAA
>CAMVKW010000111.1:0-3202 GCA_947168155.1 uncultured Lachnospiraceae bacterium | reverse complement strand
TTTCCATGGCTTCCTGCTGAGAATATATGATAAATGCCCTATTTTCGCTATCTATCCACTTGTTTTTCTGCGAAATTGACATTCTATCCAGCATCAGACCATACAGGATCTTGGCATCAGAGCTCATGTTTCTGAATATCTTATTTGTAAAAAAAAGCTTAGGCAGCCTGTAATAAGCATGCATTTCAGATTCCTGACCATAAAAATAGTCAAATGTTATCTTTTCGCTCAAAGCTCTTTTCTCCTCCAATCAATGACTTTCTACGACGTCCTATGACGTATAGTGGTGCAATATTTGCACTACCCAATCAGCTGAAAAATCTTTTGTCTGTTGAAATTCTTGACGTAGATCTTATTGGGCTTTCCCTTTTCCTGTAGTCGTAATATCAGTCCAATTTCTTCGAGTTCTTTCATACAATCGATTACTGTGTGTCTTGAAAAGCCGATGTCTTCTTCCAATTTTCTCAGTGGATAAAGGATATACACCCGGTTCTGCTCATCATACCAGCTGTGCCTTTTGGCTTCACGCATTCTGTCGAGTAGCACGGCGTACATAAGCTTGGCTCCGGGAGACAGGGAAGAAAACACCTTCCCTGTCAGAAGCTCCTTTGGGATCTCCACCGAAGCAAACTGTGATGACTGCGCACCATAAAAGTATTCCATCATTATTAAGTGTCCTCGCTTTCGTGAGTTCTTTTCCATTCCTCCAGGAGGCTGATCATGATACGCTCAATCTCAGACTGAGAGTAGTAGGCAGGAAAATACTTGTTAAGTTTCCTCTCGTTGAATGTGACTTTTTTCTTGATCTGAGGAGTTGCTCTCTTCTGTATAAGTATGTCTATCATCTGTTCCTGGGTGAGAGAGTCATCATCTCGGTATTGGCGGAGGTCCATGAGCTGTTCCTGCTTGATCATGCCGTTCTCGTGGATGTATTCCCAGAGCCATTGCTGGTAGGTATTATTGAAGTATGATAATTCCTGTGCTACAGCAAGGGCCAATCTACCAGCATCAACCATGTCTAAAAGCTTCGGAATTAGATATGTCAGTCGAATATATCGGTGAATCTGTGAGTGCTTTAAACCTACTGTCTCGCCAACTGACTCTGCCGAATGGAACTTTGTCCGCTCAGTGGACAAAGTTAAATCTGAGCGGCTTCCTCTATGATTCATGGCATCCATCTTCATTTTGAGTGAAAAAGCTCTTTCGCTTGGAAGAATCTCTTCCCTTTGCATATTAGAGTCAACCATGGCAATAGTCGCATCATCATTGGTCATTTCCTTAATAATTGCAGGAATCTTCCTTAAACCGGCTCTTTTTGCAGCGTGAAGGCGTCTGTGCCCTGAGATCATCTCATAATTGCCCTCATCATCCGGTCTTACAAGAACCGGAGTGAGAACACCGCTTTCCTTGATGCTCTCAACAAGCTCATCCATTTTTTCATCATCTACAACTCTGAATGGATGATTCTCAAAGGGATAAATGGTCATAACATCCAGATCTACAGTTCCCTCCATACTTGGAACACCCAGGAGCTCATCAATACTAGATAGCTTTACTTTCTGTCCAACTCTTTGTGCCATTGTCCATTACCTCCCTTATGAATGATGTGTAAGCAAATGCTGCTTTTCCTTTTGGATCATAGACGTAGAGACTGCTTCCTGAAGCGCTTATTTCAGCAGCTCTGACTGATAGCGGAATCTCTGTCTCAAAAACATTTATACTTGATGAATATGCTTCGTAAATCTGAGCCGAAATGTCTTTTGCATAATTGGTCCTGTTATCCACCATAGTGATGAGAATTCCATCTATTTCGAGCTTGGGATTGAGCTGACGCTTTACTCTTCCAATTGTCTTTATAAGCTGTTGAAGGCCCTTTACAGGAAGATATGCGGCCTGGCATGGAATAATTACCGAATCTGCACAAGCAAGGGCATTTATGGTCAACATTCCAAGAGAAGGCATACAATCAATAATAATGAAGTCATATACTTCTCTGGCCTTGTCTACGTACTCTTTAAGGATTGTCTCCCTGCTAATAACTCCTGTCATGCTGATTTCTAAACTTGAGAGTTCTATATTGCCCGGCATAAGATCTACACCTTCAGGATGATGGATGAGACCTCTTGTTATATCTACAGGCTCGTCATTGATGATATTTACAAGTGCTGTGGCAAGAGAGTAATCAAGTCTGTCAGGTTCATCACAGCCAAGGCTGATTGACATACTGCCCTGTGGATCCGCATCGATCATAAGGACCTTATAGCCTTCTCTTGCAAGACCAATACCTAGATTTACGCTGGTGACGGTTTTTCCGACTCCGCCTTTCTGGTTTGCTACGCTGATAACCTTACTCATAAAAATCATCCTCCTCCCAACATGATTCTATAAACTCATCAATTTTTTCCGTGTTACACAGAACAACTCCTCTGACCTTCCTCGTGGCTCTTGCGTCCTTAGCCAGCTTTTCGAAAGTATGAAGCCCCATTGAGTAGAGCTCAGCGCCTTCCTGGTAACGCACATATTTCTTTTTTCCCTTTTTAACCATTTCCTCCAGGTTAGGGACAATTCGTCTTTTAGGCATTTCCTTGTTCTCCTTTACTGTTTCCTCGTACCGGCAATTATCTTCAATAAATTTTTCATAGATGTCCTGATCTACCAGTACCCGTTGCCTGATCATCCTATTGGCCCCTGCTTCCTTTACTGAGTTTACGAAACTCCAGTAGGGAATGCTGTAGAGCCTTGCACCATCTTCATATGTGACGAAGTTATGCAGTTTTCCCTTGATGTACCTATCAAGATCCGGTGGAGAATTTGATTTGTGAACCATCTTGTAACCTCCTTTTGGGTGTTACGAGATGTAAAACGAATGAAATGAACTAAAAGACAAAAAGCCACATTCCCCTGTGAAAAGAAATGTGGCTTGAGATGCAGATTCTGTTTTAAAAGATTGCAAATTTATCAAAAATACGCCGCTAAAACTGTTACAAAAAATAAACCGACTATTCCTCAGGGCCTTGACCAACCCCAAAATTCGTCATAGCGCGTCCTTTGATTTCTCGATTATTATCCATAGAACGTCATATAGCTCCGTAGGAGTCCAATGAAGGAACTGTCAAAAAGTTGCCTGATTGGACGAATATGGACTCCTATGGATTCCCTGTACTTTCTAAGACGCACTATATTACTTGCTCGACTTCAAGGT
>CAMVKW010000110.1:0-3208 GCA_947168155.1 uncultured Lachnospiraceae bacterium | reverse complement strand
TGCAGATGTTTCATTTACATCTACACCTATATAGTACGAAACTGTTAATAGTTAATAAAATCAGTCATTTTCTTTGCTACTGCGAATCGCATTCGAGATTATCTTCCAACTGAAATGCACTACTGATTAGACAGCGTTCCCCATTGAATAAGCTTCATCTAACGCCTTGTGTCCTTCAATCTCTCCCTGTTCATTTACACCACCTGCGAACACTTTTCCCTTAAACTCTGCCTTTTCAAAGCAATCAACCCAGCCCTGTACACCACCCGCAGCATTTCTATCAACATAATTTTCATCCTCGGCAGCTACAGAGAGCAGATATACTTCTCTGAATTTGTAATCTCTCGGATAAAGAGAATTTGCCCTGTCGATCATTGTCTTCATCTGTCCGCTCATCTCGTAGTAATAGATCGGAGTGGACCAAACGATCACCTCTGCTTCAAGAATCTTTTCCGTGATTTCATTTGCGTCATCCTTGATCACGCATTGCCCCATCCTCTGACATCCGAAGCAACCTGTACAGAAGCCAATATTCTTTCCTTTCATGGAAACAATCTCAACATCATTTCCTGCCGCTTTCGCTCCTTCTGCAAAGCTTTCGGCAAGCCTGTCAGAGTTACTTTTTGCTCTTAAACTTGTTTCAATTATGAGTATCTTCTTCGCCATGTGTCCTCCTTATTCCATACTTAAGTTTTTTCATTCGTATGATTCTCTTTATCGGTTTCAGGCACAAGCTGTTTCGCACCTGCGTATTACTGTGCCCTGAGCATCGGGATCATCCATAATAATCTTCCCGACACAGGGAACATATATAGTCCCCTTAGAAGGATTCTTTATGCTTATCATTGGTGTATTTATATGTGCATAAACATCTGATTTTTCAAAAGCAAGATCCGCATCCGTCATTCTGCAATTCAACAGTTTTAGGCCTTTACAGTAACACAAAGGCTGAGTGCCTGTGATCGTGCAGTTCTCAAATGTAACGTTTTCACAGTACCATGCCAGATATTCGCCCTTAATGATACTGTTCCTCACAATAACATTTCGCGCGTGCCAGAATGCGTCCTTGGTATCAAATGTGCAATCCTCAAAAACAGAATCCGATATATACTGAAAAGAATACTTCCCTTTAAGATTTACATTCTTAAAATCAAGTCTTTCGGAGTTCATCATAAAGTATTCGCTCTCGGCCGATATATCTTCCATCGTTATATTTCTGACATTCCAGCCAAATTCCTGCGATACTATATCAGAATTCTCTATACGGATTTCCTCGGATTCACGAAGTGCTTTAATACCATGGATCCTGGAATTCATTATGACCACATCTCTTGTATACCATAGTGCAGCTCTGCATTTGTCAGTCATCTCAATGTTATCAATTTTCAGGTTATCATCATGCCAGAAAGGATATCTCAAATTAAAATAGCTGTTTTTTACAACCACATTCCTGCTTTCCTTCATAGCACTCTCACCGTCCGCGGGACCGTCAAATCTGCAGTTATCGACGATTATTCCGTTACTGCCATAAAGAGCCCTCTCTTCATCAAAAGTTCTGTCCGTTATCAAAGTCATTTCCATTTCAAATCTCCTCATACATTTTCATCATCTATACTGTTCATGCATGCTTTCCGTATCTGATCTTATAATAGAATGTTGACAGTATCTTCGCTAATGAATAAAATGAATATCATGATATTCCTTTTTGGCATATCACGAATTAGAGGTGTTGTTATGGAAATAAAGAACCTTCGCTACTTTCTTGCAGTAGCAAGAGAAGAGAATATGTCGCGTGCAGCGGAAATCCTGCATGTTACACAACCGACCTTATCAAAGGTCTTAAAATCGCTTGAAGATGAACTGGGAAAAAAACTGTTTACCCGTCACAGTTTTTCCATCAAACTAACTGATGAGGGTATGCTTTTACGTGACCGCGCAGAAGATCTTGTAGCAATGGCAGATAAAATTGAACAGGAATTCATCTCCCTCGATGACATCACAGGCGGAGACATCTATTTCGGTCTGGCAGAATCCTATCAGATCAGTCAGCTTGCACGTGAGATAAAAAGACTAAAGGACAGGTATAAAAACTTTACATACCACATCACCAGTGGTGACACTGAACAGGTTACGGAAAAACTCGACAAAGGGCTTCTGGATTTTGGAGTAATATGTGAGACACCAAAAACGGACAAATACGAATATCTTGTCTTCCCCGATTCCGATCTTTGGGGTGCGGTCATGTTAAAAACCCATCCACTGGCAAAGAAAAAGAGCATTAAAGCAACTGACCTTATTGGACAACCTCTTTACTGCTCTGAACAAAGCTGGAATATTGAAATACCAGAATGGGCCGGAGAACACTATCCCAAACTCCATCTGGAAGGCTCTTTCCGGCTTTCTTATAATGCCTCTATGTTTGCAAAAGAGGGGCTCGGCATTCTCCTTACTTTTGAACATCTCATCAACTGTTCCGAAGAAAGTGACCTGGTATTCAGACCGCTGTCTCCAAAGCAGGAAACGAAGCTGTATCTTATCTGGAACAAATATCAGACCTTTACGCCTATAGCAGAGAAATTCCTAAACCAAGTGAAGCAGTCATTTTAACTGTACGTCTTCGCTCCAATCCCCAAGGGATAGGAAGTTATACTTTAATATCCAAATGAATTATGACCAAATCACAATTGGAAATATGAACGAATTATTAATAGCTCCCTGAAACCACGTAAAATCGCCGGTTACTTTACATCTATATGCGTATTCACCTGATTGGTATCCACCTCGATAAGATCATGATGTTGCAGATTTCCGGACTTCATTTGTTCAATACCGCGATCGATCTTTGCAAGATATTCGGCGTTTCTTTGAGCACGTTCAAGTTCTTCGTACTTCTTTTCCGAAAGAAGTACAATGTTTTCGTTCTTGGGTCTGGATACTATAATGGTTTCTCCACCAAAAACTCTGTCGCATATAGCTTTAAAATTGTATTTAATATCTGCACCTTTTATTGCTACCATTTTTGCACCTCTTTTTGCGCTATTATTTGCACCTCTATGGTTTCATTATATATATTACATGAAAATTAGTCAAGGAGATCAAGGAGATATGCTAAACGCCGCAAAATCAACATTTGCGACGCTTTTCTCTTAAATCATGAACAAACCTGCTAATATTTTTCAAGTACTTTTTTGATTATTTCGTTATTTCT
>CAMVKW010000109.1:0-3223 GCA_947168155.1 uncultured Lachnospiraceae bacterium | reverse complement strand
AGACACTCGTTATCGCACTTGGTGCAGGTCTTGGAATTTGGGGTGTTGTAAACCTCATGGAAGGTTACGGCAATGACAACCCTGGAGCTAAGTCACAGGGCATGAAGCAGCTCATGGCCGGTGGTGGAGTTGCCCTCATCGGTACTACACTCGTTCCACTTCTTTCCGGACTTTTCTAATCCGGCCTATCATCAACAAAAATCAGGAGGGGCAGTGTGACAAGCTGCCCTTCCCTGAGAAAGGAGGCAATCGTTGGAAAGTTTGTTAGAAAAACTGACTGATTGGCTCAAAGACATGCTGGTAGGTGGAATTATGGATAATCTCACATCTACATTTTCAACCTTGAATCAGAAGATTGGAGAAGTAACAGCACAGGTGGCACAGACTCCGGATCAGTTCCAGCCCACGGTTTATAACCTCATCAGGAATCTGTCGGAGAATGTGATTCTACCCATAGCAGGAATCATCCTTACGTTTATTGCCTGCTATGAACTGATACAGCTGGTCATCGCTCACAATAACCTGGCAAACTTTGAAACCTGGATCTTTTTCAAGTGGGTATTCAAGACCTTTGTAGCAGTAACGCTGATTACAAATACCTTTAATATCACCATGGCAGTCTTTGACGTAGCACAACATGTGGTCAATCAATCAGGATCACTTATCGCCGGAAGTACCGCAGTGGACGGTTCAACTCTGGCAACCATGCAAACCACATTGGAAGCAATGGATGTGGGACCGCTATTTGGCATATTCCTACAGTCCTTTGCAGTGAAGTTCTTATTTGAGATTTTATCGATTCTGATCTGGGCTATTGTTTATGGTCGAATGATAGAAATCTATTTGACTATCAGTCTTGCTCCGATTCCTTTTGCGACTTTTGGCAATAGAGAGCAGAGCATGATTGGACAGAACTACCTTAGATCCCTTTTTGCACTTGGCTTCCAGGGATTCTTAATCATGGTATGCGTAGCAATCTATGCAGCCCTGGTACAGACAGTTTCATTTTCATCAGATATCATGGGCTCTTTGTGGAATGTCCTTGGTATCACATTACTTCTTGCATTCACCTTGTTTAAGACAGGTTCTATTGCAAGATCTGTATTCCACGCACATTAAGGAGGGAAAGAAATGGCATCTTATATTCCGGTGCCTCGTGATCTCACGAAGGTAAAGAGTAAAGTGGCATTCAACCTCACCAAGCGTCAGCTCATTTGCTTCTGTATAGCTGCAGCTATTGGTGTTCCTACCTTTTTCCTTTTGAAAAAGATCGGAGACTCAACCTT
The DNA here is from genome assembly GCA_947168155.1 of uncultured Lachnospiraceae bacterium. Classification (GTDB taxonomy): domain Bacteria; phylum Bacillota; class Clostridia; order Lachnospirales; family Lachnospiraceae; genus Eubacterium_Q. Next base: position 1,937 of record CAMVKW010000109.1, on the reverse strand, counting down.
TGCAGCTATGGGCATGATGATTGTAATGATGCCGCTGTTTTTCTTTGCAATGTATGAAAAGAACGGACAGCCACTTGAGGTATTCTTGCATCACTTTATTCAGGCAACATTTATCAGGCCGAAAATCCGGCCTTACAAAACAGATAATTATTACGCTGCCCTGATGAGGCAGGAGAAAGCAGAGAAGGAGGTAGAAAAAATTGTTTCTGAAAGCGAAAAAAAGAGACATCGCAATGCCGGCAGGGTTATCGAGAGCAGACCAGAAAAGAGTAAGAGCCGTCATCAAAGAAGCTCAGAAAAATGATGGTGTTCCCAGAACAGCTCAGCAGAGCATTCCTTTTGACAGGATGTTTAAGGATGGCATTTGCAGAATAGGCAGCGATTATTATACAAAGACGATTCAGTTTCAGGATATCAATTATCAGCTGGCACAGCAGGAAGATCAGACAGAGATTTTTGAGGAATGGTGCAGCTTCCTGAATTTCTTTGACAGCTCGGTTCACTTTGAACTCAGCTTCATGAACATGGCTACGGATGCTGAGAAGTTTGAAAAGTCCATTGCCATACCACATCAGAACGATGGCTTCAATGAAGTCAGGGATGAGTATACCGGCATGTTAAAGCGTCAGATGGAAGCTGGTAACAACGGTCTTACCAAGACCAAGTATTTATCCTTTGGTATTCATGCAGAGTCCATGAAAGCAGCAAAACCGAGACTTATTCATATCGAGATGGATCTTCTTAACAACTTCAAGAGACTTGGTGTTCAGGCAAATACGCTAAACGGCGCAGAACGCTTAGAGCTGATTCACCAGCAGTTTCATATGGGAGATGATGAGAAGTTCTTCTTCGACTGGAAATGGCTTGTGGGAAGCGGCCTTTCTGTAAAAGACTTTGTTGCACCTGCAGGACTTAATTTCAAAAACGGCAGATTATTCCAGATGGGTAATCTCTATGGAGCCATGAGCTTCTTAAGCATCACAGCGTCTGATATCTCAGACAGAATGCTTGCAGATTTCCTTGGTATGGAGTCCAGTCAGATTGTAACCATGCATGTGCAGTCAGTAGATCAGACTGAGGCGATTAAAACGGTAAAACATACCATTACAGAACTTGATCGAAGCAAGATTGAGGAGCAGAAGAAGGCGGTAAGAGCCGGTTATGATATGGACATTATTCCATCAGACCTTGCAACCTATGGTAAGGATGCAAAAGCACTCTTAAAGGAATTGCAGAGTCAGAATGAGCGTATGTTTCTTTTGACATTCCTGGTACTCAATACCGGAAAGACAGAGCAGGAGCTTGAGAACAACGTGTTTCAGGCAAATTCCATTGCGCAGAAACATAACTGCAATCTGGTAAGACTTAATTTCCAGCAGGAGCAGGGACTTATGAGTTCATTACCTCTTGCTTATAACGAGATCGAAATCCAGCGTGGAATGACTACAAGCTCCACAGCTATTTTTGTTCCATTTACAACGCAGGAATTATTCCAGGCAGGAGATGAGGCTTTGTATTATGGACTGAATGCCCTTTCCAACAACCTGATTATGGTTGACAGAAAGAAGCTTAAGAATCCTAACGGCCTCATCCTTGGTACTCCAGGTGCCGGTAAATCGTTCTCAGCAAAAAGAGAAATCGCAAATGCGTTTCTTGTTACAGATGATGATGTTATCATCTCAGATCCTGAGTCAGAGTACAGCGCTCTGGTAAAAAGGTTTGGCGGTCAGGTTATTAAGATAAGTCCTACCAGCAGTCAGTACATCAACCCTATGGATATCAACATGAACTATTCCGATGATGATAATCCGATTGCTCTTAAGGCGGATTTTATCTTGTCTTTGTGTGAGCTTATTGTCGGTGGAAAGGAAGGGCTTAAGCCTGTTGAGAAGACTGTCATTGACCGTTGTATTCATCAGATTTATCAGCAGTACTTC
>CAMVKW010000108.1:0-3224 GCA_947168155.1 uncultured Lachnospiraceae bacterium | reverse complement strand
TAGTTTTTTCATCTTGATTCGGCGAAGTACAATAACAAGGTCCATTGGGATTATTGTCAGAAAAAGCTCGATTATCAAAAAAATCAAGGTAATCGTCTTTTAAGTCTAAGGACAATTTCTTTATAGTCACGTTTTTCATAACAATCTCCATAAATCGTAAAACTGTAAAATAAATTTCCGTTTTCCTTACTATAGCTCACTTCTTTTTCTTCGGCGCAGGTAGCTCTTCATACATCGCCTCTAACAGATTGCGAAGAAACTCTTTGTTCTCAACATTATCGACAAGGAGCATCTCCTTCGCTCCCTCGTATGGCAGTTCCAGACCGGCTTCCGGCATCATTTTCACAGCAGACTTTACTGGCTTCACGAGAAAACGGTCATCATAAATGCCGCCGACAACTTTTCCACGATAATAGATGACGTATTCTCCCATCATCGCCCTGTAAGTTATATCATCCAGCTCTGAGAGCTGTTCTAAAATGAAATCCAAATAATCTTTGCTCGATGCCATCTTTATATCTCCTGTAATCATAGTTACGCTTAATATGGAAGACTATTATCGGATTAAGGACGCAGAGGCAGATAAGAAAAACGATAGTACAAACTAATCGTTTTTGGTCAACTGGCTGTAATAGCTAAGCAAGCGCTGTAGTGTTGCATCATCTGCACTTTCTGTATTCTTTATCAGTTCAAATAAGAGAGGATTGATACTCTTATGAATGCTTACTACATCAGGAGAAATATCATCTGTTTCTCCTGATAAATAGGCAACTGATGTTTCTAATTTCTCAGCTATCGATAATATGACCTGTGGAGACGGACTGCGGTCACCTGCTTCATATCTAACGTAGGATGCCGCGGTTAAACCAATCCGCCTTGCAGCTTCAGTTTTGGTAAGGTTAAGCCTTTCTCTTGCAGATTTGAGGCGTTCAGGAATAAGAGTATTGTTCGTATGGTTCATAATAAACCTCCTTGACAATTACCAATGGTAACAGTATAATATTACCATTGGTAATATTATACTAATCTAGACTGTGACTGTCAAGGAAGGTGACGGATTATGAGAGTGGAAGTAGAGTTGACAGAAGAACAGCTCAACTTGCTGATTTTGTCTACCGAAGTGTATGCTCGTGCTTTGATGAATCAACCGGATTTGGTTGCTGACATTTTAGCTGAAGATAGGTTCTTTTATGATAAAGAAGATCCTGAAAAAGATAAAAGATTTCATGAATGGATTGCTGCGAGGGATGAATTTACGGAGATATTGAGGGCAGCTTTGAATACAATGTTCAGAGATTCATATAAAAGTGAGACCTGCCAAAACCTTATTGATATTTGGCGTGTTCTCAGGCATCTTCAATATATTATTTCTGACAATATGGATAAGAGTCTTTACGATGTGAGAGCTTTTGAACCATACCAAGGTGGAACCGCACCGCCTTTTAAGGTCAAAGTAATAGATAAAGACTGAAATATGGAAGAAAGAAGGTGGCCTGCAATATGTCAAAAACATTAAAAAATGAGATTATACATGCAGATGGTATAGACATTGGTATTTATACAAGTGATTATGAAAATGAGTATATTTCTCTAACAGATATAGCAAAGAGGAGAGAAGGAGAATATCCGGGTTATGTTATTCAAAACTGGATGAGGAACCGAAGTACAGTTTCTTTTATAGGTCTTTGGGAGCTTTTACACAACCCCGAATTTAATTGCCTCGAATTCGAGGCAATTAAAAAGGAATCAGGGGATAACGGTTTTGTAATGACCCCTAAACGATGGATAGAAGTTACCGGAGCGGTGGGAATTGTCAGTAAACAAGGACGGTATGCAGCAACATATGCTCACAGAGACATAGCATTTGAGTTTGCTTCTTGGATTTCTCCGGAATTTAAATTGTATATCATAGAGGATTATCAGAGGCTTAAAAATGATGAGAATAGTAGATTATCTCTTAATTGGAACCTAAATCGTGAAATAGCCAAATTGAATTATCGCATCCATACCGATGCAATCAAGAATCATTTGATACCGCCCGAACTGACTCAGGAACAAATCTCATATAAGTATGCTAATGAAGCGGATATGCTTAATGTTGTTCTTTTTGGTAAAACTGCGAAGCAGTGGAGAGATGAGAACCCGGAAAAGAAGGGGAACATTCGCGACGAAGCGGAACTGAAACAACTTCTCGTATTGGCAAATATGGAGAGTTATAACGCAATACTTATTGGTCAAGGGAAAAATATGTCAGATAGAATAGTGTTACTTAGAGAACTTGCTGTTAAACAGATGGAGACATTGTCGCAGATTGGCACAGAAGGACTTGGTCAACTTCATGAATAGAATTAGTTTATTCAAAACAAGAATAGTTATTGAAGATAAGGTATATTTATTAGCAAAGGATGTTAGGAAAGCGCTTGGATATAAAAGTATTGACCAGCTACAAAGTGAACACGCTGGAATAGTTAAACATATTAAAGATTTACCGGCTTTGGTTTATGAAAGCGATTTTAATACTATCTTAATGTCTGACATAGACGCTATGAAAAAGCTTAAGCATATAGAGATAACTCGTGTTGAGACTTTGCGAAATAACACAGAAGCGATAAAGAGTATCTATCCGCTCAAGTTTATGGTAGCCGGAAAAATGTTTGAGAGTGAAGCAAGGATGGCCGGTTATCAGAGTGTTAACGAGTATATTGAAGAGGTTGACTATGTTAAGGAAATCAATGATGAAAAAGAAAAACTGATTTCAAAGAGAGATTTGATAGAGAGTATAAGTTTAAGCAGAGTTAAGCTTTCCGAATTGATTGACGCTGATGTTCTTGACAAGAACGACCTTCAAATTCAACAGTATATCCATATCAATAATGGAACTCCTTACCTTGAGAGTTTTATTGTTGGACGGGGCATATTTTTTTCTGTATATGATGACGGCTATGCATTTGATGAATTAAGGATTGAGAACAACGACCTTATCATTCCGACATATGATTATGATGAGGATGATCCCAATAAGAATTATGGGCACGATCCGGGTTTGAGAGACTACAGAGAGTATAGCTGTCTGGAGAACATTTTATATCTAATTACACATAAAGATGTTGAGGATGCCGGGGTAGATCTTATGAGTTGCGATGCTCCGGGGATCAGTTTTTTCATATCCCAGGCTGAGGTGATAAAACTCCTTAATCCTAATATGTACAGAGATATAGTTCTTA
>CAMVKW010000107.1:0-3237 GCA_947168155.1 uncultured Lachnospiraceae bacterium | reverse complement strand
TTTTTTATTCTTTTTCCTTTTTTTGATAGTACTATCATCTCATATATGTTGTCCCTTTTTCAGCACAGCTCTCAAAGCCGCATAAACTCTACATTTATCGTCTGTTTGATACTGTTTAAGTTTTTCAAACTGTTATTTCAAACATAATATTGTTAGAATACAATTATCACGTGATCCGTAAGACAGGAGGTAAGCCAATGTCTAAAGAAACGAAAACATATCATATTGATGGTTGTGATTATTCCTTTGATTTTTCAGTTTTCAAGCATTTGTTTAGCACATATAAAACCAGAGAAAAAATAACTATTACAGAGACCGAGAATAGGCTTTCTAAATCGCTAAATCTATCAACTGATGCAATACATAACTGGAGATTCGGAAACAACGCTCCATCTAGTACAGAACTCATAAAGGATATAGCTGAAGCACTAGGAATAAGCGACTATAAAATACTATTAGTCAAAAGGACTGGAGAGGATAAGATGGGAACAAACGATAGAATATTAGATTCACTTAAGAGAATATATGATGCAGCGATATTATATCTAGATGAATATGATTGCACATTCGGATATGCAATGTATTGGCAAGATTTAAAAGACAAAGGATATTCAGACAATCATATTACTAACGAAATATACTCGATGGCAAGCGACAATCTTCATCAAGTTGAAATTGTCTTACAACAAGAATATATAATACTCCATAAACTTGATATCTATGGTAAATTAGAAAACTTTATTTATTCTGATTTATGCAGTTTATGGGATATGAAGCTCGAAAAATACTGCGATTATGATGCTTTCGATGACTTAGAAGAGTTTAGAAAAAAGCCTAATCCGAACGAAGAATCTCAAGAAGCCATTAATAAACTCAATGAAATTATGTCAGAATACTTCTAAACAAAAAAACAGACAATCCATGATACTCTCGTACCACAGATTGTCTGCTTTTAAATTATTAAACATTTAGCGAAAAACTCATTGTAGTCTCCCCTGTACCATCAAATACTATCTATCTCTTCGGTGTTCTGGGAGTCACTACATCCGTTACCGGTTCTTTAGTTTCTTCGGTTTTCATAAAGTCCTCGAAGGCATCGGCCCCATACTGATGATCCTGTTCAGCTACAACAGGAACCAGAGCCTTATCAGCTTCACTGAATATTCTCTCATCAATTTCATAGTCAGGTTCTTTAGACATACTATCTCTGACTGCCATTTCCAGACTATTCAGCTTATCAATAGATGATTCCAGAAATAGCTTAATGCTTTCATATACGCCACGCTGCCAGCGCCATGGTTTCTTGGCAAGCTCTGTCTTTGAAAACTTCTTCTCCTTGCTAGTCAGATCAACATCTTTGGTATCTTTCCCAAGAAGAGTTCTGAAAGCATTTCTTTTCTCTCCACGAGCCTCCTTAATGATCTGCTTTGCTTCTCTCATATCTTTACCGAAATCATCTATACGAGTGATAATATCATTAGTTTCCTGAATTCCGATATCCACACTATTCCTCATACCATCGAGAACATGTCGCACTCTCAGAAGTTCCGATACTCTGAACAACGCTTTCTTTCCGGTTTTCTTAAAATTCGAAACTATCTCCTTCGCCTTTCCGGCTATATAGTTCTTTGTTGCCTTTAGGCTTTTCTTTAAGCCATCAACTCGGAGTTGAGTCTGTTCGATCATATAAGAACCAAGTCTGTTGAGGCCATCCTCAAGTGCAGCTTCAGCACGGTTCATCTTCGCTTCAAGAGTATTATCCTGAGTTTCCCTGACGTGTCTTACTTCTTTACGCATCTCATTTAGTTGCTTATCCATTGACTCAAGCTTCTCCTGAAGAACATCAATATATGAAACAAGATCAACCACATTTGCAGCTTCTCTTTCCATCTGATTTTTCTTAAGAAGCTCTATCAGCTCGATTACATTTTTATCTGTTGAAATCTGTACTATTTCTTCCATTTGACCATATCCTCCATATAACTAGCTGCCACATATCTTTTCTGATACATAGCAGCCAGATGATTTTTAGGCTTCACTGCCTTTATCACTTTTTCTTACTTTTCTTCGCCGGAGCCTTCTGTTCCTGAGTTTTATCAGGATCGTCCTCATCCTTTGTTTCTTCTTTGGATTCTTCCTTACCCTTGAAAGGAAGCTCTGTCTCCTGGTTCTTCTCAGGTTCAATTACTGACTTATCTCTCTCGGCAGCATATCCATCCAGAATTGATGCAAACAGCTTATCTCTGAAATCCTTTGTTACCGGATAACAGATATCCTGATAGATAGCCTTACCTTCCTCATCAACCTTCTTGGTCTTATAGGATGGCATTGTTACAAAGAGGCCCTTCTTTCCTTCGATGACATTTATATTATTGATAATAAAGCTGTCTTCGATATAAATCTGACCAACCGCCTTAACATTACTGCCTTCCTTATCAAGAGGATGCATTCTGATCAAATGCTTTGGCTCAGCAACCTTATCTTTTTCTTTCTCACCTACGGTCATTACAGCAACATGATCATTAACAGCTTTTTCATATGTCGCAAGAATGTTGGTATAGAGTTCCTCACGGAATTCCTTTGTTATAGGATTGCATACATCCTTATATACAGGCTGTCCATCCTCTCCAAGCTCACTGCTTCTGTATCTTGGCATGCTCACAAAAAGCTCCCCATTCTTGGAATTCTCTATTATGGAGATATTGGTGATTTTAAAGCTGTTGCCGAAAACCACATTTGCAAAAGCCTTTACCTTTGTTTCCTCATTAGTTGTCTTTACTACATTAATCTTAATCATATAATTCATAATCATTTACCTTTCCTTTATTGTTCTATTAGTTGCCTCTACAGATCTGTCTGCAAAAGGCATACACTCACACACGAACCTCTTAGTTCCACTCTCAGCACAGGTAAAGAGAGTCAGTTTCTCTGTTCCATCTGTATTCTTAATGGAGTTGTCTCTTGGTTCTACAACCTTTGTATTCACAATCTTATAAATGTGACTCCTACCCCTTTTATCTATAAGCTCCACCTCGTCACCAATCTGAACAGTATTCAGCGGTGTGAAAAATGTACCTCTCCTGGAACCATTATGTCCGCAGAGAACACAGTTACCTTTTTCTCCGATTCCGGCAGTTTCGGCAAGATGCCCTATACCTTTACAGAGAACTTCCTCACCTGTCCCTTCCATTACCGGATACTTAATATCAATAGACTCTATCTTAATAATGCCGATGA
>CAMVKW010000106.1:0-3286 GCA_947168155.1 uncultured Lachnospiraceae bacterium | reverse complement strand
AATCCTAATATAGTGCGGTGCGATGATGTCAGTATATCTCCCCATGAAGATGGTATAGGATGGGATGTTTTTATTCGTATGGAGTGCTTGAATCCGTGCCCGTTTTTAAGAAGGGATGACTACCATTTTAATGAAGCGGATGTTATAAAACTTGGGTTGGATATATGCCGTGCACTAAAAACATGTGAGGAGCATAATATCATTCATAGGGATATTAAGCCTTCCAATATTCTCATTTCTGACCAAGGCGATTATAAATTGGGTGACTTTGGGGTGTCTAGAACTCTTGAACATGAGAATACCTATGGAACAAAAGGAATAGGTACATACGATTACATGGCTCCCGAGATTTATCGCGGAGAAAAGTATGGTAAAGAGGCTGATATATATTCGTTGGGAATGGTAATGTACTGGCTGCTGAATGATCGAACATTCCCGTTTTTGATAAAAGGCAAAGCTCCCACCATTAGTCAAATACAGGATGCGAGAGATAGAAGATTTGGTGGTGTCGCGATTCCACCTCCGGTAAATGGTTCGTCAGAATTGATAAGGATCGTACTTAAAGCATGTGAATATGAGCCCAAGAATCGATATCATAGTGCTGATGATATGAGAAATGCATTGGGCAGACTTAATGACGGAATGGGAAGTTTTAAGTCTACCGATGATAACGGCGCTTACAATAGCGATGATAGATATCAAGAGGCCACATGGAGTGATACAAACAAAACAGTTGGAAAACAATATTATGGGGATGCATCTTCAACACCGACTGTAGGAAGTATTAATAATGATTCAGATTACAGTGCCGGAAAAACACCTGAGTATAAAAGTGACTCTGGTAAAAGCGCCACCTATGAGTATTATTCAGAGACACATACAGCTAAGGATACTGAAACATCAAAACAAACTAATGAAGCATGGAAGGATACTAGTGAGACTGTCGGAAAGCAGTATTCTGTCCATGATGAGTATTGCTCTCCTACAGTAGGAAAGGATTATTCATATGGGAATGCTGATTACGGGGACCTTCATAAACTGTATGATTCCTTAACAGTTGCGGAATTGGAAAACAGGCTTCGTCTATTGGAAGAAACATTAACCATATATTATAAAGGCCGGGCACGCTTGACCAATATGATGGTTGAGACTAAAGATATAGCGGCTAAAGCTAAATTGGAAAAAGACTTTAGTAATCAGGTACAGGCGATTAGATCTACTGAAGTACATATCGATTACATAAAGAAACTAATAGAGAATAAGAAGAATAATCAGAAAACAAACTATGAGAAGAAGCCCCGAGCTAAAAAGAAAGTAACAAAAAAAACTCCGACTGCTAAGAATTCGAATTCTACCAATCATGTAAGTTCGGGTAATTATCCAACCTTCGTTTGTAAAAATAAATCTACTATTAAATATGCTAATCAGAATCAGCTTAGCAAGCCGTATAGTGGAGCCAATCCTGATCATGCTATGGTGTTGGAGGTGTTTATCCGAAATGCTCTTGTTGGGGCTAACGTTATAAAGAGACTTCGTTTTTCAGATGGAAAAGAATTCTCAGCAAAAATGTGTCTGCCGCCTTTGGTTGATGATGGACATATATTAGAACTGATCAGTATGGATGGGAAATACAGGGTGTATGTGAGAATAAAACTAATAAGTTGTACTCACCTTGTATTAGCCACCTTAACAGGTATTTTAGGCCTCATTGCGGTTTCATCTTTATTGGTGGCTCCTGCATTAGCAGCGATTCTTGTGTTAGCGGTTTTGGTAATTGCGATTAGTGATGTGCTTATTCTTAACAAACAAATTGGGAAATATAGGGTTCAAAACAATATTAAGCGGTAACGCTGATATGGGTTCAATTTGAGATGTATTATTCAATCGATTATCTAAAGGGTTTAGAAAACCCGCCTCGTGAGTATAGACTGGGATATCGAAAAGCCTGGTTCGATCGGGTTATGAAAACATGGCGCTTAAAGGTTCAATTGGATCTTGAGCGTATATGGTTTTTAACGATTTTTATAGATGAGAGAGGTAAAGTTTTAAAATATCATTTAGACAGAGAACTGGCTTCAGACTCTCATTTTGAATTTGCTGATGAAAGAATAATTAGAAATGTGATTTATGAGCCTGGTGATGAGGACCTAGACTTTCCTGAAGTGCTTATACGATATGTAGATCGACATGGCGGATCTGCATTATTAGGAGCTATCAGAGGGTACATCTGTCATGAATATCATTATGATTAACGCAATAGGAGGTTGATATATGGATGATAATCGAATAGATGAGTGTCTTAGTTGTTTGAGAACACTTTCTCATATGATTGGTCAATTTGAGTGTGCATTAAGAGAAATGCAACCTAATTTGAAATCTATTGAGAGGTTTCCGTATGAGGATATGTGCCGGTATACAGATGAGATGAGGCGCTATATTGATAATTGCTACCAATGGATAATCCCTATTCCGTACCATCCCGAAGAGGAACATGCAACGGAGTTTGGTACTATTCGGTACCATCCCGCAAATGATCAGGTAACAGGGTTCGGTGATTAATTGATAAACATGATAACGATTGTCTTGGATTATGTTATCTGATTATTTGGTGTAACGCGGGCTAACGCCGACACGAATTCATCGTACTTGTTATAGTTCCCGAGCAACTTTCCGGAATCATATTCCTTGCCGTTCTTAAGATAGATCACAGTCGAATTAATGCGCGGTCTGCCTTTGAACAGACGGACGCGCGCGACATCCGAAGTCTTACACACGAACTTGTTCTGCACGACGATGTATTTCGGCGTCAGGAAGAACGACGCCTTGTTTTCGCGACCGAAGATGAAGATCGAGTTGTGGTTGATCTCGTACATGATGTCGTCGACGTCGAGGTCCTTGAGTGATTTGTTGAGCTGTCGCTTTTCGCTTATGTGAAGAAGCCAGATGCCGACGGCGGTGCCGAGCAGAAAAAGACTTACGGCGGTCGGCAGGATGGACACGACCCCCGCTCCTGAATTGACGCCGATATACGTGATCGCGACAGACACTGCGAAAAGCACAGCAGCGCCGACAGCGAGATTTCTCTCCCAGCGGGACTTCTTATATATCTTCTCTGTTGTGAAGTTATAAACGTTGGTGTTCATTCGTTAATAATAGCATATGGTGTACAATATACGGGTATTTTAATAGAAGGATGGATAGCAAATGAAGAGTATAAAGAAGGTGTTAACAACGGCTGTCGCGATGGTGACGGCGATGAGCTTCATGACGGGATGCATCAAGTATG
>CAMVKW010000105.1:0-3298 GCA_947168155.1 uncultured Lachnospiraceae bacterium | reverse complement strand
TCAATACTGATACGATCCTTATTACAAAAACAGATGTCGAGTACTGTTTCTTATAGAGAATGGACTGCGGCGAAAAATGTATAGTCGGATACAGGGTCAACATCAGTTTGTCTTGATAAATGATTGGAGGAAACCCGTGAAGGTGTTGCTGTTTTGTTGTAAAGGATTTGAAACTATGGAGTTTGCACCATTTGTTGATGTGATGGGATGGGCAAGAAATGACTACGGTATGGGAATTGAAGTAATTACAGCAGGTTTCTCAAAAACTGTTATCTCTGCGTTTGGAATTCCAATTTTGGTTGATAAGATATATGAAGAGATAAACATCTCAGAGTATGATGCACTGGCAATCCCCGGTGGATTTGAGGAATTCGGATTTTATGAGGAAGCTTATAGTGAAAGCTTTTTAAATCTCATACGAGAATTTAACAGTGCTCATAAATATATAGCTTCTATATGTGTTGGGGCGCTTCCGATTGGCGCAAGTGGAGTGCTTAAGGGAAGAAAAGCTACAACATATCATTTGGGAGATGGCAGAAGACAGAAGCAGCTGGTTGAGTTTGGAGCTGAGGTGATTCCTGACCAAAGTGTTGTGATAGATAAAAACATTATAACAAGTTTTTGTCCTGAAACAGCTCCGCTGGTTGCTATTTCCTTACTGGAAATGCTTGTTGGAAAAGAAAAGGCCGAGATTGTTGCTACTGCAATGGGATTTCAACTAGAAAAATTTTAGAAAAAAGAAACTATGGCGCGTTCATCAAGGAGGAGTCCCTGTGCAAAAATATGAAGCCAAGAAAAGATATTTGATCATCTATTTGTGCCTGATAGCCATCGATGCTTTTTGCATGCTGTCTCGATGGCTTAATAGTATTGATCCCAAAATAAAACTGCTTCCCGGTTTTCTTCTTTCACACATAACGGACTTAGCCTTATGTATGATAGTATTGCTGATTATCGGCTTTGTTATTCTCTGCTTCGGAGGCAGACTTAGAATCGTCAGTATTGCAGCCTTACTTATTGCAGTACTTGGCATCATTTATGAGTGTTTTCTTCCATTCCTGAACACCCCGGATATTTGGGACGCCGTATTTGGATTCTCCGGAACAGCTGTTGCATATATTTATCTTATAATGCTTAAAAGAAACGGCTTGATTGCCAAGTAGAAATACACAAGTTTGTCGGGATGATGTGATGGTAAAGGATCTTATGCTACTCTATTAATCTCAACAATGGTGATGATAATAGTTATAACAATTATCTTGAACGTTGCGATGAATTAGGTCTTCCCACTTGTGATCAAATAACAGAAATGATTCTTGATTGACAGATTGCTTGTCAGTAGGTATTCATCTCCAGCAAGGTTTCTAAGCGGGTAAGAACCATATCCTTCGGTTGCAAGGGGCACATCCAAACAAATTCTTCTATTACTAGCGTCTGCTCCTAAATAACTATTAATACTTTCTACATACGAGGAATGACAGCACGAACGGAGCAACGTTCTCGCTCGCCGATGTCGTAGCATATCGCACTGCCGGTGCAAGTAAGGCGATTCCGGGATTTGATGTCATGGATTACGGTCAGGAGGATTACGTCTTCGGCAGTTCCACGGCAGACGCCCGTCATTGGGACAGACACGTACTTGATGTGCTTGAAGCCCATCAGGATGTGCTGGCAGACCTGTTCAACTGATCTTGAATAAAACCAACAAAGCCTGAGATCAAAATCTCGGGCTTTTTCAGGTTCATTTAAGGTTAGCGTTATATAGTGTGTTCATAGCAAGAACGGAGGTGAACCAAAATGTTAAACAAAAAGTTCTTAAAAATATTGTCTTTGATGACAGCGGCTACTGTTACTATGTCGCTTGTGGCGTGTAATAGTTCAAATTCAGAAACTGAACCAGATGCATCGGTCGAAGTGTCAACGACATCAACGGAATCCGAATCAATGTCGGATGAATCTTCAGAGGCTGACTCAGATATCTCAACGGAACTGTTAAGTGCAGATGATATTGTTATCAACGAAGAAATGTCTAGTGCTAATGACAGCGAGCATGTCATTGAAGTAGATGGAGAAACAGCTGAATACTCAAATGTTGGTGTTACAAAAACCGGGGATTCGGATCAGGGTGATGAGGCAGATTTCTACGGTGATAACAGCGCCGTTTTCGCTACTAACGGAGCGACACTCACATTATCCGAAATGGTCATTAATGCTGATGGTACGCATGCAAACGCTGTTTTCTCATATGGTGAAGGCACAACAGTAAACATAAGTGATTCGGTAATTACTACGAGTGGGAATTGTTCCGGCGGCATCATGACAACCGGAGGCGGTACAATGAATGCAAACAACCTTACTGTTCATACCACAGGCAATTCTTCGGCTGCTATAAGGTCTGATCGAGGCGGTGGCACTGTTACAGTTAACGGCGGATCTTATACGACAGATGGTACTGGCTCCCCTGCTATCTATTCAACAGCTGATATTACGGTAAACGATGCTGTGCTTGAGTCAACAGCAGCTCAGGGCGTTGTAGTAGAAGGTCAGAACAGTGTCACACTTAATAACGTTACCTTGATTGCAGACAATAACACAAAGAATGGTGATAAGTCCGATTACTATCAGGCAGTAATGATCTACCAGTCTATGTCAGGCGATGCGGACGAGGGCTTGGCAGCATTTTCAATGACAGACGGTTCGCTTACAAATGCTAATGGAGACATCTTCTTTGTAAATAATACTGTAGCAACGATTACTCTTGAGAATGTAAGTATAGAAAATCAAGACTCAAGTGGAGTGTTCCTTAGAGCTGAAGCTGCAGGTTGGGGATCAGAAGGTTCTAATGGCGGAAAGGTTAATCTCTATCTCGTAAATCAGACAGCAGATGGGAATATTGTAGTGGATGAAGTATCTGCGCTCAATATGTATATAACATCAGGATCAAGCTATGAAGGAACGATCAATACAGATAACGAAGGCGAAGTTTATGTTGAGATCGAATCAGGATCTACATGGACGCTTACCGGAGACTCCTATATAACATCTCTTACTTGCGATGCCGGATGTATCAATCTCAATGGGCATAAACTTTACGTAAATGGGGTTGAATACTCAGAAGGAGCATCATCAGAAGGAACAGCGATCACGATGGCGACAACAAGTTCATCTTCTGATCATAACGACAGACCTGATGGAGAGCCTCCGGAGATGCCGGATGGTAATGGTGGTCCCGGTGGTGAGGGAGAAGAACCGCCGGCAAAGCCAGACTGATGAGATCTTCTGGGTTTATAAATATGAG
>CAMVKW010000104.1:0-3301 GCA_947168155.1 uncultured Lachnospiraceae bacterium | reverse complement strand
TCAATATTTCATAATGATGATTACTCTTTTAACGAGCTGCAGGTAGTAAAGGTCGCCAATGAATTCAATGATCCTGAACTTCTCAATAAAGTTTGGGTATATGATGATGGCATAGTTAAGGGAATGATACATCTGGAGGGAAAAGAAATTTCGGAATTATATGTAGATTACTTCTTTTGGAACCAAGGCATAGGAGCCCAATTGATAGAGTTCGCAAAAGAAAAATATGATAGCAGATTCCTATGGACGCTGGAGAAGAACAAAGAAGCTATTCATTTTTACAAGGCACATGGATTTAATCTCAACGGAAAAAGACAATTAGAAGAAGGCACACCTGAATATATCGTGATGCTAGAGCGAGACTGAAACTAGGATTATTTTTTAAAGAAATAACAAAGTTGCCACCAACCGCATACAGTAGCCCTGAGCTTCCGTCAAAGAGCAGAAAATCGTTATTGCTTATGACGAGCACGTGTCAACTGGTTATTTATGCGTTTTTTTTAGTTGTTCACGATATTCTGTAGGTGTTAGTCCATAATTTTTTTTGAATAGATAATAAAAATAAGATATGTTCTGAAAACCGCAAGCTTTGCTTATAATTGCAAATGAATTGTTTGAACAATCCATTTCATGTATCGCATGACGAAGACGGAGTTTGTTGATGTATTCTTTTACGGTCAGTGAAGTATTCTTTTTGATAATGCGATGGATATAGCTTTCTGATACGCCGCAGCATTCAGCAATTTGGCTGACATTTTGCAGAGTGGTATAGTTTGCGTCAATATAGTTTATGATTCTTTGGGCGCTGGATGTTTTGACATCACTAACAAATAAGCTGCTATCAGCGCAGTATTTCTTTTGAAATTTAGAGAGATCTATCAGTATTTGTGCAAGAAGCAAGTAGGATGACTCAGAAGTATGGCTCATAGCCTTATTCCAAGTAAGAAGTTTTTTTCTGTAATCTGCAGGAATGAAGATTATTGGTGTTTTAAAGCATGTTAAGTATGTGGAAACAATGTTTGGCTGAAAATATCTATCCAAATACTGCTTTGAAAAATGAATGCAGAGACCTGAGTAATCAGTATTTCCTTCACTGCGATGAGAAATATTGCTTTCAAATAGACATGCAAATCCTTCTTTTACAAGATGTGTGGTATTGCCAATAGTAACAGTTCTTTCTCCGGAAAGCAGTATATATATTTCATAATGGGTATGGTGATGCGAATAAGGCATAGACCATCCTTTTTTTGTTTCTTCATAGGACATTTCAAAGTTTTCATATACAAATGTTCGTTTATCTGCCATGGTATCTTTCTCCTTGTATTCATTGTATTCATTGTAGCAATGAGTTCAGAATAGCTCAATCAAAAAAATAATAGGTTCAGAATAGTGTATTTCATCATGAAAAGTAAAAGACTTATGATATAGCCAGAATATTTAAGATGGAGGCTATTTCGATGCGAAAAGAATTAATTAACGCAGCAGATAAATATCAAATGAATTGGATAGAGGGAGCTACCGAATGGGGAACAGTAAAGATACCATCACAGATTTCAGTTGATGTATGCTGTCAGGATGAAGAGGATATTATTACAGAGAAATATCTTTTTACTAATATCAGTGATAAGCCGCTTTTTACATCTCTTACGGATATTGGTATTTACACACCTTTTAATGATGATTATTGTGGTTCTGATATTTGTACAAAAATGCGTTGCCACACACATATATATTGTGGAGGAGAGATGTCTTATGTAATGGCTCTTCGCATGGGAGGTGAACCCCCTCACTTGGGGTTGGTACTGACAAAAGGCAGTCTTGCCGGATATAGTGTGGAGAGAGACCTTTCTCGTATCAGTAATGACAGGGGCGATTTTATTATGCATCCAACACCTCAGGTACTGAATCCGGGGGAGTCCTTTGAAATCGAATGGAAACTTTTCTGGCATCAGGGGAAAGAGGATTTTTATCAAAAGATTAATCAGATAAATCCCGGATATGTGGATGTACAGGCAGATCAATATGTTGTATTTGAAGGGGAAGATATAAAGATTTATGTGGATGGTGAAGAAAAACTTTATCAGAAATCTGAAAAACAAGGAGTACATACATTTTGCTTTGAAAAAAATGGGGTAAATGCTAAGTGTGCAGTTAATGTATTACCTGCGTTTCAGGAGCTTATAAAAAATCGAGTAACATATATTGCGGAAAAACAACAGCTTCATAAAGAAAATTGTCCTTTGGATGGTGCATATTTAATCTATGATACAAAAGAAAAACATATCTATTACCGGGCAGAGAATGATTACAACGGGGGACGTGAACGTGTCGGAATGGGTGTGCTGATGGCGGCCTATTTGCAAAGATTTTACGATGAAAAACTGATGGATAGTTTGAATCGGTATCTAGCATATGTGGAAAGGGAATTATATGATGATGAACATTCTTTAGTAGCCAATGATTACGGATATGACAATCATTTTCAGAGATTATATAACTATCCGTGGATGAGTTTGCTTTTCATAGAAGTATATCAATTGAAAAAAGATATAGACTACCTATACAAGGCATATAAGGTGATGAAATCATTCTATGAGCAGGGTGGTGATCATTTTTATGCAATTGCAATTCCGTTGGAGAAGCTTATGAAAAATCTATGGGTAGAAAAGATGTATGCGGAATATGAGGAACTACTTCAATATTTTCGTAATCATTGTGATACTTTCATGAAAAATGACATTTTGTATCCTGCTCATGAAGTTAATTATGAGCAAAGCATTGTTGCACCGGCGGCAAATCTATTATTGGAAATGTATTTGCTTACAGGAGAAGAAAAATACAAAGAAGCCGGAAAGCGTCAATTGGAAATTTTAGAGTTGTTTAATGCTCGTCAACCGCATTATCTTCAGTATGAGGTTGCAATTCGTCATTGGGATGGTTATTGGTTCGGTAAAAAGAGGCAGTATGGTGATACGTATCCGCATTACTGGAGTGCTCTTACAGGAAATGCTTATAGATTGTGGTATCGCATTAGCAAGGATGAACAGTATGATAAGATGTCGGAAGCTTCTTTGAGAGGTGTGCTCAGTTTGTTTTTTGCGGATGGCAGTGCCAGCTGTGCGTATGTATTTCCGGTAACAGTAAATGGTGAGCCGGGGCAGCGATATGATGATTACGCGAATGATCAGGATTGGGGAATGTATTTTTATTTGGTTTCGCAGTGCCATTCATTTCAATAGCTACAGGTATGATGAACCAGACAATCAATTAATGAAACGTTGAGAGTGGTTTATATTCCAGT
>CAMVKW010000103.1:0-3377 GCA_947168155.1 uncultured Lachnospiraceae bacterium | reverse complement strand
TTACCCTTATGAAGCATCAAGGGTATAATCATCAAACATCTGATTTAGATATTCATCCCTGAAGTTTTCTATATATCTTCTGACATTAAATGAGTATTTAGGATCCGCATCCGATGTGTACTTATATAATGGATGCTTCGCACAGTCATACTTTTCAGAGTAAAATGCAGGTACTCCTCTTAGCTTTATCAAGCATTTATCTCCAGACATATTGCCTATATCATCGATGGACTTAAGCTTCTTCCCTGCTTTTTTGTAGCTTGTTCCGCTGCTCCGTGTCATACCATAAGACTCACTCTGATCAAGCACATCAATGGTTTCCTGTCCTAACAGTTCCGACCAATCTTTCCACGTTGTGAACTCATTACCTCCAAGGAAACCTTTAACATCGCAGTTTGCCTCGATATTTTCAGCTTTCTTTTCTCCATAAAGGTCAATCAACTGATTCTTCGCCTGGAAGAACATCCAAAGAGATATTCCTCTGGAACGCAACTGAGCTATCATTTTTTCAAGCTTAGGTATTTGTCCTGTATTGTATGTCTCATCCCACAGTACCCTTACCGGAATCCTTAACCTTCCACCGCAGTTAAATGCTCGCCGCTTTAGCACATCAAGCATCTGAGAAAGTGCCATGGATACAAGAAAATTGAATGTTGTATCCGAATCATCAATAATGAAGAACATTACTGTTTTTTCATCGCCAAGCTTGTCAAACTCCAGCTCATCCATGTGCATCTTGTCCCTTAAGGTATCCATATCAAAAGGTGATAGTCTTGCTCCTACAGAAGCCAAGATGTTTCTTTTGGTCTTCCCTGCACCCTTAAGGAATTTCTTGTACTGTCTCACAGCAAATGTCTGTCCATGCTTTGCTTCATGGTCCTGGAACATGAGATCTATAGCACAAGGAGCCTCAACAGCTTCATTGACTTCTTCCTTCTCACCATCTTCATTATTTCTGGTCTTTTTCACAGTCATAGGATCTGTAACCTTTATTGCATCTATCATGTCTATCATCCTGAGCATGTTTCTCTCATCTTTGACCTCGACTTCCATGATGTATGCTATGATTGCTGTATAAAGTAGCTTTTCTGCTTTTGGCCAGAAAGGATCCTGTCCTTTTTCATCCGGTTCCTTAGTGTTATCCATGAGGCAGGTAACAAGCTTTACGATATCAACCTCATTCTTTATGTATGCGAATGGGTTATAACACATGGATGCATCAAAGTTGATAGTGTTGAAAACCTTGATCTTATAGCCCATTTTCTGAATAAGCCATCCACAAGATTTTATGAGAGTTCCTTTAGGATCAATGACAACGTAACTTGAATGCATCTGCAGCAGATTCGGCATCAATACTCCGAAGGTTTTACCTGCACCAGATCCACCATAGAAGACCGCATTCTTATTTCTTCCCATGTACCATGGCTTTACTCTATCTTCCATTGTCAAAAACTCTGTCTTCGACAAAATACAGTTTTCTCTGAACTTCGGATTTATAAACGGCTTTATATCCTCAGGCGTTCCAAACCTTGCGTTACCATATTCTTCACCAGGGCGAAGCTTCTTTCTTGTAGAATCCTTATACCAGATGTATAAGAAAAGGCAGCCGCAGGCTCCAATTCCCCATATAATATCCAAAATATGAAGTGAAATCGGCGGAAATCCCAATAGATTCTCAAGATTAAGAGCTCCCAGTGAATCTGCGGCATCATTGCCCTGAGCTGTTCTAAGGATATATGCCAACTTATCTGCGATTAGAAAAGTCGCAACATATGGGACAAACTTCCATATTTTCTTTGAATCCATTACAGCTCCTTATCCAAAGGTATTTCCTTATCCTTTAATATCTGTGCATTTTCTAGGAGCTTCTCACTGATTTTGTCAGCTTCTCTTTCTTTTTCCTTCAATTTGTCCTCAAATGTCTTTACCCCAGATTTTTTGTTTTCGAGTTCCTTTTCTTCCCGGCTTTTTTCAATAACATCCTTGTCCTTAGCCCGTTCTTCAACATCACTTGCAAGGTCCTGAGAGTATTTATCCCTGGCATACTCTTCAAAAAGGTGGGACATGACCTCTGCATTCTTACCGGAGAAGAAGAAATGAACTACTTTTTCATCCGTCTTATCTTTAACTATTGCGAAATCAACACCATTTTTCTTGCAACGATCAGCAAACTCTTTGAAATCCGTTTGTGAAACATCGACCTTTCCAATTGGACTTCGTGTATTTTTATCAAACTCAACAAACTGCTTTAATGCTTTTCGTCCCTGGAACACTCTTGTTCTATTTTGAAATTTAGTTAGGCCTCTTCCGATTGTTGCTGCATATGCCTTTTGTCCAAGAGCGTTTGAAAGCTTATGTGTCTCCTTACCCACTGTCACCGCAAGGTGAATAGCTTCTTTACCTGCAACTGCTACGGTTTTTCTAGCGTCTTCTTCTGTCATTGATAGCCCTCCTATACTTTTTTATTTCTTCAATGTGACATAAGAGCTTTAGTTTAATACGCTCACATGCTTTACAACTTTTAACTGCTTTTCTTGCTTTTTCCTCTGTTACCCCAACAGTTGAAGCGTAAAAAAGCTCATTTTTCATTGCTTCTTCCTTCTCATGTGTGTTTTTGGCTAAATAATCAAGCTTATCAAGTACATCTGTTAAGCTATAGCTTTGATCCATTGGTCTGTATCCTCCAAAAAATATTTTAAATGAATATTCTTTAAAATTATATTTTCAGCACTTCAATTCCAATTCCAATAACCTTGCATAACCTGTATAGCTCGTAAACTCTGAATTCCCTTTCACCGTTAATCTTCTGGTACAGCGAGTGTCTGCTTATTTCACATTTTTTAGATATCTCCACCATCGTCATCCCTGATTTATTGATCATTTCATGGAGATAATCGAAATCTATAATTTCTTTGTAACCTTTCCCTTGCATTTCCTCCCTCGTTCAAAAATATACTTTTAATTTATTTTTCTTGTTCACTATAAAACGTTTGTATTCATATGTCAACACTTTTTATAATTTTTATTTATATCTTTACGATTTTGTTAACAAACATCAACATTCTTTTAATTTATTTTTTGTTATTTGGGATTTTGTCAGACGAAAAGTGGTTTCCTTAGAATCGCTGTTATCACTAAAGCGTGAAACCTCGTTGGTTAGTGGGTTTCTAATATATAAAATTTTTATAACCTAACCAATTTTATCTATTGACATGCTATAATTTTATGGAATAGGATATTATTCTTATTTATTTTTTAAGAGTTGGAGTAATAGTTATGGATCAGATTTATATAAATATAAAGAATTTAAGAAAAGAAAAGGGCCTAAAACAAGGCGAACTTGCTGAACTGGTTGGATATACTGCCAATCCTATGAT
>CAMVKW010000102.1:0-3452 GCA_947168155.1 uncultured Lachnospiraceae bacterium | reverse complement strand
GAATTATATAAACTATGCGTTCAGGCTTATGCTGGACGCTTTTTAGAATATTGGGGCGATCCAGATCAACACAACACTGGCAAAAAGGAAAATGATATGATAATATATGTATGACAAACGTATGACATATTTAAGGAGGTAATAATATGAGTTCCGTAATAAGTGTCCGAGTAAGTGATAAAGAACAAGAGCTTCTAAACAAGGCATCTTCTGTATATGGTTGCGGAGTATCTTCCTTAATGAAAAGACTCGTTTTCGAAAAATTGGAAGATGAATACGATCTCCAGATGATTAAAGAATATGAGCATAAAAAAGAGGAAGGAACTCTGAAAACGAGACCCGCAAGTGAATTGTGGGCGGAATTAGGTCTGTGAAATACAAACTTGTAACTACTGAGGATTTTGAGAAGCAGCTACGAAAACTAGATCGATCAGTTCAGTTAATAATTGCTAAATGGATAAAAAAGCACCTCGAAGATTGCGAAGATCCTAAAGCATCCGGAAAAGGATTAACTGCAAATCTGAAAGGCTACTGGAGATACCGCATCGGAGACTATCGATTACTCGTGGAAATCAAAGAAGACGAGTTAGTCATAGTTGCGGTATCAATCGCACACCGAAGCGAGGTGTACGATAAAGATTCGTAATCGCACGAATCGACGCGATAGGGAGTAAAGAGGGGCGATCTAAGCCCCTTTTTTGCTGTCCGCACAGGACTGGGTTAAGGGCTAGCCCTTTGCCCGAAGGGCTGCCCCCTGCAAGGGCACAATTGGCGTTTTGTTTGTCCGCAGGACTGACAAAACCCATATTGTGTGTTTTGGCACAAACATTTTACACCGCCCTCAACTCGATGTATAATTAAAGCATTGAAAAACATTGAATAGGGGGTATTTTTATGAGCAAAGCATGTACTATATCAGCTTCAAAAGAGCCTGATGTAAACCTCGGTCATAACTACCGAGAATTTGGATCTCGCAACTGGCCAGCGCATATCGATCAGGCAAGATCTGAGATGAACGTGGAATATACCCACCTTAATCTCAACGAAGTCTATGAGGATCTGTTTGCAGAATCCATCAAGAAAGCTGATGCCGAGCAAACAAGGAAAGACAGACGACTCGGATCCGCATCTGCCTATCTGGACAAGGTAACAAGATCCAAGCAGCAATCACCCGTCTATGAGCACATTCTCCAGTTTGGAGATATGTATTCTCATGGCTGGACCGGAGAAAAGACTCCCGAATGGGAAGAAGCTTCTCAGATGCTCGACGAAGTAGCCGAGAAGCTAAAGGATCGTTATCCGCAGCTCCAAACCGTCTGTATGGTTAAACATATGGACGAAGCTACACCACATATCCATTGGTCTTATGTTCCCTACGCCAAGGGTTACAAAAAAGGCATGCCCGTTCGTGTCGGCTTAGATAAAGCCATGCAACAAATGGGCTATAAAGCAAATGAGCATTACAAAACGCCTTCCGAAATGTGGTTAGCAGACGTCCGCAATGTTCTTGTGAGCGTCGCAAAGGAGCATGGCTACACGATAGAAAGCCCGGTTGGCAAGACTCAGCACCAGAGGATCCAGGAGTTCAAGCGAGAAGTTGCCAATATAGACGATAAAATAAAGGCTCTACCTGAGCCGGATCTGTCGCAGGTGCGCTCAGTACCGCTCCAGAAGGATAAAGTAATCATTCCAAAAGACGAGTTAGACAAGCTCAAGAAGAAAGCTACTATGGTAACTTTCAGGAATTCCCTGGTCGAAGCTCTTATGAAAGATGTTCGAAACCTTAAAGAACGGGCTACCGAATATGTCCGGAAATGCAAAGAAACTCTGTCAAAGCTTCTCAAACGATATGATCATGTCTCCGAAGAGTCTGTTAAGAACCTCGAAGAGCGTGCCGATCGCGCAGAACATCGCATAGAAACCTTGGAAAACATTATCGAAGGCAAGAACAAACATATTACACAACTCCAAGCTGACAAAAAGGAACTCACCAAGCAGATCGACGAAGCATACGGAGACGGCATCTTGGCAGCCCGTAAAGGTTGGCTTAGCGTAGTAAAGCACTTCGGATTGGACAAAAACAAAGAATTCCGCGATTACGTCAACGATATGGCAGGCGAAAACATCATCAAGAATCCAGACAGATATATGGGCATGGATCGATAAAAATTATGACCGGGTTTTAGGGCTGCGCCCTAACAGGTGTGAAAATGTACGTACATTTTCGCCTGCTCGCTCTGCACAGGCTTCACTTCAAATGCCTATTCTATGGTTGGCATTTTACAAAGATTGATATAATGGAGTTATTAAAGCTTGTTAAAGCATAGAACAAGCACCTTTAATAAGGAGATTGAATATGATCACAGTCAAAGAGTTTGCCAAAAGGCAGCATCGATCTGTCCAGGCAATATATCAATCTATAGATAGGTATAAGCTCCAGCTCGAAGGGCATATAACAAAAATAGGAAGAACCAGTTATCTGGACGATGAAGCGGTGGCTTTCCTCGAAACAAAAAGGGAGCAAAACCCGGTCGTAATTTTTCAGCAAGACAAAGACGAAGAACTGGAGCGTTTACGTCAAAATGCTGATGTTATGAAAGCAAAGATCGCTGAATTGCAAGAATCGGTTAATCAATCCCAGCAAGAATACATCGCACTTCAAAAGGAAAATGCCCGGCTCCTTGCATTGCCATCTGAAACTGCCAAGAAGCTCGCAGTTGCTGAGGTTGAACTAAAAAATGCCACAGAAAAGATATCCGAGCGAGATAAGGAGCTGGACGAGAAGAAGAGGGAAATAGAAGCACGTGCTACCCAGCTACAAAATGTTATGGACGATGCAGAGCGTCAAAAACAGGAGATCCGCGACGAGTATCAGAAGGAAATAAACCGTCTTAACGAAGAACTCCGGGTAGAAGCATCAAAAACATGGTGGCAGAAGCTCTGGCACAAATAATCCCATTCTCCTGACACAAGCCTGTCATTACGACTCGGAATGCAATAGCAAGCAACGCATTTGTGTACACAAATACAGAAACTCATCAGGGAAGCCCCTGAAACCCTTAAAAGAAAAAGAACCAAAAAGAAAATCCGTGTCTCATATAGGTACCAAAAACCAGCCATTACGAGTTTAGAACAATTCCGCATTCACAACTCTTCGAGTTGCGAACACTCCATCATTCAAAACTCTCCATTACTATACAGTCCTACTCCTTCCGCGCTACCGCTTGGAGCACTCGCTCGTCGCTGCGCGTATCACTCCGTTCGATCCGCTGCAGCTCCTTCCGAGTCACATCAAGGTATAAAAGGAACTACCGCAGGCTATAGCCCGCCTGCTTTCTTTTTCAGATCCCCAGTAGAAAGAGCAACACTCCAGAAGCCAGCCTTTAGGGGCTTATATTATCAAAGAAGTTAATTGCACCTTTTTCCCCTAAATGATATACTGAAGCCAGCCC
>CAMVKW010000101.1:0-3488 GCA_947168155.1 uncultured Lachnospiraceae bacterium | reverse complement strand
TTGCTAACGTTGTTGAAAAGAACCTCCAGCCGGGTGTTCATCAGGTTAAGTGGAATTCCGGAATGGTTCCGAGCGGCCGCTATATCGTGAAGGTTGAACAGAACGGTATGGTGAACGCCAAGAACGTGATTCTGAAATAACTAAAAAAGGTTCTTTATTCATTATCGAGTCCTATCTCTTAAATGGGGTAGGACTTTCTTTATTTATATGAAAAATTTCATATAAAATGTATCATAAGTGTATCATGATAAATTATCTGTAATAATTTGTAGATAATGCATTGAATTTTAATTTGTCTTTGTTATATTTCGGTTAGGTTGTTTTTTTTAACAAGGAGAAGTAAATGAAAAAAATATACCTGTTATTACTTTTGGCGGCGTCCTTATGCTTTGCAGATTGGAATGTCGTTACTCAACAAACGTATTCCTTTGGCTGTAAAGGCTCGATTTGTGGCGATGGCTATAGGTTTGCTTTCCTTAACACTTATTCGGACCAGCCGGTGAATGGATTTAAAGTTTCCATATTCTTCAATGCGTCTCCGGGTTCGGATTTTGAAATGGAAGCTCGTCGAGTCCTTGTGAATGAAATTTCATATGGCAATACGCAAGTGACTGTTGTGGAAGGCGATAACTCTATTTTGCCGTTAAGCACCCAGCTGGTACGTATTTCTGCGGTCCAGTATAAGGTTGTGTTCGACTATAGCCATATTACAATTCCTGCAAGAGGTCGTTTCCCGGCTGAAGGTCAGTTGCGTCTTAGAGCATATAATACTGAAGAGGATCCTATAAGAGACAACTGGATGCCGTATGGACATACTCTTCGTGGTTATGTTATTGAATCTCCGTCTGGTGTGGTTTTGACTGCTAATAGTCATTATACTCCGGATCCGTCAAGAAGAATTGGTCTCTTGGTTAGCGATTCTCGTTGCCCAGACTATGACTCTAATAATCCGCAGACTTTGCTTTATTCTATAAAGATTGATGCTGAAGACAATTCTCCGCAAACGAGAATTGTTAGCGGTGATCAGAATCCTTTGGGAATTACTTTACCTGCTCATGACATAAAGTTCAGGTATTGTGGCCTTTGGCTTACCCAAATGCCGAAGGTCTCCTATGATTATATTGTCTTGAAGATGGACTCTGAATGCCCTGCCGGCTCGTATCCGATGATGCGCTATCATGATGCTGAAGACAATAACAATGCGAATGTCGCATCAAGGTATATTTGGCCTAATGTTGTAAATACCGATGCTACGTTGGAATATTGCTTTGTGCCGAGAAATTCTTCTTCTTCAAAGAAGTATCCGTTTGACAATAAGGCGTATGGCGTTTTTGCTAACCCCGGTAGCAACGTGAGCCCGTATATTGCTCATACTGAAATTTACGTAGATGATGAAGATAATGGAAATGCGAATTGGTGGTATTTGGATGAAGTTCCGAGTGTCTACCATGATCGTGTTCGCGCTATTATGAGTGGTGATAAGAATACGACATATCATGTTATTAAGTGGACCGGTTCGATGATGGCTAAGTCTGCAGAAGTTGCTGACAACTCTGTAAGTAGCGCTTATGTTGCTGCGGCTCCGCTTGCTCCGGCAATCAAGGGCCTTAATCGCTCTGTAGTTTCTGTTGAACTCAAGTCTGCTGGCGATGCCAAGATTTCTGTTGTGAACGTCAATGGTGCACAGATTGCAAACGTTGTTGAAAAGAACCTTCAGCCGGGTGTTCATCAGATTAAGTGGAACTCCGGAATGGTTCCGAGCGGCCGATATATCGTGAAGGTTGAACAGAACGGTATGGTGAACGCCAAGAACGTAATCTTGAAGTAATTTAAAAAAGTTTCTTTATTCATTATCAAGTCCCGCCCCTTGAAAGGGGCGGGACTTCTACGTTTATTTTTGAGAGCTTTATACAAAAATTATCGCAGATGTATTATGGATGTGTTGTGATAAATTTTTTAAGGAAATAAATTGTTTGTAATAAAATTGTCTGTAATAATTTGTAGACAATGTATTGATTTTTAATTTGTCTTTGTTATATTTATTGTATGGTTTTCTTTAAAAAAGGAGAAAGAATGAAGAAAATGCTTTCGTTAGTTCTGGCTGCAGCGTCCATGAGCTTTGCTTTGACGGTAATTGGTAGCCCGGATAATCAAACTAGTTCAGATGGTGGCGTTTTTGCACCTCAGTTTAGGTTCTCGACGGGAAGAAGCCTTGGCGTGGACGGTTTTAAAGTTTACGTTTATTTCTCGAATGATGTGGCTAATGAAATGCCTGTGCTGATTAAAGAAACGCATAATTATGCTCAAGCGGCGAAAAAAATTGAACTTCAAAAAGTTTCTTCGCATGTGTATAGAGTGATGATGGATTTTAGTAATACGAGCATACCTGCAAATAGCGTTTTTCCTCCGTCCCCTACTCTATTTTTTAGAGCTATGATTACTGATGCTAATGTGTATCGTCATGCTTTGAGACCTTATATTTGGGGTAAGAATTTCCGTAATATTGTTGTTGAATCGTTGGATGGGGAGATTTTGGATGGAGGCCCACATCCGAACCTTCATTCAAGAGTCGGTGTCCTTGCCAAAAATGCCTCGACGTGCAGAGGCGGTGGTATTTACTATAATACGACAATTCCTTTGCCGGATGTCATGTTCACTATTGAATCAGAAAATGACGACTGTTCGTCGAGCATAACTGGTCCACGGCCAAATGGAATTTCTGTTTCTGGCAATGATGTACATTTCCAATATTGCATTTTTGAATATGACGAACTACCAAGAGTTTCCTATGATTATGCTGTGCTGAGGCTGGATGATCAGTGCCCTGCTGGTACGTATCCGTTTAGGCGTCATCATGATACTGAAGATCGTTGGGGTCAAAATTTTGTATATGGTCCTGTATGGCCGAATTCTGTTGGTTCTAATGCTGATTTTGAATACTGCTTTGTTCCGAAGGACCCGAACTCTACCAAGGTATATCCTTTTGATGGGGGGTATACAAATGATTACAACACGTCAGTTTTTGCTAATGTGAACAAGACCGGCCTTGCTCAAAGTTCGCTTTATGTGGATGATGAAGATAGTAATAATGGCAATTCTTGGTATTATTATGGTCTTTCCAAGAATAAGGCTAATGAAAAAGCCATTATTGATCGCATGCAAAACATTATGAGTGGGTCCAAAAATACGACGTATCATATTGTTACTAGGATTAATCCGAATGCTGCAAAGTCTGCAGAAGTTACTGACAACTCTGTAAGTGGCGCTTATGTTGCTGCAGCTCCGCTTGCTCCGGCAATCAAGGGACTTAATCGTTCTGTGGTTTCTGTTGAGCTCAAGTCTGCTGGCGATGCCAAGATTTCTGTTGTGAACGTCAATGGCGCCCAGATTGCTAACGTTGTTGAAAAGAACCTCCAGCCGGGTGTTCATCAGGTTAAGTGGAACTCCGGAATGGTTCCGAGCGGCCGCTATATCGTGAAGATTGAACA
>CAMVKW010000100.1:0-3515 GCA_947168155.1 uncultured Lachnospiraceae bacterium | reverse complement strand
GCACGTTCACGACAAAGTGCAGCTTCATAGAGATCATCATAGTCTACGCTTGGTTTCAGATTAGCAAAGCCATCTCGGATTGCTTTATCTTCCATGGATGAAATCCAAAGTCTCTCAAACGGCTTTTTACATCCTGCCTGCTTATAAACAAGACGAAAGATAAGTTCTCCCTCACGTCCTGCATCAGTTGCCTCTACAAGGCTTTCTACATCAGAACGCTTCATGAGATCCTTTAATACCTGATACTGCTTTTTCGTGGAAGCTGTTACCTGATATGAAAATGGCGCAGGGAAAATCGGTAAATCTTCCTTGCGCCACTTCTTATATTTCTCATCATAATGTTCCGGGTTTGCCAGCTCAATCAGATGCCCCACGCACCAGCTGACAATATAACCATTGCCTTCCATGTAGCCATCTTTTTTCTGATTTGCTCCAATGACTTTCGCCAGAGATTGAGCAACCAAAGGCTTTTCCGCAATCACTAATTTCATATAGCAACTTCCTCCTTCTTTTTTGATGTTTTGGCTTTCTTAGGCCTTGCAGCCTTCGCCTTTTCCTTAATCTTTTTGGATACGGATTCTTCTTTTTCTGCATCCTTTACTGCACCTTTCTCAGCCTCATTAAGTTCAGGCAAAAGCTTTGTGATTTCATCAGCTGCTTTCACAACAAGAGGATGTTCTGCCAAATCAGGAAGGATATCTTTCATCTCCTGCATATTTAATCTGTTGCCAACAACCAGGTCATATTCATTAGCAAGAAGCTGATCATCATTAATGACAAAACCGATGGTCTTTACACCATTCATCCTGTCAGACGGAATCGCCTTATAGATGTCTACTGCCTGCTGCAAGGTTAGGTTCTCATGGAATTCACCCATGGAATGAAACTCACCACATTCAGCTACATAGAAACTGATAGGTTCCTTCTCAGCTGTAAGCTCCTGTACTTTCGCATCAATCTTTGTAATAAGATCAGCTGCTGCCTCACGAATCGTATTAAGTGATTCTTTTAACTCAGGCATCTCTTTACCCTGAGACCAGGTTGCCACATAGGCGAAACTGTAATCAGAAGTATCAATGCCATAATGCTGACACACGGTATAGGCAACGCTCTCAGCTTCAACCTCTTTACTGTTTTTGGATTGCTTATTATCTTTCTGGGCTTCCAGGTTATGAAGCTTGGCATGAGCCATTTCATGAATTGCAGTCTTTACTGTCTGGATCTCACTCATCCCGTTGTTGATAGCAATGCGATTGTCCTCAACGTGAAAATAGCCCTTGGCACCTGACTTGATATCTTCAAATCCAATAGTTACAGGACTTGCTGCCTTGATTGCTTCAAAGAATGTCTGATATCCTTCCACACTTCCGGTAAGCTCATCTACACCGATGGATGGAAGTGGTTCACCTTCTGTCTGAGAGATATCAAAAGTACTCACGGGCTTAAATGCCGTAAGATTGATTTCCACCTTTTCCTTTACAGCTTCGCCATCTTTATCAAGAATGACTTTGCCGGCCTCATCCAGTTTTTCCTGTTCTTTTTCCAACTTAAAAGGAGCCGGAGCAAGGATACGGATTCCCTTCTCACCCTTCTTTACAAAGCGTCCCATCTTCTTCCATCCGGTATAGGATTGAACAAGCGTTGCGTCCGGCTTTTGCATCATAATGAGGATATTGTTATTCACCGAATAATGCGGAAACTTCGCCATGGTATCCAAAAAATTTTGAAACTGCTCTGAACCAAAGACATCCTGCACACCCTTTTCCAGCTTTTCTGTAATATCCTTCATTTCAGCTTTTCGCTGCTCAGCTGCCTTTTCAGGATCAAAATTTGTGGTTTTACCCATTCTCCCTCACCTCCTTTTTGTACTGATTCAATTTCCTGGTAAGAGACTTTTCCTTTTCGATTTTTCTGCGTTTCTCATGTTTGGCTTTCAGCTGTTCCAAGCCTTCCACGTAACCCATATATCTTGATTTTCTTGCCATTACCTGTCCTTTCTGCCGTAGGCAGACAGCGACCCATTGGGGACGTGTCCTCACGGCACCAATGAATTTGAAATTTATTTCAAATTACCTCCAAAACAAATCAGGGCAGCCCTTATGGACTGCCCCTTAGAATCAATTATTCAATTACTCATCATCATCAGAATCAGATTCTTCCGATGTATCTTCGTCAGCCTTAGGAATCTCTTCATTTGATTCCTCTTCTGCATCTTCAAGATAATCGTCCTCTTCATCCTCTAAGTAATCTTCATCAGGATCAGGTGATGCCTGTACCTTCTTAGGCTTCTTTTCCTTCAAATACTTAAAGCCCATATATCCACCTGCGCCGAGGAAAATAATAAGTGCAACAATAGCTGCTGGACCAACTGACGGTTTCTTCTTTTCTTCCTTAACCTCAGGTTCTGGTGTGGTCTCAGTCTCTTCAACTGTTTCCTTTGTAGCTTCCTCTTTTTCCGCGCTCTCTAAAGATTCCTGAAGAGCTTTCTGCTCATCCTCATCCATTAACGCCAAGAGATCTGCTTCATCAACCATATTCAAGAAATGAACGGTTTCAGTGCCGTTATCATCACGGTCAATGATGATATAGAAGTAATTCCCCTTCTTGGTAACAACAGTAATAAACTGCTTGCCACCAGCTTCTACCGAACCATAATCATCTACCAGAGTAAGATTTCCATCCGGTGTAAGAGGCCCCATCTTCTCCTCTTCCTTTTCCTCTGGCTCAGCAGGTTTCTCTTCGCCCTGACAGATAGAAATATCCTCTTTACATACAGGGCACTCTTCATTTACGCAGTCCTCTGTGCATTTCGTCTCACAGGTACATTCCGCTTCAGGACCTGTATGCGCAAAAGCTGTCATGGGAGTCATCCCTATAAAAAGAGCTGCAGCACATGCCACAGCTCCTGTAAGTCGCTTATTTAATTTAGTAATCTTCATCCTCTGATTCCTCCTTATTATCATCACTGTCATCATCTCCATAGATGGATGACGTTCCTTCAGTAGTTGTGGTTTCCGTCTTATTCTCTGCTGTTGGAACAGAAAGCTGTCCGGATGCTACAAGCTGTAAAAGCTTTGCCACCTCTTCCGGAGAAAGTTTAAGTGCGCCAACATCAGACAAGATCTGACTGGCCTCTGCATCCTTTAATTTTGCCTGAGCTGCTTTTAAGCGCTCATTGGCTTCATCTCTACGCTTTTCACAGCGCCTGACTTCTTCACGAAGTTTATCTAATTTCTCAAACATGCTGTTTCCTCCTAGTTTTTAATTCTTCCAAATGTATAAAAGTGGGTCTGCCAATAGTTCGTATTTATTGATGTGTACTGAATCGGGTTGCCGCAATGAATCATCATGCCATTACCAACATAGATTCCTACATGACTGGCTCCTGCCGTATCATAGGTTCCCTGGAAGAAAATAAGGTCTCCAGGTTTTGCATCCTGTTTTGAAACTCTGGTGCAACAGTTATTGAGAAGTCCATCAGCAGTCTGTCTTCCATAGCTCCATCCATTACCACA
>CAMVKW010000099.1:0-3523 GCA_947168155.1 uncultured Lachnospiraceae bacterium | reverse complement strand
CTCGGTGCATTTATATAGTATTTCTTTCCTTCAGCACTGATAATAATATAGTTTTTTGTATCTAAATCAAGAAATGTTATACAACCCCCCTCATCATTTATATTGAACTTTCCTTTATTCATCGGAGGCATATCATATCCAGCCTCTTTACGAAGCTTAAGCTTGCCAGAGTCTGATTCCATACTAATTTCATCTATACCACTTATAGGGATAATATAATCATCCTTCATCTGATGACATATAACATTTCCATCAGAGAGCCTTACTACCATCGGTGTCTTACTAAGCACACCAATATATATCAACATCATAAATGTAAAGATCAACAGAAGCACTGAAACTATTCCAATTATCTTACCGACAGGATGTGCCATATTTACTGTGGATCCCACTCCTGCTCTTTTAGTAATGTTAAGTCTCTTATCATCTGGATTGTAGTAAATTTGCCCCAGTATCCAGTTATCATCATCATCTGTCTCAACAGAAGTTTCCTTTTTGTATCTCTTCTCTATCTGTCTCTGTCTCTTTCCATAGATAAATACACCTACCATAATAGCAAACATGTATACTGCATATAAAGCAAGATAAATAAGCTGATTATCCCATATACACATCATTATCATCATAATGATTATAATTACAGTGTTAATCCAGGAGAACAATACCATGAAGTCAGCCATATTCTTTTTTTTAGCTCTGTTGTAATTAGCGTTTATATCACTATCTTCAGAAATAACTTCGTTTCTGATTCCATCCATCATTAATGCTATGGGAATGAGCATAATACTGATAAAAAGAAGCGCTCCTGTCATACCAGTCATTAGGCGCGCCTGATATGCAAACTGTCCTGGAAGTAAGCCAACCAGCTTAACTACGCCTATATCATTAAGAAGCGCGGCCAGAAAGAAAACCGCTGCTATAATACTAGGTACTATAATACTAGATTTTTTAAGTGCATGAATGGATCCTGCTCCTTTTAGATCTGTATATACAACACCTTTTTCTGAAGCAATTCCCAGCTCATGCTTAAGACTCTTCATCTCACTGTTGCCCTTTGCATATGGCACCAACATAAGAACCAGGTCAATAAGGATAAACGATGTCCATACTATAAGTCTGATAGTAAAGTCCGGAATAAAACAAAAAAGCACCATGAGAATAAGCGAAAAAACGAGAATCCATTTTGCATTTTTTCTGCATGCAGATACTATCACATCTACTCTTTCTGCTGCCTTCTCTTCCTTAAACTCAGTGCGGTTAAGTACTCCATATATATATTTCTTATCTTTCCATTTCGCTGGATACTCATAAAGAAAAAGGAATAAAACGGTTGGAACCATGATCACCAGCATTATAATATCAAATATAATATTCATATCTTATCCCTTTCTAAAATCAGTAGTACTCATCGACAAGCTTCTGGATATCCTTCTTTGATACTCCTGAAAGTCTTGCCTCTGATACAATACGTTTAAGTTCAGTCTTATTTTCTTCGCTAAGTACACCTGACTTGCTGATACTCTCTCTGACACGGGCACCATTTTTCCTGTCAGTTAGTATATATCCTTCTGACTTGAGAAGCTGATATACCTTACTGACAGTCATGGTATTAATGCCCATTTCAAGTGCCAGCGCCCTAACAGTCGGAAGCTGCTCTCCTGGTGCCAATTCACCATTCGAGATTCCGATTACTATCTGGTTTCGTATCTGCATATAGATAGGCACATCTGAATATTCATCTATCTTTATTACCATAAATGTAATCCTCTTATCTCTTGCATAACAACTTTTTTGTATTGCTTGATATAATACAAAAGATACATCAGATTTCATTTCATGTCAAATTATTAGTTTATTTATATTTATTTTCCAATACTATTGAGGAATCATCACTCCGCCAAAATACTCAGGCACCCCCTTGCTATCACTCAGAATGAACCCTCTTGGCTTAAGAGTTATGTATGTCCCATCAGCCTTTCTAGCACGATATGTAATTGAGTAAAGCACTGGCGTTCCTTCCAAAACAGACTCAACCGCTTCTACATATTTATCTACATCTTCAGGATGTACATAATT
Source organism: uncultured Lachnospiraceae bacterium (assembly GCA_947168155.1). Taxonomy (GTDB): domain Bacteria; phylum Bacillota; class Clostridia; order Lachnospirales; family Lachnospiraceae; genus Eubacterium_Q. Next base: position 1,447 of record CAMVKW010000099.1, on the reverse strand, counting down.
TTTCCATATATCTTCGACATTATACATGTAGTCCGTCGGAAGTCCGAAATCATTAATCGCAGATAGTGACCATCTGGAAAAATTATATTTAAGGTCGGTTAAAAATACATATCCATCTCCGGCAACAGTATGCAATGCACCATATAATCTATCGAGCTTTCGCATTCTATCATCAGGGATCATCTGGTTACTCTCTTCGCGTTTCCTTATCTCACCCATATCGCTTTGATTCTTCAACTCGGTTTTGTTTGCATACATACGACCATCAGCCCTGTTGTATACTTCCTGAAAACTTCTGTCTACTCCAGGATTGTATTTCGCCATACCACACGCCACAACAGGTCCGGTTCTAAAACGTCCGTTAGCCGCTGATTTTTGTTTCAAAAGTTCAATTAAGTCTTCTCGGTTCGAAAAATCTTCACCAGTAAGTATTACAGCAAACTCATCTCCGCCAACTCTATATACCGAGCTATCCTCAAAAATCTCGCATATCATACGACACGCCTTTTGTATAGCTTCATCTCCGAAGCTATGTCCTCTTGTATCATTTATTCGTTTAAGATTATTTATATCGCACATTATTACGCCGAACACCGGATCATAGTCACCATTATTGATCACATCATCTATTTCTTTAACATGCTCAGAAAATGCATTCTTATTTTTTATTCCTGTTAATTCATCAAGCCTCGCTAATCGTTCTGCAGATTGAATCAGATTTTCCTGTTCTTCCCTATCATGAAACTCTGACTCAATATTTTTTATACAGCCCAAAATATGTTTCTTGTCATCACACAAAATACTGAAATGACAAACATGCATTATTTTTCCATCCAGCACGAACCTGAAAACTATCAGGCTAGAATTATTATCTTTCAGCTTTTCTAATATTTTTTCCTTATCTATAAGGCTGAGTACATAATCAAGATCATCAGGATGAACCGTTCTTTTTGCCTGTTCAGACAAAAATGAAAAGAAATCCTCCCCCTGTTCCGGGAGTTCAAGTTTTGATAACATTTCAGAATGGAAAAACTCAATAAAGTTGCCAGTTTCTATTTCCACATAATACATACTATCAAATTGCTTTGACAGTGTATGTGACACCTGATCAAATGCTAAATTGTCTATATTCATGATTAACCCCCTTTATAATTTTTTACCAATCATCCACTTCTATTATTATAACATAATAATTTATTCTGGAGATAATCATTATTGATTAAAAACCTATATAATAAAAGGTACCAGTTAAAAAACTGGCACCTTTCTACTTTAGACTTTATTCACCTTGTAATTCTTTACGTTCTTCATTCCATTGGCAATCGCTGTAGAGTAAGAACCTATATTAGTATATTTCATATATGATTAGATTGTTTTGTACTCATTAGTACGAAACCTGCTAATATTTTGCAAGTGTTTTTTTATTATTTTCGATTTCTACCGATAT
>CAMVKW010000098.1:0-3573 GCA_947168155.1 uncultured Lachnospiraceae bacterium | reverse complement strand
AGTTGCCGGACTTTGTAACAACAGTGATGAACTGCTTGCCTCCTGCTTCAAGAGAACCATAATCATCAACAAGAGTCATGTTGCCATCCGGTGTAAGCGGTCCCCACTTTTCTTCCTCAGGTTCTGTAGGTTCTTCCGGTTCTGTTTCCACAGGATCTTCACCCTCACACATGGTGTAATCGTATTTGCAAAGCTCACAGTCCGGATCAATTTTATCCGCTGTACACTTGTGCTCACAGGTGCAGTCAGGACCACCTGCAAATGCTGTGATAGGTGTCGCTCCAATAAAAGAAGCTGCGACAATTGCCACAGCTCCCAGTAATCTACCTCTGATATTCAGTTTATTTTTCATCTTCGATATCCTCCCAGTCAAAATCATCCTCCGAATCAGTTTCCTTTGTTTCAGCTACATCAGCTTTGTCCGTAGCTGTAGTTACAACAGTTGCCTGAGTGCCTGCATTACCGGCCTGACCATTTGCCACAAGTTTAAGGAACTCGGCAAGCTGCTCAGGTGATAAGTTCAGTGCTCCAACATCAGCAAGGATCTGTGAGTTTTCAGCTTCCTGCAATCTCTGCTGTGCAGCCTTAAGCCTTGCCTTATCATCTTCAAGTTTTTTCTCCATACGCTTAACCTCAGCGCGGAGCTTATCTAATCTCTCATACATGCTTCATCATCCTCCTATCTGATTCTGCCGTAGCAGTAAAAATGTGCTCTCCAGTACCGTGTGTCATAGCTTGCATACTGAATCGGGTTGCCACAGTGGATCATGATCTTATTAACAGGATCTACAACAATTCCAACATGGCTTGCGCCTGCCGTATCATAGGTGCCCTGGAAGAAAATCAGATCTCCCGGCTTTACATCACCTTCATGGACTCTTGCAGTAGCATTCTTCCATCCATTTGCAGTAAGCCTTCCATAGTCCCAGCCGTTTCCACAGTGATTGATAACCCAGCTGACAAATCCTGAACAGTCAAAGCTTGTGCTTGGCTTGCTTCCTCCCCAGACATAAGGGTATCCAAGGTATCTCTCTGCCTCACGGAGCATATTTGCAAACTGAGCATCGGTGAGATATTCACCCGGAACTGCGTAGTCATCATATTCTCCGGGAGAGAAGCCTCCTACATAAGGATCATCACCAAAGATGTCAGGCTTATTGCCCTTCATCTCTACAATGACTTCATAGCGTCTGATCTGATCTACAGTAAGTCCAACCTCATCAAGGGCTGCCCTGATTCCTTCATTTGTGAGTTTTACATTAAGGATGTAGTAGTCATATTCTTCCTCTGACTCATTCCCCTCATCATCAGTGACCGTCCTTGTCCTGGTTTCAACAACTTCTTCAATTTCCAGTTCATATTGAGCTTCGAAGATTGTTTCCAGAATCTCTTGGGCTTCCTCTTCCGTATAATCCTCGTAAAGAACCGTAAGAAGTGCTGCAAGCTCAAAAGGATTATGACCAATCTCAGCCAGATCATAGTTGTACTCGTCATAATCAGGATAGTCATCCTCAATGTTGTCTATCTGATCCTGAAGATCAGCTTCCAGCTCTTTGTAGTCAGCTTCAGCAGCAAGGATGTCACTGTCATCTGCTGTATAGCTTGTACCAACCAGCATGTTGTTGGTTCCGCCTGCCATCATGGAACAAGAAGTAAGAGTCCCTGACATTACAAGAACAACGATTAGAACAATAAGAGCTATGATGAGTCCAAGGGGATGCTCCTCAGCAAATTCTTTTATCATCTCAGCAATACGCCCTGCCATATCCTCAGCCTTATCTGTGAATCTCTTTGTAATGCTGTAGGAAGCATTGGCTGTTTCTTTTGCCTGAGCCTTAAAAGCATTTCTTTGGATTTCCTTTTTCATGAGGTTCTTCTGAACTTCCTTAGATTCCGGCTTTACATTTTTTGTTTCCGTTCTTCCATGAATCTTGTCAGAATATCCGCCTTTACCAGAACTCTTTAGTTCTTTCATCTTTGCCGCATATCCGAGGTCTTCCGCTAATTCTGTAGCAGAATTTACTGCATCGCCTCCTGCATTGTTATCTTCATTAGCCTTATCAACCTGGCTGTGAATTGTCCTTGATACAGCTGCATCAGAGTAAATCTTTTTCCTGCCCTGTTTCTGTAGCTTTTTACGCTTCTTTATAGCTTCTGCACTTTCAGAAATATCAGCTTTTCCGGTACGGAGCTTTTTCCTCATGGCCTCAGCCTGTGAAGCCTCGTTTTTCAGCTTCCTGGCATGAGTCCTTTTCTTTGTAGTATTATCAGTTTCTTTCTTAGCTTTGGATCTGCCCTTATCCCTCGTGTAGATTCCTTCATTCATTTATCCGCATCCTTTCCTTTATTTTTCTTCCTTTTTTGCCTCTGTGATCTCAGACAAGCGGGTTGTCATGATACGATAGAGCTCAATGTCTGTAGGGAATCTGTCTACGAAAGGCAGGATTACATTGCCATAAAAAATAAGCCCTTCACCGGCTCCTGAGTGTGTAACATAGGAAAGCTGATGTGGACTTATATTGAGCTGCTTGGCAAGGATCTGTCTGTCACCTACAGCCTGGTTCAGCATATATACGAAATCAGAGTTTTCAAAGATGTTCTCTACCTCTTTGGATGCGAGCAGATCTTTGACGTTCTGCGTGATACCTGTCGGAATACCGCCCCACTTTCTGAAACGCTTCCAGATCTCTACTGTATAGGCTGCTGTCTGCTCTTCTTTTAACAGAAGATGCATCTCATCAAGGTAGTATCTGGTAGAACGTCCTTCACTTCTGTTGGAGGAAACCCTGCCCCAGACCTGATCCTGCACAATTAGCATTCCGATTTTCTTAAGCTGCTTGCCAAGATCCTTGATATCAAAGCAAACGATTCTGTTTGTGATATCAACATTGGTTCTGTGGTTGAAGATATTCAGAGACCCCTTTACATATATTTCAAGAGCTGTGGCTACATGCCTTGCCTCTGCCTCATCCTGTTTCAAAAGCTCATTGTAAAGATCTTCCAACAGAGGCATGTTCTCCGGTACAGGATTCTCATAATAATCTCTGTAGACCTTACGGATACATCTGTCGATTACAGTTTTCTCAACAGGAAGCAGTCCTTCTTTTCCACCAACAATAAGCTCACAAAGTGATAACAGGAACTCTGCCTTTAATGACACCGGATCATCGTCATCGGAATAGTTATTGTTGATGTCCATAGGGTTGATATACTGAGTCGAAGTGGTGCTGATCTTAATGACCTGACCACCGAACCTCTCAACAAGTGGTGCATATTCGGACTCAGGATCTGAGATAATTACATCATCATCCGTAACCAGGAATGCATTTGCAATCTCTCTTTTTGCAGCAAAAGACTTACCGGAACCAGGTGTTCCAAGGATAAGACCATTAGGGTTCTTAAGAAGCTTTCTGTCTACCATGATAAGGTTGTTGGAAAGAGCATTTAAACCATAATAAAGGCTTTCATCTCCTGCCTGGAAAAGCTCCTGAGTAGTGAACGGTACAAAAATCGCTGTTGAGCTTGTAGTCATGCCTCGCTGGATCTCGATAAGGTTCTGCGCAAGGGGCAAGC
>CAMVKW010000097.1:0-3581 GCA_947168155.1 uncultured Lachnospiraceae bacterium | reverse complement strand
CTCATTGTTTTCCGGTGCAAAGATAGGAATAAATTCCGAGAAATCCAAATTTCGCAAGGATAATTTTATCTCACGCGGAAGCCGCAGAATTATTAAAGTGCACACAGATCACACGGATGACACAGATAGAAGTTACACGGAAATAGCAGAAATAGCGGAAATGTTATTATGAAGATTGATAAGCAATTGCTGGATGAGTTGACGGAGAGGGCGAAGGGGAATCCGAGGCGGAGGTAACCCACCATATGAACGTAAGGTGATATAAATATAAAGAGGTACCTTTGCCTCCGATTAAACTTTTAAAGTTATGGAGACAAAAGAGTATTTTGAAAAGGTGATGCAAGATTTCAATCAGCATCGAAACGGGCGCAGCCTCCGTAAGTACTGCCAGATGGAAGGCATCGACTACAAATGGCTGCAGGAATACAAAAAGAGTTATGGACCATCGGACCCTGCGGTTCCTTCATCCTCTCAGTCCTTCATCCCATTGTCTGTGGAAGAGGAAAGAAAGCCAGTCCCGCATGAGTGGCAGATATCCTGCCTTCGTTTAGAATCCCCTGATGGAGGCTTCATAGAGATCAACAGTAATAACCTGGCGGCTGTAACCAGTCTGCTTCAAAACCTCTCAATGCCATGCTGAACTTCACATCGAAAACGAAATACTATTTGAGCAGCAATCCCACGGATATGCGCAAAGGGCGTGAAGGATTAGCAGGAGTTGTACGTGAGGTGATGCAACGTGATCCCTATGAATATGGTGAGGCATTCATTTTCTATTCAAAGGACATGCGTAAGGTTAAGATTCTGCATTATGACATGAACGGTTTCGTCTTATACGAGAAGTGGTTTGATGACGGGCGTTTTCTTTGTCCTTATTTCAGGGAAGCCCGGAGATGTCACAGAGTGAGCCGTGAAGTACTGATACTTCTGCTTTCTACCTCAGTGCAGACGAAACTTGCCATTGAAGATGAATATGAACAAGAAGCGTGAATATACGCACGATGATATGGAAAAGCTGGGTGAGGAGATAAACTCTTTAAGAGAGCGAGCTCGCCAGCTTGATCATGATATAGCAAATGGTAACATCACTCATGAGCAGTGGGAGGCTGCTGCTCATGAGTTGTTGGAACGTAAAAAGGAAATAGAGGCAATCCTCCAGGATGTGGACAGATATGAGGCAGAACTTTGTGAAGAAATAGCTCATGAGCGGAAGTTACGCCAAGAAGCAGAGGCAAAGATTGCCGTACTTGAAGCAGAAACGAAGGATAGCAATAATTAACATAAGTACTTGATAATCAGTCGTTTATATAACTTTTATTAACTCCGAAAAGTTGCATAAGTCGCTGAAAATGAGTACCTTTGTAGAGTAATAAGAAAGCAAAATGGACATCAAGGACATCAACATCAGGAACCTCCAATCGGAGCTTATTCGGCTAAGAAACCGCTTAGCCGACAGGGATGCCCTTGTTGAGTCATATAAAGAGGATAAGGAGGAATGGACAAAGGAAGCACGTGTGGGCTACATTTCTCTGGAAGATCATTTTGCGGAGCTAGACGATCTTCGAAATGAAAAAGACGCGAAGATAGCTCAGGTAACAGCAGATTACGAAGAGGAGCACAGGCTTCGAATGTCCGCAGAGGCAGTGGTTAATGAACTTGAGAAGGCTGCTGCTAAGAGCGAAGAGACCCACAAGGAAGAGCTTGCCAAGTTTGCTGAAGTACAGGATATGGCAGAAAAGGCCAAGGCTAACGAGATAGATGTCATGTCCATAGTCAGGGTTATGCAAAACCGCATCTTCAACCATAATAGTGACAGAATGCGATTCCTGAATAGTCAGCTTGACATAGATGACGAGACTGTAAAGGAACAGGGCTTTGAGGCCATACTCCAGGCAATATCTCAGGATGCAGATAAAGAACTGTTTGGAGAGGGTAGAGATACTGATAGTCTCAAAGGAGATTCCGGCTCAGATAAGAAGGGCGAAGCTCCGAAGATCAAGTTACCAACACCCAAGAAGCCGGAGAAGAAGAACCCTAAACCTCGTAGTCGTTACACCTTTACCGCAGAGGCTCTGAAGTCGTTTGGAGTAGACACCTCTAACCTGCCAGAGGGAGCCAAGGCCATCCTCCGTAAGGGTAAGAAGGACGAATGGACTATCCAACTCTTCTATTACAGCCCAGCTAAGGTCTACACCAAGATATATAAGATAGGCCGCTTCAATGTACCAGGTAAGGACCCGATGAACAGCAAGAAGCCGCAGACAATTGTGGAGAACAATCCCCTGATGCCAAGTTTCTGCCGTTTCTACTTTGATTCCAAATTTGCCTACAATCTGAGTGAGGAGAACATCATCCGGATGCTGAAGAGCATGAAGTGTCACTTTCCTCAGTCCACACTGAATAAGTATATCCACCAGATTATGGATTACCTCAGAGTGCGTCTGGAAACTCTGATGCGGGAGGTTATAAGGACCTGTGGGTTTGTGCAGAATGACGAGACTCGTATTCTAGTGCGCAGCCGAAAGAACAAAGAGGAGGATTTCAAGTACAATACCGAATACATCCATGCAGCCTTGTCTCTTGAGAAGAAGCTGGTAGTGATGTTATATAAGGAAGGAAGCCGCAGTCATGAGATACCGGAGGAGAAGATTTTCCGTGGCTCCATGATAGAATGCTTTACGGCAGACCGTGCTCCATTGTATACTGCAATAGAGAAGGATCTCGTTGAGTATAGCTTGCAGCGTCAGGCTTGTTGGCAGCATGCCCGCCACAATCTAGTAGATGCTTTTGTATCTGACCATCGCGTATTGGTGCTGATACAGCTTATTAATGGACTTTTCCTTGTAGAGAAGGAGTCAAAAGCACGAGGGCACAGCCCAGAGCAACGATACCGGTTCCGGTTGAAATACAGTGCTTCGATAGTGGGCCAGATAATGAGCCTGCTGAAGAAGATGAAAGGAGAGAAAGACAAATACGGGGCTCTGGTCATGAAAGCGATAAATTATATACTCGATGACGAGGAAGCCTTCAAGAAATTTCTTCAGGATGGTCGTATTGAGATGCATAACAATGCTGTGGAATCCGTTTTCCGCCACATTGCTATGGGTAGACGTAATTGGCTGAACTCTGGCAGTCATGAAGCGGCTCAGAATATCGCCTTCATGTACTCTCTTTATGAGAGCTGCAAGATGAACGATATAGATTTTGGTGAGTATGTCGAGGACATATTGACCCGCATGATGAATGGTAACAATGACTATGAGTCAATGATACCATGCAATTATATACCTGGTCAGAAACAGGAAAAGAAAGTTGCTTGATACTCCAAGCAGCAAAAATTTAAAGCAGAATAATTTTTTCAAAAAATCATGTTAGCGGAACAGCCCGTAAAATCGGGGGTTACGTTCATATGGTGGGTTACAAATAATTAAGATTAAACATTAAAATACCCTCGCTCAGGGATGGGCGAGGGTATTGTTATACTCAAAGAATTTATTCTTGTCCGACGATCTTGGTCTTGGGCTGTTCTTTGTTGCGGCGGTTGACGACGGTGACGACGGCCTGGGCGAGGTTGATGAAGG
>CAMVKW010000096.1:0-3613 GCA_947168155.1 uncultured Lachnospiraceae bacterium | reverse complement strand
AGCATCTTCGGGATCAGCGTCCCTTATAAACAGTTCTCTTTCCATATTACCTCCAAAGACAATTAGTAATCACCCATATGGATATTCCTTGCTAAGATCTATCCTCATTGATACAATACCATTTTCCTCTGATAATTCTTCGTATCCCAAACGTTTATATAGGCTATATCCAATTCTCATAACTTCCGGTTTCGTTGTGAAAATCAATTCCTTATCAAAGGAAACAAAACAGCTTTCTGCCCCTTTGATATGCGAATACTCAACAAAAAGCTCTTTCACAATATCAGGATTAGTACACTCTTTCGTTTCAAAAAGCATAATATTCTCCTCCATATCCCTGACATCTCCTATAAGAGTTTTTCAACGTCCTTCGCTTTAAGAACTTTTCCGGCTGAAACTACTTTTCCGTCGATCATAAGAGCCGGCATACTCATCACTCCGAAACCCATGATCTTTTCCATATCCGTGATATACTCTATCTCCGCATCGATCCCTTTTTTCGCTACTGCTTCTTTTGCAGATGCAAGGAGAGCCTCACAGCTTTTGCATCCTCCGCCTAATACCTTGATATTCATGACCATATCCTCCTTCAGATGAATAAATATTGAAATAAGTTGAAACCATACCCGACAATGATGATACCCACTGTACAGATGGCTATAAATGTTCCTAACAGTTTTGGCTTGATAGCTTTCTTCAGCATAATGAGCGACGGAAGACTGAGTGTAGTCACTGCCATCATAAAGCTTAAGATCGTACCGAGCAAAGCTCCTTTGTACAAGAGTGCCTCGGCTATAGGGATCACACCAAAGATATCAGCATACATCGGAATACCCAGGATTGTTGCAAGTATCACTCCAAAGGGATTTCTTCCCCCAAGCACTGCCCTGATCCAGCTTTCCGGAATCCAGTTATGTATCACAGCCCCAATCCCGACTCCTATCAGAATGTATGGAAACACCTTTTTTACTGTAGATACTACCTGGTCCTTTGCATAGATGAATCGTTCTTTAACAGTGAGGCTCGGAGTTTCTATATCAACACTACTGTTCGCATTCCTGATAAAATCCGCGACCTGATCTTCCATATGAAATTTCTCGATCAAAGATCCACCTACGACAGCAATCATCAGCCCCATCACAACATAAACGATGGCTATCCGTACGCCAAAGATACTCATAAGCAGTACGAGGCTCCCCAGATCCACCATCGGTGATGAGATCAAAAAAGAGAATGTTACTCCAAGCGGTAATCCGGCACTCGTAAATCCCATAAATATCGGGATGGATGAGCACGAGCAGAATGGTGTCACGGTTCCAAGCAAGGCTCCTACGATATTTGCTCCGATTCCGTGAAATCTGCCCATTATCTTCCTGCTACGCTCCGGTGGAAAGAAACTCTGGATATATGAGATCACAAAGATCAGCAAACAAAGAAGGATCGTGATCTTTATAACATCATAGATAAAAAAGTGTATGCCGGAGCCTATCCTGCTATCTATATCCAATCCTAATGCAGACAGGAGTTCCCCGATCAAAATGTTCAGCCACTTCATCCCCAGGATCTGTGTCTGAATAAAGTCCCACATCATACTTTCCCCTTACAGCATTTGCCGGTGGTTTCATTACAGAGAGTTTTAATAAATCCACAGAATTCTTTCATGATGTCCGTGTTTATTGAATAGTAGTGCCACTTGCCTTCTTTTCTGTCGTTAACCAGTCCCGAATCTACCAGTATCTTCATGTGATGAGAAAGAGTGGGCTGAGTAATATCGAACTTTTCAAGAAGCTTGCATCCGCACTTTTCCTGATCAGAAAGCATCTTAACTATTTCCATTCTGTTGGGATCTCCAAGAGCCTTACATATCAGCACTTCGTCTAATTTGGCCATAATCTCCTCCTTATATAGATGTTTATCTATGTGTTGATAATAGCATATACATAGATATTCGTCAATGTATTATTTCAAAAAGGAGACAGAGTTTTTAAAACTCTGTCTCCTCCGTGGCAATTTATCTTCCAATTTTATGTTCCAACGTTCATGCCGACAAACTCGAATTTATTGTATAAAATACCTTTTCACCCATTTGTGATGAAGAAATACCATAATCAGAATAGGAATAATCGTGCCTATACATAACGGAATCACGGAGTATATGCTGTCTCCTCCAATAAACACAGAACAAATCCACGAGCCAATAATACAAATGCCATAAATAATCCACATTACGCCATGTTTCTTATTCCATGAATTGACATCTGATAATTGATCTACTTTCGGGGGTTTTTCTCCTGTATAAAAACCAACAGGTTCCTTACTCTTTAGCTGACTAACTCCAATTCCAAGCATTATCATTGCAACTATACAGAAAATCACACCAGAAATAATTGTTCCAGCCATCTTTTTTCCTCCGTTAAATTAAAAGTTATTTTTCACAGAAGAATTCAATTTGTTCACCCAAAGGCCCAAAACAGAATGCCATTCTGATATGGTATGGCGGATTTGATTCTATAACCTTATCATTAGGCTCGACTATTACTTCATATCCAACGGATTTGATTTTCTCGACTATTTCGTCAACATTGTCCGTAAGTAATGCAATATGTCTTATAGATCCAAGTCGATGTTCCCCCTCGGCATTAGTGAATATTTCAATAAACCCATTGCCTGTATCTATCATTATCCCATCCGACCACTCACGAATGATTCTTAAGCCTAACAGGGATATATAGAATTCTTTTACCTTCCGCATATCCTCTGCATTTCCGCATTTCATAGAAAAGTGATGTATTCCTTTAATCACGTTGAATCCCCTATTCTATTAAATTCAATCCTCGATTTATCTTAGCAAAAAATTAAAAGATAAAATCTTTCCTTACTTCAAATAATCCGGATCGATCCGGATCATTTCGGTAAGTGCCTTGTTTCTATAATTCAGATCTTCACGAAGCGTGAATCCCTGTGATTCCCAAAAAGCATTCCCACCCTCGTTCTTTTTGAAAGCAACTAGAAGGACCTTGTTAATCCCCTCTTTTTCCAGTGCCTTAACAGCAAGATCGACGAGTTTCTTTCCAATTCCCATTCTCCTGCAGTCCGGCGATACACAGGCATGCTGGATTATTCCCCTTCTTCCGTCATGCCCGCAAAGAATGACACCGACAACCTTTTCGTCAAGTACCGCAACATAAGAAGTGCTTGGATTTCGCTTGAGATATTTCTCAATCCCTTCATATGAATCGTCTTTATTATTCAGACCATTGCCGCATTTGATCCAGAGATCGTATGCAGCTTCATAGTCACCAATTGTCATTAGTCTGTAATCCAGCATATCTCTGTCCCTTAATCAGTAAAATTCAAAGATAATGTCTGTCACTACTATGGATTATAACAGAAATCCCAGTTTTTATATTAAAAGCAAATGAAAACGCCGTAAAATCTATGCCTTACGACGTTCCACTATCAAATATGAACATTCTGTTAATAGTTAGCAAAATCAGCCATTTTATCAACGAACCTTGCTCGCCATAATAATCTTTCGTTCTATTCTCCAAATCATATAGTTTCGTACTATATAAGTGTAGATGTTAATGATACATCTGCACTTATTTTTTAT
>CAMVKW010000095.1:0-3728 GCA_947168155.1 uncultured Lachnospiraceae bacterium | reverse complement strand
TTAAGTGGAACTCCGGAATGGTTCCGAGCGGCCGCTATATCGTGAAGATTGAACAGAACGGTATGGTGAACGCCAAGAACGTGATCTTGAAGTAATTTAAAAAGTTTCTTTATTCATTATCAAGTCCTATCCCTTAAAAGGGGTAGGACTTCTACGTTTATTTTGAGCGTTTTATAAAAAAATATCGTAGATGTATTATGGGTGTATTGTATTGCTTGTTTTTTTGTTAATTTTTATTGAAAATAAATGCTGTAAACGTGAAATTATCCGTAATAATTTATAGATAATATATTGTTTTTTAATTTGTCTTTGTTATATTTGCTGTATGATTTTTCTTTAAAAAGGAGAGAAAATGAAAAAACTGTATCTGTTGGTCCTGTTGGCCGTTTCAATGAGTTTTGCCATGAGTATCAAGTATGCTGGAAATGGCGGCTTAGGTACTAGCGCATCTAGTGGGAATCGTAGAACTTATTTTCATAATGTAAGCATTTATTTGGAAAATGGATGGAGCCGTATTCAGGATGGATATGTTTATTTTTATTTTTCTGTCCCGATGACCGAAGAATCTGTGAAAAAGGCGGTGGTTGCTAAACGGAGGGATCCTTATATAGATGTTTCTATTGAAAGAATGACTATTAACATGTATCGGGTGAAGGCTAAACTTCCGCCGAAAAACTATGCTTTCTATGATAACTGGTTGTTTAAAGAACAAGGGTCAGTTTCTGTAAATTTTGCTATTCAGCATTCTGATGGTAGTCAAATTGAGATTATTAACGCTCCAAAGCCGTGCGATCGTTGCTCTAGCCATGAAGGTATCGTTGTGATGGATAGCAAAGATTCTAGAATATGGGGCAATCATCCTTTTGTGAGTAAGAAAAGGCGCATTGGGGTTTTGAAAAAAGGGTCGAAATGTGATGGTGGAGAGGTTATGATTCGACTCGATACTGAGGATTCTAGTAATAGAAATAAAGTTAGAGGTGATTCAAATCCTCCTGGTATTACGGTTAATAAAAATGGTGTGAAATTTACGTATTGCGTTCTTGAACGAGATGTGATGCCTAAAGTGCCTTATGATTATGCGGTGCTGAGATTGGATGTTGAGTGTCCTGAAGGTGCAAAAAAACTTGGTCGATTCCATGATACAGAGGATTCGGATAATAATAATGATCATTCCGGTATTGTTTGGCCTAGTGCGATTACTAATAATGCTGATATAGAGTATTGCGTTGCTTTTGCTGATGGCAAGGCGGATCGCAAATATCCTTTTGAATCGAAGTATGGTATTTTTGCAAATCCGTCTTCTAGCGTGTCTAAGTATATTTCTCATAGCGAAATATATGTGGATGACGAAGATGGAAAAAACAAAAATGATTGGTATTGGTATCGTGAAAAATCGACAAAAGATTTGTCAAAACACATAATGGATGGCGGGGATAACACTACTTATCATGTGATTAAATGGACGGGATCGGATCAAGCTATGCTCGCTAAGTCCGCAGAAGTTGCTGGCAACTCTGTGAACAGCGCTTATGTTGCTGCAGCTCCGCTTGCTCCGGCAATCAAGGGGCTTAATCGCTCTGTGGTTTCTGTCGAACTCAAGTCTGCTGGCGATGCCAAGATTTCTGTTGTAAACGTCAATGGCGCCCAGATTGCGAATGTCGTTGAAAAGAACCTCCAGCCGGGTGTTCATCAGATCAAGTGGAACTCCGGAATGGTTCCGAGCGGCCGCTATATCGTGAAGATTGAACAGAACGGTATGGTGAACGCCAAGAACGTGATCTTGAAGTAATTCAAGTTGTTTCCTGATTTGTGAAAAAAAAGTCCCACTCTTATGAGTGGGACTTTTCGTATATCGTTATAAAACGTATTGAGGCTATATTGTGTCGAATCTTAGATGGTTTTTGTTGTATATAAAAGTTGTTAAAAGTTGTGGATATGAAATTGTTTATAATAATTTGTGTATGAAATATTGTAATTTAATTTGTCTTTGTTATATTTGTTGTGTGTTTTTTCTTTAAAAAAGGAGAAAAGAATGAAAAAACTGTATCTGTTGGTCCTGTTGACCGTTTCTATGTGTTTTGCTTTGCCTGCTTATGAGGAACAGAGAGCTTATATTCAAAAGATTAAAGGAAATAGTATTGATGGAGGGACTGGGTATCATCTTGGTTTTAAATTTTTTAATTGGCTTAATGGTAAGAAATTTTATTATTACTTTTATGCATCTGCTACCAAGAAGATTAATTTAACTGCAAATAATACTAATGAAAGTCGTCTAGGAAAGCCTGTTTGCGCAGTTGAAAATGTCTCAGGCCATTTACGGAGGGTTGCCTGTAGTTTTGTTGGAAATGGTGGCGTAGGTATGAATTTGAGTTATGCTGATGGCTCTTTGTGGGATGGTGATGAACTTGGAAAAAAATTCCGTGAACGTCCTTTTTGCGTGAATGGAGGCTGGTGGAATGGCGAAGAGTATGAGGCGTCTGTTGGTTGTGATTTGGGCCGTTTTGTGATTGTAAATACAAAAGGTAAGCTAGATTATGGTGCTTTCCCTAAATATTCGAAGAGGGTTGGTGTTTTGAAAAATGGGTCGAAGTGCGATGAGGAAATATCAATCTATCTTGATACAGAGGATTCGAATAATAAGAATGATGTTTCCGGTGATGACGGCAATCCTCCGGGAATTTCTGTTTCTGAAAAGGGTGTAGAATTTAGATATTGCGTTATAAATGATACAAACATGTATAAGGTTCCGTATGATTATGCGGTACTGAAGTTGAGTGCAAGTTGTCCTGATGGCACGTCTGAGATTGTGCGTCGCCATGATTCTGAGGACTCTAATAATAAAAACAAGTATTCTGGGAACATTTGGCCAAATGAAGTTGAGTCGAATGCGGTTTTAAGCTATTGCTTTGTTCCTGCGGACAGCAACTCGAAACGTAAATACCCTTTTAAAGATAAAAAATATGGTGCTTTTGCGAATCCTAAACGCGTAAGCAATGTCTCTCATTATGTAGTTCATCTTGATGACGAAGACAGTAATAATGGTGATTATTGGATCCCGAAAAAACTTCCGTCGAATGTTAAAAAGGTGATGGACGGTGATGGCAATACGGACTATCATGTAATAAAATGGGTCGGTTCTAATAGTTTGTTGAGTAAGGCGGCTTATGATGAAGTAAAAAATACTTATGTTGCTGCAGCTCCGCTTGCTCCGGCAATCAAGGGTCTTAATCGCTCTGTGGTTTCTGTCGAACTCAAGTCTGCTGGCGATGCCAAGATTTCTGTTGTAAACGTCAATGGCGCCCAGATTGCGAATGTCGTTGAAAAGAACCTCCAGCCGGGTGTTCATCAGATCAAGTGGAACTCCGGAATGGTTCCGAGCGGCCGCTATATCGTGAAGGTTGAACAGAACGGTATGGTGAACGCCAAGAACGTGATTTTGAAGTAATTTAAATTGTTTCTTTATTCATTGTGGAGTTCTACCCCTTAAAAGGGTAGAACTTCTACTTGTTTTGAAAGTTATAAAATATTGTAGATGTATTATGACGTTTTTTTTTCTTTTTTTTTGAAGAAAAAAATATTTGTAATAAAATATTTATAATAATTTATTGATAATGTATTGAGTATTAATTTATCTTTATTATATTTGCTGTGCTGTGTTTTTTAATAAGGAGAAAAGAATGAAAAAACTGTATCTGTTGGTCCTGTTGACCGTTTCTATGTGTTTTGCT
>CAMVKW010000094.1:0-3804 GCA_947168155.1 uncultured Lachnospiraceae bacterium | reverse complement strand
CATGGATTACGATACACGACGCCAGGTCGAAGCCTTTGCGAAAGAGTATCAGAAGTCAGATCCCCAGGTCATTTCGGAAGTTGAGCACATCGTCACAACTTCAGGCATGGATTTTACAGATGATTACAAAATCATCAAGGAAAATATCATCCTTTCCGGTAAAGCCTTTGCAGAAGAAGCCGTCCATAACTTCCAGATCGAAACTCCTATTTTCCAGAAAAAGCTTAAAGACTGCCTCTTCTCATTCGAAGATTTCCAGTACCTCGATGACAGGGCCATCCAGAAGATTTTACGTGAGACCGACACACAGGAACTTACAAAAGCCCTCAAGGGAGCATCCACCGAAGTCCAGGATAAAATTTTCCGTAACATGTCCCAGCGTGCGGCAACCATGCTAAAAGAAGACATGGAATGGATAGGACCAGTCCGCGCACAGGATGTGGACGCGGCACAGGCAAACCTTGTCAAAATTGTTTTCCGTCTCTCAAATAACGGAGATATTCTTCTTACCCTGAAAGAAGACATCGGGAAGATGTATATTTAAAATTAAGAACATAAAAACCTCCGTCTATCTTAAAATATAGGCGGAGAGCTACTATCATAGATTGATATTATATATTATTTTATTTCGTATCTCTCAAGATATTTTCGATGATCCATATCGTTTGTCCAATCTATCCGTTTCAGTAAATCTGAATAGCGTACATATTCAACAGAGAAATCTACACCCAACTGTTTGAATACATTTCTAAAGACTACATTTGCATATGCAACATATTCCTTTCCTTCAGCTTCCTCTTTCTGATATTCTTCAGCCTTGTCATAATCCCAGACTACATTTAGCAGCCGAATCTTTTGCTGAACGTTTTTCTTTTCTCTTGCGCAGTAATTGTAAATACCAAGGATATGAATATTCATTTGAATTGCATCATATCTTTTGTAATAAGGCAAGATTCTTGAATTATCTTCCGGATCTCTCCTCTCAGGATATAATCTCAAATTCTTAAACGAATCAATAAAATGAGGTATACTTCTATTTGTTTCCTTGCAGTAACAAAACTCTGAAAGATAAGCAATGCTAAGCGTCTTAGGATTGTGCATCCATTCAAGACATTTTGCTTCTACAAGAACCAGTTCTGTTTTATCTTCGCTGCTCAATGAAACATCAAGATGTGCCGAATGGTCATGATCTGATTTATCATTGTCATTTAGGGCAGGAAATTCTTGCTCATAAACAATATACGGATACTTTTTACCATCAAAAATTATACTGTCAGGTCCGATTGTATTATAAATCATTGCAGCCGATGAACGGATTGAATTAGACCTTTGATCTATCCCATTATAGGGCTTAAAAAAAAGATTTGATTCTATTTCCTTCAGATGATATTCATCGAGGTAATTTGATTCTTCAGTATTTAATTTTTCTTTTAACAACCTTAAAATTTTGTCATAGTTATTCATTATATATTAATCCTTTATTCCATTCGAAATTATCAATAAAATATTGTAGTTTGTTATTAACAGCGAAATCTTTAATCTGTGCCCATGTTATGTATTTGATTCTCGAAAATAGTTCTTTATGTTCTTCATTGAAAAAAGGTTGTGAAGCCTCAGGTACTAATCCTAAATAATCAAACTTATCTGCATCCTTAATTGAGTTGAATAGTTTCAGAACTATCTCATTCTCTCCTAGCTTTCGTTCTTCCTTTGTTCCCATTACTCTTTTATCTTTACTGATAACACCCTTACTCTCTGCTAAATTCTTATTCATAATTAATAACTCTTTAAGTGCTATTTGTCTAAAAAAATTGGAGGTAATGTCTTTCGGTTTATTCACCTTATCACGATATTCTTCATACTGTCTGACTAAAGTCCAACTCTTCTTTCCATTTGTGACTTTAGCTTCAATAAATACAACTGTTTTCTTTCCTGCCAGTTTATATGTAACAATTAAATCTGGTGAACCAAATTCTGATAATGAGTGTTCCAAATAAAAGTTAATATCTGTAAGACTTTTATTTCTTAATTCTGGATATCCTAAAATCAAAAACTTCTTTACCAATTCATCATCATTCAATGAATATACCAATGAATCCACAATTCCTCTTTCAGAATATGTATAAATTTTCATGATTTTTACTCCTCTTTTCCTATAGACCAGCCATGAGCGATTGAATGTTCAAGTTGAGATAAAGGAATTATATTCTCTGGTCTACAGTCGTACCCGTTATTATCTATATGATGAATATGTTTATTTTCACTTTGTATCAGAGCATCATTAAAAAAGGCCATCCCGATAAACCTGTAAACTGGAGTTGATTTATTAAAATTATATTCATTTTCAACATCTTCTCCATAATCAACTAAACGTAAGATTCCATTCAGGTCTTTATCATCCTGTAACATTATCTTTCCGAAATGTCTGATTCTCCCCAGATTGCTTGCATAATAGTCTTTGTTCTTATATCCATAAACAGGTTTCCATATTTCCTTAAAATTTATGTCATAACCATAGACGCCTTTTAAGATTGATACAGGAACTTCTGATTCAATACAGTTATACACCTTGGAATATTTGTTTTTTATTATCGCACGATATTCTTTCGAGTCTGAAGTTTTATAATTATTGGCACTACAGCGAAGCTCATAAAGAGAATATTTTTTCTCATTATATCCAATAACTTCCTTTTCAAAATCTCTATCAAATTTAGGATCTTTTCCTTTTTCCATGAAAGCATTCTCCTTCTTCTATTCTAAACCCCATTCACCAAACGTGCCATCGCCCTTACATTCTTCCCCCACTCCTCCACAAGCCAATCCGGTTCAAGCGGCTGCACGTACATTCCATGGCTCAAAACCCAGCCGAGCACCGGATAGTCCTGGTTTGTAGTAAAAGTCATTATGGTACTGCCATCATCCTGCTTCTCAAACTTCTGGTCTTCAACCCAGTTATAAGTTTTAATGTAATTGAGCGTTTTTTCAGAAGTAATTTTGAGCTTACAACTAAGCATTTTAGGGCCTATGTAGCGGCGGAAGTTTCCTTTTGCCCGCTTTGTGTATTCAAAGTCTTCTGGAAGCTCGAAAGTGTTCTTCTTGTCGATTTCTAGGTCGTGGATTCCCGGAAGGTTATAGAATCGGACTTCCTTGATGTCCGGCATCTGATTGTATGCATACAGACTCCACATGCCTTCGCTGTAAATGAGCTGCCATGGCTGAACGACAAACTCTCTTTCATAATTCAGGTACTTAAAGCGGATGTAGTTATTCTTAGACATGGCTTCTTCAAGCTTTGACCAGATATCATCATCAATCTTTACCGGATCCATTCCTAAGAAGAGAATTCGGTTCGAAAGTTTCTTGGCATTCAGTTTTAAATCATCTTCGATATTGTCAGAAAGTGAAGTGAAAACCTCAATTGCCTGCTTGTAAATCGGGGTGTTCTTAATCAGCTTCAAAAGATTTGCCATAAGACGGGCTGCTATTATCTGTTTTTCAGAAGTAAGCATGGCAGGGATTCTGAATGAAGGCTGGGTGTAATAAAAGCCCTTTTCGATTCTGTCATACTGCAGGATGTCCTCCGCTCCAAACTTGAGGCGCAAATCCCTAAGGTCACGGTTTATTGTCGGAATTGAGGCTTCTGTTTCCCGGGCAAAATCTTCCACACTCGGATAGTGCATATGCGAAATCATGTAATCAATTTTCAAGATTCGTTCATAGCCGTTCAAATACTGTTTCTTTACCTTTTTCTTTGCCAATCGTGTCCTCCTGAGTGACACTTACATTATTATACACCCAAACTAT
>CAMVKW010000093.1:0-3864 GCA_947168155.1 uncultured Lachnospiraceae bacterium | reverse complement strand
GGTTAGGCGTCTTTTTTTGTTTTATTCCAAATCTAAGAAAGGAGGAACGCCAGTGGATTTTGATTATTTTTATGGCAGAGGGGCAGATCAATTTGCTTTTTATCAGATTCCTAAGATTTTGATTACGGATGAAAAATTTGCAGGAATAACGATGGAATCAAAAATTCTCTACTCCTTAATGCTGGACAGAGCATCTCTTTCAGCAAAAAATGGATGGCTTGATGAAGATGGCAAAGTGTTTATTTATTACAAATTGGATCGGATTATGGCAGATATGCACTGTGCTAATCAGAAAGCAACGAAGATGCTAAAAGAGCTGGAGGATAAAGCCGGTTTAATAGTAAGACAAAAGCAAGGTCAGGGTAAGCCAACAAAAATCTATGTAAAGGACTTTGCTACCGGATTGCATGACTATGGGCCTGACAGAAGAATAATTCAGACTCATGAAAATCATGATTCTGAGACTCATGAAAATCATGAATCTAGAAATGTGATAATCACAGGTCCGGACTCATGGAAATCATGCACTAATAATACTAATTATAACAACACTGATTTTATTAATACCAATCCAATCAATCTATCGGCGGAATCAGCATCTCCGAAGATAAAGGTGGTACAGGCACAGGAAAAGGAAGATTCGATGAGATTACGAGAACAATATGAGGATTATCTTAGAGAAAAGCTGGAGATAGACATAATGACTCAAAGGAATCCTTACGAAGTCAGAAGGATTAATGAAATTCTTGAAATCATGGTCGATGTGCTTAACAGCAAGGCAAAGACAATCCGGATATCTGGGGAGGATAAGCCAGCAGAGGTTGTAAAAGCACAGTTTATGAAATTGGATTCAAGCCATATGGAATACATCTTGGATTGTTTTAAGAATCAAACATCGGATATCCATAATATCAAGCAGTACTTACTTACCACCATCTACAACGCACCGCTAACCATTGATCACTATTATACAGCCAAGGTCAGTTATGACATGGCAAATTGGAAGGAGACAGTATGAAAAAAGAAGCAACAATAATTGCTGTAGTTAACCAGAAAGGCGGCACAGCAAAGACAACAACAGTAGAAAATTTAGGTATTGGATTATCAAAACAGGGGAAGAAGGTGCTTCTAATAGATGCAGATCCCCAAGCATCACTTACGATCAGCCTGGGGTATCCACAACCTGATGATTTGGAACTTACACTCTCAGATCTTCTGAATGGAACAATAAGTGAAAATCCAGTGGCGCTGGATGAGGTGTTGATCCATCAGCAGGAAGGTATTGATTTAATCCCTTCAAATATTTCTCTTGCAGGGCTAGAAGTATCACTTGTGAATACTATGAATAGAGAGCGTATTCTTAAGCAGTTTCTAGAGACACTCAGAGAAGATTATGATTATATTCTTTTGGATTGTATGCCGAGTCTTGGAATGCTAACTGTAAATGCTCTTGCAGCTGCTGATGCAACTTTAGTTCCCGTTCAGGCAAACTACTTATCAGCAAAAGGCTTAGAACAACTACTTGCAACAATAAGCCAGGTTAAGCGTCAAATTAATCCTAAGTTATGCATTGAAGGAATTCTAATTACTATGGTAGAAGCTAGAACGAATTATGCCAAGGATATCAGTAATTTAATTCGTGATACCTACTGCAACAAGATAAATGTGTTTGAGACAGAGATTCCAAGATCAGTTAGAGCTGCTGAGACGAGTGCAGAAGGGAAGAGCATTTTTGCTTATGATCCTTCAGGCAAAGTCGCTGAAGCTTATTCATCATTAACACAGGAGGTGCTTAGCTATGACCAGAAGAGGAACTAATATTAGCTTAAAGAGCTATGAAGATATTTTTACAACTGAAGAAAAGAGACAAGAGACTGGCGAGCAGGTTGTTATGATTCCGGTCAATCAGATTCATGAGTTTAAAAATCACCCATTCAAGGTGCTTGATGACGAGGATATGAGAAAAACTGTTGATAGTATTAGAGAATACGGAGTACTCGTACCTGTAATAATTCGTCCTGATGGTAATGGAGAGTACGAAATGATTTCTGGTCATAGAAGAAGGTATGCTTCTATCTTGGCAGGAAAAAAAGAAGTCCCTGCAATTATTCGTGAAATGGACGATGATACAGCAACTATTTTGATGGTTGATTCTAATCTACAGAGGGAACATATTTTGCCAAGTGAAAGGGCAAAGGCTTATAAAATGAAGATGGAGGCACTAAAGCATCAGGGAAAGCGAACAGATCTTACTTCGTGTCAAGTTGGCACGAGGTTACGTGCAGATGAAGAGCTGGCAAAGCAAACCGGTGAAAGTGCTAGAACTGTGCAGAGGTTTGTAAGGCTAAACAATCTTATTCCAGAGCTTCTTGATCTTGTAGATGAAAAGAAAATAGCTTTTAATCCTGCAGTAGAGATTTCCTATATGAAGCCGGAAGAGCAGAAAGAGTTTTATGAGGCAATGGAAATAGCACAGACTACTCCGTCATTATCACAAGCACAGAGATTGAAGAAATCTAGTCAGGAAGGGAATTGTACTGCAGAACTCATAGAAAGAATAATGGACGAGGAAAAGAAAAATCCTCTAAACCGTGTGGTGTTTGATAGTAGCATTCTTCAAAAATATTTCCCTCAGAAAACAACAGCTAGAGAGATGGAAATGCAGATTCTACAGCTATTGGAGCAATGGGCAGGTAACAGAGCGTAAATAATAATTGTCATGATTCCAGGCTCATGATTTTCATGAGTCTGGATTTTCAAAAAAATTTCATGTCAGAAATGCTGACATAATAAAACAAATATGTTATTATGAAGATGTCAGAAATGCTGACATGGAGGCGCGTTATGGATAAAACTATAGCTGATAGATTAAAAGAAGCAAGAAATAAGGCAGGTATGCATCAAGAGGATGCTGCACGTTCTATGGAGATGTCACGTCCAACTCTTAGTGCGATAGAGTCTGGCAAGAGAGTAGTATCTGCAGAAGAAGTTCGAAAGTTTTCTGCATTATATGATGTGTCCAGTAATTGGCTACTCTATGGCGATAATTCAGAGGAAGAAGCCAGAATGAGGAGATTAGGCAAGTATTATCAACTTTATTCTAAGCTGAATGCTGCAGAACAAAATGAAGTAATTAAGTTTATAGAGCAGATATTGAATAAATAGGGGGTGAATTATGATGGCATTAAGTTTATTCGGAAGCTTTATCCGTTTAATATTGAAAATACTTCTTTTACCGGTCCAGGCTGTTTTAACAGTCCTTATAGCTATGGTTCATTTTGCAAGTGGTGTGCTTGGGCTGGTTTGTGGAATAATAGGCGGCCTCTTTGTGTTATTATCTTTTACCTATTTGTTTGCATCACCGATTGACTGGAAGATGTTTTTAGAGGCATTGATATTTGGATCTATAATAGGAGCACTTCCTCACATAATCTGCTATGCCGGTGACACAGTCCTAATAGCAATAAAAGAATTTTTAGATATGATTTGAGTTAAGGGTACAAATATGACACCTAAAGGGCACTAAGAATACACTTGCCATGCATTTTCAAAAGAAAATCCCTATGATATTATTACAATGGATTTAATGAAGTGAAGCAAAAAGCTTCCTTTAAGATCCTTTTCTGCAGAAAGTAAATAGGCAAAGTAAAGAGCGTCAGCTCGTGATTGTAACGTCACGAAGCCAGACGCTTTTTTTATTGCTAATTCCGGTAAGCGCGCGCCGGTGTTTCTATTAAACAAAATGCAAAAAGAAAAGGAGAAAACTGAATATGGATTATGAACGTTTCAAAGAAGGTTTCCAGGATGCCTTAAAGGCTGAACTTGCTGTTAGAGGAGCTGATGTTGAACTTACTGCTCGCAGAG
>CAMVKW010000092.1:0-3881 GCA_947168155.1 uncultured Lachnospiraceae bacterium | reverse complement strand
GTCAGTTGACACCCCTAAAAATCAAAATTGTCCTTGACAAGGGGTACACTTCATTTCAGTAGGGGCAAACTTTAGGGGCTGGTTTTAGGGGCTAACATTTGGGTTAGTGTTTTCACAGAGCATTCGATTGACTTCGGATGCTCTTTTTTATTGCATTACAAAAGGGAGGACTATTGCCCTCCCCAGCCTGCTTTCATTATTATTAACTTGCGGATAAATCAAACGAAAGGAGGCTATATGAATAGTATCACAGATTTATTAGACT
Organism: uncultured Lachnospiraceae bacterium; assembly: GCA_947168155.1. Taxonomy (GTDB): domain Bacteria; phylum Bacillota; class Clostridia; order Lachnospirales; family Lachnospiraceae; genus Eubacterium_Q. The sequence continues at coordinate 3,616 of CAMVKW010000092.1, read as the reverse complement.
TAGAAGATGAAGATATTTTTATATCTTATACTTCGATTAAGGATAATGTCAAAACATTGACCCTTGAAACTCATTTGACCAGCCATTACTGTCCATGCTGTGGCTTCAGAATGCACTCAAGAGGAATTAAAACCAGAAAGGTTAATCACCCTATACTTCAGGACGGTTATGAGCTTATCCTTCTTCTCAAACAAAGAAGGTGGCGATGCACAAATCCTGATTGTCTTTACGAAACAAATGACGAATTCCGCTTTGTTAACAAAAATAGAAGAAATACAAATGCAGCTGATATCCTTATAATTAAAGCATTTATAGATTTATCCGCATCAGCTTCTTCTATAGCAGAGCGTTATAACACTTCTGACACTCATGTCCTCAACATCTTTGACAAATATGTGAAGCTTGAAAGACTTCCTCTATCTGACATCATTTCTGTCGATGAGGTATTTCTAAACATGGATCCATCACATAAGTATGCACTAGTAATTCAGGACTTCCATACCGGAGATCCCAATAGATCTTCTTAGGAGCAGAAAGACTAATGTAACCGAACCTTATTTTACAAGTATCCCTGTAGAAGAAAGATATGCTGTTAAATATCTATTAACAGATATGTATAAGCCATACCTCAGATACATAGATAAGTTCTTTCCTCGTGCAGTACCTATTGTTGATTCATTTCACGTTGTCCAATGGGTAAATCGCGAAATAGATAACTACATACGTCAGCTATTAAAGAAATACAAACAAAGAGATAGAGATCTGCAGGAACAGAAATCATTAGAATACCTCCTCATATAATCAAGTTATTTTTGTTGAAAAATAAAGGTTTTTCAACCTTTTATATCTCAGTAAACGAACCACGGTTACGGATAATTCAATGTATTTAATACTGAAATAGCATCTGATGGGTACACAAATAATAACGTCATTGTTTTTTGTTATACTTGGCCTTGTTGTATACCCTTCCCTCTATGGCAGCGAACCTCCTATATCCACCAGGATCATATCCTAACTTCCTTCGTCCTGCCTATCCATAACCAGGGTGTCAGCTATGCTCCCTTACGGGATTAAATCCCTTGGTATTAATCTCTGCCGACTACTGGCTCATTCTTTGTCTTTTAGATTACTGACTCGCTTCCTGCTTCAGCACCGTTTCCGGCGGACGTTATCTGTAACATTCCACTTCTTTCAGCAACTGTCCTTTTGACAGTTTTTATTTATGCAGCTTGCAGATATGCTTCAGGGCGTTTTATATCTGTAATCATCTTCATAGGATCATAGTCCACACCCTTAGTAAGTATTACAAAGAATACTCTTATCAGTTTTGCAGCTACAACCATCAGAGACTGCATTTTCTTTAATGGATTTATTTTTCTGGTAGTATAGTAACGATGCAATTCAGCGAACTCAGCGTTCTTTGATACAAGTGACATTGCAACCTCGAACAACAGATATCTGAGTCTCTTACGACCACGTTTGCTTATTGTTGTCTCGCCCTTGTGTTTACCTGAACTGTTCTCTACCAATGCTAATCCGGCAAGTTTCTGCAGTTCTTTAGGATTATTGAATCGGCTTATATCACCGACCTCTGCTAAGAATCCTGATACAGTCTTGATTCCAACACCTTTTATCTCTAACAGTTTTTCTGCCATCGGAATCTGGCTTACTAATTCATTTATTAGATCCATCACTTCTTGAAGGCGTTCGTTTCTTGACTCGTAGTCTTCGAACAGCATTCGAATTTCCATCCTTGCTGCAACTGCTCCTTCTTTACTTCCAACACTGTGCTCAGCTGCTTCTATCAGAGTCTTTGCTCTCTTTATTCCTACAGCTCTCATCTTCGCATCTCGCCAGATTTTATTTACACCTTCAACACCTAACGTCAGGATGTCTTCAGGTAGTGGAGCCTGCTTTAACACCATCATTCCACTTGATGAATCTACTTTGCCATAGACTTTCTTATATTCAGGAAAATATATATTGAACCAACGACTAATCCTATTCTGAATTCTTGTAAGTTCTGATTGTATCTGAAATCTCATATTTGATGCTGTCCTGAGATCTGCATATACTCCATCTGGCAGGTACGGGATCATATATCGTCCTTCTCTTACTAATCCTGCGATGACTTTGGGATCCTTACGATCATTCTTTGTTTGACTGTTATCGTCGAGTTCTTTTGATTTCTTTACATGATGAGGATTTACCAGCACTGGTTCCATTCCATTATCCTGTAGAAACTTTCCAAGATTAAACCAATAGTGTCCTGTAGGTTCCATTCCTGGAACAACCTTATCCTTCTCATGTTCTTTCTTGTATTCAGATATCCAATCGTAGAAAGATGCAAAACCCTCCTCGTCATTACTAAACTTAAATGGTTTCTTGGAATACTCAATTCCTCTGTAATCAAAGGCTCTGGCATAATGCGTCTCACTACCAACATCGATACCGATTACAAGTGTTGTTTCTGTTATTACTTCAATTTTTTTGTTCTGTGCGTTATAATTCATCTTGATACCTCACTGTTCTATAAGATTTACCAACTTCGCCAGTCAGTAGTCTTATTTTACTCTGAGGTATTTTCTTTCTCAACAACGTCACAATTTAAACTATACAGGAAGCTCCGTCCTGTAAATCTACCCCTATCTCACGAAGTATACATTCTACAAAAATACAAATGGTTAATTCTAGCCAATCAAGATAACATCACCTACCACTTAGAGACACGTATGGATCAACATTTTCATGCACTTATGAATACCTATGATTACGAAAACTATTTATTCAGAATTGATCCTCGATTAAGAACCTTACGAGATTTAAAGGAAAAGTACGTGACATTTAATACAAGAAATGCAGGCAAACCAGCTACAGCAAAGAAGGAAATAGAATTACTAATAACAGAATACTTCAACTCCAAAGATCCCATCTTTATCAACTTTGCCAGTCTATTACGCAGATATAAAGAACCCATTATCAACTCATTTATTATGGTTGAGAAATACGGTCCTGGAGGAATCTACAGCAGTAGACTTTCAAATGGTCCAATAGAATCCTTGAACAGAAAGGTAAAGGACCTAAAGAGGCAAGGTCGCGGTTATAGATCATTTGAACACTTCAGAAATAGATTCCTATACGCCACAAGAAATAAACCCATTCTCGATGGTCGCTCTGAAAATAAACAAGTACAGTATTATTCTTATGATGATTCAATGGAGGGAATAAGATATGGCGAAAAAGAAGCAGATTAAGAAGCTAAAGAAACTTGTCAATGAAATGAATTACATGATAAATGATTTTCAAATTGAGATTAAGTACCTCGAGCAAGATAACAAATATATGAGTGGATTCATTTCTTATAATAATCTCAACGAAGAGTATGAATACTTTAGAGTAAACGCTCATAAAGAACGCGATGAAAATGTACCATTTACGAGATTAACTCTATAGATAATAAAAGTAGGGTCCGGCTATTTGCCAGACCCTACTGAAAAACCCTATTGATTGCCCCTAACGACAAACCCTAAAACCAAACCCTAAACAACTTTGGTTTCTTACAATGAAGTGTACCCCTTGTCAAGGACAATTTTGATTTTTAGGGGTGTCAACTGAC
>CAMVKW010000091.1:0-3924 GCA_947168155.1 uncultured Lachnospiraceae bacterium | reverse complement strand
GCGTGATCCTTAACAGGACCACAGACATAATGAGCATCAGTCGCTCTCTTAAGAAAATTCGATCCGCAAATCAAATAAACCCCGAGAGAATGACTGCCAGAGTTCATTGTTCCATAAGGCGTGGGACAATGAATGGCGGTTGTACATGGGGTGATCATGCGGATCGAATTTCTTTGTATTTCTGCTGTTCGATACATTGTTCCACGTTCTGGTGGGAAAACCATAAACTGGTGCTTTGGCATCAGGAACATTAATATATTACAACCAAAATTAGTAACAAACGTATGAGAAGAACTATTCTTACGCAAACAGGCCAGTGGTGCCTGAGAGATCAGGAGATCTTTGCCAGGGTGTGCATTGATCTCCGAGGAGCAACTTTTAAAGTTAAAAACGCCATTGAGAAAGGAGGTGACTTATGGAGTCGTTAAGAGAGAGATTCCTGATGCTTAACGAGGCCATCAACACCTACAACAACCAGAACATCCCTAACTCTGATTACTTGAAAGCGCATCAGGCTTGGTATTTCGCAAAGAGTATCGAGGATACCAAGGCAGAGTTGACAACTTACTGTGAAGGCCTTGAAAAAGGTGAGCTCGAGGAAATGTTCAGCCTTGACTTCTGGCGCAACATGAAGAGCAGTAAATGGCTGAAGGGCAAGAAGCTGGAGACAGAACTACGCTCGCTGGGACAAACGGCATTGGCTTGCTTCGGCATAGCTGAAGAGACGGATGGACACATCACGAAGACGGGCGAGGACTTACTACTATGGATAGAGAATGCCATCAAAGAGCTGAGGGCCTTGCTGAAGAAAATCAAAAACCTGACTGTGAATCTACCTGCTGAATCATTCGCTAAACTCTATGAAAAGCAAAGTGCAAAGATTGACTATGAACCTGTAAAGGAGCTCTTTCTTGATTGGAAACTGTGCGTAGGGAAACCGGACTTCAAGAAACTGAAGGCTTTTCATACCAAAACCGTAGCCGACTTCATCAACAGTGGTCTTCTGAGATTTGCCATTGCGCCCACGCAACGCGAACTTGACGAGGTAAATATGGAACTCGTGAAAAGGGACTTGCCTCCTGGATACCATTTTGCTGATTTCTTTAAGGAGCATGCTGCCATATTCCGTAGGTTTATCAAATGGAATGGCCATATACTTATTATAGATAAGGAGAACTATGGTAAGTATGTGGGGATTTGTGCTTCGAAGCTGTCGGCTGATGAACTGATGATCCTCTTCCAGTTTGAGCGAATGCTATCATTGATTCACGAGGAGATGATGAACCTGCCTCCTGAGGAACGGAAGTTTGTTCTTGGTGATTGCCAAGATACTACCGATGAAAATCAAAATCCTGTAGATGCTTGCGTGAAGTCGGTTCTGATTCAGATGAAGGCTGAAGGAATGATAGAGAACCTGTATGACTATACTTGGGTGATGGGGGTGATGAATGATACTGAAGGATTGCCTCATTTCGATAGTCCAAGTTCGTTCATTAAATATCTGACTGGTCTAGGTATTGAGAATCTGCCGTCAGAATCGACCATCAAAAAGGAGTATGGCAAGATGCTTGGGAAGTTCCCAGACTGGACCTTCATAGGCAAGGATAAAACAGAGAGTGACAGACGTATTAATGTGGCAAAAAGATTCCTAAATCTATACCGAAATGGGGTGAAATAGGGTGGTTCTTCCCCGAAACATTCCCTAATTCTTTCTTTTCTTCCCCAATCCTTTCCCGACGTGTTTTTTACACCGTCGGGATTTTTTTATTATTCGTAGTTTTGCAGCGCGATTCGAGAAATCGCCCTGCGAGAACAGGCTGCGGCTCAGCAAAGAGCGAGCTCTCTGCATTCTTGGACTAGCCAAGCGACCATAGGTCGAGCGCGCCTTGCACTGTCCTTGCACTCGGATTCAGCAAGTAAGTGAAAGACCGGTCCGCTGAAAGCTGATAGTAAAACAATAATAAAAAAGAAAATGAAAAAGATCGTATTAAGAAAGAACAAAGAAGGAGTGATGACCACTCAGCAGCCACAATTGATGGTAAAGCGTTTTGCTAAAGATGTAAAGGTAGTAAAGCAGGATCTGCGTGATGAGCTACGCCTTACTTACGACGCGGAAAAGGAGACAAGAAGCTTGAAGAAGAAGCTGAGTCCGGAACTGCTTTATATCCTACAGCAGGAGTTGCAAGCCTTCAACGGGTTCATGCAGCGAGAGATGGCGGAAGACCTTGTGATATTCGCCTACGAGCACATCGCTCATACCACTGGTTGCATCTCGGCTGATACTGTGCTTGACATCTGCTATACCTGGATTGCCGAAGAGCAGGGTTTGCTGAAGAAGGGATTCATTAAAAGAACGGAGAAGTAAGGCTATGACGTTCGATGAATTTGCAACTATCATGGCGATGTACCCCACGACTCCAACTGACAAGTTGTCGAGTATGTTTGGTATTCATGAGCAAACGATCAAGGTCATGGCTAATGCCTGTGGAGTGCATAAGGCTGGGAGAAATTATAAACCCAAAATGACAACGCGGACTGTTGTGACCTATGATGCTCGGACAGCTCAGGTAGGAATGAGCTCCACCAGTCTTTTTAAAATAAGAAGAAGTATAAAACCAGTAAAATTACAATTAAGATGGGAAGAACTTTAAAACATGGCAGTGAAGAGCTGCTGAAGATAACGGTCAAGACATTGACCAATGGCTATGGCATGACCATAGAAGATAATGAGTATATGTACTTTTCGCGTGAGAAGTTGCTCTCGGGCATCATCGTCCACCTGGGGCTGGAACATGAGGATTATATGTCAGTCGACGGCATTGACGAGGTCCTGAATGGCATCATTGATGGAAGTCTGCTCAAATCATACATTGAGGAGAATGATAGTCTGAAGAAAGAACTTCAGAAATTGAAAAAGGATCACAAGAGATTGAATGAAGAATACTTTAAGCTGTATGATCAGTATTGTGATCTTAAGAAAGAAGTAGAAAAGAAGAACAAGAAAAGTAATAAGGTAAAAAAGATATGATAAAGAACATTTCAGAAGAAGATATTCAGAAGTTAGTTAAGGCTACTCTCGAGTCGCCATGTAATATGATCAAGATGCTGGAGAAGCATGGCCGCCATGCTACTTATTATATTGATCACGGTCAGTTGCACCTTGATTTTGATGATAGGAATAATAACTCCTGGAACATGGATATTATCCGTCTATTCCCGACGGACCATCCTGTAGCAATTACGAGTTGGAAGGGTTCAATCTATGTACACTACTTAGACGAGCCGGCAGAAAATTGTAGCGGCTTGGGGTCGAGCGAGATCTTAAGAATGATTATCTCAAAAGTTGGGGATGAAACTAAGATTAAGGAGATTTTAAAAGGATTTAAGTAAATAACCCCGAGTTGAAGAGGTGAGCGAGGGAAAAGTATCCGGATGTAATTGAGCTCAAACTAAAAACTTCGCTTTTCCGACTTAGACTCACTAATTCAACAAAAAATGGAAAAAAAGAAGTATGTTTTCGTAAAGAATTTCATGGGCATAATTAAAAGCCTCGTGGATGGTCATTACATTAAAGGCTCTCTTTATATAGACAAAGAGACAAATGCACTAACTTTCAAGCCTTATAACTGCTCGCCAAGGCACCGACTTAAGGACTTGCTGATTCGTCCCTTGGAGCATGGCTGGGTGAAGGAATCGACGGACCGTGTTAAGCTCTATCAGAGTATTCCGAAGGTTCTGGGAACTGCCCGCATCTTAGGGGTGCTGGATCGTGAGACGAAAGAGGCCAAGAACGCCTTGATGGAACGTGAGATAATCGACAGAGTCTAGGCGCTTCGCTAATGAACAATGAATAATGAATAAAGAATAAGATGGAAGCATTAGTAATGATTCAGGAGGTGGGCGCATACTCTGAGCGCCAGTATC
>CAMVKW010000090.1:0-3955 GCA_947168155.1 uncultured Lachnospiraceae bacterium | reverse complement strand
TCATAGCTGCCCTTTTCAATTTCTAAAAGCTTCTGCTCCCAGTCGGCTGTCATGGAAGCTGACTGAATGGATTCAGGAATAACTGTGATCAAGGTCTCGCCCTTATGCGTAGGAACAAGATATTTTGTTTTCTTATCTCCACGCCTTTCCAGGAATCCAATGCGGACAAGCTTTTCTATAACACCGGCTCTTGTGGCAGGTGTGCCAAGTCCTTTCCTCTCAGCTTCATCAGGGATTTCATCACAGCCTGCCTTTTCCATGGCAGAAAGAAGTGTATCTTCTGTATAGGATTTTGGAGGTGTGGTCTTCCCTGCTTTCACAGAAGTTTTATCAATTGCAACTGTATCGCCTGCCTTAAAATCCAGAATAATAACTCTGCTATCCTCATCAGAATCCTTATCTTTGGTATTAGCTACACTTCGCCATCCGGGATCAGCTATATATTTCCCTTTAAGCGTATAGGTTTTCCCAAGGCAACTGACTTCTGCAACAGTTTCCTTATATTTGCAAGGAGCTGATACACTCTCGGCAAGCCTTGTAGCTGCAAGCTGCAATATTTTCTTTTCCCCTTCAGGAAGTGCTTCAACATCTGTCGACCTAAGTGTTTCAGTTGGGATGATTGCATGGTGATCAGAGACCTTTTTGCTATTAAGGATCTTTTTGAAATTAAGCTCATCCGTTACCTTTATGGAGAGCTTGTTTTCAATGATTCCAAGGATAGAACTCGCTGTTGTCTCCATATCATCTGTGAGGAATCTGCTGTCAGTTCTTGGATAGGTGAGCAGTTTTTTCTCATAAAGGCTCTGAGCATAATCAAGAGTCTGCTGAGCTGTGAAGCCATATCTTTTATTAGCTTCTCTCTGCAAAGAAGTCAGATCAAAAAGAGCAGGAGCGTTTTCCAACTTTTCACTTATGTCTGCTTTTGTTACTACTGCCTTGCCCTCGATTCTACATTTCTCCGCAAGATCATCAGCCTCAGCTTTATCAGGGATACGTTCTCCTGTGAAGATGAAATCATTCCCTTCCAGCTGTACCTGATAAAAGTCTTCCGACTTGAATGCCCTGATCTGTGCCTCACGCTCTACAGTGAGAGCCAGTGTAGGGGTCATAACACGGCCTACATTTAAGGTCTGTCCATAAGAACAGGTGAAAAACCTTGTGGCATTGATGCCAACAATCCAGTCGGCTCGTTCTCTGCAAAGTGCAGCTTCATAAAGCCTGTCATAATCCTTCCCATCAGCCAGGTTATCAAAACCGTTTCTTATAGCCTCATCTTCCATGGATGATATCCATAATCTCTTCATTGGCTTTTTGCAGCCTGCCTTATCATAGACAAGTCTGAATATTAGCTCCCCTTCACGTCCTGCATCACAGGCATTTGTTACTACTGTGACATCATCTCTGTTCATCAGATCCTTCAATATCTGGAACTGCTTTTTGGTGGAAGCTGCAACCTGATACTTGAATATATCTGGGATTATAGGAAGATCTTCCTTTTTCCATTTTTCGTATTTGCTATCATAAGTCTCCGGCTCAGCAAGCTCTACGAGGTGCCCAACGCACCAGCTCACAAGATATCCATTTCCTTCCAGGTATCCATCCTGTCTGCCGGTGCATCCAAGTACCTTTCCGATGGACTGCGCAACCGAGGGCTTTTCAGCCACCACCAGGTTAATCATCGCAGTCATCGTCTCCTTCCTCATCGAAGTCATCACAGTAGTCATCCTCGAAATCCTCATCATAATCATCCTCAAGGAAATCGTAGTCATCCTCAAAATCATAAGTGCGATCAAGGAGCTTCATTGCCCTTTCCACTACATCCATAGATTTCTCTACAAGCTCTGTTGCCTCGCTGACTGCACGATTTGCCCTGCGGACTTTCTGATTGCTCCTGTGAACAATTCCTGCAACCGTACCTACTACACCTACTCCTGCAACAATTCCCATTACCAACTTCTTATTCATGCGTTTTTCTCCTCTCATTTACATAGCGGCCTGAAGATCTTTCTTCGGCTCAGTTTTTGTTTTATTTGTCTTTGATACTTTTTCTTTTCCGGCAGAGAGCTTATCCTTTACGGAAGTCTTCTTTGCAGATTTCCGGCTGGCAGTTTTTTTCTCAGCCTTAGCAATTTCTTTGGTTTCATCCTTCTTTTCTTTGGATTCCTCTGCATTTTCTTTGGATTCAGCTTTGGTTTCAGCCGTCAGAGTGATCTTTTTATCATTCTTAAAATCACTGAAATCAACCGGAGGTGTGATCTTGATATAGCCAACCGGCTGGTCAGCCTCCGGATCAGCGAAAGGGAGCTCATCACCATGAACCTCCATGAACTCATCAATCTCTTTCACAGTGGTAAGAGCCTGAACCTTGTCATCAATCTTTTGAATCATCTCTGATGCAGTTCTGCGGATTGTATCAAGGGATGCTTTAAGCTCAGGTACTTCTTTTCCCTCAGACCAGGAAGCGACATAGCCAAAGGAATAATCAGAAGTATCAATGCCATAATGCTGGCAGACCACGTAGGCTACAGATTCGGCCTCCGTTTCTTTCTGATTCTTTGACTTTTTCTCTCCTGAAGCTTCCAGTGCATCCTTGGAATGAAGAGCCTGGTGAGCTGCTTCATGGATGATAGTCTTTACAGTTTGGGCTTCACTCATGCCCTCCTGCACAGCGATACGGTTATCCTCCAAATGAAAATATCCCTTTGCACCGGATTCAATGTTTTCAAAAGTGATGGGTACAGGAACTACTTCTGTGATTGCATCGAGAAGCGTCTTATAGCCATCCACACTTCCGGTAAGTTCTGCAATTCCAAGTGTTGGAAGCGGATCGCCATCAGTCTGACTCACATCAAAAGTACTGACAGGCTTAAAGGCATTGATTGTCACTTCAACCTTTTCTTTTACAGGCTCACCATCTTTATCAAGGATTGCCCTGCCGTTTGCATCCAGCTTGTCCTGCTCACGTTCCATTTTGTAAGGAGCAGGTGCAAGAATCCTGATTCCCTTCTCACCCTTTACCACATGGCGGTTCATATCTTTCCAGCCGGTGAAGGACTGACACATGGTTGCATCAGGTTTTTGCATCATGATAAGGATCTGATTGTTCACAGAGTACCTGGGAAGCTTGGCGCAGAAATTCAGATAATCCTTGAAGTTATCCGAGGAAAAGATATCCTTAACGCCTTTTTCAAGTTTTGTGGTGATCTCTTCCATTTCCTTTTTTCTGGCTTCAGCAGCTGCTTTGGGATCAAAATTATTTTTGTCATATGCCATGTTTACTCACCCTCCTTTCCCTTCTTATCAGGCTTTTTATTTACCTCTTTGGACTTTTCTTTCATCCTGGAAAGTTTGTCCCTAATAGAAAGAGCAGGGACACTGCCCTGCTCTCCATACACTGCTTTCGCATATTCGCTGTATCGTGATTTTCTCGCCATTACTCTTCCTCCGTTTCATCTGTTGCTTCGTCTGCCGAATCCTCAGATAGCTCATAATCCTCATCCAGATCATCAGGGAGACTTGCAAGATATTCATCCTCATCCTCGTTATAATCAGCATCAGGATCTACGGTAGTTACCGTTTTTCTTTTGGTCTTAATCTTAGTAAAGTAGATATAGCCTCCTGCACCACCGATTGCTAAGAGTAGGATCAGTGCCATGGCTCCTGTAGGATTTTTCTTCTTTTCTGGTTCAGGCTGTACCGGCTCTTCAGGCTCAGGCTCCGGCTCCGGTTCCTCTGTAGGCTCTTCTGTTGTTTCCTCAGGCTTTTCCTTACCTGTAGCTGCAAGATATTTATCTACCTCTTCCTCATCCATCAGAGCTAAAAGATCTGACTCATCGACCATATTCAGGAAATGAACTGTCTCCTCACCCTCATCATCACGGTCTATGATGATATAAAAATAGTTGCCGGACTTTGTAACAACAGTGATGAACTGCTTGCCTCCTGCTTCAAGAGA
>CAMVKW010000089.1:0-3969 GCA_947168155.1 uncultured Lachnospiraceae bacterium | reverse complement strand
AAAAAAACGTTTATTGTTCTGTAGGTGTTGAGGAAATTTCTTCAGAATTAGTTTCTTTAACAGGACTTTCAACAGTTGTATTGAATATAGCGTATGATTCTATAGCTGTATTTTCGTTGAGGTTTGCTGTCAGACGATCAAATGTCTTCGTGATGTTTCCGGTGGAATCGATTGTGAAAAGGTAGTCTTTGAATGATTCGGGAATATTGTAATTCATATAAGATAAATCTTTGTAAGTGAAATATGATTCTGCATCATTAATTTTTGCCATAAAGATACTGACAGAGTCTATGAGTGCTGTAATTGAATCATTTGGGGAAATAGAAATTGTTTGTATATCTCTATCCTCGCTTTTATTATTTGATTTTAACTTTTGATAGTAGGGGATATCAATTCCTTTCATTTTATATTTCGCTATGAAATAATCGAATCCGAAATTTTTATTGGATGTGATTTGGATTTTGATGCTGTCAATTTTTTTTATTTCTCGATCTGGCGAAGTTATGTTTCTTTGGGAAAATTGTAGTGTTCTTGAAAAGGCGTAATGATTTTGATCTCTAAAGTCAGGGGCTGATGGAATGAGCCATTTCTGATAGAAAAGAGCGCAGGAAAGCTGGGCGATGGTGTCCGTTCCCAGGAAATTGGTAAGCTTTTCGCTTTTATAATAGCTGAGGTAAGCGGTGGGAATATCATGACCTGATGGTTCGACGAATTGGAGCGGAAGTCGAAGTGTATCGGGTGGCGTTCCTTGTTTTACCAAAATGCAATGAGAGTATGTTGTATCTGGAATGATTAATTCACCGAAGGTGTTCCAAAGTATCGGTTTCAAACCGAAAATGAGATCGCCCATGGGGAATGAACTTCTGTATTCTGGCTCAGGTTGAATATCGGTGGCCATCCAGCATGTGCCTGGTTCTTTGCTCATAGAAACGTTGAATGTCATGTTAATATTTCGACATTCATCTGCGTCAAAAAGAATCTTGAAAACATGGTTATTTGCGAAATCTGGAAAATCAAAAGTGTTTCGGAAATGCTTTTGTGGACTACCTTGATTTGTATCTAAATTAAATGGAATTGCTTCTCCGTCCATAAACAATTTCATTTTATCTACGGAACAGGAACTTGTGTCCGAAATAGTATAGTCTAAGAGTATATATCGGTAATCTTTTAGTGTAATTGTTGTGTCTAAAATATTCTGTGCATCACCGATCCAATTATAAACGTCATGAAAGAAAACCCTTATGCCTGAATCGCTGTCTTTGGTAAATGATACTAAGGAACCGTGTTCGAAAACATTTTTTGTATGGTCTCGAAGTGTCCAATAAGGGATTTTAGTGGATGGGGGAGTTTCTTCTTGGGGTGGAAGAGGCGGATTTGGTGAAACGTCGTTGCAGGCTGTTATTATAACCAACGACAATAGAAAAAATAATATTGAATGATTTTGTTTTTTTGTCATATCAATAAATCTAAATATTTATATTATCATTATTGTATAGGATTATTATTTATGATAAAAGTTTTTACTTTATTTTTGCTTTCTCTGTTTTTTATGTCTTGTGACAATAGTTCTACGAATCCGGGCTTGGATAATGGAGTGTCGTCTTCTAGTGTGAGCAGTTCTTCGAAGGATTCATTGGAATATGTGATGCCTCCTAAGTTGTCGGGTAGGGAGTATAATCCTGACTTTAATGCGATTATAAGTCATCTTGCTCCTCCTCTGTATAGTGATGGAAAGTGGGTGACGGCTCGCTATGAATCAAAAAGGATTGAGATGGGGAAGTATGAAGTGCCTAGATATGATAATTATTATGTTTTTTTCGTGTCCAAAGATGATATGGCAACATGGGAAAAAACAGATACGTTAAAGTGTAACCGTTACGACAATGTAATATCAGCTTTTACATGGAATGGTCGTTTTTATTATTTGTTTCATGTAGATGAGGAAAGTACCTTCTTTTTCAGCTCGGAAGATGGTACTCGTTGGGAATCAGTTCCTATGGTGGGGCTCCCTACGGAATTTTATAATGATGCCGTGCTGCGAAAAGCCAATTTCCATGTGGTTAATAATAAGGTATTTGTGACAAATAACGCTACCTGTTATGTAACTTCTGATTTGGAAACGTGGCAAGAATTAAAACTGCGAGATGGCGGATCTGCTTGTGGAAAAAATGTGGCTTGGGGTGAATCCGGCTACAGGATGGCTGATGGTAGTATCATTATGTATTCCGATGACGGTGTCGTATGGGATTCTACGAGTACAAACGGATATCACGGTTATGAAATTGCGTATGGCAATGGTGTCTTTGTGAGGGCGGCTTATAATGGAAGTGATGCGTTACAGTGGTCGAAAGATGGTTTTGAGTGGAATCCTCCGAATTATGTAAATAGTAATGGTTCTGTTATTTTTTACGATGGCGTTGTTTTTGAAGGAGGGATCTTTCTTGCCTATGGTGGAGGTATGATGTCGGGAACAAGATCGTATTTACTTGTTTCTGTTAATGGACGAGATTGGGTGGAACAAGATAAGGTCGCTTATAGAGAATTACAGCGAATTATTTACGGTAATGGACGATATCTAGCAACTATTTCTGGCGAGAATTATTTTGCCGTTTTTCAAAAAGAGCCTTAATTTTTTTTAATGCGGCTGCATGCAGTGATGGTGGATATAGATTTATTTGAATCGAGTTTCGATATATACTTGCACTTGTTTCATAGATAATGGAGTGGAAGCGCTTTCGAATGTGGCAATGAAATTCTTGCCTAGGATATATCCGTTTGTGGCGTAATGCGCAATTTTCTGGATGGCGTTTTCTGTATACTCCGCGTCGCCCATGAGTCCGAAATGTTCCCAAATGATTTCTTCGTGGGTACGAATGTCGAGACAAGTGAAATCGGGGTAAAGCGTTCCCCAGCCTTTGAGACTTGTGGGGTATTCGTAGCGGTAGGGAATGTTTGCTCGGGTAAGAGCGTCTGCGATGATGACTTCGGATTTTGAGCGGACGCGGATGTTGCTTGTTGTGTAATACTCGGGAGCGTTTATTTCAAATGGTTTGTGGGTGTAGGGATGGCGCAACCAATTGGCTATGAAATCTTCATCGGGTTCTCGGACGGGAGTGACGAGAGTCTTGCGACCTGGATGCAGTTTTGAGTAAGCGTTGTCTAGTTCGTCGGGATGGTATGTTGCCAAGAATGTGTCGATGGTTGCGAGTTGCTTTTTGAGGATTGCTACAGCCTCTTTGTTGTAATCCCGCTGGGCGATTAATGAGGCTTTGCGAATGTCTTTGCGTGGAAGATAGGTTCCGTTGGTTTCTCCTGATTCTTTTATGATGTAGTATTGAAAGCAATTCTTCTTGGAGAGAACCCTTAGTTTTTCTTTTGGAGCATTTTTGGAAAGCTTTATCGATTTTAGTATTTCTTGTAGGTTTGCTTGCTTGGCGGTAAGTTGTGAGATGATTAGGTCGGTGACTTGATTTAAGCTTGAACTCATATATTGCTCCTTCGTAAGGCTAATTTACAATGCTTTTGCCTGGAAAGTGCATGTTTTGCTGAAATTGGTTCATTTTGCAAACGGTAGTTAGCAAGGGCTTGTCTGATTTTTGATGCGATGCATATAAATTTGTAAAATTGAAGCTTTTATATGCATGCTTGTTTGTTTTGGAAGGCGCGCTTGGTAAGTGTATGCATATAAGATGACGGGTGGCTGGTGTTTTATATGCATTGAAAGGTTGAAAATTGATGTTTTGCTTATTGTATAATATGAAATTTGTATGTAAAATGCATATAAATCTCTGTATTTGAATTTTTTATATGCATGTGCATTCAGAAAAACGATACTCAATACCGCTCATGATGAGATTGATGCATATAAAAATGAGCTTTTAGTGTTTTTATATGCAAGAGCTACTTTTTTCGGGCTGTTTTGATGTGTGGTATATACGAAAAAAGCCCCCGGGCGGGGGCTTTGAAGCT
>CAMVKW010000088.1:0-4073 GCA_947168155.1 uncultured Lachnospiraceae bacterium | reverse complement strand
TGAAAACCAAAAATGCAAGCAGCTCTATGCCGCCTGCATTCCTGGCTATCCTCCTTCCAATATTTTTTGTTGGTTAGCGACACCCCTCATATTCCGGGATGCCGGTTGATAGTTACTGCCAGAGCCCGTCGACTGGCTTCTGGCGTGCGATCGCACATGCCTGTTTCCAGGCATTTATAGGAAAAGACCTTTTGAGTCTTAATCCTCATCTGTTACTTCAATTACTTCATACTCATCATCCGGTTTGAGAACCACTTTGTGGCTAAGGAATTTCTCCACATCAAACCAGTTCTTTTTGTCTGCATCCGCAGTTAGTTTGTAATTTGGATGCTGTGTAAGATCGTATTTGTCCGACAGGAAGGGTCTTACTCCTCTGACCTGTACCACACACTTTGATCCATCCATTACAGAGAGCTCATCAATACTCATAAGGTCACGGCCCAGTTTCTGATAAGTCAGATTGTAGGTGGGCTGATTTCCTCTGGTCTCACCTGTGTAATAGTGGTCGATTGTCTCTTTTCCCAAAGTAGCGTTGATATCCTTTAAGGTAGACTGCTCTGTACCTCCCAGGAAGATTTGTGAATCGCAGTTAGCGCAGATGGTTTCTGCATTGTCCTTGTATATAGCTTTCAGCTGAGACTTAGCCTGAAGCACAAGTGCCGCCGATATCTCACGGCTTCGGATTGTTGCCATAAGCTTCTCCAGATTAGGTATCTGTCCGATGTTCGCCGCCTCATCAATGAGGCAGCGCACGTGGACAGGGAGCTTTCCGCCATATACATCATCCGCTTTTTCACATAAGAGGTTAAAAAGCTGACTGTAAATGATACTGATCATAAAGTTGAAAGTACTGTCATTATCAGACATGATAAGGAACAGAATTGTCTTTTCATCTCCGATGGTATCAAGCTCCAGCTCGTCATAACTCATAATTTCCCTTACCTGGGCAATGTCAAAAGGAGCAAGTCTTGCACCACAGCTCACAAGAATTGATTTGGCTGTCTTGCCGGCAGCGAGTTTGTACTTGGAATACTGCCTTACGGCAAAGTGGTTAGGATCTTTTTTCTCAAGTCTTTCAAACAGGATATCCACCGCATTTTTGAAGGATTCATCATCCTCTCTGACTTCCATGGAGTTGATCATCTCAATCAGCGTATTGAAATTCCTCTCCTCTGCAGGAGCTTCATAATAGATCATGCCGATCAGCGCCGTATAGAGAAGCCTTTCAGCTTTCTCCCAAAACGGATCGGTGGGCGAACCATCACCCTTGGTGTTAGCCATAAGCGTGGTTACCAGCTTTAAGATGTCCGACTCTGAATGGATGTATTCGAAGGGATTAAAATGCATGCTCTTCTTGAAATTGATGGTATTAAAGACCTTTATCCTATACCCGGCCTTCACAAAAGCGTTCCCAACCTCTCCAATGAGCGTTCCCTTTGGATCAGTTAAAACATAGGAACTGTGAAACTGTAAAAGATTCGGCTTAATAAAAAACCTTGTCTTACCTGAACCGGAACCGCCAATCACAAGAACGTTCTTGTTTCTGGCGTACTTCGGATCAGGAGGTCTTGAATTCATAGTGATCTTCTCTGTCTGTGACAGGATCACATTATTTGCAAAGACCGGGTCCTCAAAAGGCTCTATATCCTCATGTTTCCCCCACCTTGCTGAGCCATGCTCTTCTCCATGGCGAAACTTCTTGGCATTCTTGCTTTTGATATAAACTGCAAGACGAAGTCCTGCTCCACAAGCAATGCCAACAGCCAGGTCTAATGGATGAAAGCTTGGAAGCATGTTGGCAAATGCAGTTTTAAAGCCTCCGTACAATATAAGTCCCTGAACCTTCTCAGACATATTGCTGCCCCAGGCGATTCGCCAGGCTTCACCAAGATTCGTGCAAAAGAGTCCTACAGCAAAGTAAGGGATGTTTAGTATGATCTTCTTTTTTATCTTTGAGGTCATCTGACAATCTCCTTGTTCTTTACTTTCTCCTTGCGGGGATGCTTTGCTATTTCCTCCTTGAGCTTACGGATCTGATTGATGATACTGGGCTTTTCTTTCCTCTGTTCACGTTTTACAACTTTATCCGAGTACTCTTTTACCACGGCAGTTATAGCGTCCATGTCCTTAGCTTTGAAAAAGCAGTTGTAACGCACCGGATCAGAAGACTTATCTTTTACGATGGCAAAATCCACTCCATACTTGTTGGCAATGCGCTTGAAAGTCCTAAGGCTCTCGCCGCTCACCTCCATACTGGTTGCACCCTGCCCCTGCCTTATAAGTGTTTTCACGCTCTGCTTTCCGGTCTGCTTATGGTGTTTGTAAGCACGAACGACTGCGCAAAGCCCCTTCCAGAGAACCTTAGCCGACACCTTACCTGTCCTTATCACGAATCTCACAACATCTCTTGATGTTTCATCTGTCATAGACAGTTATCCAGCCTTTCTTAATGCATTATGCTCGTTCATGATCTTGGCCATACATGGAAAACAAAAGGTAGTTCCATTTCCGTAAGGACATGGAGTTTTGCAATTATGTGGTTTAAGATTCCCAACCGGGATAGGATTCATTTCTCTTGAGCTGTTTCTTGCACAGCTGAGTTTATGCTTGCTTGGTTTTCCTTTATGCATCTCGTTTCTCCTTGTTCTATGAAAATGTATTTGGTAAAAGAAAGGCACCAGTCCGGGATATACCACAGGCCAGTGCCAATCATACCTTTGCTATCTTCTGTTATCAGCCAAGGCTTTTTCCATCCTTGGACTTTTCTCCGATGTCAGCATCCTTGTGAGGTGTCTTGGAAGCCTCATCCTTGGCAGCTTTAAGATCTCCCAGGAGAGATTTCTTTTCCGAAGCCTCATGGCCTCTGGCCTCCTTAGCAGCCTGACGCTCCACATACTTCTCACCAAGCTCAAAGACCTTTTCCTTGGCATCGTAGTGATAAACGTTGTCTGTCAGCTGCTCGGAAGGATCCACTACAGAGGCATTTATCTCTCTTACCATGCTCTCAAGATTGTGAAGATCCATAATACCGTTGTCAGGCACAATTATGAGCTCATGTATCGAACTGGGTAAAATGAAGAAGTTTTGCTGATCACCAAGCCTATCCGCTACTTTGTCAAAAAAGTCGGAGTATGCCAGCACTCCGGCACCGTGGACATTTCCTTCCACAGAAGCAACAAACATCTGCTCCTGCTCAGGAGGAATGTTAAGGCCTAGCACCTCCAGATCCTCAACCCCCATCTGCTTTGCAAGAACCTGGCCCATACCCTCAATTACAAGAGGTCTCACCTCAGGAGCTGTCTTCATTGCGTCCGCATGAAGCTGATCTGCGGTAATCCCATAATTCTCAAGCATCTGATTCGTAACAAGGATTGTTCCTGAACCCGCAGGTGTTTCGCCAAGGACAAAGCGGTAAACCACTGACATATCCTCAATATCCTTATGAGGGACAGTATCAAGAAGCTCAGCGTTTCTCTCCTTGGAGACGACCTCCATTGCAAGTGTACCTTTCATCTTGTCATAGTCTTTGAAAGAATCCACATCGAACTCCGGCTGGTTTCTAAGAGATCTGTCCGCCAGATCAGTTGCTCCCTTTGCGATGGTCTCGTAAGATACGCCACTCTCGTAGTCCTTATAAAGAGTGGATGCATTAAGGCTGACTCCTACTTCGCTGTCTGCAGGCTTTACTACGATTGCCTCATAGTTACCGTTCATCTTTTCCGCTGTGCGGTGCTCGACCTCAAAGTCTGTTCCGGTCCTGGCCTCAAGTGTTTCCTTAATATCTCTGGCAAGGTTTTCTCTAAATGTCTCAAAATCCATTTTGTTTTCTCGCTTTCTTTTTTGTATTTTTGAGCATAGAAAAAAGACGCCGGTCCAATCCTTCGATCAGACATAAGCGTCTTTGGTTTACAGTTATTCTTTTGCAAAAGAAAAAGCCAGGAGATGAGCCGCTTCCCTGCTGCTCATTTCTTGGCGCATTATAACAATATCACATTGAAAATCGGCTTTCAACGCAAAAACCATGCAAATTTCATGCATCTTGGTGACGTTTGGGCATTTTTAGTGACGTTTGG
>CAMVKW010000087.1:0-4120 GCA_947168155.1 uncultured Lachnospiraceae bacterium | reverse complement strand
ATGGGTAGGGGGTAGGGTGAGATTTTGACCCCCCCTATAGGGGTCTTAGTCGATCTCTCGTTCTCTCTCGACGAATGTCCACATACCAGTGGCGTTCAAACGACAAATTTGCTCGATTGCAGCGTTTTGAGTTTGAATGTCTTCAATTTCGCCAAGAGAAGGCGAAGAATAGCACGAACGAGCTAAATAAGCACAAGAATCGTAACCATGTGCTAAATCAAAGCCGTACCAAGAATCAAAATCGTCAAACGGATTGTAAGGATTATCCGTTGTCGTTAACATTTTCTCTTTTATTTTCATACAGACGCTCCTTTACAATCCAATTTGACATAAAAACGTTAAAAACTACAAATTATACTTCTCTTTGATTGCATTGACTGTTGAAACAGATATTCCAAGGTCATCAGCGATCTCTGCCTGACTAAAGTCACCGCCAAGCAACGATTTAACTCTTCTTTCAACAGCAGAATTAACCTTACGATCCGTCCTAGGTGTAGCATAGTCTCTAACTTTGTCTTTGTCAGAGTTTGCTATAATTTCCTGAACTTTAGTATGCCTCAAAGCTCCTGCTTCAATAGCTTTCCATTCTTCTGGCGTAATGTCAATCAAAGAATCTTTCTTTCTTGCACCGAACCGTGCCCTCGCATTAGCCAATGATTGCGCTTTAATCTTTTTAAGCTCATCTTTTTCAAGCTCAAAATTATATGCTTTCTTTTTCTCATACACAATTGCATTAGCAAATACTTGTGCTTGTCTTTCTCTTGGTGCATTCTTGTATGCTTCATTAAGTTTAGCTTCAAGAGATTCAACTTCTTTCTTATAATGAATAGAAGCAGACTTGCTAAACTCACCATTCTTGGTATTGAGATACTCCAGACGAGCCTCATTACCCATAGCCTTCATAGCATTAGCATAATCGGCATAAGCAAGCTCCGTTGGGTGTGCTTTTTTAGACACTAAGTCATAGGCATCATCAACAGTCTCCATACGCTTAAGAATAACCTTACGAACCTCAGTTTTTCCAGTCTTCTCATCCACATATGTAGCACCGGTTTCTTCCCATATCTTGGCTCCTGTTTTAGGATCTATTTTGTAATAGTCTTTACGCTCTGGTACACGCTCCTGTGCAGTAGCCTGGGTGACTATGGTACTAGCACCAGCATTGGATCTACCACGATACTTCTTGTTAAGTTCTGCTATACCAAGATCTTTGTAAGCTTGTGTATAATCATACCTATGCTTTACACCATCGATAGCTAACATTGAATACTTAACGACAGGACCTAAGTCATCGAGATCTGCTCCATACAACGTCATATCCATGATCAGGTTGGTGGTCCTACCTATCTCCTGCTGCTTAATACGTTCGGTCATGACCTTCATACCTTCACGATATGGATACTCTGTATCAGGATCAAACTTATCGAGTCCTGCTTTAACACTAAGCAAACCACTAGCATCACCTTGCATGTACTTACCATTACCACGATTGATTGGTATACAAACAGCAGTGTCACCATCAAAGTCTGCTCCAGACAACTGTCTTGCTGTCTCTGGTCTAATACCAACAGCATCTAAAGCATGAGCACCAATCATAGCTTTAGCTTCTTTATTGTTATTGTTTACAGTTACAATAGGTATTTCCATCTGTCCAGCATGAGGGAATCTAACCAATGCTAACTGCTCTCCATTCCTGAAGTTAGGAGCATAAATCTGTCCTGGTTTCAATGATGGACAAGGCAATAGCAACTGTGTTCTCTGTCCTGGCAACGAATGACCCTTAAGTTCTACAGCATCAGAGTCGCATGAGTCTGCAAACTCTAACAATAATTCCTGTTTAATAGCAGGATTAGTAAGAGACTTAAGTTCCTCAAACTCAAGTTTTTTTTTCTCAAGTGCCATTGCCAACTGCTTTTTTACAAGAGTTGTAGACTGCTTAGACAGCAACTGAGATGGTAATGATCTACTCCATTTATCCCAGTCTCCTTCTTCAGAGACTTTGTTTATTGGAGACAGTTTCCATTCACCATTCTTATCCTGGTAATGGTACTGGCCACCAGCTTTAATAGAATCGTCATCTGATGTAGAAGACTCACTAATCTCTGCTGTTGGTTTAATCTGTGCACCAAATGGATTGTCTTTATCTATCTCACCAGTAAGCTTGTCTCGTTTAAGCGGTTTAAGAACCGAATGATCCTTATCCTCACTCATCATTGGTATATCTTTTGACTTGTTCGTGTTAAACACAACATCATATCCTTTAGGTATGTCATCGCTGTACAATGCTACACCTTTAAGATAATGCGAGTTATCCACGTTGATGCGAACCTGCGCATAGTTTGCACCATTAAGAGAAAGGTCATCCAATCCTCTACGAATCTCTATTGTACCATCTCTATCTTTACCGCCATCCTCAGCATATCTTATCATAACTCTTTTAGAATCTAATGCTGCAGGATACTCTATACCAAACAATGTTTTGCCCTCATCTGATAACTTAAAGTCAGTGACTGATTTGATCTTGTCACGATTACGAGAAAGATCTCCATATGTTGTCTCAGGTCCAGTTAAGATTTTAAGATTGGTATAATGCCCAGTACCAAGCTGTTCCATCTTAAGCTTCTCAACATGGTAACCTTTCTCTTTAAGAATGAACAACGCCTGATCAAGTTTTGTTGATGTAATATTAAGGCATGCTTCTGTTCCTTTACCAACATCAACATACTTTTTCTTAGCAACAGTCTTCTCAAGTGCCTCAACTATGTTATTCATCTCTTTCATACGATCCGGTTTATCTTTATCGATCCAAGTTCTTACAAGAGATTCGTTTACATTTCTTCCTAACTGCTGAGACAATTCTTTAGCAACCAATGTCCAGTTGTCCTTACCATTCTTAGCCTTCTCAGACTCATAAATAGTACGACATAATGCCATATCACGAGAACGCTGTGCCTTTGATGCAACAGACTGATAGTTCTTAACAGCAGCTTTGCTAATGCCTAAACCTGTAGCAATATCATCATCGCTGTATCCCTGCTGCTTATACTCTTTTATCTGTAAAGCTCTTTCTTCATAGTCTTCAATACGAGACCATTTAAACCAAGGCTCATGCTGACCAGGAGTTTCGCCTGTTCCATAGCCATACCTACCAGACCCTCTTCCCGGAGGGTTATCATCATGACCAACCCCGACGTGAGCGAGGTACTCACCATCAATGTACGACATATCATCGTCCTCCTTCTTCATTTTCCTTCTTTAAGATCTTATCAAAACGAATTATTGTTTTCATAATATCATTAATCTCATGAGAGTCAGGTATTTCAGTTTCAATATTGTTAGACTGATAAATACGCAATTCTGATTTTATGTTCTGTGGCTTATGATCATATTTCAAACAGAACAAAGCCATATACACACGAAGCTGTTCCATATGTGCTGGTGTGATGCCTGTTTTAAGATCATGAATACGAAGCATATTTGTTTTTTCATCAAAGCTTATAGCATCCGTTGTACCAAAACAATATTCAGAATAAAATAAAAGAACTTCTGGTGACATATGAAATCCTATCGCATCATTAACAAACATATTTAATGTCTGTCTTGTTCTTGGTAAACGTTGGCCTAACAATATTGATTCGCAAGCATACGCATGTAGACGTGTGCCCATTTCTTTTTGCTGATAGTTATGATAGGTATTTACAATCTTATCATCGTCATAATTTATCCAATGGTACTGTGACGGTGATAAGAATGCATGAGATCCAACAAACTTTTCTTCATAACTTGAATTAGTGAATTCCATTAGGTCCTCCTTTTATCACTGGGCCTAAAAAAAATAGAGGAATAGAAATTACAGGTCATAAGCTCGCGCCGATTCCCATTTTTTTCATAGCTTCTAAAAATGCGCTTGACTTCTCCCAATGGTTGGTGGGACACTCGTTTATGTATTATCGATCCTAAACCGACCAATTGGCCATCTTTCAGGCCAACCTATGTCCAGCTAATAACTCTCTCCTCTATTATAGGCGAAAAAAAACATGCGAATAAAAATAGGAGACCATTAAGTCTCCTTTGCGTTACTTTTAAGCTCTTCAAGCTCTTCTTTGCAACGCATCAATTC
>CAMVKW010000086.1:0-4169 GCA_947168155.1 uncultured Lachnospiraceae bacterium | reverse complement strand
CCTTCCATTACCGGATACTTAATATCAATAGACTCTATCTTAATAATGCCGATGACTTCCTCTTCAGAAAGTGCATCGGCATCCTCCTGTGACAAGGAGGACGGCTCTTCCGTCTCCTCCTCTTCCACATCCATCTCTTCTTCATTTTCATCCTCCATTTTATCTTCGAAGCCCTGCATCAGCTGTTCGGCTTCTTTTTCTCCTGTGTATCTCAGAAATTCGGGATACATGACAAATGCAATCCCGGCTATAATCAGGGCTATAACAAATGGCCAGTTTATTCTTTTCTTTTTTCTCTTTGGTTTCCTATCCCTGGCACTGACCACTATTCTGTTATATGGCTTCCTATCTTCCTTTTTATATCTCACAGGATTCAGGTCTGATAAATCCACCTGTTTACTCTTTCTGTCACGTCTCCACATCCTGATCCCTCCATTTTATAAACTTCGCCAGTAGCGAATATTACTTCACTTTTTGTTGTTCGAGCACAAATTACGGCATTTCGAGCGCATTTTTATCCATAGTGTTTAATTTAGTGTTATGTTTAAGATTTATATGTGCTCCAACTTTTACAGGAAAACGACATATTCCTGCAGCTTATCTACATCTTTATTTTTTACGCTGTGTTTTATGATATAATGCTGTATCTTTTATTACTTATATGGCCTCGCATAAAAGACCACATTTCCATCCCTCAGCGGATCAAGTACAACACCTCTTGATTTTCCTGCCGCATGAACCATCATTCCATCTCCAACATATATAGCCACATGGGAAATGTTCCTGAAACATCCATTTTCTTCATACGAATAAAAGATCAGATCTCCCGGCTTCAGGTCTTCCTTATTGACTAACATTGCATTTTCAAAGCAGTAATAACCCTGTGTATCAGCTACAGTTGGTAGTTCAATACCAACCTCTTTATAAAGACGATATACAAGTGAACTACAATCATAGTAGCCTTCCTGCATGCGCTTATCCTGATCATACTTACAGCCAATCTTTGTAAGAGCCAGCTTAGCCACAGCCTCTCCGGCAGCTCCGGAATAATATTCATTCCAAAGATCTGAATCCATCATATCAGTAAGCATTTTTTCCTGATCCTCATTCAGAGTTTTTTTATTGATATAATCCTTATAAGTCAAGTTGTGGACTGTAGTTCCTGAAGTAGTTACTGTTACCGTGTTTGTATTTCCTTCAGCAAGAAATGCTTCTACATGCTTGCGTCCCCACTGGAGACAGTCATCATGCTTTGCATAGAAGATGTCAAAATCATTTCCATAATGGTTCAGATCTCCGATATCCTCCACCGTGTACTCAACGCCTTCTATGATGACCTTTGTTCCCATAGGGACTATCGGATTATAGGCATCAACAGCTATGGTATGCTTTGCAGTCGCCTTCTTTCCCGATGCTGTAATTCCATTTGCATAAGGTCCGCAGCAGATGGAGCATGGACAGTAGGCTGTCGCCCAGACCATTCCAATACTGTCTCCGCAAGTCTTCTCTGTAGTCGTACTGGAATC
Source organism: uncultured Lachnospiraceae bacterium (assembly GCA_947168155.1). GTDB lineage: Bacteria > Bacillota > Clostridia > Lachnospirales > Lachnospiraceae > Eubacterium_Q. Next base: position 2,643 of record CAMVKW010000086.1, on the reverse strand, counting down.
ATCGATATAATTCATCTCATCAAATATCTTTTTTAGATTTTTCTTTCCCTCATCATCCATCACATACCCAGCTTCACCATCACTATAGAGGACCATATAAACCATTAGGGTATCGTTATAATTTGATACCGGTGCTCCATTCTGAGTATTCTGATAAGTCACTGTATTTCCACCTTCTTCTAGTGAAATGATATTCTGATTGAACTCCATATAGTAAGAACTGAGAACTGTTCTTATATCTTCATACTCTGTATCAGGAGAAGGAAAGAATATTGCAAGCGGAGAATTATATATAATCCCTAAAGATGCAACAATTGGAGATGCAACAGCTATTACCATAAATAAAATAAGCACGGCAGAGAGTATCATTCCCTTTCGTGCTGTCTTAATCTTCATGATAAGTTCTGTAATCATTACATCCCTTATCATTTTTCCTATACTATCTTTTTGCTCTTCCTGAGCCTTCATTTTATCTATGAACCATCTCAGTTTTCTGAGACGGATTGTTGCTTTTGCATCCGCTTTTTCAATCGTTCTTCCAACTTCATTTCCTACTTCTTTCCCAATCTTTTTTCCGGCAGCCCATCCGATAAGCGTTCCCTCTGGTCCAGCTGCTGTTCCGACAGCTGCTCCGGCTGTTTCTGTTGCAACTTCAGCCGCCACCTCGGCTGTTGCTTCAGCAGCAATCTGAGCAGAAACTTTAGCTGTTTCCTTGGCTAATTCCTTTGATGTTTCCTTGGCTGCATCAGAAGCAGTTTTCTTGGCTGTCTTTTTAGCAATTCTCTTAATTCTATCCTTTGCTAGTTTCTTACTGATATCCTGTTTTTTTATCTTCCTTCGGATAAACTCACGGCTGGCTTTTTCCATGGCTTCTTTCGAATACTTGAAACTTGCTTTAGTCACATCTTCAGCTGGAGTCAGAATCGTATGTGCTATATATGCAGCATCGCGGATTTCATTTCCACCTTCTATCTGATCAGCCATAGCATTTGCACCAAGCTCACCGAGTCCCTTAATAGAAGATACGTTTCCTGTACCTCTTATATGAAGACTGGAATCCTTGATTTTTATAGAAGTATTCTGAGCTTCTAATCTATCCTTGATTCTTTGGAACCTTCTTCTATTATTTCCTCTGTCATACGAATTAGGATGAACCGGTTTGTTGTTCCCTTGAACATCGTCCACCTTCTGTTTCATATAGACATTCTTGCCTTTAACAACCCCTTCTTTTGACTCATGGATATGAAGCTTTGATTTCTTTTTCGTATGAATCACCATAGGTTTATCATCTATTTTCTTTATGTCCAAGCATAACCACCTCCTCTAAGCAATAAAATACCGCCATGAAAAGCTCATAGCGGTCGTAATAAGTATCAATATTATGTTGTTAAAAAGTCATGTGATTCTGGATAGCCATCGGAAAGTAACTTCCGGAATAATTAACTGTCACGATAAAATAAAACTTACTGATTTAATTAAATTTTCTCAAGCTGAGTAGCAGTAAAACCCTGAATCATTCCGCATTCTTTACAACAATAGCAAATAACAGGACTTCTTTTGGGCTTTAATTTATTAATCTCTCCATCAGGGTAAAAAAACACTCCATGCATTCCTGCCATTAAGCCTTTTATCAACTCTCCACCGCATTTTTCACATTTATTATTCATTGTTTTCCTCCTGAATTCAGATTAACCTTTCTCGGTTATCCTAGAAGATAATTTTTCTACCCACCCATATTTTAGGGCAGGACTACTTTCCAAATATATCATAATATTGATACTCTGAACAGAATAAAATGGACTTTAATTTTATCCTACAAATGTCCCCATAGAGCGCTTTGGAACCGACTTCGAAGGTTCTTCTGATTTCTTTGTTTCAACCTTTTCTGTAACCGCCGGAACAGCCTTCTTCTGAGTACTATATGTCTTCACATCATCCTCCTGATAGTCTTCAGCTTCTTCTCTTGCTTTCTGCTCAGCAATCTTCTCATGGATATTGGTATTGTAGAGCTTATAGAGATCTGTATCCTTACTGATCTGATTATCAAATGGTATAACTACATTTCCGCACTTGATAAGTCCCATACCAGATGCTGTATTAGTTACATATCTAAGCTGTGCCTGTGATATTCCAACAACTTCCGCCATCTTTACACTATCTGTATTTGCCTGCTTCAGAAGTGCCACAAACTCAGAGTTTGCAAGCATTGTTGTAGCTGTATAATTCTGAAGCAAATCAACAACGTTCTGAGTTATGCCAGTACAAAGACCGCCCTGCTTTCTGACCTTCTTCCAGAGCTGCTGAAGATATTTTGCTGAGTATTCTGAATTCAGCAGCACATGAAATTCATCTATATAAAGCCAGGTTGCCTTTCCACGCTGACCATTCTCAACTATTCTCTGCTGTATCGACTCCATCATAACAAGCATAGTTATAGGACTAAGTTCTGTTCCAAGATCTCTGATACCATATACAGTGAAACGATTATCTACATCAACATTTGTTTGATGATTGAAGATATTAAGAGAACCTCTAACAAACAGTTCAAGTGAAAGAGCTATATCCTTTGCCTCTTCCTCTGTCTGAGCAAGGAGCAGATCATAGAAGTCTTCCATGATTGGAATATACCTTTCATCTACCGGC
>CAMVKW010000085.1:0-4331 GCA_947168155.1 uncultured Lachnospiraceae bacterium | reverse complement strand
TATAATGATGGCAACCGTTTTATCCCTGATGAATTATATGATCTTTCATCAGATAAGGGAGAGGCGCTTAATTCACTGTTTAACCTGAATAATGGTGGAGGTAAGACAGTCCTGGTACAGCTTATGATGCAGCCTGTGCACCCCAGGGCCATGGCAGGTGGAAGACATATTGAGGATTATTTTGGCCGCCCAGGAGATCATTCTTTTGTACTTATAGAATGGAATCTGGACGGAAGTGATGACAAGCTTCTGACAGGTATTGCCATAGCCGGAAGTGCCAGCGAGAACACTGATGAGAGCCTGAGGGGAAATAGCATCAGGTACTACACCTTTAAGACTGTTTATGAAAACAGTTATTCTTCCTACAGTATAGCGGCTTTGGAGCTTTCCAAAAATGAGAACGGGAAGTATGTACCTGCACCTTTTGCCTATGTAAGGGAAAAGGCTAAGGCCAGCAGAGGTATTCTGGAAGTTTATTCATCCGATGAAAGTACTAAATGGACGAAAGAGCTTTCCGAATATGGTATTTACAGATCTGAGTGGGAGACGGTAATAGAGGCTCTCAACAAGGATGAAGGTGGACTGAACCAGTATTTTGATGACGCAAAAACATCTGACAAACTGATCGCCAAATTCTTTATTCCGGCAATCGAGAATAAAATGAAAAGTGTGGCTTCAAGCGGGACGGATTCCTCTCTTGAAACCATGCTTATCAATTATGCAAAGAGAATCTCAGAAAAAGAAGCTGTCATCAGGGAAAGAGATACAAATAGAAGATTGATTGAAGAATTGTCGGATCTTGGTAAGGTGAGCGACGATCTTTATAATGCGGGGGAAGAATTATCGGATAGTATAGGTGAGGTCTGCGGTTTTAAGGCTTCCATTGGCAGGAAGATTGGAACCATAGATGAGAGTATATTTGGAACTGTAAATGAGATCCAGAGTTTAGATTCCAAGATCATGCATATAGAACATGAGGAAAAATCAAAAGAATACTACGATGCTAGTGGTGAATATGAGGTAGCTGCTAATGCTCTTTCGGATGCAAAAGAAGCCCTTGATCAGGCAAGGGAAGAAACAAAAGTAAAAAAGCATGATGAAGATATACTGCAATCAGCAAGGCTCTACAGGCAGATTTTAGAAGCCGACAGCCAGATAACAACATATAAGAAGCTTATTGAGGAAAAAGAGAACGATTCAGAGGATGCGGAAACTGTAGCAAGGCTGAAATACTCTTGCCAGCTGAAGGCCAAAAGTGAAAGTGAAGCCCTGTCACAGAGTATCGATCAGAAGGATAATCAGATTCGGAGTAAAAATGATGAGCTGTGTGATAGTAGGGCAGAAATGGCAAAGGCTGAAAAGCTAAGGAACGATGCGAAGGAGAAACATTCGCAGTTTACTGCCAATCTGAATGCTTCAAAAGATAATACTGATACCAAAGTTAAGACACTAAAAATTGAAGCGGTAAGAATGCTGGACGGATTCTACTCTGAAAAAGATATAGAAGATGTGCGGATTAAGCAGGATGCTAATCGTGAGCAAACTGCCGTCTCCATAGCAAAAATCCAAAATGAAATAAAGGCTATGGATGACAGGAAAAATGAAATCCCTGATGAACTGGCTGATGTAAAGCTTAAACTTGGCAGGTTGTCAGAAGAGAAGAAAGTTGCTGAGGATGCGCTTTCAGAATACAGAACACTATTGGATTCACTTATACATATCTGCAGCAAATATAGCCTTGAAAATAGCACTATTTTTTCCGGTCGTCTAAAAAGTGTACTGCAGGAAGAAATAGAAATGACCGGCGCAAAGATCAGAAAGCATGGGCAGGACAAGCAGTCTTTGGAAGAAAGGCTTAAGGCCGCGAAAGAAGGTCATGTTCATATTCTGCCGGATATCATGAAATATGTGGTATCCACAGGAGTGTGGTGTCAGACCGGTGAAGAATACATTACAGGTCTTTTGGAAAATGGTGCCATTACGCAGGAAAAAGCCAGGGATATTATGGAGCGCCATCCGGAATTTGCATTTTCACTTCTTTTCAATAATGAAAAAGATATGGAAAAGCTTCTGGCTGCGGGGAATGTGGAGTGGCTTCCTGCCTCTGTTCCGCTTTTTACTATGGAACAGGTGAATTCTCTTATGTCAGGGGACATGGAAAGTGCTTCTCACCTAGCTGCTTATGACAAAGAATATTTTGCTGACAGATCAGGTTATTATGGCAGATTGGAAGATGAAATAAGAGTCAAAGAGGAAAAGCTGCAGCGTCTTAACGATAGGTTACGAGACAGCGAGGAAGAGAAGAAGCTCGTAGAAAAGTTTGATTATTCTGAGGACTGGAGCTCTTTACAGGAAAAAGCTATTGCCGAGCTACAGGAGAAAATATTTTCTTTGGAGGGCCGAAGGAAAGAACTGGAAGAAGAACAGGGGAGGATAAAGGAAAAAATTGATGCCCTTAAGGATGACCTGAATCGTGAAGAAAAGCGTTTGCATGACCTTACCGTGTGGCTTGAGTCATTTGCTGAACTGAGCATAATGCTTACCAAGGAAAATGAATGGTATACAAAAATGCAGGAAGCATCTGTCATCCTGAAAAATTCAGAAAGCTCATATAAAAAAGCATGTGATGAGGTGGCTAAGTGCCAGGAAGAGCTGACGGCATTTGAAAATGAACGTAAGCAGCAGGCTGATCATTTGGATCGCATCCGCACAGTTTTAGAGAATACGGGTAGTGCAAAGGAAGCAGAAATAGTTGAAGGATCATTGGAAGAACTCTACTCTCAGTACCAGACTCTTCTGGGGAGTCTCAGCGAAAGCCTGGATAATCTCAGAGTCAGACTTGATAAATCACAGCAGGATAGAGCGGAATATGAAAAAGAGCTTGGGGATTATGAATGTGATAAGTCTGAATATGAAGCGGTCCATTTTTCATCTGAAGCCCTTAAAAATGCTAAAGACGCAGTAAGAGCTGCTTCAGAGAAAATGGAGAAAGCGCAGTCCATATTTGGCGAATGCAATGTGAAAGAGGCATCTGCCAAGCAGAGATATGATGCAGCAGGGAAAGCACTTGAAGATTTTGACGGTGTAGCTCTTCCACAAAATGAGATAGGAGAGGATTTCAAAGCCAGAGTAAAGGCCGCCAAACAGGAGATAAGGCAGTTAAACGAAAGGAAGGATTCATTTGAGCAGGAAAAACGTTCACTGGAGAGAATCTTTGATCGTGTAGGAGATGTCTTAAAGCCTATTCAGTTTGGAGACATAATAAAGACTGTTACACTTTCCGAAAAACCGGATGCTCAGTGGGAGTCTATACATAATAATCTCATCCATGTAGAGAAAACCTTCCTTTATCAGAAAGAAAAGCTTAAGAGCAGCATAAGAACAACAGTAGCAGAGTTTAAGGACATAGCTCTTTCTGAAATAGTGAATAAGCTCGGTGCCATCGGCGAGATGCTTGATGATTCTGAGATGAAGGGCGACCGGCTCTATACGGTCAGCGAGAGCATCAGCACAATGACAGCTTCCATAGAGAAGATTAATAGCAGGATTGAGACTGATCTAAGGGAGATTGAAAATGACTTTAATGACATTGTAGACCAGTGCATGAATCAGGGGAAGAGGATGTATCTTGACCTTCGCACGATAGCAGCCAGTTCAAAGGCTCATATTTTTGCAGGTAAACCTCAGACCCAGATGGTGAAAATGGATCTTCCCGAGGAAAAAGAGATATCTGAGGAAGCATCAAGGGTTTCAATAAAGACTGAGATTGAGCAGGGGGCTAATGAGATAAAAGAGCTCCTTCGAAGCGGTGCGGAAGAAAAGCAGATCCAGAAACGCGCTAGAACTATAGTATCAAGTGAAAGGCTTCTTCATAAGTACATACGCCAGGAATCCATAAAGATCAGGGTCTATAAGATTGATATGAACAGTGCAAACTCTGTATACAAGGGCTGGGAGGAGACACTGACACAGAGTTCCGGTGCCGAGAAATTTGTGGTATTTTTCTCAGTGGTATTGACACTCATGAATTATACTAGGTCATCAGCAGGGCTTGTCAGCAAAAACGTCAAGAGTGTGCTAATCCTTGATAATCCTTTTGGAAAAATAACCTCAGCGCATCTTTTGAAGCCAATGTTTGATATAGCAAAACACTTCAATGTACAGCTGATTTGTCTGTCAGATATCAATAAGAGTGATGTTGTCGGCTGCTTTGATTGCGTTATCAAGCTTGTTATAAAGGCACAAAACCTTTCAAACTTCGAAATAATGACGCATGAGGGTAATGAGAGGATAGAGCATGGCTACTATAAGATCATGAACGGACAGATGAG
>CAMVKW010000084.1:0-4533 GCA_947168155.1 uncultured Lachnospiraceae bacterium | reverse complement strand
ATAATGACGGGTATCTTGGAAGTGTGGCTGAATATATAGAAGAAAACCGCACATTAGACAGGTGGAGCAAGCATCCAAGACAATTGGCAGATTTTGGTAATTATCTTTGCTTTGACAGAAAAATGAAGGAGTTCTGGGAACAAGCACCGGCTGTAAAGAAAAGGAGATATTTTCCGGTGCATCTTTGGTGGGTCCTTACAAGTATACTGCCTCTTAGGGCAACAGAGTTCTTACTGCTTCCAGGTGATTGTGTCAGGGCTGAAGGTGACAGATTTTTTCTGACAGTCAGGCGCACAAAACTTAAGAAAAATGGCAGTAGGCATGGATATACCATAGCAAAGGACTACAGCCTGCATGAGTATGAAATTCCACAGGAACTCGCAGATGAAATAATGACTTATAAAAAAGCTGTTGGAAATAGTATGAAACACGATAAGGATACTTTGTTTCTGCCAGGTGATAAGACGAGATTGGGGTATCTTACTTATGAGCAGATGAAGCGGCTGCTTTGGGAATTCTGTGAGGAAGTAATGGGGGATGCTGATTATCCAATAAATATCGGAGATACAAGGCATCTTGCGATGATAAATCTTATCCTATCTGGAGGCTCGCCAGTGATCTGCCGGGAACTTGCAGGACATGAAAGTATAGATATCAGTTCCAACTATTACGCAAATCTATCAACTGTAGTAGAAAGTGCAGCATATGAAGCATACTACATGGGGCGTGATGAGATCTCATTTGAAGGTGGCCTTGATATTAAGCTTCATATTCCCCAAAACGCTTATCGCATAAAAGGCGGTTACTGCGATGCAGAAAATATTGGAGACGGAGATATTTCTGAATGCATGAAGAATTACAGCAGATCAGGGAAGTTTGCAGAGTGTCATGAATGCAGACATTTTTATCCAGATGGAGAGCGCCTTCGGTTAAAAATGAAGAAGAATGCAAAAGATAAAGTTGATGCAGACGGACTGTTTTTGATGCAGGTCATCGAACAGGTGCGCAAAGGAAATGGAGCCCAGGAAGAGATTGAACAGGCACTTCTTAGACTTCAGAACAGTAGCGCGGATTATCGTGATGTCCTTAGCAGGGACTGGAAAGGAGCAAGGTAATGGCTAGACCAAAGAAAGCATCAGATGAGCTTCTTATCAGCATAGTAGATGAGTATTACGCAACAGTCGCTCTTGGGGATGTGTCAAAGATGAAGTTTTCAGCGCTGGAAGTATATTCAAGAGAACATGGCGCAGAAATAAAAGAGCATGTGTTCAGAAGAAATAAGGCGGTCATAAAAAGAATCGGCGAATTGAGAGAGCTGTCAGCCGGCGAAGAGGATATACAGATGTCAGTGGGTTACAGAAATCTTGACATAGAAGGACTTATCAGGAGCTGCAGTTCTGTTGATGATCTTAGAAATAAGCTCGTGGAACTGGATAATTACTGGAAAGATATCTACGAACACTATATTGAAGTTACAAAAGGTAACAAAAAAGAAATCCTGGATAAAAGCAGAGTTGTAAAAGACAACGACCAGCTTAGCCATGCTAATGCAGAGTTGGTTAGCAAATATGATGAAATCTGCAAAGAAAATAAGGAGCTGAAGAGGGAAAACATATATTTCAGGCAGATCATGGACAGATATATAGTACCGGAACTGGCCAGAGAACTTATGAGGCAGACCAATCTCCCGCTAAAGGAAAAGAGAAAGTATCTTAATCCTGTGGCATATGATGAACTTATCGAAGGCAAGATTCCGATGCCTTTTACAGGCAAGCAGGAACACGGAACTGTCAGGATGACTAGACAGGAAAAGTTGATAGAGGAAATGAAAGGAATTGCAGGAAGGAAATGAATCAGTACTCACTAATAGTAGGAAAGACAGACCTGCTGACTGTGCGTAAAGATCTTGCAGAGCAGTGGGATTATGAAAAGAACGGTGATCTTAAGCCATGGGATGTGCAGCCGGGATCCACAAAGAAAGTATGGTGGCGCTGCGAAAAAGGGCATAGCTGGAAGGCGTATATATACAGCAGAAGTACTGGATCAGGATGTCCATATTGTTCTGGAAACATATTGGAAAAGGGAGTTAATGACCTTGCGACAAAAGCACCTGATCTTGTAAGTGAATGGGATTATGAGAAGAACATGCCTCTTACACCTTCTGATGTTGCTGCAGGCTCTTCAAGAAAAGTCTGGTGGAAATGCAAAGAAAATCATAGTTGGGAAGCTGTGATATCAAGCAGAGCACTAAGTGGAAGAGGCTGTCCATATTGCTGTAATAAAAAGGTTCTTGTTGGTTACAATGATCTGGCACATGTAAATCCAGTTCTTGCGAAAGAATGGAATTATGACAGGAATGGTGATCTATTGCCAACGCAGATAACAGCAAATAGTCACCGTAAAGTGTGGTGGACTGGCAAATGCGGTCATGACTGGGAGGCACAGGTTGCAAACCGTTCATCAGGCAACGGCTGTCCATACTGTAACGGCAGGAAAGTCCTTGTTGGTTTCAATGATCTTGCAAGTCAGTGTACTGGGCTTGTTGATGAGTGGAATTATACGAAAAATGAAAAAATGCCTTCAGAGACTAATTATAAAAGCTCAGCTAAAGTATGGTGGATGTGTAACGAGGGACATGAATGGGAAGCGAGTATTAACGACAGGAGGCTTGGAAAGGGGTGCCCTGTGTGCATCAACAAAAAGATTGTCGCTGGAATAAATGACTTGGCTTCAGTTCATCCGGAACTGCTTGAAGAATGGGATTATGAGAAAAACAGAGGATTGTTTCCTGAGAAGATAGGATACAGGACGGATAAGAAGGTGTGGTGGATTTGCCCAAAAGGTCATTCCTATAAAACTTCTGTATACAACAGGGATAAGGGATGCGGCTGTCATGTTTGCAGCCAACAAAGCGATAAACACTATGTTACTTCTGGTGTTAATGATCTTAAGACATACAGTCCTGATATTGCTTCAGAATGGGATTATCAGCGAAATGGTGAGCTTATTCCGGATTCTGTTATGCCATTCTCAAACAGAAAAGTATGGTGGAAGTGTACTAAAGGACACCATTGGCAGTGCTCAATACAGATAAGGCAGAAAGGAACAGGATGCCCATACTGTGCAGGAAAAGTACATCGTGGTTCATTGCTTATATAGTATTTATGATAAGTCATCTGTGATGTGACATTGCTCTCTACAAGGAGGGCAATAACTGTTATGATGATAGGTGTGATTAAGCTTGCAATACCATAAAGGAGAGAACAGGGTTATGCGTAAAGTAATGATTTTAGGTGGCACAGGTCTTATAGGGAAAGCAATAGCAGAACGCATTAAAGACAAATATGAAATCATTATTGTTTCAGGCCATCATGAGATTAACCAGGGCTATACTTGTCTGGTGGAAGACACGGAAAGACTATTGGATATATTGAATAGGGAAATTCCTGATATAGTGATATCAACGTTAATGGGAGCATTCGACGCTCAGTTAAAGTATCACGATATTCTGGGGGCATGGCTTAAGAATCACGGGAAAAAGATGATATATATTTCTACGCTTAATGTATTCGACAAAGATACGACAAAGCCTGTTGATGAGAGAACAGAGGCCGAGCCAGAATCAGAGTATGGCATTTTTAAGCTGCAATGCGAAAAGATGCTCATGAAATATTTGGGAGATGACTTGGCGATTATCAGACCTGCAGCTGTTTGGTCGCGGGACTGCAAAAGAATGAATCAACTTAAGGATTGTTCGGCTAATGGAAAAGAATTGAAGTCATATCCGGGTTTGATGTTTACTATTACCCTTGCTGACCAGGTTGGTGAATACGTGGATTATATCTTGGAAAACAATCTTTCAGGAGTATTTCATGCGGGAAGTGAGGATATGGTGGACTATAACAAATTCGAATGTATGGTATGTGACAGGCTAAATATTCCATATCCAAAGTTTGAGGTAGTCGAGGTGACTCAACCCGCATATCAGGCTTTTTTACCGACTGTTAGAGATATACCATCAGGGATGAGAAGGACGGTAGCGGATATATTGGATAGTATCTGTTAGCATGTAAAACAAATAGCATATTGTTTATCGCTCTTGTGAGCATAAAAAGGATCGGAAAATAAAACCGGTCCTTTTTTGATACAAATAATAGCTATGAAAATAGTTACTAAAGGAGGTCACTATGAGGAACAGAGATCCAACTTAATGTATTTCACAACTGAATATTGGGAATTATGGAGAGCAGAAATGAGTAAGGAAGCATCCGGTGCCAGAAGTTTGGCGACATCAGCACCAGATGCAGTTATGAATACTCAGAGGTATTCGTGAGCATATTTTAACATGCAGAATGCCTGGAAGCTCTCTTTTTTGTTACTAAAAATCAATTTTTTAATAAGAAAGGAGGCGAATCCCACCTTTAAAAAGCAATTAAGTAAGCGACAAAATAGCGACAATACTATTCTTGGGTTTACTCGAAAATGCAGAAAACCGACAAAATACGGTGTTTTAAGGGTTTGGGATTCTTTTCA
>CAMVKW010000083.1:0-4656 GCA_947168155.1 uncultured Lachnospiraceae bacterium | reverse complement strand
TTACAGGTATAAGGATACGGACAGAATATTCGTAGTTACAAAAAGCTTCCTACATCATGAAATGGATAGAGGTGTGAAGGCTTCAGGTGTTAAGAGAATAAGAATTCACGACCTGAGACATTCGCATGTATCACTTTTAATTGATGAAGGATTTACTGCGGTTGATATAGCAGCAAGGATGGGACATGAGAGTCAGGAGATAACTTATCGATATGCTCATATGTTTCCGTCAAAGCAGGATGATATGGCTGATATGCTGGACAGAGATAAAGCAGAAATGGAAGACCGACCTGCTGATTATTATGAAAAGGATGACGAGAAGGTTATCAGAATGGAGGACTACAATGAGCGCAAAAAATCTGGATAGTAAGGGAAGACTTAGATCAAGAGTAGTGGGATTCAGAATGTCGGAATCTGAAGCGAAAGAACTTAATCTAAAAGTAGCAGCAAGCGGAATGAACAAACAGGATTATATAATTGAAAGCCTGTTAAAGAGAAATATCAGGATAGTAGGTGGAAGAAAAGTAATCCGGGAAGTTCAGATGCAGCTTGAGGCCATTTTGGAAGAACTTCAGTTTATGGATGAAAATACAGATATTGATGAAGATGTAATCATGCCACTGAAGGTTGTTCTAGAGGTATTGACGGCTGATGAAGCAAAAAAATAACTCCTTCAGTTGCAGCTGAAAGAGTTAAGAATATGATTGGATGAACCTTTGTTATCCGTCAGTGTTTACAGTATAGCAGAGGTTCCATCCATATACAAATAAAACTTTTATATGGAGGTACAGAGTGTGAACACTTTTTTTGAAACTAGAAATGAAGAGTTAAACCTAATAAGGATGTCGGATATAGAAGCAAAAGAGGTTGAATGGCTTTGGTATCCATTTATACCGTATGGGAAGCTCACAATTATCCAAGGGGATCCGGGGGATGGAAAGACTACAATGGTTCTTAATATCGCTGCTGCAGTATCCCGGGGAGAAGGCTTTGATGAAGGAATGAATATCACTGAACCAATGAATGTAATATATCAGACGGCTGAGGATGGTCTGGCAGATACGGTTAAACCGAGACTGGAGCAGGCACGAGCCGACTGTTCAAGAGTACTGGTGATTGATGAAACTAATAAAGCTCTGTCTATGTTGGATAAGAGAGTAGAAGAGGCACTGGATAAGACTGGTGCAAGACTTCTGATAATGGATCCTATTCAGGCCTATCTTGGTGGAAGTATGGATATGAATAGGGCAAATGAAGCCAGGGAGATGACAAAGTATCTTGCAACGATAGCGGAACAAAGAAACTGTGCAATTATTCTTATTGGTCATATGAATAAAGCTGGAGGATGCAAAGCTGCTTACCGAGGAATGGGTTCAATAGACTTCTTTGCAGTAGCAAGAAGTGTCCTGCTAGTAGGACGAGTTATCGGAAAAGATAATTATAGGGCTATGGTACAGATAAAGAATAATCTGGCTCCATTCGGTCATCCCAAAGCATTTGAATTGTCAGAAGATGGGTTTGAGTGGATAGGTGACTATGAAATATCTGTAGATGATGTGCTTGGAGGATATGCCCCAAAGGAGAGCAAACTGGATCAGGCTAAACAGCTTTTGAAAGATTTATCTGAAGACAAAGATGCAGTATCCAGTAATGAGTTAATAGAACTTGCAAAGGCTGAGGGTATATCAAAAAGAACTATGGATAATGCCCGGAAGGAAATGGGACTGAAGTCTCAGAAGATAAATAATACCTGGTATGTGAAGCTTAAATAGATCAAGGATGCAACAATGCACGAGTCAGGTCTTTGCAATGTTCCTATTGCAAGGATGCAAAACCTAAAGACTTGCAATGTTGCGTCCTTCATATATATCAGGGGTATTAGGGGAGATTACATTTCTCCCCTAAACAGATGTTGTAAACGCATTGCGATTTACGTATCTGGCAAATGATGAAATCTACCTAAAGCATGGGTTAGAGCTGAAGTCAGTAGAAGAACAATGAATACAAAGCTCTTACCAGTGGTGTGTAACAAAAGTGCCAACAAATAGGTGGTTATCCAACAAAAACGGTAACAAAATGGCGGTTATCCAACAAAAGTGCCAACAAATATCGAAGAGAGTTTTAACAAATGCTTTAACAAAGTGGTGGTTATTAAACAAAAGCTTTAATAATGGCAGAAAGCTTAAACAAATACTTAAACAAATATAAAAAGCTCTTATAAATGGTATGAGGAAATAAAAGATATCTTACCAAAAGCTCTTACAAATAGCAGGAGTTCTTACCACTGTAAGAGAAATGGAGGGAATATATGGGGAAGAAAAAACAGTATAAGGAACCAAGAAGGAATCTATCTATCAGGTTATCCTCGGAAGAGAGAACTGCTCTTGAAAAGAGTGCAGCGGATAATAATATGTGTCTTGCAGAATATGTAAGGCAACTGATTATGGCAGGTGGAAGAATAGATACAAATAAGATGAAAGACCGTCGTGATCTGATAGAACAGATAGCGAGAGTTGGAAATAATATTAATCAATTGACCAGGCTGGCGAATATGAACAGAAGTATAAATGATACGATTCTGGAAATGGTTATTACACTTATGAAAGAGATTAAAGGACTGATGAATCAATGTCTAAGAAAATGGTCTTAGAAAAGTGATTTGAGAAGAGAGGAGGAGTTAGGAGTTGGCTATAACCAAAATATTACATCAGAAAGTAAGCCCTGGTCGCGAACTGGGGCTTCATACAAAACAACTTATAGATTATATTTTCAATCCTGATAAAACTGAACAGTGTATCCTAACGGGCAGTGTCAACTGCCTGCCGGATACGGCATATGAGCAGATGGTTGAAACTAAGAAAGTGTTCGGCAAACTTGGTGGCAGACAGAGCTATCATATAATAATATCTCTTGTTCCTGGAGAGGGAACACCAGAAGAGCTGTATGAAATGACAGAGAAATTTGTAGCAGAGTTCATTCATGGAGAATATGAAGTAGTGTTTGCTGTTCATACGGATCACGAGCATCTACATTCTCACATTGTGTTTAATAGTGTAAATATGGTTACCGGCAGAAAGTTTCAGTATAAAAATGGTGATTGGAAACATAAGATGCAACCAATAACAAATAAGCTGAGTGAGGAGTATGGTCTGGAAATAATGCCGGCTGAATATAGTAAGGATCCTAAGAATATGCCCCGGGATCAGTGGGAGAAGGAAAAGAGCTTTTCAGAGTTCATTGAGGCAGATGCAAGGTATTGCATGATGAGAGCTGAGAACAGAGAACATTATATTTATTTGCTGAAAGAACTGGGATATGAAGTGAAGGATGGAGAACATATAGCAGTAAAAGCTTCGGGAATGAAAAGATTTAAAAGGCTTGGAACTATTGCTCCGGAGCTGGATTATAGAAATATAGAGCAAAAGGATAATAAAGAAAAAGGTCGAACTGATAGATTATATAAAACGATAGATCCACGACCATTAAGGAGAGCATTGTTATCTCCGCTACAAAAGAAATATTATGTCAGACTCTATAAAATGCGCCTGCTGGAGAAGCGGAGATTCCAATATAAATCAGCTCAGTTTTATAAAGACCTGCAAAGATTCAAACTACTTCAGGAAGAGTATTTGTTTCTCGTGTCAGAAGACATACGAAGTGTTGATGAACTTATAAATGTAAAGGTAAGTGCATTACATAGATATAGAGAAATATCAGAAGAGCAGAAATGCCTTTACAAAGAAAAGGCTAGGTTAAGAAATAAAAAAAACAAGATCGCTATTAGTCAAGGAAATGTGGATTCCTTTGATGAAGATGAATATAGAGACCGACTGCAGATTTTGAAAGAGTTAAAGCGAGAGGAAGATAAAAGATTTAGAATTGCTGATAAAATATATCAGGATTGTCTGTATGATATAGAATTAAAAGATATTGATAGTATTAGTATATCTGAATTTGAAAAAGAATTAGACAATGTCGATACAGAAGAAAAGATCCCAGAACTTCCAAAGCCTAAGCCAGAGCCTGTCATAGAATCAGTTTTAGCTAATAAGAAAGATATATCTAAAGTTGCTAATGGACCAAGTGTTAAGCAGGAAGATGTTCCGGCTTTTAGTGATTCTAAAGTTATTAAAGAAGAGAATCTGAATGATTCGTATGTTGATGTATCAATAAAGAATACTCTTGTAGAAGGTACAAATAAGGAGGAAGAATCAAAAGATGATTCGCCTTCATGTAAAAAGGTTGACACTGATTATGAAATAGAGATTATAGCAATTGATGCAGTAATAGATATTAAAAATATGAATCTTTCGGTTCAAGATTTCTTTTTATTGTCTGTAGAAGATAAAGCGGCTATTTGGGATGTTACAAAATATGATCCATTGGATGCATTTGAAGCATACAGGAAAGTTGCTGATTCGGCACAAGTTAGTAAATCAGTTCCGGATTTATATGATGAGTTTACTCGGATAAAGAATAAATGCCTGGAGTATAAGAAGGAACCTTGGGAGAGGGAGTATAGGAAGATAGTTCTAAAAGGTGAGTACAAGAATGATAAAAAGTTGGTGAGAACGAAGGTGAGATAAATTGTTTTGATTTATATATTCTATAATTTATAGATGAACTAAAGTATGTTAAAATACGAAAAAGTATTGA
>CAMVKW010000082.1:0-4714 GCA_947168155.1 uncultured Lachnospiraceae bacterium | reverse complement strand
AGATGGATAGAGAGGTTGTATGTATCATAAATCTTAAATCTGACGGTACACCAATTAATTGTACCTTTGCAAGTATGGGTGCACTGGATAGATCAGTAGCGCATCCAAGAGAGTTATTAAAGGCAACTATACTATCCAATGCATCGACCATGATTATGATTCATAACCATCCGTCTGGAAATCTTGACCCTTCAATTGAAGACTCATTACTTACCGACAGGATGATTAAGATTTGTGATCTGGTAGGTGTGCCGCTTGTAGATCACATAATAGTTGGAGGCGATAATTCAGATTACTTCAGCTTTAAGGAAAAGGACAGGCTGCCAGCTTCCAACCTAAGATACAGTCTTAAGACAGACTATAAGGATATTGAATTCTCAGTACCAATGGCAGCAGAAGTAAATAGTAATAAGGGTGATGTAAGCACTATTGCTGAAAATAATAAAACGGGAAGGAGAACCAAGAGATGAGAGATAGATTCACTGAAGAAGAACTAAGTATAGCGAAGTCAGTTGATCTTGTTGAGGTAGCCAGAAGTCTTGGATATACACCTAAGAAAATAGGACGGTTCTATACTTTGAAGGAAATGGATTCTATGAGAATCTATGACCATAGAAATTGGTTCCGTTTTTCCGGTAAATGTGAGAGTGGAAGGAACGGTGGTTCTCAAATAGATTTCTTAAGAGAGTTCGCAGGACTGGATGTTAAAGATGCTGTGTTCTGGCTTCTGGATTTTGCAGGAGTCAGACATGACAGCATAGGGAAAACTGTTTCGGGAGATTGTATCATTCATAATGATAAACCAGTATCTGAAAAGAAGGAATTTATCCTTCCGGTACCTGCTTCGAATAATGATAGGATCATCAGATATCTTAATCAGGATAGAGGGCTTAGCATAAGTACAATAGATTATTTTATCCGTAAGGGCATTATATATGAGAGCCAGGAATATCATAATGTGGTATTCCTCGGAAATGATAAGAGTGGTGTCACAAGATTTGCAAGCCAGAGAGGAATCTATGATAGAGATGGGAAAGCTTTTAAATGTGATGTGGCAGGGAATGATAAGAGGTACGGTTTCAATATTACAAATGATAATAGTAATCGGATAGTAGTGTTTGAAGCAGCTATAGACATGATGAGCTATGTAGATATCTTTCAGGATTTTGACAGCAATATGATTGCACTGGGAATGACAGCAGATCTTCCTCTTGAAACATTTTTAAGTGATCATCCGGGTATTAGTAAAATTGAGTTTGCTCTTGATAACGATGAACCTGGAAGGTTAGCTGCTGAAAAACTGATTCAGAAGTATAGAGATAAAGGCTACGAGGTAAAGGATGCCTCGGCTCCAGTCATGTATAAAGATATAAATGAATGGCTGGTGGCTACAAAACTGAAATTATCATCAGACTCTGTAGCTGAAAGAAAGTATGAATATCTTAAGTCGGGTATACCAAAATGAATGTGTAACAAATTGTTGGCAGATGGATGATTTGTGTAACAAATTGTTGGAACTCGGGAGTTTCTGCCAACAAATTGTGTAACACGAAAAATGCCTGTGTAACAGATTGTTGGCAGAAGCCACTTTTGTGTAACAAATTGTTGGAACTCATGGGTTTTTGCCAACAAATTGTTGGAACTTATGAATTTTATAGGGATTTAGCAGGATTCATATATATCAGGGGTCTTAGGGTGCTCCCTAACAAGATGCAAAATGGAAATGTTAAACATTTTGCGTATCTTGCCACTATATTCAAATGGTTTCGAAACATAAAAAACTGAAGGTGATGTGACCAGAGATTTCATACAGATAAAAGAAGGGAGGAATGCTTATGGCGAGAGATAAATCGATTGTTAAAGGCTTTAGAATTTCAGAAAAGGAAGCTGAACTCTTATCGGCGAGGGCTTTGGAGTCAGGAATGAAAGAAAGCGATTATATAAGGCTGTGCATTTCTAAGGGACCGATGGATCATAAAGAAATAAGAATTATTCTTCATGATATGCTGACTGAGATTAATCATATTGGTATAAATATCAATCAAGTGGTAAAGAATAATAACTCCGGCCTGTATCTTCCTTCCGATAAGGACAGGCTTCTTGCTTATATGCAGCGTCTTAGCTCAAGTATGGCAGAGGTGGTGAAGAGACTTGGCAATAACTAAGTTGATGAATATCAAGGATACCGGTACTCCTGATCATGCAGGACACTTAAACAGACTTCTTACTTATATGATGAATCCTGAAAAAACTCAGGAGGAGGCTAAGGTTGGAGCTGTGAACTGTATTCCGGAATCAGCTTCGATAACTATGCAGCAGACTAAGGATAGCTTCGGAAAGATAACTGGGAGGCAGGGATATCACTTTGTTATATCCTTCAAGCCAGGTGAGACTGATGCAGATACAGCATATAAGATAGCTGAAGAATTCATATCAGAATATCTTTCTGATAAGTATGAGACAGTATTTGCAGTCCATGATGATAAGGAGCATATACATATTCATATAGCTTTCAACAGTGTCAGTTTTGTAGATGGTTATAAATACCATTATGCTAATAACGACTGGGCAAAGATAATACAGCCGATAGTTAATCGTCTTACAAGTAAGGAAGGACTTAGCACAGTCGAGCTTGATCCTAATGAAAAGCATGATCGATATAAGAATCATAATACCTATCGTGATGGTGCTGATAACTTCTCGGATATGATAAAGCGTGATATTGATGTGGCGATTGCTGAAGCTTATAGCTATGATGAGTTTCTTCAGATAATGAAGGACAGAGGATATGAAATAAAGGAAGGGAAGTATCTGGCATTTCGAGGAAAGGAAATGTCCAGATTCCGAAGATGTAAGAAAGAGACTCTTGGAATTGATTATACTGAGGAAGCAATCCGAAACAGAATTCCATATGAATCCCTTAATACCTACAGAGCTGAAACTGAAGAGGAAGCTCAGAAAATAGTTTATTCGAAGATACCAAGAGGTAAGAGAGCCAAACTTAGTCCGGTGCAGAAGAAATACTTTGCAAGGCTCTATAGATTAAAACTAATTCAAAGAAGACCTTATAGTAAAGCATGGCAGTTTAGGGATGAGATAAAGAAGATGCATAAGTTGGAGGAACAGTATCTTTTTCTGGTAGAACATGATATAACCTCACTTGACCATCTTAAGGAAGTTAAGAGTGATCTTGATTCAGAAAGACGGAAAGTTGCCGGAGCTAAGAGCAAGAATTATAGAACCGTTAAGAAATTGAGAGAACTTTATCAGATTGCTTCTGAAATGAGTGATCTTCTTCCTGGCGAAAGACTATTTCAGTCGGGAGATAAAGAATTTGAAACAGAGCATAGAAAGTATTCTGAACTTAATGATGCGCTTAAGAAAGAAGGATATACATATGAAGAGATAATGAGACTCAAGGAGCATTATCATAGTGAAGAACTTCTCCTTAAGGAGATGTCCAAGAAAACGTCGAGAGATGTAAGAATAGCTGTATCTATAATAAAAGAACTTGAAGAGGAAATAATCAGAAATCCAGAAGTTGATAAGGATACACCGGAAAAAGAACCGGAGAAGAAAATTGAAGAAAAGAAATTGATCAAACAGCCAAAGATAAGATAGGGCTGTTTTTTTATGGAGGTAGTTGAATGGAAGAATTTGTGATAAATGAAGCGAAAATAAAAGAAGATCTTGAATATTTAGATAATGTTAATGGTCTCACTAAAGATGATAAGAAGATGGCAAGATGCGATCTGATTGCAGGAATTGATCGTTTGCTTCTTAGGAAGTATTACAAAAGGAATGTAAGTCAGACACGCAAGAAAATAATATCTTTTCTGCTTAGGGCAGGTGCACCTGAATCAGTGATAGATAAATATCTTGATAAGAAGATAAAGGAAGAGAAGATTAGCCAGGCTGTGAGATATATAACTGAAGGTGTCCCAGCACAGTATGTAGATCTTCATTTAAATGATTCCTTGTTTCCCAGGCTTAGTGAGTACTGGTTATATGAGCAGAATCTGCTCAAAATGAAGAAAGAAAAGGAAGAGGCAGAAAATAAGAAAACTCCTGATGGTTTAATTAGAACTGAAGAGACCGAAGCACCTGTAGAGGATAAATCTGATGAAATCGTGGAGACTGTGGTGAACGAGAAAGAGGATGAATCTATAACAGTCGACTCTGATGATGATGCCGAGGCTGAAGTGATTACTGAAGAAGCTATGATGGAAGTGGAGGATGAAGAGAAGAACGATTCTAAGAGTGATACCAGTATAAAACCTGAAGCTGCTGTTTCTCAGAATACAGTAATCAACGGCTTTACATTTGAACAGATGATGGAGCTGTTTTCTTATATGAATAGTAATGCAAATAGCAATGCTCAGAAAATGCACGATACTGTTCCGAATGAGAGTGAAAAACCAGTATCTGAAGATAAAATTCAGGCTATTGTGGCTGCTGCAATGAAGCAGACAATAGAAGAGGCTAAGAAGCAGACGCTGGAAGAAATCAGTAAGCAACGTACTTTAGATGTTGATAAAACTGTTAAGGCCGAGAGTAAATCGACGGATATCAATATAGATGATATCCGTAAGGAAATCAGTGAGCTGAGACGTGAGGCCGATGAGAATAAGAAAACCGAGAATGCACTTAGAAATGAGATGGAAGAAAAGAGTAAGGAGACGGCTGAGAGAATGAAGGATTATTACGAGATGTT
>CAMVKW010000081.1:0-4910 GCA_947168155.1 uncultured Lachnospiraceae bacterium | reverse complement strand
TGGAAGAAAAGAGTAAGGAGACGGCTGAGAGAATGAAGGATTATTACGAGATGTTTAGAAATCTTAAGGCAAACCCAGAAGAGGATAGGGTTGAGATTTCTGAGGAACAGAACTCCAAGCTTTCAACCAGCGGCTATATTGTTCCGCTAAAAGATTCCAATGGAAATATTGTAGGAACAATGCCGGTAGAGATTGAAAGAAGAAAATCCAATGGTTTAGGTGGCCTTTTTGGACTTCTAGGTTTTAAGAAGAAGTCTCAGCAGAGTCTGGTACGAATGGTTATATCCGGAGAACTGAATAAGGCGCAGCTTAGTCATATAGTTGGGGCTATGAAGAAGGGGCTCAGTGAAGGTCAGCTTACAGATCTGATCGAGAGCAAGGTCCCTGCGGAGAAGATGCCTGAAATTATAGAGATAGCACTGCTCGAAAAGAGTATGGGCTATGCCTACTAGAAGGGAGTGAGAATATGGCAGAAGAGATTCAGGAGGCGGTACAGATCATTCGTGTCGCTTATGATGGAATAGAGATAGCAATGAAAGCCGGCAGTGGCGGTATCAAAGCTATGCAGAAAATCTTTGAAGTGCTGAGAGGACTGCTTGATTATGAGAAGTCACTCGGTAAGGTAAATATGAGGAAACTGCTTATGAAGGGTGGAGATCTTCAGGTGCTTCAGTTTAAGTCTGAGGACATGAAGAAGGTTGAAAAGCTTGCCAAGAAATATGGAATCCTTTACTCGGTTCTCCCTAATATCAATAAGGAAAAAGGACTTTCAGAGATTGTATTTCATTCAGAAGCAGTACCAAGAGTAAATATGATGCTTCAGAAGATGAAGAATGGTAAGGTGGCAACCTTCGATGAGTATCTTAAAGAAGGGAATGGAGAACAGATGGATAAGCTTACGCAGTTCTTTGAGAAGGAGAAGCAGAAGGGAAACCTGACAGGCCACACTGCACAGGAGGAGATAGTTGATAATGCTATAGACAATCTGCTTGAGAAAGTTGGTAATTTCGCAACAGAGAAGCAGAGTGTCAGTGTGGATTCAGTAAAGGAGAACTTTTCTGTATCTCAGGATCAGGCTGAGAATGTAATAAATAAGCTTTCCATCATGGGTCTTCTTGATCAGGCTGACAGAGATGGAAACCATAAGGTGCTGATGGATAAGGATTCATTTAATAATCGTATTCGCAGTTATCGTGGTATTGCTGACAGAATGAAGGCGGTATCGCTTTCCAAGAATGCCAGCATGATTGATATCACAATCAGTAAGACTTTAATAGTAGAGGAAAATCCTAACGCAGTTAAGACTCGAGTTCCAGGAACCTGGGGTGATAATGCAAGGTATTTATGGATATCCAAGGAAAATACTATGGAGATTCATGGAGGGAAAACTCTTCTTACATTCCTCGATAAGGATAAGGAGTATAAGCTCTATGATGAGTCTAATCATGTGGTGGAAAAGAAGAAGGGCGATGTGCTTCAGTCTACACATTATGACAATGTCGAGATAGGCGTTCGTCAGAGATATGAGAAGATGAAGCGTGATAAAGCAAAACGTGAGAAGCAGGTTGAAGATGCTCTTAAGAAGCTTGCAGGAGAAGATAAGAAATCAGCTTCAGCCCTTAAGGCTGCTACTATGAAACCAAAATCTGGAAAGGGGAAGAAGATATAAATGAAAACTACAAAGAAGAAACCGTTCTGGCCCATGATAGGTCTCGGAGGATTCTTTGCCATATATCTCGGATACCTCGTTGGTGGTGCATGGGTACCTGGAAGACGCTTTGATGAATTTTTGGCTGCCTTCTCATATGTACTTGAGCATCCCTTCGCCAACTACTTTAATGTGAATACCCCCAAGTGTGTAGTAGCGGTGACATTTGTATATGCCATCGCTATTACTATGTATTATACGAGTCAGAGGAATCTGATGCCGGGGCGAGAGTTTGGTACAGCTAAGTTTGCAAATATAAAACAGGTAGTACAAAAACTAAAGGATCCAGATATTGGTTTTAACAGAATCCTAAGTCAGAATGTAAGAATGAGTCTTAATACGAGACTGACAAAGTTGAATAACAATGTACTTATAATCGGTGGTTCCGGTGCAGGTAAAACATTTTTTGAAGTAAAGCCGAATCTGATGCAGATGCCGGATAAGTGTTCGTTTATATGTACTGATCCTAAGGGAGAGCTGCTTCGTTCTTGCGGTGGTATGCTCAAGAAGAATGGCTACAATGTAAAGGTTATAAATCTTCTGGAAATGGATAAGTCGGACAGATATAATCCGTTTGCCTATATCCGTCAGGAGACAGATGTTGTAAAGCTTATTACTAACCTTATTGCTAATACAACACCTAAGGGAAGTAATCCATCGGATCCGTTTTGGGAAAAGGCTGAAGGACTCTTTCTTCAGTCAATTTTCTACTATGTATGGATGGAAATGAGGCCTGAGGAGAGAAACTTCAAATCAGTACTTAAGCTGATAGGTGAAGCAAAGGTAAGCGAGAAGGGTGAGCCTTCAAGACTTGATATCAGAATGCAGTATCTTTCGGATAACAATCCACTTGGGGAAAATCATCCAGCAGTAAAACAGTACAATAAATGTATGAGAGGTGCTGGAGATACAGTAAGATCCATTATCATAAGTGCTAACTCAAGACTTGCATTTCTAGAGAATAAGCAGGTGCTTGATATGCTTTCACAGGATGATCTGAAGCTTGCGGAGCTTGGTATTGGAGTAAATGGAGATGGTCAGACCAAGACAGCACTGTTCTGTGTAATACCGGATAATGATAAGTCATATAACTTTATTATAGGAATGCTCTACACACAGATATTTCAGGAACTGTATTATCAGGCGGACTTTAACTGCGGAGGAAGACTTCCTATTCATGTAACATTTATGCTTGATGAGTTTAGTAATGTGGCACTTCCAGATGACTATTGCAGTCTGCTTTCTACAATGCGAAGCAGAGAGATTTCCAGCGTGATAATCATCCAGAATCTTGCTCAGATAAAGGCTCTATTTAAGGATACATGGGAAACAATTCCAGGCAACTGTGATACGCTTATCTATCTCGGCGGAAACGAGCAGAGCACGCATAAATATATTTCTGAACTGCTTGGAAAGGCTACTATTGATAAGCGTACCAATGGAGAAACAAGAGGCCGTCAGGGTAGTTCTTCAAGAAACTATGATGTACTTGGAAGAGAGCTTCTGACACCTGATGAAGCAAGAAAATTTGAAAATGAAAAGTGTCTTATATTTATACGAGGATTCGATCCTATCATGGATGAAAAGTATAAGCCAATGGGACATCCGGCTTTCAGTCAGACAGCTGATGGTGGAGCGCCAGCATATGTTCATACACGGTGCAGCAATACTACAGCGACTAAAGAATATGAGATCCTTACACCAGAGTCACTGAAATATTACGAAGGTCTTGCTGAAAAGGGCGAAAATGTATTTATAGACAAACTCAGTATGGATGAAATGACAATCCTAAGTGAAGTTGGAGTTCAGAGAAAGCTCATGAATAACGATGAAAAGGAAGCAAGGGCAAAGATGTACGAAGAGGTTGAATCCAGCCTTGAGTATGTTGATCCTGCTGCAGAGGAAGAAATAACCACGGATATGAATAAGGTTATGCAGGAAGAACAGGAGGCTGATAAGAAGGCTGGAGCGATGCTTCCAGATAATTCCAAAGCTTCATCGAAAAAGCGTAACAAAGTTAACAGAAAGGTACAACAGCTTAAGTATCCTTCCGAAGCCTTCAGTGATGAATCAAGATATAATGCTGATCGTTTTGAAAAGGATCTGGCAGATAATAAGATAAATGTAGAATCTGGTTCCTCAGATTCTGCTTCGAATGCTGATGGTGGTAAAGCTAGAGTAATCCATAGAAATGTTGGCCCTGAGGCAACACTAATTGGAAATAAAAAGAATGAAAATATTGCGAAGAGTATTGATGCTGATGCTGAGAGAAAACGACGTATAGAAGAGTATAACAAACTTAGAACTGGAGAGATGCTTCCTGAACTTATTGGAAATGACACTCTCGTTAGCAGAATAGGTCAATGGCATTATTCGGCGGAACAGAAGGCTGAGATGCATACGGCGTTTGAGGCTGGTATGTCATCTGAACTTATACTTGAATTCTTCTATCCTGATATGCCAGTAGTGGCAATGAGAAAGATTATTACAAGGTTTAAAGAAAATGATGGAAATATACTTCGCAATAAGTAGTGAAGCTTAATTTTGCGAAATGAATTAATACTACAACCGGGAGACGTCCCGTTCATATAGATAACTGAATAAAAATCTTAGATGGAGCGTTTGCTTCAAATAAGTCGGAAATAGACAATCGATGATTATATGACAAGCATAGAGATTGCGGAAAAAGCCATATGATCTGAGGTTGTCTTTTTCTGTTCAAATGATACTTATCGATAATTTACGAATGAATAAATGAGGAGAAATAAAATGAAGAATAAGAATAGGTTTTTTAAGAACATGAAGACAAAAGTTGTTTCACTCGCGGCTGCAGCTGCTGTAATCCCGACAATGCTTCCAAGTGTTGTATATGCGGCAGGAGATACTTCTTCTGTAACTGCACCACTGGACAGCCTTAAGACACTTGTTATCGCCATAATCGGTGCTGTAGGTGTGATCATTCTTGCAAAGAATGTAATGGAGTTTGCTCAGGCTTATCAGCAGCAGGATTCTTCCACAATGAACTCTGCACTTAAGGGTATAGTGGCTGGAATCATGATGGCAGGTATATCAACTGTACTTTCCTTCCTTGGATACTAGAGTTCTATCGGATATTCCGATAAAAGTACATGAAGGGAGTGAAGATAGATGGATATATTCAAACTTGGAGATAAGATCCTTGCACTTCTTGAGATGGTATTTG
>CAMVKW010000080.1:0-5087 GCA_947168155.1 uncultured Lachnospiraceae bacterium | reverse complement strand
TGTATGCGTTATACTTTGTTCACAAAAAAATCACAAACTAGGAAGATTAAAACGGGAACTTTTCGTTAAAAAAGTTGTTATTTAGAGTGAAGGCCTTTAAGACAGGAAAAGGAGGACGGTCCATTGGGAGAGGATAGGTTATTATAGTACAAAAATCGATAAAAAAGAAAGGAACTAAAAGCACCATGAAAAGAAAAAGTATAATTACTTTATTGAGCCTTGTTTTGTTATTGGTTACTGCAATTCAAGCAACCTTTGCAGCATCCAGTGCAACTGGAACAGTTGTGTGGAATGCTAATATGACCATCAGCGTTTGGGGTGATGTATGGCAGAGAGATAATGACTCTATCTTTAAAGCCGGAATTGGAGGTCCTGAAGCTTATATGTACACGCTAACTGATGCGCAGAACAATTATACGTGCTGCGGATGGAAAATCAGAGATTTGAACGGAACCCTTTTGGATTCTGACGGATTGATTTATCTTTATAATGGGTATACATATAATAATACGGAGACATATAATAATGCTTATACTGCTTATATCACAGTTCAAACAGATTTATGGCACAGTAATACTGTTTACAGTGTAAGGTAGGCTGGGAAAGATGCATATATTCAGATACTTAGAAAAACTTGCAGGGAAATGCTTCCGTTATCCGATACAGGATTTTTTTCTCTTTTTATCTTGTGGGATAGCTTGCTTCTTGTTGCTGGATTTTTCCTATGAAGGGGAAAGGCTTCAGGCACATGAGAAATCTTATCATCCTTATGCATATCAGTGCTCCATATACTTTTCGGGGATTATGATAGGAGAAGGCCCAGATAGAAGAGATTGGATAGAAACACTTTCCGAATTGCACGGGGGTAATATTGTTGCGTATCTGGATTCAACTAAAATCGGCTATATGGAAGGACAGGCGGCGTCTGTCCTTCTTGCCCGTTATAATCCGTTCCGTTTCCCGCTAGTATATGGTGTGACGTATGATTCATGCTGTAAAGAAAGCAATGCAATCATTGTGGGAAAAAACTGGAAAAAAATGGTTCAGTCAGAGAACGGGAAGGAATACATGAATTACGGTGGAATACATTTCACCGTTGCTGGATATTTTGAGGACTATTCAGATTCCGACATAGATCGCAGAGCAATTATCTTGTGGGAAACGTTAACGCAAGATGCCAGAGATGCGATTATACGAGCTGTAGATATTTCACGGATGACAGTTTACAGTGACAATGAGGATTTTACACCCATACTTAACGAAATCATCAATAGACTTACAAACGTGTATCGGGAGGCAAACCGTCACCGCTTCTTTGATCAGTACGGAAGAGAAATGACACCGGAAGAGGAAATCTCATATAAGATGGAATTAATTCCCAAGTTTAACGAAGGTCAATCCCAAAATGAAATGGAATGGTATGAAGGTTATATGAAGGTGGTTGTTCCGTTCAGTATGTTGTTCGCTTCGCTCATCTGTTGGCATGCACTGTCTGTGTGGCTCATAAAGCGGGGTGAAGAGTATTCTGTTCGCGTTGCATTTGGGTATTCAAGAAACCAATTGGTATTACGTGCTTGCGGAGAAATCGGAAAAATGGTGATGCTGGCGATGGCATCGTCGCTGCTCCTTCAAATCATAGTGATGCACCGGGACTATTTCCGTTTTGGCTCACCGTTGAGAATAATAGGAATCATGAGTGTGGGAATGCTGCTGGTATTGATAGGCTCTTTGGTTCGTGTATATTGTCGTCCACCTTCGGATAGTCTTCGCATAAGTGAGGAACGCATATGATTTTTTATTGTGCAACGAATCTTTTTATTGGGGGAATAAAGAAAAACGTCATTTCGATGGTTTTGGTGGCTGGAGGAATATATCTGTGTTTTTTTCTTGCCCTTTCATACTGCTCGCAGTCTTATGTTTTTGATTCTGTAGATGTAGCTTTGGGCGGAAAGGCGGATTCGTTCGGAATCATACAGATTGATAGCCTGGATGAGAACACACCTATTCTCATACGTTATCTTGCCGAAGCAGAAGGATTGATGAATGCGACAAGGTCAAGCGAAGAACCGGGGATAACCGAAATTCCAGGGCTGATGGAAGTGTATCAGGCATGTCATAAGGGGGAGGCCCCCTATGGAGAAAAAGAAATCTCTGTGTTGACTGCATCGCCAGAGTTCTTGCGAGAGACTGGGATCCGACTGGAAAACAACCTGAGTTGGGAAAAAGTAATATCCCTATATGAGCAGACAAAGGATGCCAATCCTTCTGGAAAAACAGTTTATTGCATTTTGGGGGCAGATTATCAAAGCGTTCCTGTGGGAAGTGAAGCAGTAATCCAGGAATCCGAATACGGAAGTGAGAAAAGGATACGGGTAATCGGCCACTTCCAAAAGCAACAAAAAACCGTGGATTTGCACACGCTCAATTCAGAGGGGTTATCCGTGACCACCCTGCTTGACAGCGAAATTGTTGTACTGCGGGAAGATAATGCATCGTTCTTCTTCTTTGATACGGAGAAGGAAACTATTGTTAAGGAAATTACTTCATGGGCTGAGAATCATCAAATCTCTTATTCCAGCCTAATCATTCAAAAGTATAAGGACTTTCTGGAGACACGTTATTATGAGACAAAAGTCCTTAACGAATTCACATGGAAATCTCTTCGTGTCTTATTGCCTGCGTTTGTTTTGTTTCTGGTGATTCTTCAGGTAGAGATGTTTTATGGGGAACGCAGGGAATTAGGATTGTTTTTGCTTAATGGGGTCAGAACTGCGAGAATCATGACTGCGCTGTTGTTAAAGAACCTATTCCTTTTGCTTGGCGCGGCTCTTTTTGCATGGATTGCAATCGTAAGAACCATTCCGATTCGATTTAGCAGTAATCTTGGGACTATTATGCAAGCTGCTTTGGTAGGAAATGTCATTCCGATAACGATACTTTTTGCCCTAATGGTATTTCTCATCCAGTCGGCAATCTCTTTGGTAAGTTTTCGGAGGAACACGATTATCACGCTGTTGCGAAAATAGGAGCACGATGAAATGAGTTATATTGATTTGATTGATATCCGAAAAGACTATGGATTTGGAGAAAGATGTACGCGGGCGCTTCGCGGTATAAATATGTCGATTGAAGAGGGAAGTTATACGGCTATTATGGGACCATCCGGTTCTGGAAAATCTACTCTTTTGAATATTATCGGGGGAATGGATCGGATGACTTCTGGGTCATACCGGTTTCAAGGAGAAGAACTCGGAAGCCTGTCCGCCGCAATGTTAGAAAGATTTCGAAACCAAAATATTGCTTTCGTATTTCAAAGTTTTGCGTTGATGAATCGCTATACGGTGTATGAAAATGTGGAGATGCCCCTTTTGGCACGCAGAATCAAGAACCGGAAAGAAAGGGTGATGACTGCCCTTTGCAGCGTGGGAATTGAGGCATTGGCAGAGAAGAAAACAAGCAGGCTGTCCGGAGGGGAACAGCAGAGAACCGCTCTGGCTCGAGCCATAGCTATGGATGCTCCTATTCTCTTGGCGGATGAGCCAACCGGGGCGCTTGATCGGGAAAACGGTGACGTGGTTATGAACATATTGGATGAAATCCATGGGAAGGGTAAAACTGTTATAGTGATAACACATGACGAGCATATCGCGGCGCGGGCGAAAAAGGTTGTACGAATCTTTAATGGAGAGATTCAAGACAGCTATATGAACGGAACAGTGTAAATCGGTGTGAGGTGGTGAAGTGCATTGCTCCTGGAAAGGTGACCAAATGGAAGATAATGATATTGTTGTATTATTCCTGGCCAGAAATGAAGACGCTATATCCAAAACTACAGAGAAATATGGGGTTCAACTCAGAAAGATAGCTTATGGGATATTATGCAATCATGAGAGTGCCGAAGAGTGTGAAAACGATACCTATCAAAAAGCATGGGAATCGATTCCGCCGAATGAACCAAGAGATCATCTGTTCTCATATTTGGGGCGCATTGTACGTAATATCGCATTGAATCGTCTTAAGGCAGAGAATCGTAAGAAACGTTGTGCTGCTCAATGTGAATTATCAGAGGCTATGGCGGAGAGCATTCCGTCAAATGTAAACGTAGAGATGGAAGTCATGCGAAAAGAGCTGAGAAGACTAATTGAAGCCTATCTGAATACATGTACAGAACTGCAACAGAAGATTTTTTTACGAAGATATTGGTACTGCGATACAATACCACAGATCAGTCTTTATTATGGGATCTCAAAGAAAACTGTAGCGACGATATTGTCCGGAATGCGTAAGGAATTAAAAGGATATCTGTCTCAAGGAGGTTATGGAGTATGAGCGAAGAGGAGTTTATGGATGCACTTACAGACATAGACGAGAAGTATATTGAAAAGGCATTTATTGCACAGGATGTTTTAGATGAGCTTGAAAAAGGGAGCGAGTTGGCTTCTTTTCGTAGAAAGAAATTATATATCATAGCCGCATGCATAATGATAGTAATCTTTGGAATTGTTTTGGCGAGTGTCACACATTGGCTTTTGCAGGGAAAAACTGGGAATGCAGATGAGGAATATAAATCGAATGATATATATGTGGAAAAAGCGCCAACTCCCACGCACTATAGTATAGAACAAGGTTCATCCATGCGAAATAATACGCCTGCATGTGAGATATATCAGTTTTTGCTTTTGGGGGATGTAGAATATATCGCCTCGATTGAGCATAGCGACCGTATCGGAGCTGAGATAGGAGCTGCCAAGGTACGGAATGAGGAAAAAGAAAGCAAAATGACGTTATACAAGGATGTCATCATATATGAAGTTGTCGGAGTGGACACAACAATAGCGGTGCTTGTTTATTATCCTGAGGAGAAGGAATACTATGTATACTATAACAGCCTATATTGATTCTTGTTATGGCTGAAATTTTAAACTAACATAAGGGAAGGGGTGATTCCAATGGGTTGAGTATCCGCCGGGATTCTAAATGACGAGAATCGACAGAATGATTCTCCCGCGTAGACAATAAGGAGGAACACATGAAACGTTTTCTTTCGTTTCTGCTGATTCTGGCATATGTTCTCTCAATAACGGGAG
>CAMVKW010000079.1:0-5261 GCA_947168155.1 uncultured Lachnospiraceae bacterium | reverse complement strand
AACAACGATCACAACTGTAATCCATCTAATGTTGTCTAAGTAATACTTTCTCATATAATTCCCACCTTTGCAACAATTCTTAACATTTTGTTGATTTAATTTTACTTATAAAAAAGAAAATGTCCACCAACCAAAGTGAACATTTCCTTATATCTTATGTTATATTTAGTTGCATTATCTATACTGAGCTATTACTACTGAATAGTATCCAGTTTAATTGTCGCTTACAATATCATATAGCGTTTTGATTGCATCTTCTCCTGCTGATGGATAGTCAGGTTCAATATAGTCACCCTTCGACGAATCTATTCGGGTGTAGTAGGCTGTCGACACTGAGAGCCACATTCCGATGTCCTCGAAATAGAATTGTGTAATTTCACCGCAGTGATTGCAAGGTACCGCAGGCGACTCCCCTACTACCTTCCCGAGTCCATTGTCTACTATCATCTCAGTAAAAAGCATAGCTGACGATAATGAATCCTTATCGGTAAGCACATACACCTTTCCATCAAACTCAAGATCTGCAACTCTCTTATTCTTAGTTTTTCCGCCTTGATTAAATGTCAGATAGTTCCATCTTAGCTTCCTAAAATTATCTCCCTGATAATATGTGTCTACCGGCAGATACTTAAACAGTTCGTTTACGACATATGTGTCGCCACCACCATTACCTCTTAGATCTATCGCAAGACTTTTAATGTTTTTCTCTTTAATCTCAGTAAACATATCACGAAGCACATCCCTGTAGTAATCACTTATCCAGCAATGTTTTAGCGTAAGTATAGCCAGACTCTTTTCCTCGTTTATCTCATAATAAACATAATCCTCATTACTATCTGATGGCAGGTACTTATCCTGAAGTTCATAGTATTCATCAGCATTTATAAAGTCATCGCGGCTATAAGTGCGGGAATCCTCATTTCCTTCTTCGTCCTTCCACACGACCTCATAAGGCGCCTCAACTCCGCATAGATCCAGATAAAACAAGTTTTCCATATTTACACTAATATGGCGCGGTGTTTCATAGGAATAGTATGGCTCTACAAGCTCCTTCATCTGTTCCTCTGTCAATCCATTTACAGAATATATACTATAGCCTTTGCTCTCCATCTCAGGGCCATCAGATAATAGAACTCCGTCCCACGTATCAAATGATGTATGTCCATCCTTTATCTCATGTAGGATACTTCGGACGCCTCGCACAAACTCTATCCTCTTTACCGAATCCTTTGAATCAAAATCTGCCCTGACCTCCTCATACTTTGCCTGCACCTCAGGTGTCAGTCCATTCACGAAAGATATATGATACTTTCTCAGGCAGTCCATAACTTCCTCAAGGTCATCGAGCGCCTCTTTCTTTGTGAGATCTGAATTCTCATAATAATGAATCGGCCTGTCAGACTTGAATCCATCACTATTCCAAAACGGGCAGGCATATGCAAAAAGTACACACATAACAGCAAAAATACTCGTGAAAATTATCGCGAGTATCTTTGCCGTTTTCCCAGAAAATGCCTTCTTAACTATAAGAATTACAGCCACTAAATCCACCACTGAAGCGAGTATCATGATCCACTGCGGAAAATCCTTCCATAACAGCAGTATATTCAGTGGAATTATGCCGAAGACTAAAATATTTATGATTATAATACTAACAACTGCACCAACTTTTTTGAGTCTATTCATTGTAAGTCTTTCCTTTTTCTCCTCTCATCACCATCCCAGCCATAATCACAGCAAAGATTACCATTGGAATCATACCTATGATTCCATTTACAGCAGGTCCAAGAATCATCAGCTTACTCGCTTTTTCTTCTGCATTCATGTTCCAAAATAAAAGCGATACATTAGCTACTGCATTTAACCCCCCATGTAAAAGTGCCGGGAACCATATGCATTTTGTTTTATCATAAATAATCTCATGTAGCAACCCGTTCGCTATACAATTAATCGAGAAAACTATAAGTCCAAGTACAGGAGCACCAAGATAATCAGTGCCATATTCATATCCGCCAATTATCATTACAGGGAAATGAAATGCCGCCCAGATAACTCCACCTATAATCCAGGTTGATACTCTTCCAAAGCCTTTTCTAAGTTCCGTATAAAGAAAGCCTCTCCAACCGGCTTCCTCCCCAACTGCAACGAACATATTTATAAATCCGCCATATGTTACAGACGAAATCAATGTAATTCCGGCATATAATCTAGGAGTAATACCCTGAGACTCAAGCTGCCCTATCATATCTACTCCCAAATCCTCACCCTGTTTTCTTAGATATGATGAAGCAGTTGAATCAAAAAGATCCGGATAAAGAACATAAAACAATACTGCTCCAAGTATTACAACTACTGCTGGAACAAGTATAGCCCAGAAAATCCATCTGGTATTTCCCTTTAATTTAGGTTTCCATCCCATACCTTTAAGCGTCTTATTCAAGATGAATGCAATCAAAATAGGCACATACATTGCTATAACCATTCCAATTCTAAAAACACTATTTCCAACCATCCCCGGATTCTTCACATAATATAAAGATACTGGTATCTCAATTGCCCATGCGATTATATATGTAATAGCAACAAACTTTATAATTTTTTTCTTATCCATTTCTTTGTTCATTTTCATATCCTTTCCGGATTTTAGTTACATTTTCCTAAAAAATTAATATAGTGTCTGAATATCGAATCTGCTTATCTTGCTATAAAATTCCCAGCATATAATACTCATAACTACTACAAAACCAGCACCTATAAGGTGATGAGATGAACCTGGCACTACCGCTGCACCGCCTATGAAAAGTATCATCGGAAGTATTCCCAGCATGCTAAGCCCCGTAGCAGCCCCCTGCTTAACGACTTCTGTTTCATTTTCCCAGTTAAACTTAGGGAACTTAAGATTGCACATCATTCCAAGAAGTACTGAGTAAAGAATTGCAAGTCCAGGTACTAGTATCAGCCATATTCTCTCAAGGGGTCCGGCACTTACAGTAAATAGAAGTATTATCTCCATCAGCGTATAGAATGGCGCCACAAAAATCAGATTAAATAGTATCTTTGCCCCAAGAATGTCTCTTGCACTTAGCGGCATGGTCCTTACTATCCACCAATTCTTTCCTTCTATGGATACACTTGATGCTGTGAGTGTCA
Source organism: uncultured Lachnospiraceae bacterium (assembly GCA_947168155.1). GTDB lineage: Bacteria > Bacillota > Clostridia > Lachnospirales > Lachnospiraceae > Eubacterium_Q. The sequence goes on along the minus strand of CAMVKW010000079.1, from coordinate 2,111 downwards.
TCATGCAGAAAACAAGAGCGAGCATATAAGGAATAGCATTTTCAAATTTCATATCTATCGGAAGTTCTCCTGCACTCTTTATGATCTTATCTATATCTATGAAACCCAAAGCCACAGCAAGTATCACAGCCATAACCGGACCAACGATTGTATTAGATACATATATTCCTGATGAAAAATATCTTGATGCCTCTTTCTTTACCAGAGCCTTCATCACTGATTCTTTCTTTAGTTCTGAGATGCTATAATCTCTATGTGCCCCTGTAACGAAAAGCCTGCGGGATATACCGAAGAAATATTTACCTATTATTAAACTTGTCAGTATTATTACTGCAAGTGAAATGAGTGCATATACGGCAAGTAATGCAAAGTCAGTATTCGTAAGCATTTCTCCTATCATCTTCATCGATGGAAATGCATCCTCCATACCGGTCATTTTCTCACTAAGCATACGTGATAATTCAGCATTTATCTCTTCATTTATTTCTTTTCTCTCAGCAAGACTACTTACTGTTCCAAGTCCCGCCTTAGATGAAATAACACCACTTATAGCAAATGATCCTATAACAACTACCAGTACAAGAATCACTTCTGTCAGTACCTTATGACGATTCCTGGCAATAATTGCTGCAAATATAATTCCAACCCATGCAGCGATAGCTGTTGGAAGGATTGGGCTTACAATGCATACAGGAATAATTGAAATATAGAACAGGGCATCGCATCCAGTCTTAATACCATAAACGATCATAGAAGGAATGATCACAGCAAGTCCAACAACCAGATTATCAAAATACATTCTGAAAACTCTTGATGCTACTATGCTCCTTCCACCCAGTGGAAGTGCTGATATCATCTCAAGATCACGTTCTCTATATATAGCAGCCTTTGCTCTATAGATTCCAACCACCAGATTAATCATTCCCGCAAGCATAAAGTAGAGAACCGGAATATATTCTGTGGCACCGATTTCGCCCAGGAGCACGCTCTGCATTACTATATATCCAGCAAAAAATACGTACAGAACAACAAGAACTCCAAAGAGAAATCCCTTCTGTTTCTTAACAGCAGGATCCTTCACATGACGCAATTCATTTATTCCAAGAAAATTGATTAATTCCATTTTTATAAGAGTACGAATATTCATTATTCAGCCTCCAAATCTTTCCAAGTCACTATGACAATTTATTTCTAAACACTCTCCATAAAGAGTTCTTCAAGTGACTCTCCATCCTTTACTACTTCATTCATCATGCCACTCGCCAGAAGCTTTCCACACTTTATGATTGCAACCTTGTTACAGAGCTTCTCAGCAACTTCAAGCACATGCGTTGAGAAGAAAATTGCGTTTCCCTGCTCTGTCATTTCTTTCATTATCTCCTTCAGTATAAATGCCGCCTTAGGATCAAGTCCCACAAAAGGTTCATCCATTATGAGGAGCTTCGGACTATGAAGAAGAGCTGATATTATAACCAGCTTCTGCTTCATACCATGAGAATACGACGATATAAGATCACCGAGAGAACTTGTTATCTCAAACTTATCTGCATATCCGAGTATCTTCTGTTCCCGCTCTGCGGCAGATACATTATAGATATCTGCCACAAATTGAAGGTACTGGATACCAGTCATAAATTCGTATATATCAGGATTATCAGGGATGTAAGCTATCCTGCGCTTAACCTCCATAGGACTCTCCTTGATATTTATTCCATCGATTATGACTTCACCCTTGTCAAATTCATGTATTCCTGTGATAGCCTTGAGAAGTGTTGTCTTACCCGCACCATTATGTCCAATAAATGCGTAAATATCTCCTGCTTCAACTGTGAGGGATATATCCTTTATTCCTTTATCTGTTCCTTTATAAATTTTGTCTAAATTCTTAATTACTAACATATCTGTTCACCTCATAATAATAAATGGTGTATTGTTTGTATTATCTTTTGTAATACAAACAATACACCATTGTTTTTTCCTTGTCAAGAAAAATCGGATATGTTAATCAGATATTTGATTTACTACCTCATTATAGATTTTCTCAGTTTCCTCGTCGCTCGGTGCATTTATATAGTATTTCTTTCCTTCAGCACTGATAATAATATAGTTTT
>CAMVKW010000078.1:0-5835 GCA_947168155.1 uncultured Lachnospiraceae bacterium | reverse complement strand
ATGGCTTATTGCTTTTTTAGAGTGGCTACGGAATATGTATTTAAGAAATAAATATACCACATCGAAAGATAAACCGGAATATAATTAACTGATTCCAAGAATTGCCTTAAATTTAGCCGTTTATAGGCACTTTCAGTTATCAAATTATATCATTTTCCCTTGTATTTTCCCTTATGGGGATTTTACAAGGGAAAGTTTTTTATATAAGGATATGGAACTATTTACAAGTTCCCGTTTGCCACTTTATCCATGAGTCTAGCAGAGCTGCGCTTTGCTTCTCTGGATGCATGTGCATATATGTTCATCGTGGTTCTTATATCAGAGTGTCCAAGCAGTTCCTGTACTTCCTTAGGCTGAGCGCCATTTAATAGAAGATTGGTTGTATAAGAGTGTCTCAGTAAGTGGAAGTGAAAGCCGGCGAGTCCTGGGATTTTCTTTGAAGCCCTTCTGCAAGCACAGTCTATACCACTGTTTGTTAAGTGGGAACCATCGTCCTTGGTACATACAAGGTCTATCTCTGTAAACCCGTCCGGTACTTTTTCATCAGCCCTAAAACTGACCATATCGTAATATGTTCTGTTCTTTTCTATGCTTTCATAATAGTAGTTCCGGCTGAAGAGCTGACCATACTTAAGTCTATTTTTAAATTGATCAGTTTTTGCCTTTTTAAGTATTCCGGTTAGTACATCGCCAAAGTCAACCACTCTGATTTTACTTCTTTTTGTTGGTCCTATCTCAAATTTACGTCTTACTGATTTGTAGGAAATGCTTCTCTTTACAGTGAGATATTGTTCATCCAGATTGATGTCCTGCCATGTGAGCCCACACACTTCGCCAAGTCTCAGACCGGTAAAATATGATATCTGTACCGGGAGAACTATAGAAGGGTGGTGCTTCTTAAGATACTCAATAAGTTCAGTGAATTTCTCGTATGTCAGGTAAGTGGCTGATTCATTCGGAGATACACTTTCCTCGAAGATATCAGCGGTATCATTCCTGTTATGGCGAGTGACATACTGCATTGGATTATCTGTAAGATACCTCTTTGGAAAAACTGCAAACTTAAATGCGTGATTTAAAACGGAAGTATAAGATGTTACTGCATCTTTCACATATCCTTTTGATTTGAAATCACCACATTCTCCACCGAAAGTCAGCAGATCAACAAGCTCCTGAAGATGTTCTGAAGTTATAGTCTTAAGCTTTCTTTTCCCTAATGGATGTTTTTTTAATCTGCTTGCTAAATACTGGTAGTGATGAACAGTTCCATTACTGAGTGTTCCGGTTTTCAGATCTTCCTCAACCCATTTGTCGAGAAGTTCAGCGAAGGTTATATTATCCGCTTTTGCAATGAATTTCTTTTTTTCATAATTATCCATTGCGTTTCTCAGAAGCTTCTCGGTTTCAGATTTGCTTTCAGTGCCGGCAAATTCCTTCTGGATGAGATTTCCGCTTTCATCCTCAACATAAAATCGATAGTACCACTTTTTTCCTTTTTTTCTGACAGATCCTTTTGCCATTTATTTCTTCTCCTTTCTGGCTGGCAATCGGAACTGAAGGATATTCTATTTGCGTGTAGATATATCAAAACTCCGTCTGCCTGCCTAACCTATAGGAGGTAACTTAGTAGATTGTTAACGCGGTCTTTCGCACGCTCCGGATCTTTTGAATACAGTCTCAGTATATCACTTATATCATTTAATGTGTTGATTGTATGTGTGATTTCCCTGAGAAATATCATATTATTATATTCTTCTTCAGATTCGAATCCTACCATCGATGCGAGCTTTGAATTATCCTTAGTAGTTTCATTCACGGCATTTGTAAATGAATCATTAAATAATTCGTACTCTTTTAAAAAGAGAAGTAGTATCTTTTCTGAAAAATCATTTTCATCGGAGCTAACGTTCAAGGGGTAGCTTCCCAAAATCTTTTTCATTGTATCTTCAATCTTGATAAATGTACCGTCTGTTTTATCGGATGACAGTTCATCGGTTTCGCCTCTTAACCATTCAGGTGTGACATGAAGTGCGGCTGCAAGTCCCTCAATAACGAGTTTTTTTGAATTATCTATCGTTCCGCTTTCATATCTTTGGATGGTTGATTTGTTGACATCCATTCTCTCGGCCACATAATCCATTGTGAGTCCAAGTTCTTTTCTTCGGGATTTTGCTCTTTCCCCAATAGTCTTACGCAGTTTTTTATCTACCATTGTTAAGACCTCCTCTACCGGTGTATGCCATTATTTTGAAATGGCTGTTTTAAATTTTATGATTTCTTAAATGTTGATTTTGAAAAAACATTTTTGAATCTGAAAAGATAATAACATAACATTTAATAAATTGCAATATGCAATTATAACAAAATGCGAAATGCTTGACAAAGAAAAATTCAAAATGTATAATAGCAACAAATCACAGTTGCAGTATGCAACAGAAAGAAAGGGGGCGAACAGTATGCAGGAAATCAAATATGCGATGTCGATAGAAGAAGCATCTGATTACACAGGGATAGGAAGAAATACAATCCGAAAACTTATCGAATGGGAAAAGCTTCCGGTACTCCGAATCGGAAGAAAGATTGTAATAAGAAGAGATGCACTTGAAAGGTTTATCGCTATTAACGAAGGCTGCAATTTAAGGATCAGAAATGAGACGAAAGCAGTGACCAACTAAAAAGGAGTGACTAAGCAGCCACTCCAATTGGTAACCAGACCGAAGTCCTGATATACCTACACGCAAGATAAGTTTATCACAGACTCCGGTGGTTATCAATTGAAACATAAAATCAAAAACACACAGGAGGAAATAAGTATGGCGTCAAAAAGAACTTTAGAAGAAAGAATAAATGAAAAAAATGAAATGATGGAAAAGGCACTTGAGAAGGCAAGACAATACGAAGCTCAGGTTAAGCAGCTTGAAAAGCAGCAAAAGGAAGCTGACAGAAAAGCCAGAACCAAGAGACTTATCCAGATCGGTGCAATAGTGGAAAAAGAACTGGGAAGAGATTTCGTAGATGATGATTTCAGAAGACTCAGTTATTTCCTAAAGATGCAGGAAAGAAATGGAAAGTATTTCAGTAAGGCAATGGAGAAAGACTTACCGCCTGAAAAGGAGGCAGATGATAAATCAGAGGGAAGCCCGGATGAGTGATTCCTCTTCCCGACAAGGGCGCACTTATATATGGGCGGAGCCCATATCGTATAAGTTTCTCCCTACGGTCGAACCGGTCAGACTCTAAAGAGTCTGCCGGGCGCGTTCCGTCGGCGGGCCTTATGCAGGCAGCACTCCTGCGCGGAGGGCGGTCTTGTGCAGACAGCACCAAAGGGGCTCTGCCCTTTTGGATAACCCGCAAGGGGCTTTGCCCCCTTGACTCCCACCCGCAGTACATTACCAAAACTGAATCTGCACAGATCAAACTTACACTAAGTTTGCAGATTTGGTTTTGTATATACTGCTATGCTCAATGGACGCTGTCCATGCCGCAGGTGGCTTCCTGCCAGGTTTCACCTGGAGGGAGTTAAGGTTTGCCATCTTAACAATCCGCCCGCCATTTAACAAATATTTATGAAAAAGAAGGTGATATTAAATGTCTATATATCACTGTTCCATAAAAATCATTGGTCGTAACGGTGGACGCTCTGCCGTTTCCGCTGCAGCTTATCGCTCAGGCGAAAAGCTTACAAGCGATGAAACCGGCATCATCCATGATTACACCCGAAAAGGCGGAGTGATCATGAATGAGATTATCCTTCCGGATAATGCGCCCGACCGTTTACTGGACCGCGAAGTTTTATGGAACGAAGTACAGCAAGTAGAAAAAAGAGCCGATGCACAGTTTGCAAGAGAGGTTGAAGTTGCTTTTCCAAATGAATTATCCAGGGAAGAACAGATTGAATGTGTAAGAGACTTCATAAAAGAGAACTTCACTTCCAAGGGAATGATTGCAGACTGGGCACTTCATGATAAAGGCGATGGTAATCCACATGCTCATATAATGCTAACAGTACGAGAAATAAATGAGGAAGAAGGATGGCAGTCAAAACAGACTTCCGTTTTTGCAAATGGCAGAGATAAAAATGGAAAAGCTATATATGATCCATCAAAACCTTCCTATGATCCTAAAGATAGAGAACATACTTCCCAATATCGAATTCCGGCACTAGATGAAAATGGGAAACAGAAAACCCGTGTTAGAAAAGGTAAAGGAACGGAATATCTCTGGGAACGAATCTCTATTCCTGCAAATGACTGGAATGAACACAGCAAATGCGAGCAGTGGAGGAAATCATGGGCTGAACATTGTAACAGATATCTTCCGCTTGAACTACATATCGATCACAGGTCCTATGAAAGACAGGGACTTGAAATAGAACCAACCATCCATGAAGGTGTGACAGCAAGACAGATGGAAAAAGAAGGAAAGACCTCTGAACGATGTGAAATAAATAGAGATATCAAAAAGAGAAATCTCTTAAGAGAAGAAATTGTAAAAGGCTTTAAGGAATTATCTGAACTAATTACAAAGAAAGTGAGACGAATATATGAAAGAATTTCAAAAATATTTGAAAATAGAAAATCTGGAAGAATTGATATCGGTTCTCGAAATTCAGGACGAGCTTACGGCTCTTATGGAAAAGCTGGAGAAGGAGAACGAGAATCTGAATATAACGAACCAGACTCTGCAGAGCCGAATATCCAAATTGGAGAATATCATAACAGAACAGAAATTAACTCTTCAGGAGAAAGAGGAAGAGATAGACGAGCTGGAAAAATTAAACGAGAACTTGAACAAAGAGAATCAGAAACTCTTTTCACAGACGAAAAAATCGAACAGACAGATAGAGATATTGCAGAAACAGATATCCGAATTGCAGAACTTAAAAGAATAAAAACTGAAAAGGAGCAGGAATTACATGACAGAATCAGAGCCATTATGGAACGTAGAGGAACTGGTGTCACAGCTGGAACTGATGCAGAAGGAGAACGACAACCTTCTGGAAGAGAACAACAAGCTGAAGACACAGAACAAGACTCTTTCCTCAGAGAAGTTAGAGCTACAATCAGCAGTGCAAGAGCTAACGAGGGAATTGCAGATAAAGAGCGAGAAGCTCGTGAGGCAGAGCAAGTCAGACTTGATAGAGAAAGAGAACGAGAAGCTGAAAGAGAGAGACAGGCAGAGGGAGAACGAGCTGAGCGAGATAAGGCGAAAAAGCGAAGAAGAGATCACAGCCGTTAAGGAGGACTATGAAGAAAAAAATAATGATCTTATTAGGCAGAAGGAAAAATATAAAGCTTCCCAAACGGAACTTGATGTAAAGATAAGGGAGCAGGATGACATCATCGTCAGAGGTGCTACCAGCATGTTTAATAAGTACAAAGCTGCATTGGATAAGGAACATAGAGGAAGGATCAAAAAGTCCGATGCTAAATACAAAGCAATGATAGCTGCTATTCAGTCTGAACTTTGGAGCACAGTCTTATATGCAGTAGTAATAACATTGTTTATGGCTGCTAAGTCAGAATGCTTTACCGAGAACTTGATAAACTTTTTTACAGGAATTGCTAAGGTAATAAAAACACTTGCAACGAGCGCACTCTCAGCAGGAGTGTGGTGTGCTGGAGTTACAGATGGAATCGAGGTATATGTTCTGCAGCAGATACTACACTACATGATTATAGTAATCATTATGACCTTGATATGCGGTGTCCCTGGGCTGATAATATACTTCATCGGAAAGAAATACATCAAATGGTACAAAGAAGAAATAGCTGACCATATATCCATGTGGGTTGCAGTAATCGCACTTGCTATAACAATCTTCTTTGCAGAAGA
>CAMVKW010000077.1:0-5960 GCA_947168155.1 uncultured Lachnospiraceae bacterium | reverse complement strand
CGCCGACTTTTTCACCGTCAGCTATTATCCTGAAAGCCTGCCCTTCATCAATAGATCTCTCAATAGTCGCCTTTGAGATTATTTCTCCATCTTCCTCAAAATGGGAATCACGACAGCCAAACTCCTCAAGAGCGCCATATCTGAAGGCTTCCTGGTTATCTAAGATGAACTGTTCTCTATCATTTTCTTCCAATGGCTTTAAAGTCACATTCATATCGTTTTCCCTCTTTTCTCAAAGATAATACAGCGATTGGCGTGTAAAAGCTCCATGATGAGTCTTCCGGATTCTGCCACAATAACCGCTCCAAAGAAATCCAGGATAACATGCTGCTTAATGAAAACAGTGCTCATAAATACCAGGACGCTCATTATAACCATTGTAAGCCTATATCTGTTATCAACGTCTTTCATTTCCAATGCTGCCTTCATGATAATATAGCTCTCAAGGCAGTGTATTGAAGGAAAAAGATTTGTCGGCGCATCTACTTTATACAAAAGAGCTACTGCCTGACTAAAGACGTCACTGCCGGTGACTTTTCCCCTGAGCATCATTGTGGGAAATGCAAGGAAAATGATCCCAACAATGAGCTTGGATATCATTTCGCCGCCCATTACCTTGTCGCAGTAATCTTTACCCTGCCTGGCAATCACTATATATCCCACTATCCACTGAACAAAGGCCAGTACATAGGGAATAATAAATATAGGGATAAACGGAATGTGATAATCCATGACTCCGGACAGATCATAATGAGTCATCTTATCAGTGATAAGCCTTGTTCCCCAGAAAACCGCAGCATTCATAACAAGCATTACCGCAATAGGCATTACTGCATAATCCGGGATCAGATTCTTCAGCTTCAAAAATATATTTTTTGTTCTGTTCATACGTTCCTTATCAGCACCTCCCCCATCTTCACCGTGATACCCCCATGAAGCCTTACTCTGCTACGTTTAAGTTTCTTTTTATCCAGTCTGAACTTCGTAAGTATTACAATAGAAGAACCTCCGTATTCAAAAAAACCTTTCTCCTGTCCTGAGCAGATCTCATCTCCGCAGGAATAATGATTATTTGATATTTTTCCTACCAGGAGGGCTCCCACCTCCATCTGAACCAGGTCTCCAAGGTTATTATTGTTTAACACCGTGTATTCCCTGCTGTTTTGAACAAATACAGGAAATTTCTCATGACATATAGGCTTTACTGAATGCAGGATTCCCTTTATTCTTTTTGTTTGCTCGACTATGCCTGCAGTGCAAAAGACATATCTATGATAATGAGAGGGTGTCAGTCTGAAGATGAGCGCGGTTCCGCCGGTAAACTCATTCGCCAAGCTGTCATTTTTCAGGAGTTCTTTTAAAGAATAGTCTGTGTTTTTAATATGAAAAACACTGGTTTCATTGATGTTTGATACTGTTAAATACCCATCGCATGGACTGATTAGTTCACCCTCTGCAATTACCCGCATCTCAGGTTTGATCCTTCTGGTAAAAAAGTCATTGAAAGACTTATAACCTCCTTCCGGAATCACAAATTCATTGATATTTATCTTGTTTCTTTTTATAAATAACGGAATTATCCCGGCAGAAGCTCGTGATGATAAAAACTTCGCCGCATATTCCGAAACTACCGGATTCACAAGACCTTGTAGGATAAATCTTCCTATAGCGGTCTTGTACAGAAAATCTATTGCAAGGCTCTCGCTCATAAGATATCAGCCCCTGTCAAAAGAAATACTCCAAAGAATTCCAATGCCCCAACTATGATCATCACTATTTTTCCTGCGAGCTTTGGTTTTTTTATCTCAATCCCACTTACAAATCCCACTGCTACCAGAATTGTAAGGACCAGATAGCTCATTGTGCTTTTTAAGTTAAACTGGTCCTTTATCAGATATAGCAATGGGAGGACTATTGCTATCGTAGTAACCGGAACACCAAGGAAGACTTCTCTTTTCCCTGTTGTTCTCTTCTGTCTGTCGTATTCCTGAACATTGTAGTAAGCAAGCCTTATCAGTGCACACAGAACATAAGCTCCGCCAAAAAGCCCTGCTATAGGCGCCTGTCCCGTGATCATATATACAAAAATGGCAGGAAGAACTCCGAAACTTATAAGATCGCACATTGAATCGATCTCTATACCAAAATGCTTTTCATAGCAGTTCCTGTCCTTTGTGGAAGCCACTGCTCCGTCAAACATATCGCAAACTCCTGCCATCATCAGGCAGATGATAGCCCCAGTGAAATTCTGCCTGAGCGAATCAAGTATGCCTGCAAAGGCAAATAGCATTCCTGCATATGTCAGAACAACTGTATAGTCATAAAATCCTATTATCTTCTTTTTCTCCATCTTTCCTTTTCCTCTTTAATCATTTAATAAGTCCAAATGCGATACTGTAGGCAAGAATACACCATGGTTTCCCAAGAATTATGATCCAGATAAATCTCTTTTTCTCCATTCCGATAAGTCCCGAGAAATAGCACAGAAAATCATCCGGAAACATAGGAAGAAGCGTTGCTATGAACAGGAATGCATCATAGGATCTTTTCCCCTCGACTTTGTTCTTCCATTTCAGATACTGCTTTTCAGAAAAAAGAGATATGACGAAATCCACTCCATATTTCCTTGCCAGGAAATAAGCTATTATAGAGCCTGCAGAAATACCGATGTAATTGCACAAAAAACCGGTGAATGTTCCAAAGCTTATGGCTCCGGCAGCGCATCCAAGATATCCCGGAAGGATCGGTATCACCACCTGAAGCGCCTGAAAAAATGTCAGGACAATTGGCCCGGCTATTCCAAAGCTCTTCATTATGTCCTGATAATCCTGCACTGTCGTTATCTTGTTCCCAAGGATAACTTTCACGAAAAGGCCGATCATCAAGATCATACCAATGATGCAATATGTGTTTATCTTTTTACTTATTTCCTTATTCAAACCTATGCTCCTGCCTCCTTGGGATGAATAATAAACGCCCAATCTTAAAATAACCTTGAAAATGAACGAAAAAGAAAAAGCACTGCAGAAAGTGTCTCATCAACACTATCTGCAATGCTCTTATTGTTACTAGTTGCGTTATGCAGTTTTAAATGAAACAGTAAATACAGTAACCTCATAAGGGATACTGTTCACCGTAAGATCTCCCTTGTGTCCCTCAGCTATTGCCTTGGCAATGGCAAGTCCCAAGCCAAAACTCTTGTTACTGCGGGAAGTGTCTGAGGTATAAAAGCGCTCAAACACATGGGGAAGATCCTTGGGTTTTATCCCGGGCCCGGTATTCTTTACTTCCACCCTGGCTTCGCCATTCTCGCTTATGCATCGCAGTTCTATCCTACCCTTTTCATTCGTATTCTTTATGGCATTATCGATCAGGATAGTAAGGAGTTGCCTGATTTCATCGGCATTTCCAATAATACTTACATTATCACTGATGTCATATTTATAATCGATCTCTTTTTCAAAGGCCACACTTTCATAGGTAAGTGCCATCTCTGTTGCCAGATCCGATAAGGATATCCTCTCTTTCGGAGAAGCTTCTCCCTCATCAAGCCTTGAAAGCGTCAGGAGCCTTTCTATCAGCCTTCCCATCCTGTCAGATTCCGTGATTATATTTTTGGTGTATAGGTTGTCCGGTTCAGATGCCCTGAGAGCCTGCGCATTTATGCTGATGGCGCCAAGGGGCGTCTTTAATTCATGACTGGCATCAGAGATAAATCTCTTTTCCCGTAAAAGAGCTTTCTGCGCCGGTTCTGTGACATATTTAGACAGATAAAAAGTTATCAGTACAAGGATGATAATACCGGCGGCAATATATATAGTCGTAGCAACCACTTTTTTCCACAGATTGTCATCTATGGAAGTATCCATGATTACCACGAGCGTACTGCCATCATCAAGATCCCTTCTGGAAAAGAGATAACGGTCTATCTGATAATCAAATCCATCCTGCGCAAGGATCTTTTCAAAGATATAATCAGGGACAACAAGCTCACTTTTTCCACCTATAACCCTGCTGTAGACAATCTCTCCGCTGCTGTCAAAAATCACCCCTGCAATCGGACTGACTCCTTCCGTCATACTCTTTATCGTCTGCTCGACGCCACTACCCTCCTGGTAGAGGAAAAACCCGCTATCCGCAATGAGATCCAGCATATCGGCAGTTTCCACCTTATTCCAGTAGTTATTGTAGATGTAGTTCACTACAAGGAAAGTGCCGAAGGTCACCAGCATAAGTGTTGTTGTAACCATTACGAATTTCCTGCGTAAATCTGCAACCATTTATTCTTCGTCTCCGCCTCCAAGATAGTATCCGACACCTTTCTGCGTCATGATGCCTGCTTTTGCACCCACAAACTTAAGTTTCTTCCTAAGAAAAGAAATATATACCTCAAGACTATTGTAATCTCCGGACTCATCAAAGCCCCATACCTTACTGATGATGGTGTCCTTGGGAAGGATCTGTCCCTTGTTCATCATAAGGCATTCCAGCATCTGAAATTCAGTCTTGGAAAGCTTAATGGCCTTATCTCCCTTTTTAAGCTGATAATCAGATGAATCCAGAATAATATCAAATGCACTTATTGTGCTGCCTTTGATATCCGCAGTCTTCCGCACTCTTGCTCTTATTCTTGCCAAGAGCTCTCCTGCATCAAAGGGTTTGGTAAGATAGTCATCAGCACCAAGGTCAAGTCCCTGTATCTTATCTGATACCTGTGACTTTGCAGTCAGCATGATCACCGGAGTATCTATCCCCTCTGCTCTGGCTCTTTTAACGATTTCAAAACCATCAAGCCCCGGAAGCATCACATCCAAGAGTATAAGATCATAGGCCCCGGTAAGAATATAATCCAGACCTTCGTCGCCATCATAGACTGCATCAGAAGTAAAGCCTTCCATCTTAAGGATCCCGGTAATTCCGTCAGCTATCTCTTTTTCATCTTCAACAACAAGAATGCGCATGTCTGCTTCTCCATAAGCTCACAGTTACAACTACATTTATTATAACGTATTATTTTGCACGTTTGATTCAATATATCAGAACCTTCTTAAAATAACCTTGAAAATTTAAGATTTATTTAAGATAGCCGGATTATTCTTTTCTTATTCCAAAACAAAGGAGGACACAGTATGGAACAAAGAAAAAGAGGATGCTTAAATGCACTGATAATCGGGATATGTATAGTTGTAAGCTGCGGCTTTCTGGCTTTTGGCCTGTCGCATTTCAGGTCAGACAGTACCCATGTCATATCCGCAACAGGAAGTTCAAGTGTAGATTTTGAATCAGACATCATAATATGGAGAGGCTCATTCTCATCTGTGGCAGATACCTCACAGGAAGCATATTCAAAGATAAAGAAAGACGCTGAGCGGGTTAAGCAGTATCTTTTAAACAATGGGATCTCAGAAGAAGAAATCGTCTTTAATTCTGTTGATATCGGAAGAACCTATAAGCAGCTGTACGATACCAATGGAAACTATGTAGGTTCTGAAGAAGATGGATACCAGCTCACACAGGGCGTGATCATCACTTCATCCAATCTTGATAATGTGGAAAAGATATCACGGGACATCTCAAGTCTTCTTGATCAGGGAGTTGAGCTCACATCAAACTCGCCCGAGTACTACTATTCAGGTATGGAAGCACTCAAGCTGGATCTGATAAACAAAGCTTCTCAAAATGCAAAAGACAGAATTGACATCATGGTAAAGGACACAGGCGCATCCCTGGGAAAGCTTAAGAACTCCAACCTCGGCGTATTCCAGATAACTGCCAAGAACTCAGAAACCAGCAGCTACTCATATGATGGAGCTTTTGACACCAGCTCCAGGCACAAGACCGCCACAATAACCGTAAAGCTGGAATATGATATCAAATAATATTCATAATAAAACACACACTGGGGAAATGAAACAACAATACTATAAAATTCGAGGCATTTAAGCTCTCTTATGTTTAAA
>CAMVKW010000076.1:0-6477 GCA_947168155.1 uncultured Lachnospiraceae bacterium | reverse complement strand
TTGGAACAGATAGTGCAGATAATGCTGCCTATACTCTTTCAAGATGTGCTCCGGACCCTGATACTTGTTATGGTTATTATAAAACTTTAAGAGATAGTATCGGTGCAGCTTATGATCAGAAGATACCAAGCTTTGCCAGCAAGACTAAGAGTGGTGCAGAAACCATAGAACTGAAGTGGAATGAGACAAATCAGAGATATGAAATAACACTTACAGATAAGAATAAGGAACTTAAAGGCTTTGATCTTAGTCTCAAGGGTTATGATACTTCTGTGGATGGTAATAAGCTGACCATTTCAAGTACAAAGGTTCAGACTGAGGCAACTACTGGTACATTTACATCAAATACTGGAAAGGTTGAGCCAACATCGAGCTGTGTATTCTGGTTTAATGGTAATAGTAATTATCAAGAGTTCGTATCTGAAAGACCTTCAGCGGATCCTATCTATGCTTATATCAAAGTGAAAACTGAAGATATAGGTTATGGATATCTGGAGAAGATAGATAAGGCGACAGGTACTAAGCTTCCAGGTGCAACCTATGGTATTTATTCCGATAGTGGATGTACTGCACTTGTAGAGCAGATGGTCACAGGTGATGATGGTGGTTGCAAGTCAGGACCTCTTACACCGGGAACCTACTATGTTAAGGAAATATCTTCACCAAAAGGATATGTACTTGATAAGGATGTTCACACACTTGTAGTAAAAGCTGGTCAGACAACATCATTTACTGCAAAAGATTCCGAACAGGTAGGAGCACTTACTATTTATAAGGAAGGTGAGGTACTTGTAGGATGGAATGGAACCAACTTTGCTTATGAGAAAAGAAAGCTTCCAGGTGCAACATTTAAGGTTACAGCTGGGGCTGATATCTACAGAGCTGACGGTGCTAAGGTTTATAACAAAGGTGCTGTCATAGCAGAAGGGCTTGTGAGTGGTAAGAATGGTCAGGTTACACTTAATAATCTTCATCTTGGAACCTACAACGTTACTGAAACCAAAAGTATTGGTGGTTATACAATCAATGGTGAAACCAAGACTGTAACAATTGAATATAAGGACCAGAATGTTGAAGTACAGTTTGAAAGTGTGACTATTGAGAATCAGCGTCAGAAAGCAAAGGTTACTGTATCCAAGATTGACAAGGATACTAAGAATCCACTTAAAGGTGGAGAGTATACCATGTATGCCGGAAATGATATCAAGAATTATGATGGTACAGTCATCATGAAGAAGGATACAGCAATACAGACAGCTACAACCGGAAATGACGGAAACGGAGCTTATACAGTAGATCTTCCAATATCTAATTCATATTACATTAAGGAGACTAAGGCACCATATGGTTATCTCCGTAATCAGACAGATGTATATAATCTCAGCTTTGAAATTATGGATGAGAAGACTCCTACAGCTGAGTTTAAGCATACATTTGAGAATGACAGGGTAACAGCCAAGATTCATCTTTATAAGGTTGATAAGGAAACTGGAAAGCCTTATCCACAGGGCGATGCTTCACTTGAGGGGGCAGTATATGGGCTCTATGCTCGTAATGATATAGTTCATCCTGACGGAAAGACAGGAGTTCTTTATAAGAAGGGTACAAAAGTTGCAGAGCTTAAAACAGATGCAAATGCAGAGGCTGAGATTAAAAACTTGTATCTAGGTGATTATTACATCAAAGAGATAGAGGCTCCGGTAGGTTATAACATTGACACTGAGGAGCATGACCTTAAATGTGATTATGAGGGTGATCTTGTAGCAGAGGTAGCGAGAGAGTCAACATCTGAGGAGCAGGTTAAGAAGCAACCATTCCAGCTGATCAAAGTATCAGATAATGGCGAGGATACTGAGGCACCGCTTCTTGAAGGAGCAGGCTTTACAGCTTACCTTAAGTCAAAGCTTCCTGTAAAGGAAGACGGCAGCTATGATTTTGATAATGCTACCCCTATAGTTATCGGAGGCAAAGTAACCGGAAAGGAAGCAGCTGAGGGTAAGGGAGAAACCACTATCTATACAGATAAAAAGGGACATGCAGTATCTATTCCGATACCATATGGAACCTATATCGTTGTTGAGTCAGTCACACCTCACAACATGGAAACAGTAAAGCCATTTGAGGTAAGAATAACTGAGCATAAGCCGGATGAACCTCTTGTTTGGAGAGTCTTCATCGATAGAGAGTTCAGTGCAAAGCTTCGTATCATAAAGAAAGATGAAGAGACAAAGAAAACTGTTCTTCTTCCGAACGCTGAGTTCCGTATCTACAACATGGATACAGAGGAATATGTTGAGATGATCACTACTTATCCATCAAAGGTTACACATAAGACCTTTAAGACAGATGATGATGGTGATCTCTTACTTCCTCAGGTGCTTCATCTTGGAAATTACCGTATAGAAGAGATAGCAGCGCCTTATGGCTATGTGAAGAATAAAAACTATGTTGAGGTCGCAGTTGATACGGATACCTTCTATGAGACAGATCCTGATACTTATGAGGCTATCATCACAGTGGAATATGAGAATCATCCTACAAAGGGTGAGATTACCATAGAGAAGCGTGGTGAAGTACTTGAAGGTTATGAAGGTGGGTGGTTTGCTGACAGTGACGAAAAAGAGTTCGTATATGTTGAATGTGGTCTTGAAGGGGCAGAGTTCGAGGTATATGCAGCTGAGGATATTTATACTGCTGATAACCAGGTGGATGAGTCTGGGGAGAGAACAAAGTATTATAGTGAGGGAGACCTGGTAGCAACGCTTACTTCTGATGCAGAAGGTAAAGCAGTACTTAAGGATATTCCTCTTGGACAGTACAAAGTTGTTGAAACAAAGGCTCCGTTTGGATATCTGCTTGATCCTCAGGAACAGACCAGTACACTTGTTTATGCTGATGATGAGACTCCTGTAATCTATGACACAAAGACATTTAAGGATGAACGAGAAAAACTTGAGCTTGTTGTAGAAAAGCGTGATGCAGAAGATGACAGAGCTATCGAAGGTGCAGTCTTCGGACTTTATGCAGCTGAAGATATTAAGACCAGAGATGGTAAGGTTGTTGTTGAGGCAGGAACACTTCTGGAACAGGCAACTTCAGATGCAGATGGACTTATAAAGTTCACTAAGGATTATCCTTTTGGTAAGTATACTGCAAAGGAAATTAAAACACCGGCTGGATATGTTTCATCTGATGAGGTAATCGAGTTCGATGCCAGGTATATCGATGAGAATACTCCTGTAGCAAAGTACAGTAGTGAGTTTATAAATACTCCTACAAGCTTCGAATTCTCCAAGGAGGATATAACAAGTGGTGCTGAGCTTAGTGGGGCTACACTTTCAGTGATCGATAAGGATGGTAACGTGGTAGAAACCTGGACATCAAAGGCAGGTGAAAAGCATGTGCTTAAGAGACTTGTGGTTGGAGAAACATATATACTTCGTGAGGAGTTCGCACCTTATGGATATCTCAGAGCGACAGATGTGGAGTTCACTGTAATTGATACAGAAGAAATCCAGTCAGTAACTATGAAAGACGAGGTACCTACAGGTACAATAATCATCAATAAGGATGGAGAGTTCCTTCAGGATATTGAGGCTACCAAGGATAAGTGGTATGACTTCCTGTTCAGTTGGAAGAAGAAATCCATGGCTGGCGTAACTTTTGAAGTATATGCAAAGGAAGATATAGTTAGTCCTGATGGTATTGATACTGTTTACTATGAGAAGGATGAACTTGTTGCAACTCTTGTAACAAATGATAAAGGTGTAGCATTTATAGATAAGCTGCCACTTGGTAAGTATTATCTGGTTGAGACTGATACACTTGAAGGCTTTATGCTGGATAGCACACCTATTGATGCTGACCTTTCATATATGGATCAGGATACTCCTATCGTTTATGCTGGAGACCATATCTTTAACGAAAGACAGAAGGTAGAAATCTCTGTTATAAAGAAGGATTCAGAAACGGGTAAAGCTCTTGAAGGCGCTATGTTTGGACTGTATTCTGCTGAGGAAATAATTTGCACTGAAACTGATGCAAAGCTTCCAACAGACAGTCTGATTGAAAAGGCTGTTACAGATTCCGAAGGAAAGATTCATTTTGTATCAGATCTTCCGCTTGGAAAGTATTATATCCAGGAGATTGAACCTCCTAAGGGTTATGCTTCCAATAAGGAAAAAGTGGAGATTGATGCATCATATAATCCTGAAGGCGAAAAGGTACTTAAGTTTGAGGCTGAGTTCACAGATGTTCCTATAAAGGTTGAATTTAGTAAGACTGATGTGACCGGAGAAAAAGAACTTGAAGGTGCAAAACTTACTATCATTGATTCCGAAGGTAAGACTGTTGACACCTGGACCAGTACTAAGGAACCTCATATGGTTGAGAAGATATCGGCAGGTAAGTACACTCTTAGAGAGGAGACTTCACCTTATGGATATACCATAGCGAACGATATAGCGTTTGAGGTTAAGGATTCAGGCGAGATTCAGAAGTGTCAGATGAAGGATGACTATGTATACGGAAAACTGCTCCTTAAGAAGAGAGATTCCGAGCTTAATACCATGATTGAGGGTGTTGAATTCGAAATCAGAGATAAGGATGGTAAGGTGATTCAGACGCTTGTAACCGGTAAGGATGGATGTGCTGAAAGTGATCTGCTTCCAATCTGTACCTTTGACAAAGATGGCAGCTTCGATAAGGATATAACTTATACTGTAGTCGAAACAAAGGCTAAGGAAGATTATATTCTTGATAGTACTCCTCATGAAGTAGTATTTACATACGGCAGAGATGAGGATGGAAAGCTGAAGGAAGATGAAAAGGCTCCTGAAGTAGTTGAGTATACACTCGACCTTACTAATAAGCCTACACAGCCTAAGCTTCCTCAGACAGGTGATAATTATAATCCATTTGTCTGTGGTGCTATCGGACTTGCATTTATACTCTTTGCGGTATCATATATATTCTTCAGTAAAAAGACTTCTATGGTTGATGATATTGAAGAATATGATGACGATATAGAAGAGTAAAACACATTTTAGTAAAAGACAATTTAGTAAATGGAAATCGGGAGATATGAGCCATAAGGTTTGTATCTCCTATTTTTGTATCAATTTTAGGAGAAAACCCAAGTGATTGGGAGAAAGAATAAGAGGTAAAAATATATGAGAATGAATTTTGAGACATTTAAAGGCGTAGTAGAGACAGAGCTTTTAAACTTCTTTCCAGATTCTATGAAGAATGGAAAGGTAGTATTTGAAAAGGTTCCAAAGGTAAACAGAGAACTGGATGCTGTGACTATAGAGCTTGAGGGAGAGAAGAGAAATATCTGCCCTACTCTTTATCTTCAGGATATGTATGAAAGATATGAGGCTACTGAGAATCTTCCTGATGTTATGAGTGAGTTTGCGGCAGCATATCTTCAGAGCATGGAAAGAAGTGAGGAAGTGATTAAGAAGATTGATCTTCCTAACTGCAAGGACAGAATCATATTCCAGCTTATTAATGCAGAACAGAATAAAGGGCTTCTTGCTGACGTTCCTTACAGACCATTCCAGGATCTAGCTATCATCTACAGAGTTGTAGTCGAGGATCGTGAAGGGGTTCTTGCATCTTCAATCATAACTAATAAGGTTGCTGATGCTATTGGTATGAAAGAAGCAGAGCTTTTTGAACTTGCTGCTGAAAATACTAAGAGGATAAATCCTGTGAAAATTATAGGTATGAGTGAAATGCTCAGAGGAACTTTATTTGATATTGGTGCTGATGAAGAGGAATTAGATATGATGATGCCTTATCAGCCTGAAGAGGAAATGATGTATGTGATCACAAATGAGAGAAATATGCATGGAGCTATTTCTATGATTTATGAGGATGAGCTCCATAAACTTTCAGAAGTAATTTCTGATGATCTATATATTCTTCCAAGTTCGATTCATGAGGTGCTTGCAGTTCCTGCCAGCTCACAGTCTCCTGAAGAGCTTGCTGAAATGGTTCATACCATAAATATGGCAACAGTAAATCTTGAGGATAGATTATCAAATCAGGTTTATCACTATGACAGAAATGCACGTACACTTAAGCTTGCTACTGATACACCAAATAAAAGACTTGATGGTGAGGTGGCTGAGCAGCAGCTTGTATATGAGGCAAATAAAGGACCTAAGAGATAGGAGGATTCCTATGGAATTACAGACTGTTGATATAAAAGATTTAATAAGAATCATGAATGAAAGTCCTGAGGATTTTATAATCACGGTCGAAGGTCTGGATGGAGGTGACGAAGATGCCGAAGAAGAATCCATTTAAGTTGGATGTGGTGTCTATACGCCTTAATAAGGATGCTCCGCTTATGTCGGGGCATCCGGTTAAGTCTCCTGAGGATGCGGTAAAGCTTATAGGCCAGGAACTATGCGAGATGGATAGAGAGGTTGTATGTATCATAAATCTTAAATCTGACGGTACACCAAT
>CAMVKW010000075.1:0-7162 GCA_947168155.1 uncultured Lachnospiraceae bacterium | reverse complement strand
TCCGCGTGACCTAACACGTTCATAGGATCATTATGGATGTGATGCCACACCAGCGGTACGGTCTTACCGTCACAATCCTTAAACGCGTCCTTACGGATGATGCGACCATCACCGCAAGTTAGGTCATTCTTCGTGGCATAGCCACTGAAATCATAACCCATAACTTCTCCTAATCTTTAAAAATTTATACTAAGATTAAGCAACCCGTCGCTTTTGTCTATTGAGTTACCCAATCTCGATACCAGATTAACTGCGCAAAGCGGCAATTCGCCTATTAAGGGCTTCTCGCTCTTCGTTAATCCATTTTTGAAGATCGAGCCCCTTGCTTTCGATCTGCTCACGAAGAGCCTGGATATGCCCACGAATCTCAGTAATGTTAAGCTCGGACTCCTCGTCTTTCTGAGCTTCTCCTAGTTGCTCTAATCGCTCTTGCAGTTGTCTCCGAAGGTCCTCTATCTCTTTTAGATACTCGGCCTTATGCTTTTCAATATCTTCGTTGCTAGCGTCGCGAAGCTTCGAAATGACTTCTGCGAGATTTTGTTTAGATGATCCGCCACGTCCCTTGGAGCTTTTTCCTTTACCGCCACCAGAACCTTTGCTTTTTCCGGTGCCATAGGGCCTCGTAACATGGTCCTTTTCTTCTAGATACCTCTGATGCCTCGCCACTGGATCATAGTAAGGAGACTTGTACTGCCCGTTATTTCTTTTAAGTCGAAAGTTTCCATATGGATTGTTTGAAACAGACCGGCCAACGATACTCTTAGTAGGAGACCCATTACGAGCACGTTGCTCCGCCTGCTCTTTCTTTCGAGCGCGGTATCTGTCTGACAAAGAGCTCTTAACAGAAGCAAATGATGCGTGCCTTAAAGAATCGTCCATGATTCTATACTGTAGTTCGCCCATCATTCACCTCCGCCGATTTCCTTCTCTAGGTCATCAAGCTGCCTGAGGTATTCCTGCGCCTCTTCCAGAGAAAGCGACTCGACGTCGATCTCCGCCGGGTTCCCATTTTGACCAGATTCGTCAATACCCTCGGCCATCGGAACTGAAGCAGTCGGATCGTCAGCAATCGGGTTAATGTTCTTATTAAGCAGCGCGTCTGCTCGAGCGTCATCAACAGGCTGGAAGCCAAGGACCGCACGGAACTCGTTAGCACTGACAATCTCGTTACGAGTGAACATGTCGGCGATGTTGGCCAGCTGCTCAGCAGAAGACAGCCTAAACGGATCACGGAAATAGCTAATGGCTTGCCCCCTAGTACGCGCAGTCTTCGTAAGGAACTTTCTGTTAAACTCGTCAACAAACGCGGCAAGAATCGGCTCTAGCGTACGATTGTAATACTGAAGCATCTCCTGCTCGTTTGCAGTTCCATCGAAGACTGCTGGGCTGAATCCTAGCTGAGCGTAAAGCTGAGTGGTAAAGTATTCAATCTCTTCCATCAGCTTATTCTCAATAGGATGGCCAAGCTGGACGATTTTCTCAGTAGCATCCATATACGCAATGCCATACTTAGAGTCGACAAGCTGCATCTCAATTTCCTTGCGACGCTGCTTAGCCTTCTCTTCTCGGTCCTTGCCCTTAATTGGATACGGCATCTGAATAATAAGATTCAGTTTGTCGGAATTCTGCTTATCGTCTGTTGCATCAAGAAGCGCTAGCTTGTACTTCAGTCGCTGAAGCGTTGAATTCGCCTTGTTCATAACCTCATAGAACGGATTTTCAACAATTGCGACAACCGCCTTAGGAAGCGTAAGCTCTTCATGACGTCCGTTTCGGTCATTATAGACATC
This sequence comes from uncultured Lachnospiraceae bacterium, assembly GCA_947168155.1. Classification (GTDB taxonomy): domain Bacteria; phylum Bacillota; class Clostridia; order Lachnospirales; family Lachnospiraceae; genus Eubacterium_Q. The sequence continues at coordinate 5,372 of CAMVKW010000075.1, read as the reverse complement.
GACTCTGACATACTCCGGATACCATTGAGTAATGCGACCAACTCGAAGCGACAAAATATCGTACGCGCCTTCCTTGGTCATGTCGACGGTCGTATCGACCGGAACAATCGCCACAGTGCCTTCGTCAAGCAGAGAAAGCGTGGCGTCAATCATAAACTCTCGCGCTGTTTGGTCAATGTTCGCGGACGATCGAAGGCAATCATTTAGATTGGACTCGATTGGCTCTACGTACTTACCATTGCGGTCTACTCGACAATGCTGAAGATTAATCGCGGCAACGTCCACAGCGATTCGGTTATAAATTGAGGCAACGATGCTCCGCTCACTGCCTATACGAAGCCTATTACGATCTTCACGATACGTAGTTACGTAATTATAACCAGGAGAGGTGATATACTCCGCATCGCCTCGCTTCTCCTTAGCAACAAACGCATTCCACGCGTTGCTAAATCGTTCTCGAATTGTCGGATTTGGCATATGTCACCTCCTTTTATACCATTTTAATCCCAGAAAACGTGGTCTTCAATGGCTTCACGGTTGTTTTTTATAACGTTCCAAATCACTGTCGGACAACCCAGCAAGAGTCCTTGAAATAAAATCACGACCGTCTTCTAGAAGAAATTGATGGGCGTACAAAGCCGTCGATTGCAAGTCCTGTGCAGTCATGTAATCGTCGCTAAATCGCCTACCTTCTTTTTCAAGACGAGCCTGTTCTTTTACCGCAAGGCTCTCTAGCTCTAGAGACGAAATTTCGTCCGCTTTTTTTGTAAGCTTATCATATAAATTGCGCCTTCGTTCGGCTCTCTCTGCTTCTTTTGCGTCTCCGCTTTTGTCCAATTTAAACGTTAGCGTCATCGGATCGAACCGAACATCATCTGATCTATCCCAGTATTCTTTTTCTTTTTTACTAAGAGCCTTAAGACCACGCTTAGTTAGGGCACCGTCGGAGTCGTAATACCGCTTACGCCCTTCATCAGTCAACGTTCCGTCCGGATTCTGGTATCTTCGTACGCCCCATTTCTGGCCTTTAATGCCATGATGCGCTAAGTAAATATATTCGGCCATAACAAATCACCTAAATACGAATAACGCGACGACTTAAAGTTATCTCGCTAACAGTAAAAGCTCGACCTGCATCTACGGCCTCGCGAACATTTTTGTCTTGCTTATGTCCGGCCCTAGCGCCAGCGACGCCGCCCCAAATCGCACTAGTTGCCGACGTTCCTGCCGTAGAAGCAAGCCACGCCAATCCAACAGGAATAGCATACTGAGGGGCCATAACGGCTGCGGCAGCCGTTGCGGCGGTTCCCATAATTCCAGTACCAATAGCGCTGTCAATCGCGCTCCTCCGTGCGCTCCTAGCGGCGGTTTGTTTCACATTTGGAGTAAAATACTTTTTGCTATCAATCCCATAGTGATCTCTACCCTCAGAAGTCAACGACCCATCCGGATTCTGATAGCGTCGCACTCCCCACTTCTGGCCTTTAATGCCATGATGCGATAATGCATCATCAGAATAAATCGCCACGTATTCCATTATTCAAACGCCTCTCTGTTAACAGACCAAGAGACATAGGCGTCCATCAAGGCGGCCACCGAGTCGATCTTCTGGTCATATCGAGTCTTCAAAAGTTTACGATTGCCGTTCGTGTCCTCGAGAACAATCGCGTTACCCATGCAGAAGGTCATAAGCTGCTCATCAAAGAACAAAATACGGTCTTCCGCAAGCTTTTTAATTTCTCCGAGAGGGACCGACTCAGTCTTGGCGCCCTGAATAACCTTGGTTATTCCGAACGGCCCATTCTCGGCCTCCCAACGCTCAACAAACTGCTTAGCGTTGTATGGGTCGAAACCAAAAGACCGAACATCGTAGTCGCTCTCGATTATATGATGGTCAACGTCCTCGTAAACTTCCATCATGTCTAGAATGGTTCCGTCGAGGACCACCAACGAGCCCTCATTCAAGAACTCGTCATACTTAAGCCTCATAGCATTGGGAAGACGCTCAAGGGTTCGACTAGTAATATAGCACCTAGTCTTTACTCCAAATCCACCTTGCAGAGGGAACATAAAAGTAAACGCGCAGAAGTCGTCTCCCTGAGACAGGTCGGCACCAAGAGCGCACGGTAGACCCCAGTAGTCCTGCCTGGGATGAGGAAGCGTCTCTTCATACCTGAAGAAATACGTATAGCCTTCCATTGGAATGCCGAAGCGCTTAGCCAAAATATCGTTCCTTGCTGCGGGGGCTTTTTCTGCTCTCTCGACATCAAGCTGATACGTCTCGTAACTGACTGTGTGGCCAATATTCGGCTGAGCCTTAACCCACATGTCGGGATTTCCGACTTCATCTATCTCATCGAGACGATAGTAAAATATCGATACATGAGGGTTTACGTACTCGCCCTTCAGAATCTTCATAAGCTCCATTTTGATGGTATCGCCGGAACCGTTTCGGACAGTTCCTTCGGAGCTCATAGCGACAATCAGGTAATCGTCCATCTTGGACGCGCCCTGTTCGATTGCGCCAATAACGTCTTCTCGAACGTCTCCAGAAAGCCACTCATCAACAGTGGAAATCTTAGGACGAAGACCCTGAAGCTTATCGATAGACATGGGGCGAGCCTCAAGAAGCGAACCCGTAAGGAAATTCTCGATTCCCTTTTTGGTAGAAGCAAGCTTCTGGCGATTAGCTCGACTCCCGGTTGTGTTCTGAAGCGAGCCTTCGGTGAGAAACTTAAACAACGGGCCGCGAGCCCTAGCGATTGCCGTTCGGATTGGCGACAAGACCTCTTCTGCCTGCTTCATAGTAGGAGCAGTTGTGATTTGATGAGTAGTGTCGGTATCTACATTCAAAAAGAAGTTCTGAATGCACGCACCGTACATCGACTTCGCGGCGCCTCGAGCAACAATAAGATACTGCTTATTTGTTAGGCGCTTCTTACGAATCTTGCGAACCCAATGACCTCCGCGACCATCTTCGTTCGGCTCATACACAGAACGCTCAACGAAGTAATACCAGCAGAAAACCTGCTCGGCCCATAACTTAAATGTGTCGAGCAGGTTTAAGTCGCTACCGTCAGTCAGAGTGCATTCGTTTTCGCAAAACTCAACAAAGCCGTTCATTGCAAACTCATCGTAATAGATTCCAGGATTGGCAATCAAGGAATCTATTCGATTCATTTCCATTGAAATTTCTTCGCACACCGGTATATCGCCACGTAATACTGCATCACGAAACTGGCCGTAGTATATCGGTGTCGCAGTATTAGATAGCGGCATATTGGCTCCTAGTGATTACTTCTTTTTTTGACTTTCGTTTTTACCACTCCGGTCTTTACGAGATCTCTTATAATCTTTGAGAGCATCGCGAGCTTTGAGTTCTTCCATCTCTCGACGATATGCAAGCGTGGCTTCGGTGGGGGAATTATTTGTCTTATTGCCGCCTTTGTTTTCGTTCGACTCCTTATCCTTCTTACCGTCGGAAATGCCGAACAACTTTTTCCCTTTGCTCGTAACAACCGATTTTGCAACCTCAGTAAGACCTTGCTTCAAAGCATCTCGCCCTACGTCATATACGAAACGCTTTCCAGGACTAAGCGAAGTTCTAAACTGCAGCTCCTCAAGCTGTAGCTCTTTTTGCAGTCGATTTATCTGGTCCTGTATTTCCTTATCGTCCATCTGAGTAAACTTTTTATGCGTGCCTTTAGGGTCTTCTAACTTTTTTGAATCATCTCGATCGTCCTGACCCTTTTTTAAAGCTTTTAGCTCCTTGCGCTTTTCCTTATTTAGATTCTTAGATCGTTGCTTTCGAATCTGAGCATTAAGCTCTGCATTAGTAGGAGCAACCCTCTTACGAATCGCTTCCTTAACAGAACCCGCGGCTTTTCCCACACTCTTTCGAGCTTCTCCAACACCGTAGTGAACTCGACCAAGTGCAGTAAGAGATCCGTCGGAATTCTGGTACTTACGCTCGCCCCACTTCATTCCTTTTGTTCCATAATGAGCTAAATACGTGTACTGTTCCATGTCACACCTCCTCGGCTGCTTTCTTATCGGCATCCGCTAAGATGCGCCATCCAAATTCGTCAATCTGCTCTTTAAGAGCAGCCATGACCTGATTGTTTGCCGGAGGATCAAATAGGATTCGAACCCTCATGCCTACGTACTCGCGGACCCCGCCAATCGGATCGTCCCCTAGAAACTCATCCCAAGTGGGAGTGTTGTCTGAAATAGAAAAGACCTCGTCTGTTCCGATTCCAAATTGATGCAAGATTACAAGTACGGCGTTAATAGCCATAATTATGTCTTGGTCAAATGCCGTATCCTCTTGGAGGATGCCTAGGTATGCTTTTACGCTGTCTAAAATACTATCCATTTCTCCTCCAAGGGCAAGTGTCTCCAGGAACCCTTTCTATTGGCGACTTTGGCAGACCCCGTTCGTCGCCATAATGTATCGCGTTATGCGTATCAAAGCTGACACAAATAAGATTCTCCGGATCAAACAATCTATCGGATAACGTCTCGACGTCTTCCAAGGTTACGGGGTTTATATGGTGGACATAAATTCGGCCGTTAATATCATAGCCACTCAGTCCAAGATCGCAACCGTTGTCCCTTAAGATGACTTCACGACGAGTCCTTCGCCATTCAGGCGAATGGTAAAAGTATTGATTGAAAACCCTATTATAGCCGAAGGTATCTTCTCCGACTACTCCATGCAGTTTTAAATATCGATACCGTTCTTCGAATGTCAACAATCGAGATAGCTCGCTATACGATTTCGTTAACATTGTAGTCTTCCTCGACTCCGGCATAGGTTCGCATTGCTGCGATTGCTTCGCTGTACAATTCCTCGCTTCGCTGATTAGATTGTACCGCCTCGGCCTTCGCCCGCAGAAACTCGGTCTCACTTTTTAGCTTTTCAATCTCAAGTTGCTGCTTTGTCGACGCCAATTTTAAAAAATGTGTAATGACAGAAGGCGACGCGGTGCCATCTCGAAGCTGTTGCTCAGCTAAGTCGACTGCAGCAGCTATTAATTGATTCTCTCTAGCCTCTGGAGTCTGTGCTGGCGGCCTCTTTCGTGGCACTTTTACCTCCTTTACATAAAGTTGTAGATAGTTATGACTAAGCAAATATAAGTTTGACTGTAGATTTAGCGGGAAGTATACGAGTTTGTGTTCGAATATGCGCCAGCAAGAAAACAGGAAGGGATGTGAGAGAAAGGTAGAACTCACATGGAGAGACCCGCACTCATATACTCCCCGCTAAATCTACAGAAATCAAAATATCAAAAATGCCCCCGGGGAATTTTTGAGGAATTGTAGAGGCTGCTACACCATTTATCAAGGAGTGGTATAAGGAAGGTGGAAGT
>CAMVKW010000074.1:0-7936 GCA_947168155.1 uncultured Lachnospiraceae bacterium | reverse complement strand
ATTTGACTTTCCTCCTTTGTGCATCATAAGGCTTGTTAGTTTCGCGAAAAAGAAAGGAGCTTTGCTTGCTCCGATCTTTTATTTAGGACAAAGGTCCGTGATTCTTCTCCTTCGCCTCTTCTAGCGCTTTCGCTGTTTTGTTGATCGATTCTCCGATCGGCACGTCGTCTCTGACAGCTCCGAGCTGTGCAAGCCCGATAACTCCGTATCCGACACCAATCAGGAATGCCATTGCTGTTACAGTGGTAGCGCCAATTACTGCGTAGATAGTCTTCATAGACTCCTCCTCCTTTGTGCATCATAAGGCTTGTTAGTTTCGCGAAAAAGAAAAGAGGCATGATAGCCTCCAAATATCAATCCTTTTCCTTGTTACTTACGCCTGCCATAATCAACATTAGTCCAACCAATACTATTCCTGCTGGTCCTACTAACATAAATATCCCCGCGCACACAAGTCCGATGATAACTGCAATCATTTTCTCTTTCCTCCTCTGCACTACAAGGGATGTAAATATCGCGAAAAGAAAAGAGCTTTGCATAAGCTCTATTCCTGCTACTCGATGAAATTTTCATACAAATCTTTAAACACGAAGTATGATACCCATTCAAATATAACTGCTAGACCCCAGCTTTGAATTAGATTATAGCCGTAATGCATCGACCATCCTCCAACTGCAAAGAATACGGTCATCGCTAAAACGAGTAATACATCTTCTTTGTTGAATTTCTTGATGAACTTTTTCATTTCATCACCTCCGCATAATAAGCTTTGTATTTCATGCGTGCATGGACAAAAAGAAAAAGCCTTTGCATTAGGCTCTTTCTCCAAAACCTTCACGTTCGTTAATCTTTAACGGAACTACGTCGTAGCGCTCGTCAAACGACCACTCGCTCCCAATTACTATTGCTGTGAGTGTGACGATTACGATTGCCACTGTCTGTAAAATACTAATAAACATTATTGTTTCCTCCTACAATATGCGTTGCGCATGTCGCGAGGAAAAAAAAGAAAAGGGCATTGTAAGCCCTTGGTTGTTGTTATCTCGAAAACGTTACTTTTCTGAGCGATTTCAGTGTCCTATAAGCCACCAGGGTGCTGAGTCCGCCCACTGTGTATTCCAGAAGCATACTGCTGTTGTATACTTCGTAGAACACATCAGTGTTCTGGATCAGCCAATCCATAGTTGCATTTAAGATTGCTGCTGCTCCGATAAGCACGATAATCGATACCACAACGATACCAATGTTCTTCATTGCCTTTTCTGTGAACTTATTAATTCTCTTTTTCATTTTATTATCCTCCTTAATTAATTAGTTCCTATATAAAGGCTTGCTCATGTCGCGAGGGTACGCGAAAAAGAAAGAGCCCTTGCTAGGCTCTAATCTTTAAAAAGCTTCGGATACTGCCTTGATTAAGTAAATAATCACGTAGACAGCGAGAATGGCTTCAAGTGCTGAAAATGCGATACCGGCAAGCCACCCTGCAGCAGTAAATATAACTGCCGCAACAGCGATTGCCGCTCCAATTATCAGAACCCCAATGCCAAACACTGTCAAAATCGTAAATAATGTAATCATTTCAATTACCTCCGTCTTTCTGCATTACAACATCTGTAAATATCGCGAAAAGAAAAGAGCTTTGCATAAGCTCCATTCTTTAGATAAAGTGGTATACACAAATTGCCACTGTTGTTGCTACACCAAAAATCAGTGTGGCTTTCAATCCTGTGACGAATACGTCGAATACATCGCTTACAAATTCAGCGATAGTATTTACGATCCATCCAGCGATGATTACCATCATAATGATTCCTGCTGTAATAAGACTAACTGTAATAAACATAATTGTTTTCTCCTTTTTATCCTATAAAAAGGCTTGCTCATGTCGCGAAAAAAAAAGAAAGCCGTGTAAAATACACGACTCTCTTTTCAGTTATCGAACCATCTTCTTCATCTTGTCGATGGTTTCCAGACCACTCTTACAAGCGACTCTCGTCTCGTCGGCGAATATAGACGCGAGTCCGATGAATCCGGCTCCTACTCCGAGACCGATTTTTGTCCAGCGATCCTTTCTTCTCTCAGAAAGCTCGATCGAGTTCTTCTGCGATTCAATCGCATCAGATTCCCGTCGCCTTTCTTCGTCTTGAATGATCTTCCTTAACTCATCAGCTCTTTTGAGCAGCACTCCGTACTCTTCGGATGTCGGCTTTACGCCGTCCATTTCGTCGAGAATCGCATTTAAGCGATCTTTAACCTTACCAAGCTCCATTAGCTAGTCCTCCTTCTGCATTATATGGGTTGTAAATTTAGCGACTATCTCGTTGATGATTTCTTCTTTTTCCGCGGACTTGCCGTAGCGCGAACCCTTTCAGCAGCAGCTCTCTTCTTACGACTTCTTCTGCGGTTTACTGTAGTTTCAATGAGATCACCGAGCTCACTAAGCTTAGCTCCAGCATAATCGGCCATTAGCTTAGCAGTCTTTTTTGCTGCTCTTCCCGTATTGATAGCCGCAATTCTTGCCTTTTCGACATAATTGGTCTTATGCGGATTGATTACGGTCTCTGACTGAGACTCGTTGATACGCTGAGCTTTCTCGTTCTGCTGACGCTTCTTCTTAGCCGCAGCGAGAGCCTGTTTACGAGAATCGTAAGCCGCATCGAGGTCGTTATTCATACCCTCAACCTTGGATCCTTTACGAGCATCGTCTCTGCCCTTTTCTTTCTGGATCTTCTTAAGAGTGTCACGCTTTGCAATGTACTGGGCTTCATTATACTTATCGGCGTTTTGCCTCTGCAATTCGTCGTGCTCGCTCAAAGAACGGCTCTTGACAGGACCGCTTCTGTAAACCCACATTCCATCTTTAACGTATCCGTTCTGCTCATCTCGAATAGCTCTCGCAGCGCTAGCCACGTTGTGGTCACGAAGGAGCATTCCACGTTCATAAGGGGTAAGACTGGTGTCACTGTAAACGTTATAATTCTTGTACGTCGAAGGGCTTACATCACGCCCACGTTCTTTAATAATCTGCCCTCGCCCATAAGTGTTGAATCTTGACTTCCTTTCGAAATTGGCAATTCTCCACTTGTCCTTATTGGCCATGTAGTAGTTGTGGTTGTAAGCGGGAGAATTGTTCTTTCGGCCGTTAACTGTAACAAATCCGCCTGCGTATTTAGATTTGCCGCCGCTTGTTCCGGTTTCTCCTCCGCCTAAACCGCCTCCGCCTTCGGCTATCTGCCGTTTATAATCACGGATAGCCTGTCTTGCATTCGCTGATCTTCTGATGCGTGAGCTCATTTACTTTCTCCCCCTATTCTTCTTCTTTTTCTTGAGTTTCTTTTCGATGTCGTTCAAATCGACGACATGGTCGTAACCAGCACCACTGGATATTGAAATTTTGTGATCCTGTTTGGGTCCAAGCGCACTAATGCGTCGCGCTACCCCTCTAAAGCCATTCTCAGCTCGTCCAAGCCAAGTCCGATTGTACTGACGCTGGAGTTCGTCTCGCCTCTGCTGAGCTGCAGTCATGCGCTGATGATTGTAATTCGTAGCGAGAGCCTCACTGATGCGTTCGTTATTAAGCTTCTGCTTAGCATCTTGAAGATTCCTTCGAACCTGGAACGCTTTCTTGATCGGATAAATATACTTATTTCCGATCTTCTGCAAATACTTGTGCTTCTTCCATGGACCAGAGGAGTGCCTGAGCTCTCCTGAATAAAATCTGTATGATGGCATTACCATTCTCCTTTAATTTTTTTGCCGAGTATCCATAACTGAAGATCGACTTCATCGTACGCATCGCCCAATGCTTTACCAATAGCTTTGAACGGTTTGCTTATCTTTTCACCAGCTTTTTCTGTATGCATCACGTTCATCGAGTCCGAACCAGTCTTGAACTGCGTTGTACTTTTTCTTCGGCTTATTATGCTTTTTCGAATATTGCTTCCAACGATACTTATTTCGAATATAGTAATCGTGATTATAAGCCGAAGTGTTGTTTAGTCTTCCGTTTACTGTTTGAAAGCCTCCTTGGTACTTCGACCCGTCCCTTTGCTTATTTTTAGCCACAAAATATCACTCCTTCGGCAGTTCAGGGATGCCCACAACGAAGCTCTTGGCTACGGATAAAAGACCGGCGACCAGGGCTACCTCAAAAATATGTGCCCAGGCAACTTCGCTTGCAGCCTGACCTTCGTGCACGTTTGCAATAAAAATGGCCAAGAAGGCCTGTAAAAACGTCCAGGCGGCCCGTTTAAGGATCGCCAATACTTTTTCCTTATCCATTGTGTTTTCTCCTTATATGCTTCAACACGGGGCCCTTAGCTGTTTTACATGAGAAAGATTAGGGTATAAGACAGTATGGGTTGCCATTTGAAAGGAGGTTTTGGTAAGAACCCCGTGTTTCGGCCAAAAATAAAAGATTTATCTCAAAATTATCCCACAAAAGCAAAAAGCCCTCTGTTTTAGAGGACTTTATGCAATTTAGAGCAGATGAGGGGAATCGGTGCTAGAGTATTGCTCCCGCATCGGTTTTGTCTCAAAGCCTAATTTTATAGGGACTTTTTCAGAATTTTCCACCCGGGGAATTTTTGGGTTTTGATTTACATTTGTCTCACGTTTTGACTCATCCGGAGATCGATACTCGTTGATCTTGAGCATCATCTCCTGGTCTGTAAGGCTTAACAAATGCGTATAAGTTTTGAGCGTTTGCTCGATCGTAGCGTGGCCCAGTCTTTTGGACACCGCCACAATATTTACCCCATTGTTTATCAGCCACGTAGCGTGACTATGTCTCAAATCATGAATCCGAATCTTCTTTACTCCACTGTCTTGAACGGCTTGATTGAAGTGATTACCCACGTAGTTCGGTGTAAGACCATCGTCCTCTCCGAACAGGTACCTTCCATTTTGACTTAACAACGGCTGCAGGTCATTCCACAATTGGTCATCTAGCTCAATGCGTCTGACTTGCTTGGTCTTCGTAGGCTTGAGTCCGTTTTTACGAGCTCGCTGAGAATACCGAATAGTTGCATGTTTGTCAGAGACATCGTTCTTCTGTATAGCCAGGGCTTCACCTCGCCGACACCCAGTCCAGAATAGAAACTCAAAATATAACTTAAGTACTGGAACATCGACCATCGTAAGAAATCGCTGAAACTCTTCTGGAGTCCAGACCTCCATTTCCTGCATGACCTCATCGTTGGTCTGCTTGAGGCTCCTGAGCATAGCAGCCTCGTTAGGTATCCCGTACATGTCATTTGCGAACCGGAATACACCCTTCACGTATGCGATCGTGGTGTTTTTTGTCCTGGTAGAATATGGCATGTCGGCTAATTCGTTGCGCCAGACGATCAGATCAGCTTTAGTGATACTCTCAATGGCCCGATTCTGAAATTCAGCGAAGCGCTTTTCGAAATGCGCTTTGTGCTTTTTCTGGACTTCGAGTGAGGCCTGGCAGGCTTGTTCCCACTCTTTGGAAATATCACCGAATGATTTCGATACGTTTCGGATTCGTACTTTCCCATAATTCTCCCTTTCCCATTGTTTAGCCTCCTTCGAGGTGAGGAACCCGCGCTTCGTTATGTGCTTGAACTTGCCAGTCAGAATATCTTTCTGGCTGAACGAAACGTAGTAGGTGCCTCGCTTTTTGTCCTTATAGACGGACACGATACCACCTCCTTAGGAGGCTATTATACTATAAAATATAACCTTATTTAAACGGAAAGGGGATGAGAGGGATGATACTCCTTGATCTGGATCTCGACCCCATCCAGACGCCTGTGAAGGGACTTAACGCTCTGCTCGTTAAGAGCAAGGCGCTCTCTGAACTCCTTCATCTCGGACTGCATGGTTTTGTTGTCCACCTTGATCTCTTTAATATCATCCGCAATTGCTTCAAGTTTGACCAGCATGGTCGCGGTTGTAGTACTCTCTTTCTCAACCTCAGCAGCGTCAGCTCTCTTCTGAGTTCTTGTTCCAAAATATACAGCTACAGCAATGGAGATACATGAGATGATCCATGGAATGATCTGTTCAATTGGCATATAGTTTTACCTCCTTTAGCCTAGCTACTTCTTTAATCCTAGAGAACGTCATTGACAATCTCCTTGACCTTTTCGAGTTTGGATTCAAGGAGCTTGATCTTGAGGTTAAGCTGCTCGATCTGTTTGTCTTTATCGTCTGATACAGGAGGTTCGGGAGCTACTATTACGTCGTCTTCCGCCACAGGTTTGTAGAATCCGAGAATATCACGCACTGCTCGATTCTCGGTATCCCCAACCCAGACCATTTCTTTCTTTGAATCGTCCCAATACATCTGCTGGGCTGATCCAGGGTGTCCTTCCACGCTTCCCCCGTCCATGAACGCCATGTCAGTTACTCCAAAGTTTTCTCTGAAGAACTGCCATACGGTTTTAGCACTAAGTCTGCCAAGTGTCTTGCCTGAAAAGAACTTGCCGTCACGCGTTCTGCCAAAATATGCCTGATAGTAAGGGGCTGTCAGGATACCCGGACCTCCAGCCATAGGAGCGTATTTGGGGTATTCCCAGTCTTTGCAGAATATCATCTGAGGAGAGCAGACCATCTGAACCGACTGCCTAAGCCAGGTCGGGTCGATGAATTGTCCGCCGTAGTCTCCGAAGCTGACAGTTCCGTCTTTGTCGAGTCGATAGTACAAATATCTATCGTGCTGCATGTACGGCTGGTCGATCGCGCCATTAACACAGACTCGCGGTCCGTATACTGTGCCGTAGGGATCAGCCTGGTCGGACTTCATCTGGAAGAAATCGTTTCCGCATTTCTCGATAAATATCACGCTGTTGTCGTCGATCTTTGGTAAGACAGTAGGTTTGTCAACATTAAAAAGGCCGAACTTGTAACTGTCCGGCTTTAAAAATGCAGTAAGTTGAATTGAACCGTAAGATAGCCAGTTCATTCCTGTCTTCATTTCCATGTAAGTATCCTCCGAGTAAACCCCAGAACAATGTCTGAATGGCACCCCTCCGGTAGACTTTACCGTAGAGAACGAGTCACAAATATAACAGACAGACTCCGGTTTCAATTCGTTGTGCATACGATAGACGCCCATGGACGAGTCGTAGTACTTGCCATACTGTAATCCCTCTGCAACCTCGTAATGGATGTGATTACCCGTCGCTTGCCCATAGGTGCCTTCCTCGTATAAACCCTCGCCATTGGAGTAGATTTTGCCAATGATGGGGCGTTTAACAAAATAAAAATTCGCATGGGTCATCGCTACGGTGACTATGCGATTTGTGTTGTCTGCGCAGTGGACTTTTACTGGATTGCCTTTGTTATTGGTTGCGGTGAAGAAATATGTATTGCTTCCCCAGGGACCTGATATGCACTTCCAGTAATTTCCTAATGCGTAGGCGATGTCAATTCCCGTATCGCTGCCTGCCAGATCCAGGCAGTTGTTTGGGTGAGAATATGACCCGCCTGAATGTTGGGTGACCGTGATCACCTTCATTGGTAGACAGAGATTGATCATTAGTGCTCCTTTTTAGTGGGTTAAACTCTTTTTTTATGCATTACTTCCATCTGCCGATTGCGTGGATACTGATATATAAATCATCTGCGGCGGAGCTATTCTTGAATACAGTCATACCGGTGCCGGTGGCTGTAATACCACGAGGAGACCCCCAAAACACACCCGTTCCCCATGTTCTACAGTCTGCATTAACGGTCGGTGATGCAATAAATAAATCTGACGGATAATCGATTTGTGGTACTACATAGAAATACCAACCCAAACCGGAAACCTGTGTGCCTGCGATTGACTGATATGTTTTATTTAGCCAACATTCAGCCGTTCCGTCAGGATACTTTCTCACCTTCCAATCGCCATCGGTGTATGCGGTTAAACCGTTCTTTAACGTATTAATCTCAATCCGGTTTTCATCGATAGCGCCCTGTACGG
>CAMVKW010000073.1:0-8255 GCA_947168155.1 uncultured Lachnospiraceae bacterium | reverse complement strand
CGATATTGCTTCGTTCTTTAACAAATTCACAAGTAGCAAGTTCTTTAAGATAGGATTCTTCAACATTCTCTATCCTTGTAAGATCAAGTTCAGCGAAGGTCTTGATATATGGGAATCGTGCTGCCTTTATAGCTCGCTTTCTGGCTCCATCCTGTCTGGCTTCGTATTCCTGTTTCATCAATTCAGCGAGGAACTCGCCATAACCGGCATCTGTACCCAACTGTCTGACTATACCTTCATACTGCTTAAATGTCGGAACCTTCAACAGCTTCGAATATAACTCGATTGTCTGCGATGTAATCTCATTCATAGGCTCACCCCGCATTTCTCGTCAAACGTCCTGATATCTGTTACAATTACCTTCACATCACAAGGGAAATGTACTTCTTCCTGCTGTTTGGTTTGGATATGTAGCAGGCTCCGTATATTTTCCACAGTGGGGATTACATCCGGCGGAAGAGATCGCTTTATATCAAGAATGCGATCTTCTCCGTAATCGATGCACAGACGAAGGAGCTTAACCATTTCATGGTTACCGCCGGGTAGCTTTTCTCCCCAAGATAACAATTCACTCGCAATATTCTCTCTTACCGGCTTTGCCTGGAATACACATCTGGGCTTGCGCTCTATCTGATCGATATAGTGTTCAAGCTTATATGTTGTCTTGCTTATGCCAAACAACCTTGTATGTTCCGCTATAACCTTGCCGTCGCTGTAAACAACTACCTTGTTGGCATATCCTTTAACCGTTATTGTTTTGCCAATATATCGGAAAGGGACGGAATAGTTATTCTTTTCAAATCTGACGAGGGAGAAATCGTTGGCCTTAGCCATACTCGTCTTACAAGTATCGAATCGGTATGGCGGAATCTTCTGAAGATACGCTTTCTCCAAGTTATATTCATCTCGTACGGATTGCTTATGGGAACTTATTCTATGTTCGTTCCTGTACTTGAGACACCTTTCTAACAACATTGCGTTAAGTTCATCTATGTCATTAATATGCGGAACGGGTACAAGGGTATTGCGCCTTGAGAATCCCACAAGATTCTCGACAAGTCCTTTCTCGTTACCGCTGGCTACATTACAGAATACAGGCTTAAAGGAATAGTGTGCTGCAAATAGAGAATACTTGTCTGTTGCACGCGCATGTAATCCAAAGCCTTCCTTTACCGCTACTTTGGCGTTATCGAATATTAGCCGTCGAGGTACTCCATCGAAGTATTCAAACATTCTTTGTATCGCTTCAAGGAAAGACTCAATGTTCTGAGCGTAAAATGCCTGAACAAACAGATCGCAACTGTAACATAGTCTTCCGCAAAATGTGTTGACCTTGGTCTTAACACCGCAGATATATACGGTTGCTTCGCCCCAATCAATCTGAATCGCATCACCGGGATCGTACGCTAAAGGAATAGAAGCCTTTGCCGATACTCTATCGGATCTAAGTTCCGCCACAGCCTTACGGATGGTAGATTCGCCTCCTTCGAATCCTTTCTCTTCAACAAGTCTGTCGTAAACTCGCTTGGCTGTATGCCGTTGTTTCTTGAGACCTTCTTCTTCGTCTGATCTGAAGCACTCTTCTATAAAGGACTTCACATCTTCGGTTACTACATCGGATTCCCGGTGGTATTCTTTTCTGACTCCGGGAATGGTCTCGCCTCTGCAGTACTTCTTGACCGTCTGTCTTGAGATACGCATTCTCTTGGCTATCCATCTTATGGATCGACCTTGATTATGGTATGCTCGGATTTCTTCGTACATTTCCATTGTTAAAATCACTGCCTTTCTTCTCCTTATAAGATTTTGGAAACGAAAAAATCTTATAAGATACATTTGCAGTGGTAAACAAATTCAATAGCGTTTGGCTCAAAACTGGTAAACTATTTCAGTAGCGTTTACAGGAGTGCCATGCGACTCAAGAAATAACTCAGGATCTTGTTTTGCAAGCGTCCGCTCTCTGCTGTTATCCAAAGTCACATATTCGATATCTTCAAACATGGTTCTCACCATAGTTGATTTACCTGTCTGTCTGGCTCCATAGAGGGTAATGCATGCATACTCACCCGCTGCCTTCATAACAGTCTTTTCCAATTGTCTGTGATAGTACACTGCAGTAACCTCCGATCTTTGTTGAGATTATTATAATTCAGCATTTCGGCAAAAACAACATAGTATTGTCGTTTTTGCCGAAAGTGTCATGCAGAATAGCACCTCACCTCCCCTCTTCGACAAATTAATACACCTTGGTTCGCGTTCGAGGCAGCAAAGTAAAAATCCGTATGATTTACTTCCAAATTTACTTCCAAGAAAAGAAATAACCCCCGAGACCTAATAATCTCGGGGATTTCAATGTGCTACTAGTACAGAATAGTCCGATTTTTGCGACCTTCGGGGTTCGAACTTAATATGCAACATATTATACAACAAACTATTCTACAATTCTCATTTTAGACCCGTTCATCAAGGATAGTCTGAGTTCTTTCTTCGATTATTGATATAACATCATCAAGACTCTTATCGCCGCAGTCCACTGCCTAAGTATAGTATAATCATAGTTTTGTATATTCCCATTCAACATTGACAATCTCATCCGTTGGTGTATACAAATTACCTCTTTGCGTTGTTCTTCCAGTTTCACTAATAAGGTATAGATTTTCTTTTGCTCTTGAACCTAGAACATACAACAGCTTTAGCGTAACCCTCCTTCTATCTCCACCATAAATATCATTCCAATGCGGAACAAACCCATTAAGCAGACCAAAAGCTATAACTGTATTATACTCTTCACCCTTTACACCATGAATCGTATTAATAACTACCCCTTGTTTTTCTTCAAAGCATTTTATTAAATCACAACAAGATGTAGAAAGAGAATTCCTACGTATTCTATCATATGTTTTCTCAAGGAATTGATTGTAACAATTATATAATGCCTCTTCACACCTAAAATCGATTCTTAATGTAGTTATTACTCTTCTTATGACCTTTTCATATACTTCAATTCCATCTGCATCCGCAGGTTTAATTACAGAGTTTATTATTTTAAGCAAGCTAAAACAGTCGAAGCTATTTTTCATGACAATACCATAATCATTTTTTAATATTCCTATAATATCATTAGCATATTTTTTCCTAGCCTTTTCATGTCCCTGTATTTTCATAAAAGTCAGCTTAGCTAAAAGATAGAACGGATTCATCGGATCATATTTAAACGGTGTAATATCGGGGGCATTAAACATTACCCCCGGTAATATCGCTCTAAGTCTATTAGCCATTGCAAAAATGATTTCCCATCTTGGCGCAATAATACAAATATCTTCCTCTTTTTCTCCTTGTAATAGTCTTTCTTTTACTATTCTAGCAACATAATCAGCCAATTCATCTTTGCTAACGCCATCTTCAAACGATATAATGCCATCTTTTTCAGAATCATTTCGCATTGATACTATATCAGTTCTATTAATAGCGTAATTACTGTAATAATCAATAATTTGTTGTATGGATCTATAACAACCGGTTAAATGCTTCTCTGAAAAGTCTTGTTCAAACAGAGAACTTATCTCTTCCTTTGTTTTAGCTACCCCACCTAATCCGCCATAAATCGCCTGATTTACATCGCCAATAAATGAAATAATAATCTCGCTATTCCTCTTACAGATTTCTGCCAATATTGCATACTGATTCTCAGTAGTATCCTGGTATTCATCTACTTGTATAGAAGCAATTATAGAAGCGATATTACCAGCTACATATGAATGTTGTTCCAATATTTTTAAAGACTCAATCAAAATATCATCATAGTCGATTTCTTTTCTTTGCAGAAGAAATTGCTTATATGCTGCCAATATCCGCGGATGCTTGTCTATATCCCAGTCATTGCATTCAATTCCTAAAGAAACCTTAAGCTCACGCTTATATTCATGCTGCACATATTCATCTATAATGTTGTACCCTCTCCTAAGCCTATCCGAATACATAGAATATGGTCTTATAATAAATTCCATACAAAACTGGTGAATTGTACCCACCCAAATATTATCCGCTGATACGTCCAGCGCATCTAACCTCGACATTATTTCATCAGCAGCTCTATTTGTATAAGTAATCGCAATATGCAATCGCCTAGAATCCTGAAAATGATTCGCTAAAAATGCAAGTTTATATGAAACCGTTCTAGTTTTTCCACTTCCAGGACAAGCTGTAAGGAGCATATTCTCCATATATACACAGGCACTCCTTTGTTCTGGACTTAATAAATCAAGCATTTTAAAGTCCACATTACTCATATCCTTTATAATCCTTCCAAAACTTTACAAATAAAGCAAACTCAATATCCTCATGTTCAGCACATATTGCATCTATGCTTTCAAGAATTTCCTCTGCCGTTCTTGCATTAATCATGTTATCCATTAAATTGCTCTCATCTTCATAGTATTCAAGAACATATATAGCCATTCGTTTTAAGATATGTGGAGTTATTACATCTTGCGTAGCAAAAGCTAATGCCTGAACAATATACTCTGGAATCCGTACTGTTCTATCGATGTCATTAGCTAATAATATTCCATGCCAACCTTTCCCTAATCCATTTACCACAGTGAGCACGGAATCATATCTATCTGCTTCACTGGAAGACAGATTTGCAATATGCTTTTCCTTTGTAGCTTGCTGCTTGTAATGTTGACTTATGAATTTCTTTATATGCTTTCTATTATCTTCTAGATTATAAAAATCAATCTCAAGAGTGTGTGGAGCATAAAAACTGCTTACCCAAATATCGTCTCTAAACAAATCGTCAAACTTCTGCTTACGATTAGCACCTAATTGTGCAGCTTTTTCAGAACACTTTTCTGCATTCTCTACAACAGCATCTAAATCAGTCACAATCGCACATCTACGCTGTATTCTTTCGTCTGAAAAAATACAGGCTATATATTCAAAAGCTACGCTTCCAACATTTATAAGACCTATACCAAGTTCATCAAGCGAAACTCCAAAGCCTCGTTTTATTAATGAAGGAATCAATAATTCCTCTCCATCCCCTTCAACAAGAATAACTGCTTTTGAAAATAGTAACACTGACCTCTTTGCATCTAAATATCTCTCTATACACTGTTCTATTGAAAGATCCGTTATTCCAAATGACGCTTCGGCGAATTCTTGAAGTCCCTTGGTTGGCCTCATAACTATAGCCTGATTCTCCCTACGCATTAGCACATTCATTTTAGTGATATTTGACACTTCCGAAAGATGCGTAGAATGCGTTGTCATGATAATCTGAGTATATTTTTCTTTTATATTTAAGTTTTCAAATAATGTCCTTTGAATATGAGTATGTATATGCGCTTCAGGCTCTTCTACTATCATTATATTGAGCACTTCATGATTACGACTCACCTCAAATTCTACAAGTTTCAAAGCAATATAAAGTATATTGAGATGTCCTAATCCCAACTGATCTATATCGTCTTCATTTGCAGGAACAATGGTCAAATTTCTTGCAATTGACTCAATTTCTTCTCGAATGTGTGATGCTACACATATTTCTGGCGAATACACAAGTCCCACAATATCATTGAGCTTTTTATTAACGTCATTTCCTATGTTCTTTATTTGTGGAATGTCTGATAACGATTGATTCAACTCCCTTATTTTATCTTTAATCTCCTCAACAGTATTAGAATCAACTTCCCGATTAACAACATCAAAAATACGTCTCAAAGGATTTTTTGGTTTCCGCAGTTCACCCTGTGCATCTCTTAGCGCATCAATAAATTCAAGAGAAATATGTTTCCAAATGTCCAAAATATCAACCTTGGTTCCAATAATATATCTATCTTCAGCATCAGGATCTGGAGCATTTCCCGCCTCAAAGTCACCTACAATTTCTGTATATACTTCCTCATTTGTAAAATCCGCTTGCGAACGCACAGTATACCAAAACTCATAATCAAGCAAAGTAATGTTTTTTCTCACATTATCAAAGTCGCTCTTTGTCTGCGTTTCAAAAAGAGCCTTCCTTTGCTTTCTATTTGGACGTATGAACAGAGTAACCACACCGTAGTTATTTCCCTCACATCTAATGAATGATTTTAAAAATACTTCGTCTTCTACTTCGGGCGAAATCTGCGAGCATACCTCGCTCTGTTGATCCTCTTCAGTTATCTGATCAAAAAATGCTGAGATAATAATCCAGTGCCCTCTCCAGTCCCCCAAACTATCAGAGAAATCTGATTCTTTTAGTCGCTTTGTGTTATAAAAGTAATCATCATCTAGTAGAATTCTCATTGCAGTCATTGCATTACTTTTCCCGGAATCATTTTCTCCAATAACTGTATTGGCTCCTTTTCCAAATTCAAATCGAGCTTTTCTCAAGTTTTTATAGTTTACAATTTGAAGATACTTTAAATACATCTTGCCTCCCCTACCTTTTTACATCATATCAAGAATCCTACAATGCAAACAGAGCCTTCATCAATCCGTTATGTACGTTATACTCTACAATCTGCTTTAAGGGTCACTTTCTTTTTCATCATTCAACTAATATTCGTTCATAAGAACAATCTTAATTCGCAATCCTAACTATTCTCTCTTCTCAACCTTAGCGAGGATAGAATATTTCCCAAACGGTTTAACAGATCATCATATGTCATAATATCAACAATGTTTTTGTATTGTCTTTTAATCAATTCAAAGTCATTCTTCTGCTGTGTGTTGAAATCATTACTACGTCCAAGCAAAAGAATACCTTTAGGATTTAACACTTTGGGTTCTATCTTTTCAGGTAGTTTTGCTGATAATCTTTCACATAAATCGGTTTTACTTTTATCTTTCGAATTTAAACAATAAATGTATTTTTCAATCTGCTGAATCGCTCCCGAAAACGTTCTTACAGGTACATAATTATTCCTATAAGAGGCTTGTTTTGTCAGCACACTTACATCTGGGCTCTTGATTTCAAGAATATCAACATATCCATTAGTATCAACCATAATGAAATCTGGCTGCTTATCATTCTTATCTATACCCTTAATTCTTATTTCTCTTACAGATAAAATATACTGCGGATATATCATTTGAATAATACTATGAATCTTAGGTTGCCATGCTTTTTCCGTATATGAACCTGTAAGCATCCTCTTTAACTCATTGTATACTTCTGTAAATTGAGCGATCTCAATATCTATATTTGATATCGAGCGACTAATACTAATACTGTTGTCTTTCTTTTCTATATATTCCTTATATATCTTTTCGAATCGATCCAGTTCAGGAAAGTACTCACTAATACACGATGCGATTCTGAAGTACGCATATTTATTAAGCTCTGCAGTTTTGGGAAAAGTGTTTAAGAGTTCCTTGAACGTCTCTTTTGGAATCCCCTCGTTTTCATCCCATCGACCCCCAATATATAAATCTCGATCTATCACCTCATCTATTTTTCTCATAATAGAGATATTTCTATAAGCAGTGAACATTTTAGGGATAAGATGTATATCATTGGAAAAGAATATACGATGATTCGTTCCAAACACCTCTGAATCTATTTCAGTATATTCTTCACCAACTGTACCTATTGTAAATACAAGCGTTTCTTCTAAATCATTTTCTTCTCTGATTAATTTTCCCAAATTAACAATATACGTGTGTTTAATAGTTATGAATTCGTTCTTCTGTAATTTATCCTTTATTCCTTCGGTTCCCATTTCAGGGGCATAGTAGAGAAGTAGTTCATCCGCTTCTTTTTTCAGTCTAATAGTCATAATTACCCCTTCTTTTTAATCTGTTTCACATGTAAACCCCTATAGTTTGTAATAATCTACCTTCATTGCATGTATCGCCTATTCCTATCCTAACTACTTCACTATCCAAATCCCACTCTTTCTATAAAACCTTCATCAGCACATTTTGGGAATCTTGCTTATTCTCCGCAGCATAACGCACCTTTCCTTCATCAATCAATTCTTCAATGCAACTCCTAAATGTTTTTGATGCGTTGCCAGAATAACCTAATCTTTTATATAGCTCGTTAGTCGATATACTATCAATAGACAGAGCATCCATTATTAATGACTTTATCTGTGCTTTCGTTCTTCGTTTGGGCACAGTGAGAGAATTCACATCATTAATACTGTTTTCATTCAAAAACGCTTCATGTATTGGAATAATAACAGAGAAAAAAGACCTCTCTTCATCCGTAAGAAGTTGTGGTAACGGAGAGCCGTTTTCTTTTATTGCTCTTATAGCAGTCG
>CAMVKW010000072.1:0-8285 GCA_947168155.1 uncultured Lachnospiraceae bacterium | reverse complement strand
TATAATCAAGCCCGAAGGCCTAATCATCAAATAGTTATCAACATTATCTTCCGATTTTATTTATTATCATAATGTGTCATTTTACAAGCATATTGTCATATATGGTGGAATGCAAACTACATCATCCTTAATGCTCAGATTCTTTGGATGAATTATATACGCTCCTCCCATTCTCTTTCCCCAAAAGCGCATTTTAATATATCAATAATCTTTGGTGTATGCGCAGTTTTAAATAATCATACTTTTTGGTATTTGCACAGCCATAAGACCACCATATAGTCCCATATAACCAGCATTTTGAAATATTGCAAACTCCTCATTGGTAATTACACCAGCATCATGCGCTGTTTCAGCTAGCAATTGATTCCACTGTTTAATATCTCCGCGTACAACCAATCGTCTCCTATCCTCATCGAGCTGATTAAAATGATCCGCAACTTCTTGACGATATGTCTGGATGGCAAAATATGTTTGACCTAATGCAATTACTTCTTTACGAGGATCACCATTCTGAACTATTAAATAGCAAGCATATCTAGATAATTCATAGTCCTTTATCGGCTTAGAGGTTGCACCTGCATCCACGATTTTGCTGACCTCAGCAAAATCGTCCAAAACATCGTGTCCGCTATTCTCGCAAGCAATCATAGCGCGACCTATTACTTTTGAGAAATTTCTCCATTGAGTATAATCCAACGCTGACGCAAGTTCTCTTGCACTCCAATATTCCGACCCATCCTCTCTGATATATTTTATATCCTCAAAACGTTTATACTCTTTAGCTTTTAATTCTTTCATTCTAATATACCCCTAAAAACATATTCTCGTAAATTATCCTGAAATAAACTTTAGTTAATCTCCTTTCGAAGATACACCATATCAATAAGTTGCACACCTTCCTCAAATATCGGGTGATCATAATTATCTATGAAGAAATTTTTAATTAAGTGATGCTTCTTGAATCCGCATTTTTCATAAAAAGGTATTGTCAGTGGACTATCCCCTGTACCCACTTGCAGGGTTTTATACATTCCAGCATACTTTTCGGTTATATAATCTATCAGGAACCTTCCATATCCTTTTCCATGGCACTGCGGCAAAATTGCTATATTTTTGATTTCAAGAACATTATCACCCGCATCGATGACAACACATTCCCCTTTGATTCCATCTTCTTCAAGAACATACATTGTACCTTTATCTAGATACTTTTCAATCATATCTTCCTGCTCATCAGCTAAAAAAAGAAGATCCATATAATCTCTTTTATTATCTACCACTTCATATATTGTCATAGTTTCAATATCCTTATATTATAATCTTCCGGTTTTCCGCTCTAAATCCCTAGAATGTGGAGCGTTATGCTGGAATTAAATGTTTTTGCAAAAATCAATTATCTCCTGTTTTTTTGGCTCAACATTTTCCTTATATTCAATAGATGTAAGGCCAAGACACCCCGAACATTCAATATGCAAATGTCCATAGAAATGTTCTATGCTCTGTATTATCCTGTCGCACTCGTGCATTCCGGGACCGGTTCTGAGTGCAACCGAATATCCCTTCTTCCCCTCCCTTATAGTAGCGTGAGGTTCATGCGTATCACACCAGGGAGTGCATCTATCTATGAATGCCTTGTACTGCCCCGGTATATCTGCCCAGTAAGACGGAGCTACAGAAACAATAACATCAGCATTATCATATTCATCCATAATCTTAATAATATCATCATTCATTACACACTTCGCTGTAGTGTGGCAGAATCTGCAGCCTTTACAAAAATCAAAATCATAGTCATCTATACAGATACATTTTGTGTCATATCGTGCGGAAATTTCCTTTTCGATAATATTTACAATCTCAGCTGTCGCGCCCGTTCTGACAGGGCTGCAATTAATGATTAATGCTTTCATTTTCCCTCCTATACTCTTATACCCTGAAATATATATTCATATTTAATCTGCAAAAGGGGATTTTAGAAAACATCCCAATGAATTCTATCTTTGATATCAATATCTTTCTGCTTAGGAATTAATGCTTTTTCTTTCGGTCTTCCCATCCCAATAAAACACGGCATATAGTATTTCTCTGGATAACCAAGTACTTCCCTTGCGTGTTCGCTCTCATTTCCAAGTGGGATACGAAGATTACATCCATATCCTTCAGCCGTTGCAGCAAGAAATATATTTTCAATGCTGCACCAAATTGATGCAAACCCGTTAAGATGAGATATATTCTCAGGATGTAAAATATCCGTTTTTTGCTTCAAAAGTGGCAAAATGATTGCGGACGCATCAAAAAGCATTCGATACTGCTTGGGTACTGCATTACGATAACACTCCTGCTGCAGACTGTCATTCAGATTCCAATCTTTAATTAACTGATTCATATCCTCATCAGATATTCCCTTTGGAACTATGTCAAGTAGTCGTGCGGCAGTCTCACGATCTTTAACAATAATGAAATGCCAATCACGCATATGATCATTGGTAGGAGCTTTCATCGCAGCAGCAATGACTCTTTCGATAACCTCCTTCGGTATTTCCTCGGACTCAAAGTCACGGATAGTTCTTCTTTTCTCTATAACTTCATAAAACTCCATACAGTCTCTCCTCCCTGAACATATAAACTGTAATATATTTTCCGGTTTTGTTTTTTTATTTTCATTTGGTTTTACTAGCTTTCGCTAATTGTTATCAAACACCTCGAAAAGCCTTATATTTACTGAATATAATCAATTCAACTTTTCAATCGGTGTTATTTCAGATTATATCATCTTATATCAAGTCACGAAAGTTATAAGGGAAAATATAAGGGAAAAACTAAAAGCGATTCGATAATTTAGTATTAGCAACATAAATACATGTATATGGCTTAAATCTTAACTGAAGGATATTAAAAGAGCGTAGGATTAACGGTTTCACATCGTTCCTACACTCTAAATTTCAATATATAATTATCTTATCCACTTTTGAAGCTACCAAGAAATGGACCATACCACTCAGAAACTGGGGTAGAATCTACGGTGAACTTCAGATTATGTACGAAGACAGACTTCCTGAATAATAAAAATCTCTCTGACTCTGTTCTTATGGACAGAGCCAGAGAGACTTAGTACATTATTAAAAAAGAGAGGTTAATTACTATCTGCGGTATTAAAGAAATTAATGCTTTATTGATAGCCATATATTATATATGTTCCATTCTGTTCATCATATGGGATATTATACTTTTTTAATATTGCAATAAATTCCTCCGTTTCATCAATTACTTTGCTTTCAATTAGCCTTCCCTGACGTTCCAATATACGTGGTCTAATTTTAATCCACTCTATTGCATAAAACGGAGTAGCATAAATATCTCCACCTAAGTAATCATCTAAGTGCATGCCCCAGTCACCACTATAATAAACATCTTCATCAAACTGATGATATTCAGATTCTTCCTCATCAACAGACTTTATCACAAATGGTGGAAGAAATGGCAAGCCTGATACTCCTTTTTTTAGCTCTTTCCATTTTGTATTATTCATAACGGAACACAAACTTTTTTCCTGAATTAGTTTATTGATTTTCGCTTTATACTTTTCGGAATCAATCATAGAGTTGCCCTTCTCTCAAATCATTTTATTATCTAAATATTCACGCAGTTTTTTCTTCGCACAATAAATGGCAGTTGGTTCCATCTCAAATAAAACCTGTATTCCAGTATTCATGATAGGAACAAGCATTTCGTCCATGTGATATCGGACTATTTTAGAAAAGGCATCTATTCCTGTTGTATTAATATCGAATAATGTCTTATCAATTTCGATGACATTCTTATGCATAAATCTTATATTTACATCGCAATCTTTGACAGCTTTTGGTGCGGCAGACTCATCATGTGCAGAAGGAACATAAAATCCACAGTTAATATAAAAACCATCCGTAAAACTCGATTTTTGCAATTCAATCACAATAACAATATCACAACTCAGAAATCTCATTCTATTATCCACACGCTCAAAACCGTAGTCAATCAAAATGTTGAAGAGGCATTTTCTGTAATCTGAAATATTTAAGGCTTCGCAGTTTTCAACCATTCGCTCTTTTTCATTAGAATTAAATGATTTCATTCTTCTTCCCTTTTCAAATACTGAATGCATATTAGAGTAATCAGAAATATTACATTTACTAATTTTAACATACTGCTTGACGAATTCAATGGTATTATGTATAGCCCTAAATTTAAGGAAACTCTATTAATCAAATACCCTTATCTTCCGCCTTCCATTTTTTATAATGTACTTTTCTAACTCACCATTATTACTCTTCACGTTATATGAATATAAAATATATAAATTACCATTTTGTATAGACTTAACAGCAATCGATTCAGTATCATAATTATTATAAAAAGATCTCTTCTTTATATCATTATCTATTTCCTTTATAGTATCATTATTATCAATTTGTAATATAATATTAAAACTTCTTAGTCTATGTGTGCCATCAGTTAATTTATATTCTATATACGCTACATTCACATCACGACCATTATCCAATCCTATCATTTGCAGTATCTCTTTGCTTTGATCCGATGTACAATCCTCTAAAATATAGTATGTATGATCATCGTACCACATACTAACACCGAGACTAATAATAGGGGATACCGCTAACAAAACTAATATTGCAAAAATCCAAACAAATATCTTTATTGTTTTTTTGAATTTCATCTTATACACCCAAATAATAAACTATAGGAAATACAGTTTTTAATTGTATATTACTAATCATTATTTTCTGTTTGTTTAAAATATGATATTTTGTCCTCAAAAGCTAAAGCCAAGTATTCTCCATACAAAGCATTATCAAAACTTCCAAACATAGACGTAAAAATGTCATTCATAACTGAAGCAACTATTGAATCAGGACATGTAAATATATATGCAACATCATATATAGAGTTTTCGTTATATTCAGCCAATAACTTCTCTTCAAATTTCGAATACCTCTGTGATACATAACTGGAAATATTATAATAATCTTCCAAGGCTACATGAATTGGCGTCACATTCAATGAATATAAATGAGCAATATTAAACGCATCTATGTCTTGTACTAAATCCTCATACGCAAATCCCGAATCATGTTTTGTCGACAATACGCCTTCTGAATTTAAATATCGAAATTCCAAATCATCAATTTCACCAGGTACATAACCAATACATCTGTTCAAGGCAAGTGAGTTGTAAAAATAATTGACACCACCTAAATTGATAGACGTTCCTAGTGTACCACCAATTTGCAACAAATCACCTGCCCAACCCGCATATGCATTCGTATATTTATCAATAGGCGCATTGTTATATACAAAATATGTTAGATGTGCACCTAGCGTAGCAGCAAAATGCTCTACAGAGATTGTCTCTGCCGTAAAGGGATCTAACAATTTAATATTGGATGGCGTAAGTTCTTCTAATTCCTCAGGATAATTTGTTTCTAAATAAGTGTTAAATCCATAGTTAATAGGACCTGAAACTTCATCCCATGCTGAACTAAAATATATATTCTGTCTCAAATATGCTAAAACAATTTGATTAATACTAGCTGTAGTAGGCAAAACACCTGTATAAATAGAAATAGAGTCTATATAATCAAATGCATAATTATATAATTTTTCTATTGGGATTATATTCTGGGATGTAACTGGAGGCCATACAGGATCTGTATAAGTAATATATTCATTAGGTGCCGTTGCAGTTTTCCGAGATGATGCTATACATTTATCATATCCTACACTAGCGTAAGACGAACTTGAACTTGATACTTCATAAAACTGGTCATAGGCCCAGTTTTCCGGCATTTTCTGTCCTATATTACATGTAAATCCAGATGACATATCTGAAACAAAACTTTTCGATATGAATTCCATATCTGAAAGCTTTGTCAAAATGTAACGGGGACCATAAGCTCCAATATTATAAAGGGTTCCAACCTGTTCCTTAATGCTTTTAAAATATGGAATTATATGATCCTCTATATCACCTAAAAGAACATCATAATCAACAGCAAAGTAAATAGTTGCCTCTGGTGGAAAGCCAAATGATTGTGCCGCATTTATCGCTGTTCTAGCATCAGCTATACCTTGGTAAGCAGTGAAATATTCTGCAGATGTACCGCTAGTTTGAAATATAGGAAATACATTTAATCCTGCATTTTTTAATATTGTAAGTTCTGAAGCTGTAAGAGCTTTTTCAAAGCTGCTACCCTCAACGTTTGTAAGATATCTACCAACATCTCTGAAACCAGCATTATAAAACTGCTGGGCTTCTGATTGATTGAATATATGCGCAGTATCTAAAGCTGTGGCATTTCTATTTCTATCTCCCTTACTTGAAAGCAATGAATACCAACTTTGTTTACCACATATACCATCCGCTGATAGGCATACAAAATCCTGAAACGAATATAACGCATTATATGTATTCGTTCCAAAAATACCATCCGGACTTCCTGGGTAAAATCCATTAACTATAAGAGCCCATTGAAGCAATCTTTTGGAATTTGTATAGCCCGATGTATTGATAGAAAGCATTGGCGACTTATTGATTGTTCCATCTCCTATTATCCCATCGATTGGTGTTGCATTCCATTCTATTTGAACCGCTTTAATCAGATTTGTTTGACTTTTTCTTTCCCAAATACCATTTGGAGCCACTAGTCCAATCTGAGCACCATAATATTGATTCAACCCCATTTGAATTTCATGTTTATAAGTATCAAAAACATCACCTGTGTCTTCAAAAGAATATGAATCAGTATTCATTATAGCTTGTAGAATATATGGTCTAACAATTTTATCTCGAGTTATACCTGCTGTAACTTGAAATCTATAAATCGCATCTGCTGTACCATAGCCAAATATACCTGTAAATCCACCCGGTGAAATACCTTTGCACCATAATGAACCCTGCAGTATGTATATTATGTTACTTGGGGATTCATTATCCGGATCAGGACTTTGACTTATTGTTGGGTATTGTGTATTAAGACTTGCTATGGTAGCATCACCAAAAACACCATCTGGTGTTATTCCTAATTCATATTGAAGTGCCCATATTAGAGCTTGGAATGTAGCTTGTCCAGTAATACCATCCTCAATCAAGGTTGGAAAATCAGTTAATGAACCATAAGTATCATTTAGCCATCTTTGTGTCTGTTCTACTCTATAATCCATGTTTAATACCTCCTCCTATCTCTATACTCAATGTCAAAAATTATACCTTGAAAACTCGCATGTGTGAATCCACTGATATCACCTCATCTAGTTGTTAATAGTGTTGGCAAATATGAAAAGCCTCTACATGTTTCTTATATATTTATAAAACTCAATATATATTACTATACCTTTATTATATTAATAGTATCAATATCTTTTTTAAGAGTCAACAAACAAGATGATTTTTATATGTTATATATCAAATTCCTTTAATTATCATATCATTTAGCTGTTACAAATACGCACCCAAAATTATACCAAATAAACATCATAATACGATTTACACACTTTCCTCTACCTTTGAAAAGAACCGCTTTAATTCCATTATAGGAATAGGTTTAGAATACTTATATCCCTGCATATATGAGTCTGACATATCAATACACTTCTTTTCATCCTCCTCATTTTCAACACCCTCATATAACACAGAATAGTCAAGTCCCGAAAACATACTGGCCATACTTTCAACCATCTTTTACGATCTTAAATCACTGCCACTCGCAAGCACCAGAGACCTGTCAAACTTGATGATATCAAAAGGAAGTTCCATGATTCTCTCCATATTTGAATATCCCGTTCCGAAATCATCCAAATAGAACTTAATACCTTTTTCTTTAAGTTCTTCTATCTTGTGTTTCATAATTATAAAGTCACTCTCTGTCTGTGACTCAGTAATCTCTATGGCAACTTTTTCCTCTGAAATTCCACTTTCGCATATAATCTTATGAATATCCTGCGTAAATGATTCTTCCTTCAGTTCTGAGACAGCTACATTAACAGATATTCTATTTACCTAGTAACCTTCCTTTATTGAGTCAATAAATATGTGATATCTCATCATCTTCTGTTTTTTTAATAATACCCCCTGTTCCTCTTACAACTTCTTACATATGCCCGCCCGGCACTGTATATAAGGTGAACTATAATGTTTAACCAAATTAGGTTGATAGATAAGATGGATGTGATTTCTTCTGCAAAGAAGATTGTTATAGCAAGTGCGATTACTGCAACCCACATGGATA
>CAMVKW010000071.1:0-8612 GCA_947168155.1 uncultured Lachnospiraceae bacterium | reverse complement strand
ATTCTGTTATTCCGGCACGAGATGGCCGCAAACGCGACACTCTCATGATCCCGGAATACGAACTCGACAAGCTTGATATTCTCCTGAACAAAGACAAGGCGGAAGAAGCAAAACCAAAGACTGTTTCTAAAAGAAACCTTCTCACAAGTACAGAAGTATCAGAGCTTCTTGGTTGCCATCCTACGAATATAAGTCTGCTTGTTAGAAAAGGAAAGTTAGTTCCTACTACTGTCGAAAAACATGGACAAATGAATTGCTATAAGTTCGACGAGGATTATATTCTCAAGTACATGGAGATGTATCCCAAACGTAAGTACAACAAAAAGCCGAAGCCTATTGAGCCAGAACCGGAACCAACACCTGTTCAAGAGCCTAAACCGGCAGCCGAAGATCTGAGTAAATTTCAAAAGCGAATCGACGAGCTTCTTGATGCTCTTAACGACGCTCAGAAAGATATTCAGAGACTCACGGAGAAGAACAAATTGCTTCTAACAGTGAACGAAGAACTGTCAAAAAAGACAGCCCAGGAGCCGGTAGCCAAAGATATTTTCGAGGCATATCGCAAAGGCTTCAAAGACGGTTATGAGATGGGAGGTGGTAAGTAATGAAGCAGCGTCTTATCATTGAGACTCATAACCCGTATACTGCTGATATTTACGAGTATCTTCTCAAGAAGTATGCAGACAACTACGAGATAGAGGAACGCACTCGCATGTTCCTCTCTCATGACGGCGAAAAAGATTATAGAGTTTACGTCCGTTTCAAGACGATGGTAACTAAGGAGCAGGAGAAGGCAATTCGAGAAGGCATCAGAAGAGAGAAGACACCTATGTTCCGGCTCTACGAACAGGATTATATTCAGCAGGCGACGTTACGCTCTGCATTTAAGGGCGTATCATTTTCTTCTGTGGTTAAGGAGGTCCAGAATGAAAGTAAAAGTAACACAAAGTGAGGAAAATCTGATTCGACTCGTATCGCTTTTTGGGGCTGAGCAAGCTACTCATGTAACTATTAATGATTGGGGGGATTGCAATCTGCCGTGTAGAGAACTGCTATTTTTAAAACGAGGAGAAGGTGACTCATACAATATTGTTAACAGCGTCACTGTCAAGGCCGATCATTTCCCTAACTTGGTAGATATTCCAGTATGCAAGATCTCAGATCTGGAGGTACCAGATGAGTGGAAGTCGATCGAATGATGGTGAGTGGATGCTCAGAATTGAGTATTCTGATAAGCGTTCGGAAAATAGACTGTACAAGAGCTACGGTCGTGTGAAGAACGCAGCAGAACGAGCGATCCTGAAATACGGAGCACATCCACGAATATTTAAAGAGTGGCATGAGGACTCTTTTGAGCAACTGAATTTATTCGAACAAGAACCGGAATTCTAAAAGGAGGAGACAGTATGGGTGATATTTCTAATTTCGCAGCATTCTACATCATGCTTATTACCGCTTGCTGGTGCATTGTGTTCTATTCCTGGCTGCGGCAGCGTGATATTTTGAAAAAGAACAAGCACAAGTATGATCTACGTCTGATTGCATTTGTGATCGAGCCTATCAGTGATGACAACTGGAGGCTCGTTTTTTATTTGGGCGACAAGGTTCTTCACTCGGAAGTTATATCTGAAGCCGACATAATGACCGACAAGCGATTTTTCTACAAAGCATTTGTGAAATGGTGTGAGGAGGATAGCAAATGACAGTAAAGGAATTGATCAATACACTGTCAAAAATGCCGTCCAGCAACAAAGTCATATTTGTAAACACGGATGTCTTTGTTCCAGGAGCTTATGAGGCGACAGAGGTTAAAGATTTCGAAGACGGAACCATAGTCCTAGACTCTGATTACGAAAAGAATTATTGGGAGGATGAATAAATGAAAGAGACAAAGTGGTATTGCGACATGTGCGGGAAAGAAATTGTTCCTAGCGATTCGTCAAGTCGTATTCCGGTAGTAAGAAAGATTGGAAAACACGGGATGGAAAGAAGAACCTTAATTATTCATGACAATAAAGGCACATATTTGACTTTCTGCGATGACTGCAAGGCAACTATTGCAATTCTGTTCGGAGGCAAATCGGATGAGTGACTTAATCAGTAGAGAAGTAGCGATTGACGCTTTACTTGAAAAAGGGCAACAGTCGAGAAGGTATAAACTTGGTGAAAATTGGGAACTGAACTTTGATGAAATACGTGAAGCATTAGCAACGGTGCCATCCGCAGGAAACGAAGCGGATGAACTGACAAAGCAGTTGAATAAATGCCATGAATACATTGATAAGCTTGAAGTGGAATGTAAGGATTTGAAAGAAAAACTGCATGAAACAGAGCTTGCAGTTGAGCATAACCGGCACTTGTTTGATGAAGAGCAGCTCAGAGGTGGACTGAGATACCGTGACGGAGTTATACACGGTCTGAAATATGCGATCAGATGCAACGGAGTTAGCGGTGGCGAGGTAGATCAATGACACGGCTGATTGATGTGGATGCGGTCTATAAATGGTATTTGGAGGCATTTAAAGGCCGAATCAAACCAAACGAGATTCGCTTCAGTATTAATGATATTCGCGACAATTTACAAAACATTCCGACCATAGACGCAGAACCCGTGCGACATAGGTTGGAAAAATCAGATGCAGGAATGACGGTTTCCGAATACCGAGAGCGCATGATACAAGCGTTTCACAATGCGGATTGCGATAGTTTAATTGCCGTTGTTGTTCTTCCGACTGAAAAAGAGTTTCAACATCTTGAGTGGTTGCTAAAAAAGGAATATGTTCCGTTCTTAGAAAAAGCCAAGCGACTTTTGCCCGAACTGTGGAGCGGATATGAGAGGTGAAAAATGACAATTGTTTTTGTCTTCAGAAATGGTTTCGAACTGAGAATGAAATGCAAAGAGTTTTCGCTAACTCGAAATGGTCTTGGTGTGGTCACTGGATATGAAGCAAAAGGTGCAACCGAAAACAAACCAATCGAATTTAATTTCAACGATGTTCTGTGTATCTACAGAGTGGTATCTGATGAAGAGGGGGATGAAGAATGACGGACAATGTTAATCATCCAAAGCATTACAAATCTCAATCGGGGCTCGAGGTCATTGATATTATCGATGACTTCGTCCCTGATCCGGGATCATACTATCGTGGAAACATAATCAAATACATTCTTCGATCCCTGAAAAAAGGCGGGGTTGAAGATTTGGAAAAAGCTCGCTGGTATCTCAATAGACTTATTGCGTACGAGACGGTAAAGGAGGACTAAGTATGCAGATTCTTACACTTATATTTTCAATGTTTCTCGGTTTCCTTGGCGGTTACTTTGCGGCACGCATTGCTGTCGATCAGGCTATGCACGAACGTAAAAAGCTCGACAAAGAGCTCACTTCTTCGGCGGTGGAAAACGAGCGTGATATTGTTCGGCTCGATGATCGAATCGATCAGGTGGAAACGCTTGTGCTGAGCCACGACAACGTTCGAACAACTGATGGAGAAAACCTCAACAAGAATTTCGCAGCAATTAAAGACTTCATGAAGCAGCAGCACGCGATTAACGCCCAGTTTAATCAGGCACTGTTTGTAATGCAAAACATGAATAAAGAGCGTGAGAAGGAGATAGCAGCCGATAACGAGATCATTCAGGAAGAGGAGGTTATTGACCGCATCAAGGAAATGATTGACTTAAAGTCCGAAGAGGAGGAACCGGAATGATATTTATTACATTAATGTGCAAGATTCCCACATCGCCTGTTAAGAAGAATGTAATGATCAACGTAAACATGATCAAGTACATGGCTCCTAACTGGATCGACGGATCAGGAACATTGATATTCTTAGGCGGCGGGGATTACCTGGTTGCCGACCAGAGCATTCAAGAGGTAAGGAAGAGGATCGAAGATGCCGTATGAAAAAGTAACGTATAACGCAGAGCAGTTTATTCAATGCTGCTTCGGAGAATGCGTTGAATATGCCAGGCGCTACGTTAAAGACAATCCAAAAGACGAGTACTCAACTGACGACTTCATGGAAGTGTATAGAATGAAGGAGTTAGAAGAGGGATGGAAGATCAGCAAATACAGGGATCAAACCTACCCGAACTACGGACATTGGTACGATGAAGACGTTGAAAGACTTGTTGATATTTGGGAAGGGGATTAGAAATGGAGATTATTGAAAAATTTGTAGAGTTTAACGAGTATTGCCATATGTGCAAGCACAAGGATGTTAAAGAGACTGACGATCCTTGCAACGAATGCCTTACCGAACCGGTAAATGAGTATTCGCATAAACCGGTGAGGTTTGAAGATGCCGGTAATTGAGAAAATGCCAGGGGCATCGTTTGAGATCTGGCACGATGGCATTCTTATAGCTGTCGTATATGATGACAAGATCCTGGCTAACGCTACGGAGAATGTCGATATTATTTTTGGAGAAATGGATGGAGATAAGACATGGATGAATTGAAAGACTTTGTAGATATTCGAATTGCGACAACTTGCCCGTTATGCGGCAGACGATTCAAGAAGCTTAGCATTGAGCTTAATGATAATGAACCTGTATGGGTCAATAGCCAATGCGATTGTGGGTTATCGCTTGAGATCGATGAGACAAATCTCTGCCACAGCGATCGAGGCGATGCTTTGAATAAATGGAATAGGGTGGTATCTAAATGACAGGTATCTTAGTGGCGCTGCTTGTAATTGTTACGGCAGCGCTTTGTTTTCTTTTAGGAATGATAGTTGGGGTTGCTGCAATCACAAAACAGAAAAAGGAGGACTAATTGTGATGAAAGAGCTTATGAACGATCTTATGAACCATGGATATTCAAAGGAACAGGCGCAGCGTTTTGTTGGAAAGTTCATCAAAACATATTTAAGTATTGATCCGGAAAAGAGAAAGGAGTTCGAAGCGAAGTATGCAGCCTCTGACAATGAAACAGTGGGCGATTAACTGCCTTGCGTGCTACGGCGCGTATTGCCTGGTTAAAGATTATCTGGAAAAGAACTACGGTATCGAGATTGTTGTTCACAACAAGAAAGAGCCGATCGAGCCAGAGATCGTTGATCCGAAGCAGAAAAAGAAATGGGCGGTGACTTTCTCGCGATAAAAACAGCCTCTGTAATGGAGGTGAATCATGGACGAACTGACAAACAGTATAAGTGAACAGCTGTATGAAAACGCTATGCATGATAGTTTTCATGATCTTGGGGTAATCGCGTGTTTTAAAAAGGATAAAGGCCTTATTAAAGATCGCGAAGAAAGACGAAAGATCATGATAAAGTATGCACGCAGAGTAGCACGGCATGCTCGCGAACTGGAAACAGCCATCGCTGGGATGAGCTTTGAGGAAGAGGAAGTCGATTAATGACTTCTTTTTCTTTTTCTCGCGGTAATTACAACCTCTATAGCAGGAGGTGACACTGATGAAAATAGTCACAGGCAAAAACGAAGTCTTTTTGAAGATAAATTGCATTGGTATCGAATCGATGTGCACTACTATCAATTGTAAGTTGGATCGAATTATGACAAAACTCGACGAGCTTGAATCTAGAGAAGATAGAAAGATTCAAGACGACGATATTTGCGACATTCGAGAACAGATTGAGCGTATTGCAAGTGGTGATCTAGCAGTCGTCAAAAGGAGCGTTGAATGCACTAAAGACATTATTGACAACAGTATCGGATTCTAAAAGATCGAGCCAACAAGGCTCTTTCTTTTTTCGCACAAAAAACAACTCTTTTAATGGGACGGTGGAATGAACCACACAAATAGTATTAATGGTAGAACGCTTAGGCGCAATCGCCTAAGAGACCCGTGTTCGAAGCGCGGAACGTCCTTTTTATTTTTTCTCGCGATTCCAGCAGCCCTTATAACAGGAGGGTACGTATGAAAAAGAAAATGACGCTTTTTGGAATCATTAGTGCAGTAGAGCAGTATTGTTATTCGGAGTTTCACAGGATAGACCTAGACCAAATGGACGAAGCAGACGCTTCTCCAGATGGCCTGGCCGGTCCTTTGAGTGACTACGATCAAGGACAGTATGAGGCTTATAGAACTGTACACGGTCTGATTAAGTCATTAAAAGAACAATACGACCGCGACGCTTTAGAAGGAGACTAACAAGTCTCTTTTTTTATTTTTCAGAAAGGAGAACTTATGAACTTCAACACAGCATTAAACGCAGTAGTCAAGATCTCACGAAAAGCAGCACCAATTGTATTGATGGCCACAGGTACGGTCTTATCAATCGACGCGATCAGGAAGACTCCGGAAGCGTATGAGGAGTCGAACGAGATCATCACACTCGAGGAAAGGAGAATTAAAGATGAAGGAGGCGCTCCGCTTAGATTTATTGACAAAGCTAGACTCGGATGGAGAGCCTGGCTTCCAGTCGTCTGGAGAGAACTCACCGGTCTCGGCTGTTTTTATTTCGCCTTCCATCTCAAGCACAAGCGTGGAGCTGCCATTGCTGCCGCATATACACTGCTCGAGCATGAGCGAGACGATCTCGATCAAGCGCTACGCGAGGCACTTGGTAATAACAAGTACGAGGCTAAGAAACACGAATTAATGAACAAAGATATTGAGAAGGCGCTTCAGGTCTATGGAAACCAATTGGTCGTCGGACCGGAAGATGCTTTAGCAATTTATTATGAGCCAATCAGCGGAAAGATATTTAAAGCTGATCCGCGTAAGGTGAAAGCAGCGGTTGAAACACTGGACCAGCGCTACGCGACTGACGGATTTGCCTCTTTGAGCGATTTCTTCAGACTTTTGCACATAGATCCGCCTGCTGTAGGAGATTATGTCGGGTGGGAGTATGCGGAAGGCGATCCAATGCATATTACCTGTAAGACATACGACTACAAGTGGGATGAAAAAGATATTTTCATAACGGGTCTGGATATGGGTGTAAAACTCGATAACTTCGTCAGAACCTGGTGGTGATATTCTTCGCGAATTTTACAACCTCTGTAATGACGGGCAAAGACCCGAAGGAGGACAAATCATGACTGAAATGGAAAACAATGTGACTGTAGAACAGGCAACGACAGATGTACTCGATTCATTTGATTTCGATGAAAGCGGAATTGAAGCTATCGGTGGAGCTGTACTCGGAGCTGGATTGGCAGGCACTGCAGGATTTAAACTCGGCTATACAGCCGGAGTTAAAGACGCTGCAGCAGCTACCAAGAAAGATCCGAAGAAGCTTCTCGATGACATCAGGAAGCTGAAAGGAAAGAAAGAGAAGAAGGGTGGCATTCTCGGAACCGGTTGGACGGTACAGAATCCATTCAAGAAGGTTGAAAAACCTGAGGACACAACGTCAAAAGGAACAGAGGGAGCGAAAGACTCTGAAGCTGATAAGGAATAATCAGCATCGGAGGAATTCAATTCCTCTTTCTTTTTTTCTTACATAGCGCGCGAAATCCATATTGATATTTAAAAGGAGGAAAACATATGGGAGCAATCACATCAGTAGCAACATTCGTAGGCGGTCTTATGGCTGGAACAGGCGCAGCAATCGTAGCGGAAAACGCGGTTATTGAGCACGGCTTAAGGTACGCCACAACAAAATTCGGCAAAGTCTGCGTAGGAATGTGCGCGTTGACCGTCGGTGAAGCAGCATTCACGAAGGTAAATGACATGTTCACTGATCAGGCTATGGAGTTCTGGGAACTCGTCGATAAGGCGAAGGAGTACAGAGCCGAAGTGAAGGTCGAGAAAGGCGGTAAAACTATTCTCGACGTCAAGCACGACGGCACAAAGTCCGAAGCCGAAAAAGAAGTACTTAAAGATCTGAGATCGGAGGAAGAGTAATGGATGAAAAAGAAGCTAAAGTGGCTCCTGGCACTCTTAGTGAGTCTGATATTACTGAAGAGATCTCGAAAATGAACTTACCGTCAAACTCAAACTCCGGAAGGAGAATGAGGAAGGTGGTGCAGGGGAAGGCCGTTACCAGAAAGCCTTCTCTTGCTAAGAAGTTCAGCGATACATTCATCGCCGAAGATATTTCGGATGTTATGTCATATTTGTTCTTCGATGTGCTTGTGCCTGCGGTTAAAGATACGATCGTGAACTTCGTAGTGAACGGCATTAACGCAGTGATCTACGGAGACACACGACCGCGTCAATCCAGATTTAATCAGCCGTATGGTAATCGTCCATACACATCATATTCGAGCTATTCTCGTCCGAGCACAAGACCTGAAGGGTCATTTAGCCGCAGGGGCGAGATTAGATATTCTCAGGAAAAGGAGCCGATCGTAGAGTCAAGATACGATGCGGATCTGGTCCTGGAAGAACTCAACAACTGTATATGCGAATACGATCAGGCGACCGTAGGAGATCTGTACGATCTTCTGGGATTCGATTCTGATCACACGGATTACAAATGGGGATGGTCAGATCTGTCTGGCGCTACGGTGCGCAAAGTACCTGGCGGATGGCTGATCGACCTCCCGAGACCGCAGAGGCTGTGATATTTATGACCGCGAAAGAGTTAGTCGAATATTTGGCACTTGTGGATCCGGAAATGGAGGTAATCGTCGGAAAAATCGAGAAAGATCAATTCAAGACGGCCTTCGTTCCGGATCGCTGTGCGGTCCTCG
>CAMVKW010000070.1:0-8957 GCA_947168155.1 uncultured Lachnospiraceae bacterium | reverse complement strand
CAATAGTGCAGGGCATAGTGAATGATTATGGGATGGATGTAACCATTGAGGATGTAGTTGTTTCCGGCAGTCGGTGCAGAGGTATGGAGGAGAAAGGTGCTGACCTTGATGTTGTGCTGTATTACAGCGGTTCGGTGAGAGAAGATGATCTTTTTAATACTCTTCATCAGAGCGATATCATAATGGGTGGCGTAAAGCTCGATATAAACACAATATCACAGGAACAGCACGGGAGTCTTTCCGAGTATCTGACAGGCGTGGAAGCGTACCTTGCCGAAAAGCAGGCACAAATGATGCAGGAAGCGCAGCAGCGTAACACGGAGATAACCTATACCGTTGCGGAGTGCGGCGAATTTCACAGCATTGGAACCTATCATGAGGGAATTTCCACTATAGAAGAGGCAAAAGCTCTGTTTGAGAGCATCCGTGAAAATCATAGCAATATGATCCCTGCTGTCGGCATCAACATACATGAAGCCGGAACACCGGAGATAGACGATATACAGATGGATGTGCTCTACGGAAACAGCATAGACCTTGATGATCTGAGGTATGTTCCGCAGATATGGAATGATCAGGAAGGACTGTCAAAGGTTGGGCAGATCATAGATGCATTCCCGGATGTAAAGGTAATCGGGACACTGCCGGGATTGACTGTACAGGATAGACCGGAACAGGATATGGATGCCGTAAAGCCGGTATATGTGGACGAGGCTGCGAAGCTGGCGGCTGAAATAGACCGCTTTTCCAGTGACTTTGATCCCTATGAGTACAAGGATACAGTCGATAACTGGGAATTGCAGGTGCAGAATATAGCGGATGATATAAGAAATGGCAATTCTGCGGATTATAAGAAGTACCTGGGAACTGTAATAGAAGAGAGTGACAACATCGAGGATGTCCGTAAGGCAGCGGAGCTTCTTGTGAAGCTGGCAGAGTATAAGCCACTTGCCAAAGTGGAGGAGCTTGAAGAGGTCAATCTTAACCAGATTGACAATGTACTCAGCAATACAGTACCAAAATCAGAAGAGAAAAGGGAAGCCCGACAAGCGGAGCAGGAACGATTGGAGGAACTGCAGCGCATCGAGGAAGAAGAGCGAAAGCGCAGGGCAAGAGGGGAACGCCCATCACTTCGGGCGAGACTTGCGGCAAAGAAAGCTATAGTAGCGGCAAACAGTGCGGTCCCCCAAAGAAGTAAACAGCGAGAGGCGCAGGAAGCAGTAGCTTCACAGAGAGAAATATAATTTATAGGGGTGTGTGGCTATGGCTTCACACCCCTTTTTTCGCAAATATTTGAAGTCAAGAACTTGCGAATTAATCTTGAAGACTTGAAAACGCTCTGTTATAATAAAATCTGTACTATTGTGCGTGTTTACAGGTAATGGAGGCAATTTGATGGCAGTATCTTACGACAGGTTATGGAAGTTATTGATTGACAAAAAAATGAGCAAGGTAGAGCTAAGGAAAAAGGCAGATATTGCGCCAAATACACTTACAAAACTGAATAGGGATGAAGAAGTATCTATGACTATACTGTGTAAGATATGTCATGTGCTGGGAACTGATTTTGGGGATATTGTTGAGTATATAGACGAAGATAAATAAAGCATTGATAAGGAGGCGGACATATGCCGTCATTGAATTGGATCGGAAAGGATAAGGTACTTAATCACCATAATGAAGTTCCTTACCGAGTCTTAAATAAAAAGTATAGTTATGGGGACGATGATGCAGGAAATATGATTATTCATGGGGATAATCTTGAGGCATTAAAGTCTCTTTTACCTAAGTATGAGGGAAAAATAAAGTGTATTTATATAGATCCACCTTATAACACAGGTAATGAGGGCTGGATATACAACGATAATGTGAAAGATCCGCAGATAGCTAAGTGGCTCGGAGAAGTAGTTGGAAAAGAGGGAGATGATCTTTCTCGCCATGATAAGTGGCTCTGTATGATGTATCCAAGGTTAAGATTATTACAAAAACTATTGTCGCCTGATGGGGTAATTTTTGTAAGTATTGATGACATAGAAGTATCATATTTGAGATTAGTAATGGATGAAATATTTGGCAAGTCGAAGTTTATTGCTCAACTGATTTGGAAGAGCAGACAAAATAAAGACAATCGTAATATAACCAATGTTTCAATAGACCATGAGTATGTATTGTGTTATGGGAGTAAGCTTCGTGGAGTCGCTAGGAAAACTGAGCAGTACAAGAATCCTGACAATGATCCTAGAGGACCATGGGCAAGTGCGAATATGGCAGGGCTTGCGACAGCGGAGGCAAGACCTAATTTGCATTACGACTTAATAAATCCTCAAACCGGTGTTAATTATGGGCGTCCAACAAAAGGTTGGAGATATGACAGAAATACGATGGCAAGATTAATTGATGAAGACAGAATAATATGGCCGGATTCTCCGAATGGGAGACCAAGGAAAAAGCAGTTTTTAGCTGACTTGGAGGATGAATATACGGGATATTCATCTATCATAGGGGAAAACTTTTATACAAGAGACGGAAATAAGGAGCAAATGGAGATATGGGGAGAAGTGGTATTCGATTTTCCTAAGAATTCCGGAATCATTCAAGAGTTAGTAGAACAGGCAACAGATAATAATTCTCTTGTGCTTGACTCTTTTGCAGGCTCAGGAACCACTGCTCATGCAGTCCTAAACGCAAATAAGGCGGATGGCGGAAATCGTCGTTTTATTCTGATAGAGTTGGGAGATTATGCCGATTCAATTACAGCTGAGCGAGTTAAGCGCGTAATTGACGGCTATGGAGAAGGTAACAAAAAGGTTGAGGGAACTGGTGGCGGCTTCAGTTTTTATGAGCTTGGAGAGCAGTTACTTATTGACAATGAAAACATAAATCCGGATGTTGATAACGAAATTATTAGAGAATACATCTGGTATATGGAAACAAGAAAGTCATATGAACGTAGTAATGATAATGATAATCCTTATTATCTGGGACTCCATAATGACACGGCATATTACTTCAATTATGAAAAAGATAGACAGACTGTTTTGGATAATGATTTCTTAAAAACCATAAAAACCAAGGCTGATGCGTATGTTATTTATGCTGATACCTGCAATTTATCAGATACTAAGATGAACAAATATAACATTACTTTTAAGAAGATTCCAAGAGATATAGCGAGGTTATAAAAGCATGGAGTTAAAGAATTATCAAAAAGCTGTTATAAAAGACCTTACTCGATTTTTAAATCTTTTGACTGAAATGCAGAGCATTAGTAGGGCATATAGTCAGCTTTGGGAAGAAAAAGGAGTATGCATAGGTCCATTGGGAATGCCTTTTTATAATACATCGTTACAAGGAGTTCCGCATGTCTGTCTTAAGGTACCTACTGGTGGAGGAAAGACCTTTCTTGCAGCGAATGCAATCAAGCCGATATTTGACTCCATGCCACATATACATCCGAAAGCAGTGGTATGGCTTGTACCGTCTGATGCAATTATGCAGCAGACAATTACTAATCTTACGAATACGGAGCATCCTTATCGACAGAAGATAGATGTGGATTTTGGTGGAAAAGTAGAAGTCTATACCAAAGAACAATTATTGAACGGCCAGAATTTTAATCCTGTGTCGGTGGATGAGAATCTTTCTATTTTTGTTTTGACATATGATTCTTTTAGAACAAACAAAAAAGATGGTAGGAAGGCTTATCAACAGAATGGTAATCTTACAGCATTTAACGGCTTTAAGGGTGATACAGGTATGCTACTTGAAGATGTTGATGATACAGCTCTTATTCAGGTAATACGACAGTTGAATCCGGTTACTATTGTGGATGAAAGCCATCATGCTACTTCTAAGTTAAGTATAG
The DNA here is from genome assembly GCA_947168155.1 of uncultured Lachnospiraceae bacterium. Classification (GTDB taxonomy): domain Bacteria; phylum Bacillota; class Clostridia; order Lachnospirales; family Lachnospiraceae; genus Eubacterium_Q. The sequence goes on along the minus strand of CAMVKW010000070.1, from coordinate 5,092 downwards.
AAATGCTTGAAAACTTTAACCCTTGTTTTGTACTGGATCTTACTGCAACACCGAAAGAAGGCAGCAATATTATTTCATGTGTGGATGCCAGACAGTTAAAGAAAGAAGAAATGGTTAAGCTTCCTGTCATCGTTTATAACATGAAGAGCCAGGAGGATGTTTATCTCAGTGCAATATCATTAAGGAAACGCCTGGAGATTAAGGCAAGAAAAAACGAACTGGAAACTGGTAAGTATATTAGACCGATTGTGTTGTTACAGGCTCAGCCTCGTACATCAGATGATAGCACAACATATGAGAAGATAAAGTCTACTCTTATAGAAATTGGTGTGCCGGAGGAAGAGATAGCAATTAAAACTGGTGATAGGGACGATATTAAAACTGAGAACCTGCTTTCAAAAGACTGCAAAATCCGATACATCATTACGGTAAACGCACTTAAGGAAGGGTGGGATTGTCCTTTTGCATATATTCTTGCGACTGTGGCAAATCGTAATTCAACAGTTGATGTGGAACAGATATTGGGACGTGTGCTTAGATTGCCATATACAAAGATGAGCAATGAACAAGAACTAAATCTTTCGTATGCTATTACATCGTCGGTAGACTTTTATGGAACGCTCGACAAAGTGGTAAAAGGTCTGAATAATGCCGGGTTCAGCAAACGTGATTATATGGTCAAGGATTTGGATAATCCTGTTACGGAAGAAGTTGAAGAACCTAAATCTGAACAGATGGAATTTACAAACATTCAGTCAACTGTGGAAACAGATTTGTCTGATATTGAGTCAGTAGATGTAGATACTGATGAGTTAAAAAAGCAGTTAGAATCGGTATTGAATGATGATTATAAAACTGAGGTGATTACAGACCCAGTAAACCACACTGTTGATACCATGATTGAGACGGCTCTAACCGAGAACACGGTTTATTGGGAGAATATCACAAGTGAGGAAAATGAGCAGTATGATGATATTCCAGATGAAGTGGTGAGCAAAATGAAAATGTATCATGTCAGGAAAGAATTTGAAGACGATTTGAAATCATTAAGGCTTCCTCAATTTGTTGTCGAGGGAGATGCGAGTCTATTTTCAGAGCATGAATTTGAGCTGCTTGATAGAGAAAATCTACGAAAAGGCTTTACCCTTCGTGATAAAGATACGGAGATAGATTTTGATTCAATCGAGGCAGAGATAGCGAAGGTTGATGTTGATGACACACATGAAGCACCGAAAGCATGGAAACTAAAAGGGTTTGAGAGTGAGGCAATAAAAGAGTGGTTTGATTCAAGACCTACTGAAACCAAAAGAAATCTCTGCAAAGACCGTATATGCAAAAGACTGTCTAAAAACAATGCTGTTGATGACAGGGAGATTCGGGATTATGTCGGGAAAATCATGGATCATATGACGGAAGCTCAGTTGACAGATTTGGAACAGAATACTGAGCTTTATGCGGACAAGATAAAGAAGAAGGTTGATGCATTGTTGGCAGAACATGAAGCTAAGATGTTCCGAAAATGGGTGGAAACAGATCTCGTACAGTGCCAGCCCATGTATCAGATGAAGGAAAGTATATCTCCGACAACTTCAATTTCGTCTATTCCCAAGTCATTATATGAAGAGGAAGATGGCGATCTGAATGATTACGAAAAGAAGGTAGTATATGAGCTGGCCAGTCTTGATAATGTGAAATGGTGGCATCGTAATATATCTCGAAAAGGATTTGCGATAAATGGTGCAGTAACCGCTTATCCTGATCTTATGGTAATGCTGACAGACGGAAAAATACTTATGATTGAAACAAAAGGAGATCATTTGGATAATCCTGAATCAAAGGCAAAGGCTGCTACAGGTTCGAAATGGGCGAGTCAGGCGGGAAGACTTTATAAATATTATATGGTATTCCAAAGTAAGGATCCGGGATATGCAGGAGCTTACTCTTATGACAAGTTTATGGAGATAGTAAAGGAATTGTAAGTGGGGGACATAAGCGTGGAAGATACGAAGGTGATTAAAGATATATATAAGAGAATGAGCGATATAAGTAAAAAATATGGCTGTTTTCATAAGACTTTATTTCACCTTCATACACCAGCATCGCATGATTATAAGCTCTTTTCATCATGGAAACATGATGATTATGCCAAAGCTGATGAAATGCAGATGATGCAATACTGTATGCAAAAGAAAGTTGTTCCGAAAAAAGAGTATTTAACAAGTGTAACGCTTGATAATGAGCGAAGTATCTATACTACAAAAGAAGAGTGGCTTTCATATATTCTTCTGGCTAATGAGCTTGTATGTAATGACTATGAAATTGTTGTTATTACTGATCACAATAGCATTGGTGGAATTAACAAGCTGGAACTAGCTATTAAGGATATCCATAATTTAAAAGGCTCACATGAGTATCCTGAGATTATATGTGGTATTGAAATATCCTGTGCTGACAGACTTCATGTTATTGGTATTTTTGATAAAAAAGATACAGAAAAAGTTAGGAGTTGGCTTGATGAGTATTTAATCAGTGAAGTTGATGGAACATATAAGACGAGTCTCGAAGTAATAGATTTCTTCAAAAGAGAGCTTAATGGAATCTCTTATATTGCGCATATCAATTCTTCTGATTTGTTTAATAATGAGAAATACTTGAGTGGCGCTTATAAGAAGAAACTGAAGAACGCTGACTGTTTTGAATACATAGGGGTTCATGACCAGTCTCATATAGAGCCTGTAAAGAAAATACTGAAAACTCAAAAAATAACTACCAAGGGATTTGTGATTGATAACGATTCACATTCAATAGATACGGTAGATAAGAATTACTTTTGGATCAAGAGCGGTAAGAGAAGTTTTAAGACATTAAAAGAAGCTTTTGATGATTTTGAAATATCGGTATCATTAACAAACGAGATCCAGAAACGCAAATATATAAAAAGTGTACTTGTTGAGAGTGGAGGATTTTTGAAAGGAAGAGATGGAGGAGATTTTTCTCTTGCGTTTTCTGATTCTCTTAACTGTTTCATTGGTGGACGAGGGACAGGTAAAAGTACAATATTACAAGTGCTTGATTATGCAATAGGTTTAAGAATTACTGATGAGAATGTTTTAGACTTTATTTGTAAGCACGGAGATATATGGGTTTTATTCGCAGAAGGGAATAAGGAGTATCTTATAAGGATGGCTACTCCGATTAAAGAAGATTCAAATGATAATATCTTGAGATGTTTTGGTGAAAATGAAGCAGACAGATATTACTACAAGTATTATTTTTCTGAGGATAAGGTAAGAAATTATGCCATTAAGAATTATTTATCCATATTTGAAGTGATAAAAGGTAAAGATCAGAATGAGATTGTTATTAAATCTGTAAAAAAATATGGAACATTGAGCCGGCTTTATGATGTTAAGTATTCTGTTAATGATTTGGTGCAGACAGCCAGCAGTAATCAGATAGATGATTTTATAAGGCAACTTATGTTTCAAAATAAAACACTATCGTCGCCGGAGAAGACTATTAATTGCAGATCGAAGAACGGCTTGGCAAAAGCCATAAAAGATATGCAGGAATTGCTGAAGAAAAGAAAAAGTGAAGTAGAAGAAATCATTGGACCATTTAACAAAAAAATGGATAAGATTCTTCGAATCATTTACAAGCAAAATGAACCCGTAGATGCACCTGATTTTGAGAACTGGCTTTTTAGTGGAAAACGAGCAAGCAAGAAAGAAGGATTTCAGGATACTGATGTCACAGAGGAAAATGCTGTCAATTATCTTTACTATGTGTATAGGAATGTCGGGATTGTATCTTTGCTGAAAATGGCATTGAAAGAGAAGGATAGATATCAATTTGATATTGCTGACTTCTTTAATAGAACAAGACCGGATCCCAGTATAGAAGAACAAAAAAATGCTATAGATGAGATATTTGACGCTTTGATTGATAATAACAGATATTTTCAAGCCATAACCTATTTAAGAAGAATGGTTGGAGAGTCGGAAAAACTATCTTTGGAGTTCAATATAAATAGTAAGACCACTGCTAAACAAGGAGCAGATTATAAAGATGTAAGAAATCTTTCTCTTGGACAAAAAGTAGTGGCTATGCTCGACTTTATTTTTGGATACGGAGATTTTGTAGATGATCATAGACCTATTTTAATTGATCAGCCAGAAGATAACCTTGACAGTCAATATATATACAAGAATCTTGTTAGACAATTACGTGATATCAAAAATAAAAGGCAGATTATCATCGCTACTCATAGTGCTACTATAGTTACCAATGCTATGGCAGACCAGGTTTGTGTTATGTGTTCTGATGGAGAGAATGGTTGGATTGAAAGAGCGGGGTATCCTTCAGAAGATACGATTAAAAGAGATATTGTGAACTATATGGAGGGTGGAATAGACTCGTTTGAACATAAGATAAAAGTGTATCAACCCATCTTAAAAAATGAAGTCTGAACACGGAAATTAAAATATGAAGATAAGTGAACCAAATCCGAACATTTTACATATTGAAGCATTGAGAAAAAAGTTTGTTTCTGACTTTGATAGGGATATGCTTGGAAGCATAACCTTGGAGCAGTATGCAATGCGTACTGGCGATAAAAAGAACTTTTGTTATCGTCTTGAGCGTGAGCAGATTGGCATGGGAGATATAAGAAATGCTACAGCTCAGAAGTTTGGTATATGGGTTCGCAAATCAACAGGAGAATATGATTTTACAAAGAAATATGGTCAGACTGCGGAGGAAGCTTTTAGCGTAATCAGATCTGAACTGTGTAAACTCGTGGATGCAGGAAAAGCGGACGATTTCAATGCGATTCGTAAGAATATGCTTGCACCGATAGTAAGATATAAAATTCTTGCGTAAGCGTCATATATGCCCCCGGATTCCCATGTAGCTGATTTTTCTTCATAATGGTGTCGAAATCCGATCTGCCACATTGGCAGGTTGGAAAAATTTACTTTCATATTGTCTAAACGTTGGAAAAATTTACTTCCAATGTGCCAAGGAAGGAGATTCGATGCCCAAAGCTCTTTTTAAGTCTGATGATGAATTGTTTGAAGCAATCCAAAGATGT
>CAMVKW010000069.1:0-8959 GCA_947168155.1 uncultured Lachnospiraceae bacterium | reverse complement strand
GGTGATACAACTAAATTAGGCAAAGCGTTAAAGGACGTTGACTCGAAGACGCGGAACATCGACAAGGAGCTGAAGCAAGTCAATAACGCGCTGAAATTCAATCCGACCAACGTGGATCTGTGGAGGCAGAAACAACAGCTTCTCAATGATAAGGTTTCTGAGACTTCGAAGAGACTGGATGCGTTGAAACAGGCACAGAAGGAAATGGATGCCCAGGGCGTTGATAAGGCTTCATCCGAGTACAGAGAACTACAGAGAGAGATCATTACCACTGAGTCGAAGCTGAGCAACTTTAATACGCAGCTTCGAGAGGTCGGTAACGCCAACCTGAAGGCGTTGTCGGAGCAGTTTAAGTCGATAGGATCCAGCCTCGAGTCGGCAGGACAGGCTATGATTCCATTTTCCGCTGCGGGAGCAGCAGCGGCTGCCGGTATCGGTACACTCGCATATAAGAGCGGAACCGCAGCTGACGACGTGAACACCCTGTCAAAAGTCACAGGCATTGCAACGGACGAACTTCAGAAATACGGATATGCAGCTGATCTTGTGGATGTATCCGTTGAGTCTGTTGCAAAGGCAAATAAGAAACTCGCGAAGAATGCGTACTCCGCGGCAAACGGGTCCAAGTCTCAGGCTGCTGCATTTGAGGCTATAGGCGTGTCGGTTACTGACTCGAACGGGCAACTTCGCGACAGCGAAGACATCTTCCAGGATGTGCTTAAATCGCTCGGTCAGATGACCAACGAAACTGAACGAGACGCCATTGCACAGCAGCTCATGGGCAAGAGCGCAGCCGAACTGAATCCACTCATTGAAGATGGTGGCGAGACATACAAGATGGTTGCTGACACGCTGAAGAAGTACGACCTCGACTACGTAGATCAGGCGACTCTCGACAAAGCAAATGAGTTCAACGATTCGCTTGACACTATGAAACTGATCGGACAGGTCGCACTTTCGCAGGTCGGCTCTCAGCTCGCTGGGTATCTCGCTCCTGCGCTCGAGAAGGTGGTTGATCTCGTTGGCAAATTCGCAAATTGGATTTCCAAATTAGATCCAGAAGTGCTGACTATAATCGCCACAATCGGCGGCGTCCTTGCGGTTGTAGCACCATTGCTCATTACGCTGGGCAAGGTCGCAACAGGCATCAGTGCGATTATAAATGTAGTCAATCTAGCCGGTGGGGCGATTGGCGCGTTGTCAGCCGGTCCACTACTCGGAGTGGTCGCAGTAGTTGCTGCGGTAGTCGCTGCAGGTATCCTTCTATACAAGAACTGGGATAAGATCAAAGCTGCTGCCGAGGCATTAGGGGCAAAGCTCAAAAGTATTTGGAACACAATCAAAACGGCAACGGTAACGGCGTGGAACAATGTCAAGACCGCTATAACAACGCCGTTTACGAATGCGAAGAATACCATTTCGAACCTGATTGACACAGTCAAAACCAAAGTCTCGAATGCTTGGGACACCATAAAGACCAAGACACAGAACGCTTGGAACTCCGTAAAGGATGCGATCCTGAAGCCGTTCAATTGGGCAAAGGACAAGATCGAGAGCATTATTGACACGATTAAAGACTTCTTCCCAATCAAACTCGGAAAGATTTTTAAGGGAATCAAGCTGCCTCATTTTGACGTTGAATGGAGCTCAATCGAAGCGTTTGGTAAGACGATAAACTACCCGAGTGGATTCGATATTGATTGGTATAAGACAGGTGGTATTTTTGACAGTCCGTCGGTTATAGGTGTTGGTGAAGCTGGTCCCGAGGCCGTTGTACCACTGGACAAGTTTTGGGATAAGCTCGACAACATGCAGACGGGCGGAGATGAAATCACAATCAATGTGTATGCTACTCCAGGAATGGACGTCAATCAGCTTGCCTTGAAGGTCGAGCAAAGACTCGTCCAATTGCAGAAACAGAGGACAAAGGCATATGGCACTATTTAATTCATTCACGTTTGATGGTGAGAACAGCCTCGATTCGGGTATATATATCACGGGTCAGGCTGTTTTCAATGCTCCTGAAAGAGCGGTCGAAATGGTGACTGTTCCTGGCAGAAACGGGGCGCTCGCTATTGATCAGGGGAGGTTTGAGAATATTGAGGTTACCTATCCAGGCGGATGCTTTGCTGATACTCAGGCAGATTTTGCAGAGAAAATCTCGGAGTTCAGAAACTTGCTTGTATCACGTTACACATACAAGAGGCTAACCGATACATATCACCCGGATGAATTCCGAATGGGAATATATAAATCAGGGCTCGAGACAAAGGCCGTCAGATACAACACCGCAAGCGAGTTTGATATTGTGTTCGACTGCAAACCGCAGAGGTGGCTGGTAAGCGGAGAATCGGCACAGACATTCAGCGCGAGTGGATCCATCACGAATCCTACTCTGTTTGATGCTAAGCCGCTGCTGGTTGTTACGGGAGCGGGAACGCTCTTGATAGGCAGCCAGACAATGGCCATAGCTGCAGGATCAGCACCGGCCTCGCAAGTGATTTATATTGATTGCGAAACGCAGGAGGCTTGGGAAATAGTCGGCGCCGGCAAGATAAGTCGTAACGATTATATTCAAAATGCTGGCGAAGAGTTTCCGGTCCTGTCAGCGGGGAACAACACAATTACACTAGGCTCGGGGATCTCGCAAGTGGCGATTACTCCAAGATGGTGGAGGATATAGCATGATACCAATTCTATACAACAGAGACGAAACAAGGTTCATTACGAACGGAATCGGAAGGCTTTCGGATTGTACTCGTTTCGTTGTAACTGAAGAAAGGAACGGAATATACGAAGCTGAGTTTGACTACCCAATTACCGGAGCACATTTTGATGAAATAAAGGTTGGAAAAATCGTCGCCTGCACACATGATGACAAGCACGATATCCAGCCTTTTATAATTTATGCTCGCTCTATCCCAGATCTGAACGGAATCGTGACGTTTAATGCACACCACATCAGTTATAGGTTGTGTGACGTCGTGGTTATGCCGTACACCGCTGGGTCAGTAGCAGCTGCTCTCGAGGGGATTGGAACTAATTCGGTTAATAGCAATCCGTTCACATTCTGGACCGATAAAACTACCGTTGCAACGTTTACGAACGACGTTCCGAGACTTGCACGGAACATGCTCGGCGGGGAAGAAAATTCCATCCTTGATGTATACGGCGGGGGCGATTACGAATTTGACCTCTTTGAGGTCAAGCTCCATGCAAGCCGTGGGCAAGACTCAGATGTTGAGATACGCTACTCAAAGAACATGACCAACTTGAGTCAGACCATAAGCGAAGAGAATTCTTACAATGCTGTGGTGCCGTATTGGACGAACGGAGACGAAATCGTAACCTTGCCTGAACAGATGCTGGTCTTTGAAGGGACGGAGCCGCAGATCGCGTATCTGACCGACCACAATCTGATAATTATAAGAACAGAAACTGATGAACCGATCGAAGTCGCATATACCATAACAGACGCTGCACCGATGGATCTGTCTGACGCGTTCGAGGAAAAACCGACTGTCGCTCAACTTCGCGCTGCAGCAATCGCACGATTTGAACGTAGTGGCGCGTGGCTCCCGAACGAGAATCTGACGGTGGACTTCGTGCAGCTGTGGCAAACGGAGGAGTTTAGAGATTATGCAGCACTCCAACGTGTAAGTCTGTGTGACACAGTATCGGTCTATTATCCACAGGTCGGCATTTCTGCGGTAAAGCAGAAAGTCATCAAGGTGGTGTACAACGTACTGCTCGACCGATATGACAGCATCGAACTCGGAGCGCTCCAGACGTCTCTCGGCAAAGCGATAGAGGCGCAGATAATGGAGAACGTCCCGACCACATCAATGATGCAGTCAGCGATTCAGTACGCAACAGACCTTATCCGTGGCGGTCTGGGCGGATACGTCGTGATGACTCCAGGGGCAAATGGATACCCACAGGAAATCCTCATAATGGACACGCCAGATGTGAACACCGCAGTAAACGTATGGAGGTTTAACCAAGGCGGACTCGGACACAGCTCGAACGGTTATCAAGGCCCGTTCTCGGACATTGCGTTAACGGCTGACGGCAAAATCAATGCGTCGATGATTACGACGGGTATCATCAATGCGAATCTGATAAAAGCGGGAATTATAAGCGATGTAGACGGCAATAACAGTTGGAACCTAAGAAGCGGGAAACTGATTACCGAAAAGGGAGAAATCGGGGGATTTACCATCAACAGCACCAGCATCTCATCGGCGTACGGCGGTTCGTATCTGACTATTGATTCAGATCCATTCATTTCGATGGCGTACGGTTCTGGTTCGGAAGTCCGTGGAATAGAGTTGGTTCCGTACCGAGGACTTAAATTCATGAAAGGGTCAACACTTGATGACCTCGAAGAGTTCTATCGCTTTGATATTATTACGTTAAACGGCAATCCCGCCGTGAGTTTCCATGACACAAACGGAGATGCTGCTTGGTTAGGAGATCCGTCGGAAAGTTATCCGATTACCATAAACCGAGCGGTGAAGATTAGCGGAAACCTATCGGTATCAGGCACCAAGCCTCGTTTGATCAAAACGCAAAACTACGGTGAACGTCTTAACTACTGTTACGAAACACCGACTCCACTCTTCGGAGATATCGGAGAGGCCCAGCTCGATGCAGACGGTATCTGCTACGTAGACATTGACGATATCTTCTCGGAAACCATCGAACTCCGACAGGAATATCAAGTGTTCTTGCAGAAAGAGGGCGAGGGCGATTGTTGGGTCGCAGAAAAACAGAAACGCTACTTTGTGATTAAGGGAACGCCGAACCTCAAGGTCGCATGGGAACTGAAAGCAAAGCAGAGAGATTACGACATGATACGTCTCGAACAGCCTGAGAGTGGGCTCGACGAGTACGAAACCAATATGGGCAAAGCCGATTCATTACTTGATTCTTATATAACTGAACAGGAGGAATTACTCTATGGCAACTATTAAGCAGCTGGCATCCTTTGCGGTGCTGAACGTCAACGGAGGCGACAGAATCACTTACACATATGACGAAATCGACGCCGACACGGGCGATATGATTTCGAGCAACAACAAGGGGTCATTTTTTGCCGTAGACTCTGCGCTTAAGGGCAAAATCACCAGCATCAGAAATTACATATCGGAGAACAAACTCTCTGACTAAGGAGGGACGTTATGCAGATACATGAACTTAATTCATATACGGGGACTCCGGGTGCGAGTGATTACCTTGCTATCGACGACGGAACCGAAACGACGAAAGTACCAGCGACGGATCTCGGAGTAACTACACAGATGACAGAGGCCGAGGCAGAGGCTGGAGCGGTAACGGAGTCGAGAGTGGTCGCTCCGTCTATATTCAAAACCGCCGTGACCGCAATCGCATCGGCGATATCGGGAGTGTTCGTTTCGATGACAAACCCGAAGTACACGCTCGACACAACGGCAACGAGCGGAGACGATTACAACCTCTATCAGGCGATAGTCGCACTCGGTTGGGAATCGGACGTTATCGAATAGGAAAGGAGAGCGTATGTTATCGGTAAAGAAACTACTAATAAAGATACTCGAGAAGTGCGGTATCACATGGGAGCAGTTTGAAATAACTACTTCATATGCTTCGGGTACTGTCGGCACAAGAGGAACGCAATGGTCAACTCCGTGGACACATGGGAGTGACACTATTCTTGCGATACTCCCCGTATATGTTGGCGATTCGTCAGCATATAATGTTCAGCCGTTCTTTTCCAACAATGCTATTTATGTGAACTTCTACAGAGCATCAACCTCGGCACAGAGTAATGTGGTAGCACATATCAGAGTTGTCCGCATGAAAAAGTGGGGGGGGGTACTGCGTAACCTCAGTATTTTCAAGGCTTTCAGCGATTGCAAGCCATCTGAAAGGATGGTGGCATCATGTTAAGTGTGAAGAAACTTCTGTACAAGATCAACCAATACATAAGGGGTGACAATGATTGGACAGCGCTTAACAACAGTGTGCGGTATGCAAAACGTGGGGGTATTGTTTACGTAAGCTTTTATAATGGTGGCTCTATAGCACTCATAAAGGCTGGCGTATCGCTTGGAACCATGCCAGAGGGATATAGACCGTTCTCGCAGATAGACTTCGCGGGCACTGCATTAGGAGGAGCAGAAACTGTATTCTTCAGAATCGGTGCAGGCGGAGCTATTACTGGCTATGCAAGCGCAAGCACGACGTACTGGAGTGGGCTTATCTGCTATCCCGTGAAAATAGTGGGGTAAGATACTGCGTAACTTCAGTAATGGCAAGGCTTTACAAATTATCATAACATACGGCTGACTCGGTCAGCAGAAAGGACAAATAGGCATGACTAATACATTCATACGGGCAAGCCTCATCAGGGCGCTCCGTACTGTTTGTCAGACAGCCGTCTCTGTTATCGGGACGGCTGCTGTTATGTCAGACGTGAATTGGAGAGTCGTCGTTTCGGCCTCGCTCCTGTCGGGCATTCTGTCGATTCTGACAAGCATCGCAACGGGACTCCCTGAGGCGGAATATGCCGAACACGTTTATATGTCGGCAGAGGAGCCAGCTGATTCGGAGGTGGTCGACGATGGGGAAGAATAATTTCGAATTACTCAAAATCGCCGAGTCGCATCTCGGACAAGGCGGTTCGAGGTTCCGCAAGTTCTGCGGATTGCCGGCGGGCGCTGCGTGGTGTAACGCTTTTGTCTGTTATATATTCAATGAGGGAGGCGACGCCTCTCTTTTTTATGGGGGCAAAAAGGTCACATACTGTCCGACATCTATGGCATGGTGCAGAAAGAACTTAGCACAGATCCCGATTTATCTTGCGCTGCCTATGGACGTGATCTATTTCGATTGGGAGCCAAATAACGTCCCGAATCATATCGGTTTCGTCCGGGAGAGGGTGTCTGATCTCGAGATAAAGACCATAGAGGGCAACACCAGCGGAGGCATCGTCGCCAACAAGACGAGAACGGCAAAGTACGTATGCGGATGCTTCAGACCTTATTTTCCTGTCGCCAAATCCGAGTATTCGACCGACACAGTTCTCGAAATCGACGGACTATTCGGTTACAACTCAATCTCGATGCTACAAAAGGCCCTCGGACTGACACAGGACGCAATCCTCGGACGAGGGACGGTCAAGGCACTACAGAAACGAGCTGGCGTCACTCAGGACGCTCTGTTCGGCCCGGGAACGGCCCGTGCGGTGCAGAAAATGTGTGGACTTACGGGTAAGGACGTAGACGGTGCGTTCGGCCCTAAAAGCGTAAAAGCATTGCAGAAATGGATCAACGCACAGAATAAAAAGGGAACTAATTCGTCCCCCAGCGGATCCTCGAGGCCGGTAAACAATGAGACGAACATTCCGTCGAAAGCACAGGAGATAGTCGAGACGGCAAAGGCTCTCTGTTGGCCTTACAGAACGGCAGAAAAGAAATGGGCGTACAAGACAGGAGCACCGACGCCGGCGTTCGTCGAGGAGACTCCTGGTGCCAAGAAAATCACACGTTCCGATTGCGGTTATTTCGTAAAGGTCGTGCTTAAACTAGCGGGCCTCGGTTCGTACAATCCTCTGAACGACAAGACCATTCCGAGCACGTTCAAACTTGTGCACTCCGGGAAAGCGATCCCTGACGGACTACTCCAGCCCGGGGACGTTATTTGGTATAAGAAAACCAGCGGACAACACACGCTGATCTATTACGGAGACGGCAAGATCGCCGAGGCGGGTCGTGAGATCCGTTTCCCCGTTATCAGAAAAGATACCAAGAAATACAACGCCGATAACGTAAAGAAATCGACAATCTGTGTTATCAGAGCAAAATAGAAAAGAGGTGAGGGGAAATGCCGGATAATATGATAATCGCACTACTCGGATTTATAGGGGCGTTGATAGTGGCACTCAAGCCAATCCTTGACCTCAACACAAATATTGCGGAGTTAAAAACGTCGATTGATAACTTCAAGGCCAGCGTCGACAAGCTGGACTCCCGTATAACAAAACACGGGGAGGAGATAGACAAGTTAAAGGAAACGGTTGCGACTCATGAGGTCAGACTAAACAACCTCGAAAAGAGATAAGGCGGTTCGGAGACGGATCGCACAGATTCACCTCCTTGCATTATGGCACAAAGAGACCCGGGGCGATTAAACCTCGGGTCTTTTTGCGTGGTGATTATTTTGGCTTGAACATCTACAATTTCATACCACTTCGATTATTATAATAGTTCTGGGTACGACTCTTCAAGCCATTCGATGTGCTGCTTATAATCGTTCAGGAACGCATCCGCATACTCTCGGACGTCCTCCGGCTCTTGGATCTTCACTTTGCCGTCGTAACTCGTCCAGATCCACTTTGCGCGGTCTGTGAATTTTTTTCTGGCTAAATCGAGTTGACCTGGATCATCAAGCAGAAGGGCAGCAGTCACATAGTTGTCTGACTTCCGGACAAGCCCGAACTTTGATGTGTCTATGCCTTCATCAGCGAGGATCTCCATGATCAGCCTGAATATTTCTTTTTCTCCATCGGTAGCGGTGACTTCACGATTTTGTCCATAATTAGCGAATTTTATTTCTTCCATAGATACCACCTCCACCTCGAGTATATCAAATTTTTGTTCCTTTATGGGTTGACTCTGTGAAGTCAGGGGACTATATTAGTAAGTGAGGTGGCTAGTTATAATAATATGACCGTTAAGAGGGCGTAGGGCATCTTCGGTAGTTGACAATAATAATTATTGACACAACTATTCCTAAAATCATAATTTTGAAGATGCTAGGGTAGGGGAACCGTCCGACTTTCTTAACAATTTCATATTAATGATGACTTAGTCACTTCCAAAGATAACACTTAACTGGTTTATCAAGGAGGTGATTTTTTTATGAGAGCGCAGAGCATCCAGCAATTCGCCATCGTCCAATCAGACTCGGCTCCAGC
>CAMVKW010000068.1:0-9392 GCA_947168155.1 uncultured Lachnospiraceae bacterium | reverse complement strand
TGATAATCTACTATTATCAATCATTGTTTTGGTTTGTGGGCACTAGGAACACTGAATAGTGCACATCAAAACATTTGAAAAGTGCACAACAAAAATGGCAATGTGATAGTTGACCATATGGAAGCGATAGCGATGGATATGGAATCCTGTATATACATTGTTCCGATAACATCATTAAAACCTTAAAGGATAATAGCAAATGGCGGACTGCATTGTTGTGCAGTCCGCGTGCTTTTATATTAAGAAATTGTAAAACTGTTCCGAGGGTGTTTGTTGCAGAGTATTGATTTTTGCTTTGACATGGAAACGTGAGTATATATTTCGGTTGTCCGTATAGAGCTATGACCAAGCAATTCCTGAATATAACGAATGTCAACATCTGCTTCAAGCAGTGATGTTGCAAATGTATGACGCCACATATGAGGTGTGATATGCAAATCAATACCAATAAGATCAGTATAGTAATTGAGCATACGCCGCACTGACTGATCGGAAAAAGGACGTCCTTTTTGATTAACAAAAAAATGATTACTTTGAATAATCTCATTAGCATACTCTTTTTTATAATCTACAAGACTATCATGCACTTGGTTATTGCCAATTTGAACAATCCGTTCTTTAGCGCCCTTGCCTTTGATTCTTATGATGTCATTGAGTAGATCGATATCTTTGGGAGAAAGGGAACAGAGCTCAAAAATACGAAGACCGGTTGCGAATAATAATTCACAAATTGCCACATCTCTGATAGCGTTGCGTCTCCGGTAGGGCGTCCTCCCATCAAGGATTTGTCTATATACAAAGGCGAGAATTATATGAATGGTATTTAATGGTATGGTTCGGGGGAGAGTGGTCGGCTCACGGAATCTGCATTGTATACGTGAACAGGGGTTGGATTGTATGACTTCGTGAAATTCAAGATAATTAAAGAATGCTTTCATAGACGCAATCTTTCGTTTAGCTGTCCTTGGCTTGTATTTGCCATGAAGATTTCTAATGTATCTTTCTAAAATGTCTGGGGAAATACTAGATAAATCTGATGATAAGATAAGAGTCTCTAGCTGTCTAAGATCGGTTGTGTAAGCGCGAATTGTTTTTGCATCTAGCATCTTTTGGTGCGCACAGTATTCGAGATATGTACTTACAGTTTTGTTAAAGTCGTTCATAGTAACCTCCTTAAGTTTAATTGAAAAATGAAGCCAATCTAAAGGCATACATTATATTTGATCAAGAAGTTTACTTTGTAAATACATGCTTGATACAGTCGTATAACTCTAATTTTCACGAATACAATTTTTGTGGACAATCTAGAAACAAAATAAATGGACAAAAATGGATGTTCATGTTACACTTTTTATGAAGAAGTGGAGGTCACACTAAATGATAATAGGTACAGAGAGCGAGACCGTAGAATTTAAACTAACTACAGGTGAAAAAAAAGAAGCCGTAGAGGCTATAGCTGCTATTCTGAATAAACACTGCCGAGGAACCCTGTATTTTGGGGTTGATGATTCAGGATTCGTTAAGGGACAGCAAGTTAGTGATTCCACTAAAAAAGACATTTCTAGAATTATATATGATTCTATTGAACCAAGAATTACCCCTTCAATAGAAGTGATAGAGGTTGATGAGCGGAGAATAATAAAGGTATCTTTTTCTGGACATAATAGACCCTATGCCGTTAATGGAAGATATGTTATCAGGACAGGCACAGAGAATCGAAGGATGTCGCAAGATGAGTTAAAGCGACTCATTAAGAATGAGGACTATTCATCAAAATGGGAGGAGGAACTGACAAATTATACCTCTGAGGATTTAGATGATGAGGCGCTCTTAGATTTCTTTCATTCTGCGAAGGATAGTGGAAGACTTGACATGAAAGAGTATAACAAAGAAAAGTTGCTTTCCGTTATAGATATTATTCAGGATGGAAAGATTAAGAATGCTGGATATGTCCTTTTTGGAAAAGAATCTAAGGTGTCATTAAAACTAGCATCATATGCGACGGACAATAAAGTTACTTTCACGGATTTAAAACTTGTCGAGGGAAATGTTTATGATTTAGTTAATACTGCATTAGACTATATTTTAAACCGAATAAACTGGAGAAGCGAGATAGGATCTCGCAAACGTAAAGAAATACCGGAAATACCGGAAAAAGCTATAAGAGAAATAATAGTTAATGCTTTTGCGCATGCGGATTATGAAACGCTTCCTGAAATAGAAGTAGGGATTCATCCGGAAAAGATAGAAGTGTATAATCCGGGAACGTTTCCGGAGGGGTTAACACCGCTGGACTTTATTTCCAAGAATCTTCCGTCATATAAAAGAAATAGGCTGATTCTAGATGTTCTTTTTAGGAGTAAAGATGTTGAAAAATCCGGGACTGGGTTTCAAAGGGTAAACGAGTATTGCAAAAAACAAAATGTTTCCTGGGATTATAGAAAAGAAGCTTACGGTTTTTTCTTTGAGTTTATCAGGACAAATGTCCAGTTAAATGTCCAGATAGATGTGGAACTCACTGATCAGGAACAAGTGATTTATAACCTTATAAACGATAATATAGGTATTTCGAAAGCAGAAATGGCGGTACGTATAGGAAAATCCGAGAAGACTGTGCAGAGGAACATTTCATCTCTAATTAAAAAGAATTTAATTATAAGAAAAGGTTCGAACAAGACTGGTTATTGGAAAATATGTGACAATTAGGCAGCAAATCTTAGTGTAGTGTTACATATTAAAGAAAACTATTATGATATACTGAAAAAGAGAAAAGAATGAAAAGAGTAGATATTTTATTTATTATTCCACCTTTTCATATGAGAAATGGTGGAGGCGATATTTTTCCGCTGGGGATTGGGTATATTATTGCTAGCATTAATAAGAGTTATCATACATGGGGAATTATTAATTGTGAAGAATACATTACCTCATTTTATGAGGAGGATCTGGTAAGACTGAGAAACATATTGCCTAATAAAATGAAATCATATTCTCCGAGGGTTATTGGGATTGGCCCTTGTATAACAGTTCAAATAAAAGCATTAAAAATAATAGCGGATGCTTGTATGACTACTTTTCCGGGCACACCAGTTTTTGCAGGAGGTCCGTTTGCGACTATTAACGGGCAGGATCGGGTCTTTTTTGATATTATTGGGATAGATTATCTTATTAAAGGTGATGGAGAGCTGGCCGTTTCGTGCTTGATAGATGATATTAAGGAAGGCAAAACTATTGAGTCTTGCGAGAGTATTTCTTTCAAAGGAAGGAGCATTATAAACTATATTAGTGATATTAATGCATTGCCATTTCCGTTTAGATTAATATCGCATAGTGGAATCTTTTCTGAAAGAAGAAAGGAAGCGGGCAAGCATCAGTTTGCTATGATTGCATCAAGAGGGTGCCCATACCAGTGTAGGTATTGTGTTTCTGGTAATATGAAAGATAATGGGGTTGAGTTCAGAAGAAGAAGTATAGAAAACATTATAGAAGAAATGGTGTTTTTAAGAGACACATATGCTGCATCAAGTATTGTTTTTTATGATGATTTATTTTTTTCTAACAGGAAAAGTATTGATGAAGAAATAGAACTATTCTGCAAGGAATTAGTTGATATAAAGGCAAATCTAACTTGGCAAATTGAAATGAGACCAGATTTTTTTGTTTTAATATCTGACAACTCATTAAAAATGCTAAAAAAATCGGGCTGTTCTCAAATCAATCTCGGAATAGAGAAAATTTCTAAAAAGAGTTTGTTATTTTTGGGAAAGAGTTCCGAATGTGATGGTTTGATACAAAAGATGTATAAGACAAACAAGCTAGGAATCAGGATGTCTGCAACATTTATTCTAGGGGGTAAAGACGAGAGAAGAAAAGATATTATTGATCTAATAATGTATGCAAAGAAACTACCTCTTTGTTATGCACATTTTAATCCGTTGTTTGTGTATCCGGGTACACCGCTTTATTATGAGTTTTTTGAAGATGATTTAGATTGGGCCTATAAGGTTCTGAATGATAAGTTGCCGTGGGGGGAAATAATATATGAAAATGAATATCTTAATAGGCAAGAGTTGTTAGAGCTGATCGATTATGCTTATGCAGAGTTTTATAATGATACACAGTATGTAAATAGCAAAATGGTTATTGATAGATTTAATATTAATCGAGCACGGAGAAGTATAAATGAACATATATGATAGATTATATGGTAAATTGAGTTTTCCTAAAATAATAATGGATTTGATAGATTGTCCTGCGTTGTTAAGATTGAGAGATGTTAGAATGGCAAATAATCAGTTTGCCGCGTTTCCGGCATTTTCAAACACATCAAGGTATGAGCATTCTTTAGGAGTGTGCTATTTAGCGGATATTTGTTCGAAATCGTTATCTGTGTCAGAAAAAGACAGAATAGAACTAATGATGGCATGTTTGTATCACGATGTAGGTACACCACCGTTTGCCCACGCAATGGAGGAAGTGCTTCAAGTGGAATATGGGTTTGACCATGAGGATAACCTTAGGAAACTGATTGAAGGTACTAATAATTCATATATTGGAACTCTTGATCAAGTTTTCTGTGGAGAAGCAATAAAACTACATAGCGTATGTCAAAGCAAATTGGGAAGAAAAATAGGTATAGATGTTCATAGGATATCAAGAATTATAGTAGGTGATAAAAATGAACCACTATCATTTTTGTTGAATGGAAACGGTATGGATTTAGATAATATTGATAATGTCGTGAGGGCTTCTACTGCCATGGGAATTATAGACTCGAAAGATTGTGAATTGGCAAAAAGACTTGCGTCTGCTTTTGTTTATCTAGATGATGGAACTATAGGTTACAATGCTTTATATTTGGATGATATAAAAAAATGGCAATCTATAAGAGACAGTCAATATGAAGCTATATTTGACAGTATTGAAGACTTTGCATATCAAACAATGATAAAAAAGTCAATAAAAATACTCATTAATGACAAAGAATCACCGTATAGATTACATGCTGATTCATGGAAACTAACAGATTCGGAAATCTTATACGAGCATTTATTAAAGAATAAGTCAACTAATAGTATTATGAAAAATGTTCTGCTACAAAGACCATTTAAGTGTTTGGGAGTGTATTATGTTGAGGGAAATGATGCGGCTTCTTTCATTAATACTCACATGGACGAGATAGAACATGAAGTAAGCTCATTTTATTCAAGAATAATGAATATAGATAATTCGAATAGTTTAAATAGATATCTTCCTCTTGTTGTAGCAAATTATTATCCGGATAAACGAAAACGTTCGCTAAGATCAACGGCTATGTTAATGGGCAAACGAATGTATATAGATAATAAAGAAGACAAAAAGGGGGCGTTATTAGGGCTATTCACTTCTTTTGCAGGAAATGGATATAAAACGATTACTCTAGATAATGGAATAAAAAAAAGGAAAACGACCACATACTCCATGAAGGAAGTTTTTGAGTTGATGGATTATTTGAAATCAAAAATACTGTGTAATTACGAGGTGACAGTATATGGAAAACGAGAGAATAAACGAAATAATAGAACAAATGAAGAAAATCAATTGGGATTTTTCTGATTTTAAGAGCACAAAATATCCATACGATTTAAACTCTATTCCATGGTATCCGGCATCATTTATTTCGCCTATCCCACGAGTACTTGTTTCGGCTCTTTCAAAACCTGGTGATGTTGTTTTAGATCCTTTTGGGGGAAAAGGTACAACCGCGATAGAAACCCTGCTTCAGAACAGAATTCCTATATATTGCGATTTAAATCCCTTCATATCGGAAAGCGTACATGGTTTGTTTTCGGCAATTGAATATGAATTGAATAATAATCTAGAATTAAGGAATGAAAGAGAAATGCTATCTTCAAGTCATATTTCTGATGAGAAAGCAAGATACATTTTGCAGAAATATAATGTTGATCCAGCTGTTTATATGTGGTTTCATGAGAATACCGTTCACATGTTGTTGAATATAGTTGAGTTGGTTCATACGACTGATAATAGTAGGGTAAAAAACATACGAAAACTGGCTTTTTCTTCAATACTAAAAATGGCGAGTTCTCAAACAGAACACTTCACATATGTCACTGATAATTGTAAACCTAAGATTTTGAAAGAGAAAAATGCAAATCAAATGTATGTAGAAAGAGTAGAGCAAATATTAAGGGCGGCGCGTGAGTTTTTGGTTCATTTTAGGAATTCTTTTCCGGCGGAGGATATAAACAGTATCATTAATAAAAGGCAAATTGTGACGGGAAATGCAAAAGATCTATCATGGATTTCTGATAATAGTGTTAACCTTGTGATTACATCACCACCATATTTATGTTCACAAGATTATATAAAAACTATGAGATTAATGAATTTGTTTTTTGACAATAAACAGGCTTTTGAAGTTGATGTGAAACAAGAAATAGGGGCGCGTTCATCGCGTCGAGGAAAGAGCGAAGTTGTTGTTAATCGGTTCTATTCGGATTTAAGAAGTGTTTTTGATAATATAAAGAGAGTATTAAAGAGGGATGGTTTTTTTGCCTTAATTATCGGACAAGGAAAATCTACAATTACTAAGGCATACGACATTGTGACTGATTTGAAGAGAATATTGATTGAGGAATATGGATTTCAGATGGTTTATTGTACGGAACGTCAAATTGGAAATCGAGTAATACAAGTTGGCGGTGTGGATATGGAAAATGTCTTAATTTTTGTGAACAAGGGAGAGTAGATAATGGACAAGCCTTGGATAATAAGTGTTTTATCTACAGATTATGATTTGAAAGATTATAGAAAAAGCATTATTTCGATGCTTAAAGAAAAGGGCTTTGAGGTATCAGCGTTTGAATTACCTGAGTTTCCGGTAGAACCCGATAGACATTCTCATGACTCTTGTCTTGATGCACTAGATAGAGTTGATATTGCTTTGGTTATTATTAATAAAAGATGTGGAGGGTTATACTGTGGAATAGAAGAAAAAAAACAATGTTATACCATTACAGAAACTGAGTATTTAAAAGCGATAGAAAAACGAATTCCAGTTTTTGCATTTGTTAGGAGAGAAACATTTAATGAATTGAATGGATATAAAAAGGAATTTAGAGAGTATTGTAAAAGAAACGGGATTGAAAAGGATATTTGCAATGTCGAGGAAAAAGAAAAGGAATTTGAAAAAACATATGTATGCAAATATGTAGATAATGTTAAAACTCTTAAATTCGTTGATATAATTCAAAAGTCATTTACTAAGTATTCTGTTAGTAATTGGATGGATTTTTTCGCGGATATCGATGAGTTGAAGGATTGTATAGAGGGAAAGCTAAAAGCATATTCAAGGTTGTTGATTCAAAATCTGGCAGAGACGCAAAAAAAAGTTTTATTAAACCGACATACATCAACAGGGATTGGGTTACCATTAAGAGATGTTTTTGCGTCGGGATACTATATAGAGCCTCCACATAAAATAGTTTCAGGTGAAAGTTTGATAAACTGTAATGCAGAGGGGTTGAGTGAAGCTATTGATAGTGTATTATCAACAGAAAATTCCGTTGTTATATATGGAGAGGCGGGATACGGCAAATCCACCATTTTGGCCAAGTGTTTTTCTGATCATGTGGATAAAGCTAGGGAAAACCATAGTTATAGTATTCCGTTGTTTTTGCCGTTGAGAAACAAAGGAATGAACTATAAGTTTGATTTGGGAGAGTTCATTAATGATGATATAAAAGACTTACTTCATAAGAAAGAATACCCCTTTTTAAACATAAGTGATATTAAACTTAGGTTTTATTTGGATGGATTTGATGAGTTGTCTGAATTGCTGTCTGAAAAAGATATTGATCGTATTAGGAAATCTCAGATTTTTAGATATCCACTTGTACTATCTTGTCGTCAACGATATGTTTATCAGTATTTGAATATCCACTCGTTTTCAGATATTTTCGGTGTTAGAATACAGATGCAAAAATGGGATTTGGATATAGTGGAAAAATATGTTATTAATTTTTTTTCAAAGAAAGGAAAAGAGAATCAAGAAGTTTTAACTGTTATCAATAAGATTAAAAACAGTGAGGAGCTTCAACAACTGTTGGATAGTCCTTTGCTAATAACAATGTTTATTTACTATTTAGAAAACAATCTATCTGAAGAGTATAGTGTGGAGATATCACGTGTGAATTTGTTCGATAATTGGATGGAGGTATTATCTAAGAGGGAGAGTTCAAAGTACAATGATGTTTCAAGTGATATAATAATGGCGATATGGGAAAATGTTGCGTGGAAATTGTACTATGCTCGTAAAAAAAATGAATCCTTACATAAAAATGACATCAAAAGCTTGATAAAAGAACTGTTTCCAGACATCAGTTTGGATAGTGCGATTCAATCTTTGGACTCGTTGTTTGAATGGAAGTCTGACTTGCTAAACGGAACCTTTCATGAACAGTTCATGGAATACTTGGTGGCCAAATTACTCGTTAATTCTACAATTAATCATGAAAAGCCCTATCCGGATTATTTGAAAATTGTGCTTCGTCCGGAGATTAATAGGTATATTCGTGGTATATGGAAGCAAAAATCTAAAGAAGAAAAAGAAATGATTTATAGTTCTATTACAAATCAATTCTTTAATAATGTCGGGAAAAAGGAGAGGGACTCAATATCTATTCGTGTACATGCGGCATATCACATGAGTAGGTTGAAAACAAATGATAGATGTGATAATTTGGACAGGGCTTTTGAAGTGGAGAAAGATGTTTCAGTATTATTATCATTGTATTTTGGCGCAATAAAACTTGGTATGTTAGATAAGGAAGAGGAGTTTTATAGACTTCTTCAGGATCCGAAGTATTCAGAAGCGAATAGAGGATATCATTTGGTGTACTATAATGATCTCCTAAAGAGTGATTCGTTTCCCTACAAAGATGATAATACGGTATCGTGGGCAGGGACTTTAAAAGCATTTGAGAGGCATTTTATTAGTAAAGAGATTGATCATTTCTTTCTTAGAAGAATTGATTTATATACTATGAAAACGCTGATTATTGCTAGACAGAGCGTTGAGCCTTTGACAGATGAAACGGTGGCGGAATTTGAGAGATTAATCGAATCGTGTTTATATGCAGTACAAGAAGAGTATGTGTTTTTTGCAGATAAGATAAGAACCGAATATGAAGATTTTTTGAATGTATATAATAGATATAAATAGTTTTGCGATGCTTGATAGATATGATAATACTAATAGGTCAATTCATAGGTCAATAAGTCGATGATAGAGCTCAATATCGTTGATATTGCAACGGGCATGGAAAGGGTACGGACGGACTCTGACTCCGTCATCTGAAGGTTCGAATCCTTCTAGCCCTGCGAAAAGG
>CAMVKW010000067.1:0-9794 GCA_947168155.1 uncultured Lachnospiraceae bacterium | reverse complement strand
TCGTGAAGAACATTAAGGATTCATACTATCCTGGTATCGTAGAGGACGACTCTAACAAGGAAGCCTTGCTGAAGAACTGTCAGCAGTATGCCGGCGTTATCCTCAACCTGTTCCGCGAAGGTGGTGATGCAAACCCCGCATATTCTCTCGCTAACTTGGTCAACGTTCCTGCTGCCAAGGTAGAAGAGGAAAAGGGCGGTGAAGGAGAGTCTTCAAAAAACTGATTAAGACTATAGCATCTAAAGTTGGTAATGCTGTAGTCTCAGTTTTGAATACAGAACTATAAGTCTAACAAAATACCAACATTCATAATCAATATGAAAAAGTTACATACCCTCCTGTGTATTGTGTGTATGACCATTCTTGGTGGCTTTTTAGCAAATCTGCAGCCTTCAACGGCGTCAGCGGATTCATATAACACAATCAGTGCAGCTCCAGTGTTAAGCTGGACTCCTAATGGAGTAAAGCTGCCGCTTGATCTTCAATTAGATCTGGAGAATAAGTACGATAAACCCAAAGAGGTAATCCACGATACGGTATGGAAAGACAAACCCATATACGTAAAAGCTAAGCGAAAGGCAAAGTCTACATTGCCACGCGCTCAGGCGAAACGAAACGGGGATAGCATTCCAGCTACTCTCCCTGATACGCCTGTCCCAATAAAAGTAGATGTGGATCGTGAGGAGCACACCACAGACACTATTGGACCTCCTAAAGTGTCCATTATCCTTATTGTCGACGGTAAGGAAGTCTATAAACGTTAGTAAGCTCCGCAGTTGGGGGATGTATGAGGATTCATATGTCCCCCTGCCCCGTGGGGGAACTGGTCAGCACCACGTCAACGGTCTCATTAGCCGGGTGCGAAACGAGAGTATATACTTGATCCGAGAATATGTTAGCCTTCTCAAAAGGTGAGAAACCCAAAAGGTAGGATGAAATGCTATAACTGTATAATATACTCTATACTGAAAAGGTTATGGTAGGTGGGGAGAGCGTCTGTATCAGACCCCATAGTATACACCAGGTTGGTACTTTGCCGCCCAGGACTTAAAACACGTCTAACTGATGTGAAAGCATAAAAAAGTCAGGAATATACTGAAAGACGTAGAGTAAACCGAAATAGGAGTAATCCTAGAGTAGCTCTAAACTGAACCGTATTGATAGATTTGTCACAAGCGATACATAGTGATAAAATTACGATACACGAGTTGCCCATATAAGTAGAATCCAAAACTCTTATATGATGTATCAATTCACAATTAAGCTGTAGTCTAGTCCTTCACTCGGGCTCTTCGGAGGTCCAACCGGGTGTGTAAGGGGATGAAAAATATCTGAGCATATGCGCCTAGCAGAAGGTTTAACTGTCTGCGCCGTACCGTAACTACGGTCCTTGAAGAAATCCTTCTAGTTTCGATTACTAGATGACTACCTTTGAGGCTACGGTCCCACTGGGTCACCGGGGATGGGGTACTGAGGAAAATGTGTTGAAGATGACCGCCAGGCTTTAGTCGTTTGTGCGGTATATAAAAGCTAAATGACATACCAGTTCGATGCAGGGACTGAATGCGAAGTAGGGCCTAGAGGCTTGAATGCTACCCGAGTGAAGTCCGGGGAGAAAGACTATTCTAAAGAGGTAAAGACCACGGTAAGCGGTGTGTTAGTAGCCTAGATTGGAGATGTACCAGAGGAAATGCTGGAGTCGAAGGATGACAACCTTATAGTCAAAAGCAGGCAGAGCCATTAGCTTATTTAGGTCGATTCGAGGTCTGCACACGCCAGTGTAGAAGGAGATCGCCAACGTCTGTAAAGGATAATATAGTAGTAGACACTTATATACTATATCAACGAGAGTAGTAAACTCGTGTGCGGTATATACTTAGTCTTTAAGCAAAACTATGTGAAAGTAGCCAGATGAAATTAACATGTTTAACAAAAATTGATGTCCCTCTATGAAATCTATTACGTTATGTTCAACGCCTTAGAAAAGTGTCCTTCTGTTGTATTGAAGAAACATGACCATTTTAGACGTATGATAGAGAAATCGAGTGCCAACCGTTCCTGAAAAGCAAGTAGACAAGATGGTAGACCAGAAGCTTAGACGGCAAATCTAAGTGGTGCGTTCGGACCATGAAGTCATATACATTTAATCGATGGGCAGCTTATCGCGAAGTGAAACCACCTCCCTGTCTCGGAGGGGTAAAGAGATTATGCAGTGACGCTAGATCGCCGTAGAAATACGTTTCGGCACGCATATGATTCGGTGAAGCAGAACATTAAGTGGGTGACAAGAAGCGATGTATGAGGTGAAATTCCTCCAGTATTCGTGCACTATAAACAAATGAGGGTGGAGTAAGCGCATCCAATAGAAGAAAACAACGCGCCGTAGGGTCGAGGCACTGACACCTCAAGAGGACCGTCCGATAAAGAAACGTATGATACTACGTAGATGTAGTTATGGAGCTACTGAACAGATTCGTAAGCTTGCGTTAACAGCACCCGGGTATTGATTGTTCTGACCGGTAAAAAGCATAGAACAGTGGTAGATGCGCCTAAACAGTATCGCAAGACTGTACAGCATCGGAAAGTAGTAGATTCGGACAGCTATAGGGAAAATACGCTGAAGAATATATTACGCAACATTTTTTGGAATCTAAGCTGGGTTTAGTAAAAAGTTCTACGAACGTTAGTTGCGTAAGCAAAATTTCGCCAACGAACAGATGAAAGTATCCAGTTCATGAAAATTGAATATTTACATAAGTTTATAAGATTTTATGTTTGGTTACACAGTATCAGCTTTTGTAGTTTTATTAAAGATAGAAGAATCTTCTAATGATGGGCATGGATGATCCTACCGTTGGATCCCCGTTATGTCGAATGAGTTTCACTTTGAGGAATATAAAGATATAACAGTTAGGAAATACTCTATTAATAATTAAAAAATTGCTCTCATAAGCACGCATAAAGATACATAATAAAAAATCGATAAACAACATTCACAGAGCCTTTGAGCCAGAATGCCACTTTTAACTCAAAGGTAACGCGCAACCTAAGAATGCGCAAATATTAATTCTTATCGTTAGTTAATCAATAACGATATCAAAAAGGATAAGAAAAATGGAAAAAACAATTGACATTAACATTCAGACCGCTATTCCTCAGTCACGCGGTATCGGTAGCATGGTAGGTTCACTTATTGGTCAGGCTTACCACAAGGTAGAGTCTCGTAACACCTGGCAGGGTGGCGACGAGGGCTGGAGCAACGATTGCGAGAAGGTTCGTACCGGACTTTCTAAGATGCTCATGCCTAACCGCAAGATCAATAAGTACATGTTGAAGGATGTAGACATCCGTAACGCCAGCTACTACAAGCGCCCCGTTACTGATGAGGTGGGTATTGCTATCAACCTGGATCCCGAGACTGGTACATTCGATCAGTTCTTCCCACTCAACAAAGACGTATTCAAGCTGGTTAAGGGTACACCTGAGGCCATCGAGGATGCTCTGAAGGGTGAGGGCGAGAACTTCTTCCTGAACCCCGCTGCTGTATGCGCTGTTATCAACGAGGCCAATAAGGGCGAGTTGGCAGCTGTACGTGCGCTGAAGGATATCCTGAGCAAGATCGAGCAGAATCTGGTCGGTGCCATCAACGACAACAACAAGAAGGCTCAGCAGTTCGCTAAGGAGCTGGCCGAGACAAAGGTAGAGACCGTTGACTTCCGTGAGATCCTGAAGGGTGAAGTCGGCGCTATGGTCGAGGTAAAGGCTACCCAGGCAGGTGCTGAATAGTTATGGACAAGAAAGTTCTCCTCTCGGATGATTCTAAGTTGAATATACAGCGCTTGCTGCTCAACGACGTCATCCGTAAGCATGTAATGTCTGCAGGTGAGGAGGGTGACAGTTACAAGGCTATTCGAATAAGCGATTCTGGCATCGTTACGTTGGGTAAAACCGACGTGTGGTGGTGGAACCGTTTAGTCAAATGTCAGTTCCCGCTAACATTCCATCAGTTTGCATCTGCAGTCTGGGAAGGATTGTTGGAACTCTCTACAGGCAACAATAAGGAGGCTTTGAAGAAAGGCCTCGGAATAGAAATCATGGAACGTGCACAGCTCGAGAAAGACTACGATTGGGTTGTTAAGCGTTTACAGGAGTGTTATGACCATGTATGCAACAATAAGGGTGGAGCAGATCTCGAGGGATCTCCGGGGAAGTCAGGCCCAAGCGTAGTCCGTACTGTTGCACCGGTTGAACAGCCTGTTACGATTAACGTAAACATCGAAGGTCGGAATCGAAAAACTGTGCTGATTCCAGACGCTACTGGAAAAGCATTTCTGCAGTGCGATTTAGGAATAGTAGACGTAAAGACAGTAGTAGCAAAATAATCTCGAGGGATTAGGTTATACTCTTAGCGGGGTCACTAACCACATTGCGAATATTGTATTTGCGTATATTGTTCTGAACAAGCGCTAAAGAAATACAAATAAAAAATCTTATCCTATATAGTCCTCGAGGGGGCTTGGGGGAGTTGGTCTCGAGGGACTAACTCTCCCTAGGATTCTTTTGATTTATGGGGGTTCGCTACCGCCATAAATTACTGTAGGTAGATGATGATTCGAGCTAATATGAACTTAAATTTTTATCAAATATGACAAAATCAATCAAGTTTAAGGCAAAGAACATCATTAACATTCGTGAAGAGATTTGTAAGAAGAAGAAGGATTACTGGATTAACATCCGTAATACTAATTTGCTCAACACGAAGGAGGTCAAAAACGGTTACCGTAAGTATGACCTAAAGGCTCTGTATAATGAGATTATGCAGATGTCAAATAAGCTGGTTTATATTAAGGGTATGCTTGCAGCTCTGAATACTGGCGCAACAACATTTGACAAGAACGCTTTCGAAAAAACAAATAATTATAACATCTTCATGGCAACCGAGATTAAGGAGGCTATTGCACAGCTCAAGATGGTTCCTACTATCGATCCCGTTGCTAAGTCTAAGAAGGGCGGCGCAGCTAAGATGGGTAAGAGCGAGGTGTTTACATCGGCTAAGATTGCTCAGCTGATTAAGGACCTTAATCTGAAGGCTACAAAGTATAACAATAATATGGAGGAGTTTAATACAGACACCGACATTGATGTTACTACTGTTGCAGATATGATCAAAGACGATTTGATCGCATAGAAGATGTTATAGACTAGAAGATGGTGCATATCGTGACAGGATATGAGCGGATCGTTCCCGCAACTAGTCACAAATAGGGCTATACAAGCCGTTTAAACCATTTATTTCCCTTTGGCGATTAATATACCATTTAACGCCCTATAATGGCTTAAATCGCTTTAAAATGGCTTTAAACGCTAGTTTAAACAATTAAATCCGTTATCAAAATGGCTAACAATAACAACAATGAGCAGGCAAAGACATTAGACATTAAAACTGCTCGTAAGACAATATTTCTCGATGGTGAGCTTAAACGCAAAAAGTCTCGTATAGAGAACCACCATTGTCCGTATCGTATCGTTCGTAAGTGGGATGCTGAAAAGCAGAAGTATGTAAAGGTTAAAGTTTACCGTACAAAAACCACATTTACTAGGGCCGAGATGAAGCAACGCTTTAGCTCAGTTAAAGGTCGTAATATCGTTAAGACGCCGAGTGTTGGCACAAAAACAACGCAGAAGCCGGTTCATGCAAAGACAGTAAACATGGCACCAAAGGTTACGCACTGTTTTATCGGTGTGGCAGACCGAATGCGTCTTGATTGGGACCAGAATACCCTAAGATACCGAAAGGCGGCATAGAATATTAACTTAAAAAACATTATCAAAATGAGTCGTAAGAATTTCAAGGTGGCAACGGCCGAGAACGGCAAGACCCCAAAGCAAGAAATAAAACATATCTTCAAGAAGAAGGATAAGACACCTGTCGGAAAGGTTAAGACCTTAAAAGAGGCGGAAGCTCGTCGTAAAGAGCGCGAACAGATGTATCGTAACCGCCGAATCAACTCTCTGAAACGTCGGATGAATCGCATGAAGGTCTCCGAAGAGGATCAGAAGAAGTATGTTGAAAAGTTGATAGCTCAACTTGATGCACCACATATGTATGCAATCAACGTCATATTCAAGACCGACCAGCTTTATGAGAAAAAAGAAGATGGTAAGAAACGCGGCAAGGCGTTGAGTTCTTTTGGTCGAGAAGCACTTCTCAACGAAAAGATACCCTGTAAGGTTGTTACAGACGAGTTTGCATACATCGTGGGAGACGATAAGGTGCTCGCCAAGCTGCGAGAAATACTACCAACGTATGCCAAGATTTACCCACACGTAATGAAGGCAGAGCCAATTCTCCCACAGAAAATCCCAGCTCCAAAGAAACCCAGCAACAATGCTAAGGCCGTTCGTAAGGCGATCAACCCTGCATATGGTAAAACTGATAAGCAGGTTGGTAAAAAGAGCCTCAAGGACGTTAAAATGGCCTCTACGTTGAAGAAAGCAGCATAGGAAGGAGGTGAACTATGAAAAAGAATAGTAGAATCCGTGCAAAGAAAGTGCACGTAAAAAAGTTTACCGCCATTGCAGCTTATAGTCGCAAATTTACCGTTAAGAATACTAAGAAGGGTATTTCTGAGGTAATAAACCACAAGCGACACGGCGCAGATATGGGCATACCTAACGATAAGCTCATAACTTCTCCTTATACTGGTATTCAGTATGTGATGACTAATCCTCATCCAATCCACGGAGAGAAGTATGACGTAACTGTAACAGGTTACGATTGGGTTCCTGTAGATGAGTATAAGGCCAATATAGGCTTACTCTGGGAGCATAAAAAGCATCCGCAGCCGAAGTCTTACTGGAACAAAGTAATAGACGGAAAGCCTGTTATTATTAAATCTACATCATTTCACAAAGATCCAGTTAAAATGAATCGAGTGCAGTATATGGAAGCGCTTGTACACCACAAGCTTGCCAAATGGGAACGTAAGAACGTATGTCCTGAGGCCATGTTTACTGAGGATGTAGAAAACTGGAAGACTGAGCGCGAGAATGCTATGCAACGTATACGAGACGTCGTTGTCTCTATCTACGACAAACTGAAGGTGACCGCCACAATCCAAACGCCAGGAGGTCCGCCTTACAAGGATATTGTCATTGGTGCCATAAAAGACACTGGTGATAAAGCCAAAACAGTAGAAATGGCGAATAAGATAGTAAAGCATGCACGAACAGTCAATAAGAACATTTTGCATGCTCAATTGCTGAATCATAAGCGAAACAACTATACGTTATTGGCAGCATAAGCCTGCCAGGGTGGAGCACTGGGGACAGTGTAACGTACAACAGCAAGCATCACGAAACGATGGCTACTGTTTTGGGAGGTCGTTTCTCCCTTCACCCACCACTCTTGAATCTACAATAAAACTACCGACGGACAGAAATTAAATCAATGTGAGCCTATTATAGGTTTTCTTAAATACTACGTGTATGGTGTATGCAGATACGTCGGGGTACCATAAGTTTTATAGTCTTACTATTTTATATGGAATCAAATAATACT
Organism: uncultured Lachnospiraceae bacterium; assembly: GCA_947168155.1. Taxonomy (GTDB): domain Bacteria; phylum Bacillota; class Clostridia; order Lachnospirales; family Lachnospiraceae; genus Eubacterium_Q. The sequence goes on along the minus strand of CAMVKW010000067.1, from coordinate 2,233 downwards.
CAACTGAGTATTACTGCACTACAGAGAATGTACTTCACAGAAGTGTTGATCAATTCAACGGTGCAGGCAATATGAACTAAGAACCACAGAGTCATGATCATTAAAGGAAAGGTTGTGAATGTCTACGATATTGAGATATTCCCAAATTGTTTCCATTGTTGCTGTAAAGATACAGAGACAGGTCAACTATATAAATTTGAAATCAGTGAAAGGGTCAGCCAGCTAAAAGAGCTGGTTGACTTCTTTTATTATACCAACGAAAATCGTATGTTCTGTGGTTATAATAACCACCATTACGATGATGTAATTGTCAATTATATAATTGATTATTACTATGTACTAGAGCGTCTTCCGTATTGGAAGATATGCCAGTCGTTGTTTAATCTGTCTAATACTATCGTAACGGCGGAAGATGGAGATATAAGTAGATTCAAAAAATGGAAGTATGCACATTATTTCTATTCTATGGATTTGCTTACCATGATGTTTTCTCAGAAGCTACGTGTTGGTCTTAAGACCATGCAAGCTACTATGCACTATAAGAACGTACAAGAGTACAGTGGAGACTTCTCAGTTCCCATTCCAGTTAGTGAAATAGATGAGATGATATCATATAATATAAATGACGTAGAGTCTACTACAGAATTATTAAATCGTCTTATAGACCAAGTAGAACTCAGGTTGTTTATTGAAAAAGAACACGGTATAGACTGTCTTTCTATGGACAGTGTAAAGATGGCAGAGACCTATCTATTAGAAGAATATTCTAAAAGGTCAGGTATTCCTAAAAATGTTATAAAGGAAATGCGTTCTCCTATGGATTATATCCCATTGAAGGATGTTATTCTACCATTTATATCATATAAAAATCCAAAGTTACAGAGCATCTTAGAGGAAATGAAGGAACAGGTAGTTTACTCTAAGGAGCGAAAAGGCTACGAGAAGAAGTTCGTTCTCTCGAATGTGGTATATTCTATTGGCGTTGGTGGCATACATACTATCCATACACCAAAAATATTCCTCCCAAAAGATGATGAGGTGATTGGGCACGCTGATGTGGCGTCAATGTACCCGTCCTTGCTCATTGAATATCAATGGGGTCCTCGTCATTTGGGAAAACTATTTTGCGAGTTGTTTGCCCAACTGAAAGCCGAAAGGCTAGAAGCAAAACATACAGGTCAGAAAGTTAAGAACATGTTCCTTAAGATTGTGCTTAACTCACCTACAGGCAAAATGCAACAGGAGGTTAGCTGGATGTACGACCCATTCAATGTGTTTAAAATACGCATAAATGGCCAGTTGATACTTCTTTTGCTCGTAGACAGGCTTTTAGATCTCGGATGTGAGATTATTCAGTGCAATACTGATGGAGTCGTCTACAGGGCCAAAAAGGGCCTTAAACAGGCGATTTCAGACGCTATTAAGGAGGTGGAAGCCCTTACACGTCTGGAATTTGAATCTGATGAGTATGAAGCATTTTATCAATACGCTATCAATGACTACTTTGGGGTCTTGAAAGGCGGAGAGATAGAAGAAAAGGGTATGTTTATTACTAAAAATAAGCTTGGCAAAGGCTTAGCTCCGGTAGTAATACCGAAGGCAGTGATAAACTACTTTGTGAAAGGAGAATCTATTGATGAGTTTGTTAAGAACGATGCGGATATAAGAGATTTTCTTATGTCTCAGCAGGTGGATAAGAAGTTTGAAGTATATCACGGAAAACAGAAGATTCAACACATTAACAGATTCTATGCAAGTACTAACGGCGAATATCTGTTTAAGAAGGACGCCGATAAAGAAACGAATATGCTAACGAAATCGGGAGTAACAATCCTGAATGAGTTATACGATACTACTGTAGAAGGTCGTAAGATTAACTACAGGTACTATATTAGCGAAGCAAAAAAGATAGTTGCAGGCTTCACCCAACAGCAACTAGAATTATTTTAGTAACCGACTTAGAACCTAGAGTCAACAGTATGATTATTGAAGTAAATACAAGACTCCTGGATGTATTCCCGGAGTTAAATTCAAATCAACTATTGTTCTTAAGTATGATATTGGATAAGAATCAACCAAAATATCAAGACGTCCGCAAAATTGTCAGTCTGATTAGCGACGATGATATATCATACTTAATCAATCAACAGCTAGTAACCGCGATAGAGAGCGGTGAGTCAATTACATATCAACCAACGGATAAGCTAATATCCTCGGTTAAGCCTGAGAAGGA
>CAMVKW010000066.1:0-9836 GCA_947168155.1 uncultured Lachnospiraceae bacterium | reverse complement strand
TGTACACCAATTGGTTTTGCATTAACGCTAAAGTCCTAGTTTTGAGTGAAATGTAATGTACCATATTGTTCATCGATACGCGGAACATGTACAAAATCGTTTATTGGTTGTACGTCTGAACGTCTTCCGTATTTATCGTAGAATATGATTGCGTATTTATAATCCTCACCACGTCTCAACGATCTTAACAAACTAGAAGTAAACATGTCGTTGTACGATGCAGTAACATTATTTGGATTTATTCCGCGACGGTCTATATACTCACTTACCGGCATAATATCGTTACCGGTTTTATAATCTTTAATGTTAATATTCGACCCTAGATATTTTTGTGTAGTTTCAGATGGAATATGTCCGTAATCGTAATTAAACGTATCCAACATTACATCCGTACTAACCAAGTTAACATTGTTGTCATTCTGCTCCACCGTAAAGTCTTGTATGATTGTATCGTCCTTTACGTTTGCGCAGAACATGTATTCTTGGTTTTGCTCGATTACCTGAGGAATAAGAATAATACCTTGCATAGAAGAAAACTCTTCCATCGTATACTTTTGCAAAGGCTCTATTCCAACATCATTGAGAACAAACTCTGTTGTATTGGAAAATTTATCGTCATATATCAACGACACTTCAGCATCCTCACCGGGCTTAATATACTGTAATCTAAATATCTGAATTCTATTGAACTTATCCTTATATTCGTCGGTATTGATTCCCAACATAAAACCAATAGACGTTTCAGTGTTTTCGGCGTTACCCGTTTCTTTTGATCTAGATGGATCAATTACTTGTATCTTATTTGTTAACGGAGCTAATTGCGTTGAATTACCGTATTTGTTATAATATCGATATGTGTATTGTACTTGTGATGAAAGTAAACGACCTGTGATAACCTGTTTAATGTATATACGTTCATTAGGAACAATTCTGTTGTTTATAAGGTCATCTGGGTTCATGTTTTTGTTCGATGGGTATTTACTTACACCATCGTCATCAACCCTAAGAGTTAATATTGGATGTTCTCCAGTAGCAATATAAAACTTTATTACATTATCTAACTCTTTGTATAAAACAGTCGATATCTTTTCTGGCACATCGCCAGACCAAAGATTATTATATGTCCATACTAATTCAAATGGTTTTGAAATGTGGCTGTCATCATCAATGTTAACCTCAAATCTATAAACCTTAATATTCTTAGTATTCTTCTAATTCAGTACAATAACACCTAAGTTGTCTACTGTTTTTATAGACAGTATATTATAATTAGCGTTTAAATCAACAGTATCAACCAATGTTCCAGATAACACAGGACCAACTATTCCTTCATGCACTGACGAATAATCCGCAAAACCACCCAAAGACTGATTTTTAGTTATTCTGACGTTCTGCCCGAATACGTACTATGTATTCTCTATCTGATCGTACGCAGCGTCAGAATTCATTCCCTTAACAAAGGAATTTATTTGCGAATTATTGTTATTAATAACCATAGTAGTAGTCGTTATATGTTATTTGTTCTTTGTTTATGTGTTTAAAGAATGTGTCATCACCATCCCAATCCGGAATTAGTTTATTCCAATCATTCTTTATATTCTGCATATCATCGGCAGTTGGCATCATTGCTTCTGCGTATGCTTGATTTCTATAAAAATACCACTGTTGTTTTACTTCAGAATATGACTGAAATGCGTATTTAGAAGCATATTTAGAAGTGCTGCCACCTAGCTTACCACTCATAAACTTAGGGAAACTAAGTTTCATTACAACGTACCAATATACAGCTTCTTGATATGAAGCCAAATCCGGTATAAGCGGATAACCTCTTTCATCAACAGGAATCGATTTATATGCCAGTTTTATAAAACCTTTATCTTTGTTTGTAACAATCCAACCTGGCTTTATAAAGTATTCAGGCTTATTTGCAGCATCACGCAATAACCGGTTCGTATATTTACTTAAGTTATTTGTGTATAATTGATGTTGCGATGTCGGAAGTTTGTACATTTCAGGTTGATGGTCTTCAAACCCAGGATTTTTAACAATAGCCGGCTCCTCGATAGCCATGTTCGCAGGATCGTGATTTATAGTATAAGCTGGTAACTTTGGTTTACTCTGCTTCATTTTGAAAGCACCCGTCATCGTGCTCATTGGAATCCACGGTCCATTTATCGTTTCACTGTACGCTACAGCATCTAAATGTTGCAAATCGTGTGGTAGCGGAACTTGTCTGTCTTCTATTTTCAAAATAGGCTCGCCGTCCACACCAGATTCTTTTGTGATATACTACATAGGAGCACCAATCTTTTCTATGGCTTCAAAAATCCACTCTCGTATATCTGTAATACGTTGCTTTACTTCAGTGGAATCTAAATCAGCCATTATTTTAGCTATGACTGATTCACACTTTGTATAATTGTATATCATTTATATTTATATAATCGTGTTTATTGAATATTAGTTGAGCTAATTTACGTTTGTTTTTACGTACTAGGTTTAACGAATACTTGTATCTGTCTGGGAATGTGCGAGGTATTTTAGACCAATATAGTCTATATTTATAACCATCTGAATGTTCATTCAAGTGATATATTCGTTTATTGTATTCTTTGCTTGCTTTATAATCCACAGATAACGAATCTGGAGTAAGCGTCTTAGGTTGATATTTACCTATCTGTATAAACCCTAGTCCATAAGGCATTTTAAAGCCTTCTGAGCCTTCTAATACGTGTTCTAGGATAATTGTGCACATAGCGCTTAATATGCGCTTATATAGGCTGTAATCAAGCTCTATGGGCAACGTTTTATACATATCCAAGAACGTCAACGATTTTTTATTTTTCATCCTCTCTTGGTCCGTCTGGCTTTATGCCGTCGAGTGTAGCGTTGTTATCATCATCGCTAGGCATCTTAAGCATAAACGCAAGTTCGTTTGTCAATATAAGCTTTTTAATATCTGGGACCATCCATGTTGGGACTTTAATATCCTCTTCATCTGGATCATCACCGGCTTCTGCATCATCTGCGTCGTCGGGTACTTCATAAACAGCAAGCACATATATGTACTTAAGTTTATCCTGATCTTGCAATCCTTGTACGTATATATGCTTGTCATCCTTATAATATGAAGTTAACTCTCCAAATGTATATTTTCTAAAGTACTGATAATGCCTTCTCATATGGTTCATATACTGAATATCTTCACCATCTTCATCATGTACGGCAAGTATACTCTTCCAGTCGTTATTGTATATGTTCTCAAAAGTATCTTCAGTAACTCTAGTAAAAGTGTCTCTTTCGCGATCGCCAGACTTAACGTGTACTATTTTATGCGGGCCTGTTTCTTTGACAACAAGAAATTCATCGTCAATAAGATCCTGAATATCAAATCCTTGCTTCTCTTTTTCCTTTATCTCATCGAGATGTTTCTTCCAAAGAGCTCTGCGGTAATGATTAACCCAAGCGATTATCTACGCTCTAGACAAATCTTCACTTTCACTTATATTGTTATTTCTTACCAAGAGAAGTATATCATCTATAATCTCTCTTAGTGAAGTCTTACTCATGTTATTATTTTGATTCTACAACTCTTACGTCATCCTGTTTTATTATATCGTTTGTATTATGCATAACGTATTTTGTTTTCTTTACTTTCTTAAAGTCTAACGTAAAGAGTCGTTTAATAAAACTTTTCTTATTTTTATACTCCTTAGTTTCGTATACATATAGATATTGTTCATTACTTATATCTAATGCTATATTAACAGAATCCTAAGTAATAGTATAATATACTTTAGTATAATCATTAAAGTTTATACTATCTTTGTATATGGAGTCTTTAACGGAGATTGCATCCCCCCTTACCCCCTTACTATCATTAACGTTTAAAGTCTATGTTTGCGTTGCAGCTACTTTGACAGATTTTGGTTTTATTTTAAGTTCGTTACGAACACTATCCAATTTGTGCAACGTTTTATCATTTTGAGACTTAAGCTCTTTTATGTCCAGCCATAAAACATTATTAGCCTACTAGGAGCTGTCTAACAACCCCTAATAGGCTTCAATGTTGTTCTGAGCCATTTCTAGCTCCTGTGACAGCTTTTTATTCTGTCTGTGGGTAGAACACCCAAATATAAATAAAAACGCAACAGAAGCCATGCAAATGGCGTTTACGGCTGTTTTCCAGTGGTTAATCGCCCACTTTATTATCGCCAGTATGTTCATCATTTAGATCAAGTTCTATTCCAGTATAGTCCTCTCCTTTTTTTCTAAGGAATTTACCTAATGCTCGCCATGGACCATTCGGGTCCAACGTATTCAAATTCTCTATAATAGACCACAATTCTGTTAATGTTATAATTGCGGTCGCACCACCGGTAAGCAAAAATACACCAGACTGACCAAGCACTGCCCATTCCAAGCCGTGTATCAAAGACAAGATGATAAATGTATCTTTTATCTTTCTAACTGTGCCAGTCCAATTCTTACCACTCTCTATTTTCTTACGAAATTTCCTGGCCACTTTAATGCCGTAGATCATGTCTACTAACGTAGTGGCAAAACATATAAGTAATAAATACAATATTGGGGTATAATACCCTACTATAGCCGAACCCAACCCTACAAAAAACTTACCTAAGATACTACCGTTAACAATCGTATTTAATGTAGTTGCCATGCGTTGTAGTGTATCGGATATATGTTGCATCACTATTGTTTATTACGGTTATGTAAAAATGAATAGTATTAGTTTAATAGCCAAAGTAATTATAAAGGCTTGTATTAAACTCAACATTCAATCGTACATCTCCTGCACCGACTTTGTCGACGCTACGATAACAATAATAACCATCTCTAACCCCGTAGTCTTGCAACGGGATGTTTACTTCGGATGTGACGGGAATATTATGAGACGTGTCGATCACAGTCCTACTAACACCATCAACTTTTCTTTGAGAGAATATCCATAAGTAATTTTCGCTACTTGTGTTATCTATTACGATATTGTCAATACTATATTTATATATCGTTCTAGAAGTAGGATACATATTTTGAACATTTTCCTCATCGTCAAACCCGAGAAGAATTGTATCTAAGTTTTGTACAGCTACAACAAATTGATAATTTATTGATGGATCATCAACACAACTAACTGTAACTGTAACTCTATCTTCTACCCCTAGTACGTCGTGAGAAGTGAGAACTCCAAGCTTGTCTACTGTCAAGATGTCTTCTTTTCCGCTTTCAATACTAAATTCCAGCTGATTAAAATGCCAATCGTAAGGATTATACACAACTTCACAATCGTCTTTCAATATACAGAAGATATTGTATGGCTTACCCTTTATATCATTTAATCCAAGACGCAGACTGCTATTTACAGGAAGATAGAATACATCCTTATCTGGAGAGCTTGGATCAGTATCTTTATCGGCAAATATTGATTTTATTAAGTTTTCTCTATCACCTGTACCGTCTACATCAATTGTAATGTTGCCGGATTTACCAGTGTGATCGTCAACTAATTCAAATATATTACCTTTGTCGATAGTATATGTACGAAGATTGTGCTTACCCCATCCTTGCTCATATACACTTAAGACAACAATAAGTTTGTATGTTCCGCACATAAGTTGATCTACAGCTGGGAACAAACACGATATCCTGTTCTCCTCTGGAAGTACCTGAGATTCAGCAAGATATACGTTGTCAAACTTGTGATCGTGGTGGTGTGGTCTATAATGATTAAATGGCTCTGGGTTGATACCAAATCCACGGAAACCTGGCCACCAGTGATAGTCATGGAAGTCTGGAGAGAATGTGTCATAATTATGAACATTCGCAGGCATCATATAATAACTGGGATATCCCGAGTTGTTTATATTGTGTTCAGTTGGTTGATAGAATTGAGGAAAACCGACTCTCTTGAACTTAGTCAGATCGTCTGGTTGAATGCGCTTGGCAAAAGACGTATTCACTAAGTAACACCGAAGCTGTTTAATACTAGACTGATTAAATGAGCCAGCGTGTGTTGAATTAGGGTCTACGTTTTGCTCAATCGTCATGAGCAGCCTAATGTCGTTTCCAATTCTAATCTTATTCATATTGCAATATGTTGATAAAAAAGGCTAGAGACGGGCGAAGCCCACCCCCAGCCGATTTTATATTTAGTTTAAAATTAGGCTACAAAAGCCTCGAGAATATCCTTAAGATCTGAAAGCTGACCTGTGATACCATATACCTCAAGAGTCTGCTTTGTCTTACGCTGAATGTCGTCAGCAGCACGGTACATATTCTCAAACTCGAGAGTAAGAGCATCGTACTGAGCTGTGATGTCAGCCTCCATAGCAGGCTTGATGATTGGCCATGTGCCCTCGCCACGGTTCAGGATGCCCTGATAACCCATAGCCCAAGACTCACGATCACGAACGAGCTTAGCAGAAGCTGGATACTGCTTTCCAGGAACCTTGTTAATAGCAACACCTGCAGGGAAATGCTTATTCTTAGACTCCCATCCGTCAGCAGCAGGATCGGTGTAATAAACATTTGCATTAAAGCGAACCTTAGCGGCCCAGTTCAGTGTTTCAACAGCCTCGTCGTCATCGTAAGGCAGAGCTGTAATAACAACCTGAGAGTTGCTACCAGTTGCAGATACGCGAGCGCGCTTCCACTCTGAATTAATCTGATTAGCGATATTCTGAGCAATAGTTGCTGCTGTATCACCAATCTGTGTAACATACTCATAAGACTCTGTCCAGTTGCGGAAGCGTGTAGGCAGATCCTTGAATGTCAGGCGAACGATGATACGCTTACCACCATTAGCAAACAGAGTAGCAACCTGAGCGTCAAGATTACTGAAATCAATAGTAACCTGGTCCTCTGTATCAGCTGCATAGTTCAGGGCGTTAAAGCTCTTAATATCAGCGGCTTTAATCTCATTAGACCACTTAATAATAGGACGATATTCAACAGTACCATTCTGCTTGCGGAGAACAGTGTTCTTCTTTGTTACGATACCAACCTTAATAGTGTTGACGTTGCCAGCATTAGCGGCTGTTACATTATAAAGGTCACCAGAAGCTACATTAGCATCGCAGTTCATGATAATAAACTTGCCAGCATCAGCAGATGCAGCGTTCATCGAAGCGGCCTGAGCAGGCTCAGCTGCCAGCACTGCACCAGTAGCCAGATTGCTAACGAGTACAGTATTTACGTAGTTTAACATAATTTAAAATTTAATTTTTTCTACTCCCCCTATACACAAAGGCTAGACCTAACTAGCTGGGGTTTCCACGTTAAAATTATTATTCTTGTGTGAGTACTTCTTGGGTTAGAGTTTTATAGCGAGGGTCTTGTTTGTTTTCAACATACATTTGAGCCGCTATTTTAATAATCTCTGCCCATACATTATCTGCAAAATCCGTGTACTCTTTAAACGGATCTTGAGAATCAATTTCAGTAGGAACCTTGAGGTATCCTACCACGTATTTCTTTATTTTATAATTCTTGTCGGTCAATAACCGAAAGCCGTCTTTTGTTCTAACTCGCAAAGGACGAGCTCTATGATAACGATAATGAAAGTCTGTAAGCGAATTATTGATTCGATACATGAAACTATCTGCTGTACATTCGAATACACAAGTATCCATCGCATGTTCGTCATTGTTATCTGATATAACAACATCTTCGTTTAGAACATACAATAAATCAGTTGGATAAGTATATTCGTACTCATTATAATTTTCATGAGTAGCCGAGATGACAGGAGTTTCCCAAACATCTTCACTAAGCAAATTAATCAAATCTCTAGACCGTTTTTCAGTCTGTTCGTAAGATGTGCGCTTTGGTGTGTTTCCGTTGAATCTATCCTTAGTAAACTTTACTATAGCCTGGTTCACCCAGTATACAGAGTCATCCGTACGAGGTTTCTGTAATGTGTCGTCCAGCTTGTTTATTTCAAGCTCAAACGAACCTATTATATCAACTCCTACCATTATTGTTCGTTTTTAGCATTCTGTTTCTGTTGTTCGGCGATTTGTCTTTTTCTTGCCTCAGCACCAGCAACATATTGTACATAAAGATCTACAGCGCCAGATACGAGAGTCTCAAAAACCTCCATTGGTAATTCACACGGAACAGATTCCATTAAGTTCATATACTTAGGCATTCTATAATAATGAAGTCCTATAGTAGTAGGATTAGTGTATCTATCGCAGATGAGCTTTATTCTACTATTCGTGTCTAAATATACAATAGGGTTTCTTATAATCCTCATTGAATCTGATGGCTGCATTAAGAATTGCTGAGCAATAGTCTGAGAAACAAATACGTTTGAAACTACACCAGATGTATCTTCCGCATTAGTCTTCATTCTATAAGAACTAGAAACTCTAGTAGAACTGTCAACGTATAAACCAAAGTTTGATGGAAGTTTTGCTTGATACTGATTGTCCACATTTTCAAGATTCATAGCAAAGTATGAAAGAAAGGTCTGCAGTATCGTTTCTATATATTCATTCGGGTGCTGTTGTTGAGCAATTGCGCCCAAGGATTTATATATATCACGTATAAACATATCTTGATATTGATTCAAGTATGAATATATTGTATCAGTATCCAACTTATCTGCGTACTCAGTTTCAGGAATCATAGTTTGAACCCTACGTTCAAATTCTATTCCAAGTTGTCGTGTTTGATTTATTGTCATGACTCAAGCCCTCTCATATTTAGTTTAGTACTCAACCTAGCAGAAGACTCTGTGTTTTCTAATGCAAATGATATTGCAAGATTTATAAGCTCTTCAGAGGCAGTATCGGATATTTCCATCTCGGTGGCGCTGGAGAAGTCACACACATTTGGATCGCTCGTAACAAATTTCTTTGGATCACGAATATAAACAAAATGTGCAATATCTTCTGGCTCCACGTTAGGTTTTCTTAACGCGTCATATACAACTGCAACTGTATCATCGTATATATAGCAAACAGGGTTCTTTACCCACGGCATATTATATGCTGTTGTTATAAACTTTTCAGCTATGTCGTGTGATACAAGTTTAACCGGGAGCATTCTAACTTGTCGTCTGTCATAAGGCTTACCGTCAGAATTCTCAGCAATCATGAGATTTGTATTTACTATATCTTCAATACCAGTAGCATAATAAAGATTTCTCCACTGTATCCAGTCCCCAAATTGCTGCTGTATTTCACGCTGTTCATCTGGATTGGTTGCTTTATAGCCTTCATTAAGGCTCACCCACTTATCGTCGTCTTGCCCAACGTATGTAATCTAGTTGGGAGAAAATACAGCTGTTTCGTAAACACGATCTTCCGTTGGATCGTTCGTATTATATTCTAATAACAATCTAACATAATACTTAAAGTCTTCTGGAAGATCGAATTCACTAACATTTTGCGTTTCCATATACTGTCCGTCAATAGCTTGCTTAAACTGCACTTTCTTATATGTAATAAGTTTTTGCAAGTCGGCTATTTGCTTTTGGTCTGCTTCAAACGGAACGCGTCTTGGATTATTACCTGTAACTTTCTACGCAATTAACGCATCGTACGCTTTATCAAGAATTGTAGCAACTTCATATTTTGTTAACGCTGGATACGACGAAGTTACATTAGCCTTGTCATACCCTATCATGAATTTAGTATATACGTCGTTATGCGTCATATCTTATATTAGTGATTAGATCACTTATTATTTGTTTCGTTAATAATAGAAAGCTTCAGATCTTGGTTTTTCTTACTGTCAAGATATGCAATAGCATCGTCTAATGAATCAGCGAACATGTCTGTTCCATAGAAGTAATGAGTCTTATCCTT
>CAMVKW010000065.1:0-9860 GCA_947168155.1 uncultured Lachnospiraceae bacterium | reverse complement strand
TCCAAACCACACCTTTACCATAAGCACCGGTCTTGTCTTTCTTATACAGCATGCCGTGATCGACACCTGTTGCATAGATTTTCTCGCCAATATTGTCCCAAATGACTCTTGACATTTCTTTTTTCCTCCTATAAATAGATTCTGAACGGAAAGTAATGGAGATTATCTTTGTTATACGGCCTTTCGGCTGTACAGTACTGCAATTCCTCAATCCGATCAGGGGTTTCTGTTTCGATGTTCTTGCCCATGTATACAATACTATAGGCATCATGCCGAAAATATTTTTTATTATCAGCATGGATTAATTGTGGAGCAATCAACGAGTATACAATACACGGATACTCCATCTTCTTTGTCGGCGGGGGTTGAAAATAGACGTTATTTGATCCGAGAATATCGATCAATTTGTAGTGAAGTTCCAATCGTTTCTGCTTATTCATCGGTGTATACCTCTCCGATATTCAGTATCTTACGCGGCCTTCCGGAATCGTCATCTTCGATAGAAGTAATCTTCCATTTTGTCCCGCCGTAGACTACATACTTAGCCTGCGGGAAATTCGTCATCAAGTACGGATTAACAATCACGCTGAGCTGCATGCTCAGGGTCAAGTTATCGTTAATACTCTGAGAAGCCGAATACTTTGAAGATCTCCGTAAAATATCACCCGCATATTCCTTCTCAACGATCGTCTCTTCCCATACACCAGGCGAAGTTTCCGAATAATCGGCAAACCCAATTACGCCATGAAATTTCATTGTCAACCTCCAATAAAGTCATAGGGGACTCAGATTTTTATTCCAAGTCCCCCATTTTGATCTTTATCAACCTGCGTTGTTGCTCTTTGCCTGGTTGAGCAGGATGGTCATTGCGGAGAAAGGCTTGGTAAGAGCACCGGACATACGGGTCTCTCTCAGGTACTTGTACTGGTTCATATCGATATCGAAGTCGTCGAACAGACCCTGATCTTTGCCGGTGTCACCACCAACGTTGTAATCCTTCAGGTTTACGATAACAGCCATAACGGGCTTGCTGTCAACGGTAGCGCCAACCATGGGCTCAACAGTTACGATTCTGCTTACGCGCAGAGCGGTAGCCAGTTCATCAACGGACTTGTACAGGGTGTGGCCGATGGTGTCTTCCAGCATCAGGCACTCGGTCAGAACGTCTTCGGTAGTGAAGCAGGTAGGGTTACCGGAACCCTTGTACTGCTTACGAGCACGCTTAACAGCTTTGATGAAGGCCTTAGCCTTATCTTCCTCAGAAACGTTAGCTGCAACAGTAACGTCAGCCTTGATGTTGAACAGGGGAACATCGCTTGCGATAGGTCTGATGTGATCTTCTTTGATCTTGTCGTTGGAAGCAGCACTTCTGCCATCACCGATCAGGATTGCGCGAGCCTTTTCCTCATCCAGCATAACGCCCATCTCATCCTTAATCCATGCAACAACGTCGAAATCTTCGATATCCAGGATATCATCACGATCGACCTTCTGTTTCTTGTAAATGGTCTGAGGATCGGTGGTTCTCTTCAGCAGGGTGAAGACTTCTTCGGTCTTCTCGTTACCTTTGATGTAACCCTTTGCACGTGCCTCATCTTCGGTGATATCAGCAAAGATGGAACGGATTCTCTTGTAAGGGGTCTTGTGAACGCCGGCCATAACCACGCGCACCCAGTCGGTATCACGACCGATGAACTCAGGTCTTACGGACATGTTGTGGTAGTCGGATACCAGCATGCTCAGATCTCTTACACCGTAGGTCTGACTTGCAGTGGACTGAGAAGGGCCTTCCATACCGGTTGTGTCGAGGGAATGCGCGAAGCAGTAGCTTTCATATACATCCTTAAGGCTGCTTGCTTTGCTGGACTTAGCGCTCCTGATGATTTCCTCCATATCGGACTGGCTCAGGATGCCATCTTCGATGATCTGATCGTCGTCGTGATTTTCAAATGCGTTGTGTTTCACTGTTTTATTACCTCCATTGTTTTCGTCGTCTTCTTCGTCGTCATCGTCTTTAGAGCCTTTGGCTTCTTCCAGAGCGAGACCAACAAGGGCTGCTGCAATTTCCTGATGTTCTTTGGGCATTTCATCAAACGCCTCTTTCAGGGTCTTGCCTTTGGTTTCTTCTTTCTTTTCTTCCTGCTTTTCCACTTTCTTTTCTCCTTCTTTGGGCTCTTCGTCGTCTTCTTCATCGGCGTGGCCAAAGTCTTCAGTGATCTCGCAGGTTCCGTCATCAGGCATGAAGAACAACATTTCTTCTTCGCCAGAATCGCCATGCTCAAAGAACGTGTCGATCAAAGCTTCCGGATTTGCGCCTGCTAATACCACACTGACTTCCTGAATATCACCATGCATAACATCAGAACTCTTCTGTTTTACATGACCAGCATAAATGGAAAAAGCTGTAATGTCCCCGGAATGAACCAGTTCTTTTACGAGTTTGCCAGTTTCGGTGTTATTCGTTTTTGCGTATCCGTAGGTTCCTTCACCAGGGATATCTTTGAGCAGAACGTGCCCAGCGACATCCGATGCTGACCCATGCATATGGTTCCAGACCAACGGAACTGTCTTACCAGAACAGTGCGCAAAGGCACCATTTCTGATCACACGACCATCTTTGCATTTGATGTTATTCTTTGTAACAAAACCGGCAAAGTCGTAGTCGTTTTCTGTGGAATTTGCTCCCATTTTGACTTTTTCCTCCTTATTTATTTTGTTCGTTTGAACCGTCCGTCATGATAGGGTCGCTAAGTTCTTCTTCGCTCGCATTAAGGTTCTTGTTTCTCAGCTCGTCTGCTCTAGGATCGTCGACAGGCTTGTAGCCGAGTTCGGAACGCATCTCGTTCGAAGACACAACTGCGTTTCTTGTAAGTTTGTCTACAATTTCCGCAAGCTTCTCAATCGGAACTATACGGAACGGTTTCCTGAAATAAGCGATAGACTCGTGGTCCTCTTTTCGTGCTTTTTCTGAAAGAAACTTACGTTTACATTCCAGACAAATAGCTTCGAGAATAGGAGCGATTGTTCTGTCGTAGTAGTTCAACTGCGTCTGTTCGTCTGCAGTACCATCGAAGATAGATTGCGTAAGTCCAAGCTGGTTATAAAGTTCCTGTTTCAGATCTTTTACCTGCTGATAAAGATTACTTTCAACAGCCCTGTTAAGCTGAATAATCTTTTCGCTTGCATCTGAGTAAGCAATACCATATTTGGACTCTTTGATCTGGGTCTCAAGCTCCTCGGTACGCTTGATCGCATCCTCTTTTCTCTTCGGATTTCTGGTAGAATACGGCAACTGAATGATGATGTTCATCTTACCGGAATAAGCCTGAGCATCTGCTACATCCAGCATCGTCATCTTGTTCATTAGACGCTTTGTTGTCGAGTTTGGTGCGTTCATTGTCTCGTAGAACGGGTTCTGAATGATCGCTACCATCGATTTCTTCGCGTAGATCTCTTCTTTCTGACCCGTCTTTTCATTGTAAGCTCTCAGCTTAACGCTTTCAGGACCCCACTCAACAATCTGAGCAACTCTCAAGTTCTGAATATCCTCGTACTCATCGGTATCAGCATTAACGTCCGCATATACCGGAAGCAACGCAATGTATCCTTCATCGAGCATCGAGAACACAAGATCTTGAAATAGTGCTTTATTGGTCTGATCCAAGTTCGGATCCAAGTTAAAGCACTGGTTCAAGTCGCTGTCTGCATCTTCTTTGTACTGGCCATTCTCATTTGTAATGATATGACGGATATCACAAGATGATACATCTACTGAAATCCTAGAATAGATCGTAGAAACTATCGTCTTTTCGGATGATAAAGACCGATAGGTACGATCCATCCTCCCTGATGATACTGTTGCAGTAACATATCTGGTTTCTTCGTAAGGATGATCTCTCCCCCTAAAGAAAGCATTCCATCCTTCAACAATTCGTGTTTTTAATGATGGCATTTTTAACTCCTATTTTGACTTTTTACGGTCTTCATCATCAGAAGAAAATTCTTTTTTCATTGCATCAGCAACAGAGCTATACTCTACTTCTAATTCTGATGCTTTAAGTTCACCATGTTTTTTGATAATATTTCCGATAGCTTTTGTACCAATACCGACAAGAGCTGCTCCTGCAGCGCCAGTTAATGCGCCTGCAGCGCCGATCGACCCAAATCCAGCCAAATATGCAGCAGCATTACCCAAGACATATGATCCAGTTGAATTGAGTGCTATATCGCCAGCCATATCTGATATTCCATCAATTATAGCCCGAATTAGATAAGCTTTATCGTTAGGATTATCAAGTATAAACTTTGTAGCTAGTTTTGTACCGCCAACGCCTGCTGCTGTTTTTGCTGTAAAATTTATAGCTTTTGATGCGGTATTTGATTTTCTTCGTATCTCATTGGCTTCTATTTTTCCTTCAGCTCTTACAGATTCTGATAATCCACGTCTGGCTCTTGACTTACCTTCTTCTGTCAAAGACCCATCAGGATTCTGATATCTTCTGATACCCCATTTCTGGCCTAAGATGCCGTGATGAGCGAAGTAGTGATCTTCGTAGTATCCTACGTAAAAATTATTGTTTCCCATTTGACTTCTTACCTCAACTTTACCGGTAATTTCTCTCATTGGCTTTACGTGCATTTTCAAATGAAGATACTTTTCTGCCATTTTGTAATCTGATCGCTCCTGGTTTTCTGCCTTTGCTGTTGAATGTTTCTTCCATTTTAGAAGCAGCATTATGAACATTTGAGAGTCGTTTGTCAACCATTTCTTTGGAAAGCTTTAAAGCCTTTTCAGGAGTATCAACGATATAACTGGGGCCAGTTCCATCAGTTTTAACTAAATATTCAATTTTGCCATATCCATTTATACGCGTTAAAATATCGCCAGGCTGCGCATCTTCAAAAACTTTAGGATCATCGGCACCTGGTTTAAATAATTCGCCTTTCCTAAGTTGATCTGCGACATGCTTTTTATGAGCTTCATAATACCGATGGTTATAATCGCTCACATCCTGCTTATGTTTCTCGTACCACTTCTTATCACTATGAGCGAAAGAATACCGATCTTCAAAATACCCTTTATAGAAATCTGCCATTGCTTTTTACTCCCATTTTGAATTTTAATCAAACAGATCCATGTTCTCTTTGTATGCGACATACGCATCCATCATTGCTGCCACGTTATCGATCTTCTGATCGCTTCTTTTCTTATACAGCATGCGGTTACCGTTCACGTCTTCGAGAACAATACAGTTTCCCATAGCAAATTGCATTAGGGACTCATCAAATAGAAGCATTCTCTCTTCGGAAAGCTTCTTCAATTCCCCCAAAGGCACTGATTCTGTTCTACGACCCTGAATTACTTTTCCAACGCCGTATTCTCCATTGTCTCGGATCCAGTTTGATACAAATACGTCAGCATTATACGGATCATATCCGAAGCAGCGGACATCGTAATCTGAATCCATAATGAATTTGTCCAAATCATCGTATACCTCTTCCATATTAAGTACGATTCCTTCCAGAACAATTAGTGTTCCTTCAGTCATGAAATCATTTTCGTACTTTTCTCTCATGGAAGAAGACAACTTAACAAGCGTATTGCTCGTTATGTAAGATCTAGTTTTAATTCCAAACTTTCCATTCTTCAGAGGAAACAGGAATGTAAATGCACAGAAGTCATCGCCTTGTGAGAGGTCAGCTCCCATAGCACAGGCCATACCCCAATAGTTTCTTTTCTTATGGGGAAGCGTCTCATGGTACGGGAAGAAATACGTGGTTCCCTCCATAGGGATACCAAATCTCTTTGCGAGAATATCGTTTCTCGCCGACGGTACTTTTTCAGCCTTCTCTACGTCCCTTTGGTAAGCATCGTATTGCACTGTGATACCGAGATTCGGGTTAGCCTTTTTCCATAAATCAGGGTTCTTGACTTCGTCAATTGTGTCCAAACGGTACCACCAAATAGAAATGTGGTCTGCCGCGTATTCTCCTTTGAGAATGTCGTCCAGCTCCATCTTAATATCATCGCCGATACCATTTCGAACAGTACCCTCTGATGATGCACAAATGATCAGATAGTCATCGATCTTGGATGCACCCTGCTCAATTGCGTTTACTGGATTCTCTCTAATCTCTCCTGAGAGCCACTCATCCAGAGTCGAGTATTTTACTCTTAAACCCTGAAGCTTATCAATAGATAGCGGCTTAATCTCAAGGATAGAATTTGTAAGGAGATTTTCAATACCCTTTTTTGTAGATGCCAGCTTCGGTCGGTTCATCTTGTTGCCGGTTGTATTTTGAATGGAGCCCCTCGTTAATAATTTGAATAAGGCACCGCGGCTTATTGTAATTGCGGTTGATAACAACGATGTTACTTCTTCAGCCTGTTTCATTGTTGGAGCAACTGTTATCTGCTTTGTTGTGGTTGTATCCATTGTCAGACCATATGCATGATGGTCAGTCAAATAAACAGATTTTGCAGCACCTCTTCCGACTATCAGATATTGAATCTTGGTAAGTCGTCTTTTAATAACCTTGGTTACATAATGGCCGCCATGCCCATCTTCATTAGGCTCATAAACACTTCGTTCTTCGAAGTAAAACCAGCATAGTGCCTGCTCAGCCCATAGCTTAAACGAATCCAGGACATACTGAGGACTTCCGTCCGTCAGAACCATTTCACCTTCTTGAAACCTTATCCACCCCTCCAACGGTTTCGGATCATAGTAGTACCTTGGATTCGCTATGAGCTGATCGATGCGATTCATCTCTAGGGAGATCTTTTCGTTTACAGGATATAAGCCTCTTCTAACAGCATCCCTGAACTCCCCATAGTATTTCGGGACTGCCGTGTTTGATAGCATGTCCTGATCCTTTCTTTAATGAAGATTTACTTCTTCTTTTTTTTCTTTTTACCACTCATCCGTTCAGCATTACTTTTGAGCAGTTCGTCTGTGAAGTCATCGACTGCATCAGAAGCTTTCTTGAAATTCTCAGACCAGTTATTTGAGCTGGACTTTTTCTCTGATGTCTTGAAGTAGTCATTCAGATCTACGGTATCGCCATCATAGTCATACCATTTATTAGAACTTGACTTACTTCCTCCATTATCGGGCAGTCCTCTCAGCAAACTGTTAACGTAAGAAGATCCTTCTTTGACAAACTGATCGTACGTCATTCCGGATGACTTTTTGTTTTCCCTGGTTTCGCTTTGGTTTTTGTCTGAAGATTTTGACTCAGATTCCTTGGAACTCTTGTACGCATCATGAAGGTCTTTGGCCCCAGTCTTGATCTTATCGAAGATAGAATCTCCTTCAGTTTTACCATCTTTCTTTCCAAATTCTTCATCGAGCTGCTTGTTAAGCTTAGCTTTAGCCATTACTTTGGAAAGCTGGTCTGCTGTCATCTTATCTCTATTTTTATAAGCCTCTTCCAAGTTTCCAGACTTCATAAGCCTATCGATAAGAGATTTGTCGTCTTCTTCTCCATTAAATTTCTTTAACAGATTATCGACGGCAGAATATGCATTTGCAGCTTTGTTGACCCAGTTCGTAATCGTTCCAACCTTATCAAAGATCTTATCGATTTTCTGCCAACTATCCTGCTGCTCTTTTGCACTAAGGCCATACAGCCTTTCTTCCTTATTGATTCTCTGGATCGCGTATTCCATTTCGTCATTGGTCATCTGGCCTTTGTACTTGAGAATTTCGGAAGCCTTACCGCTGCGAAGAACTTTTTCTTTATCCGCTTCAAACTTTTTCTGAAGCTCTGCCTGCTTTGCCTTCTCGGCTTTAGCAACTCTCGCTTTCTCCAGAGCTTTCTGACGCTGCTTCTTCTTTTTCTTTTCAGCATGATAATTCTTGAGAGATTTAACCCATCCGGCTTTCTTCTCTTTTGCTGAATGATCTCCAGGATCAAGTGGATACGGCGGACCATTCTTATCGCCCCACTTCTGACCTAAGATACCATGATGAGCAAAGGAATAATGATCCTCATAGTATCCCACATAGAAATCGTTACTCATTGCTTTTGCTCCTCATTAGTAATCTGCTTCTTTTTTCAAACGCCACTCCAACTGGTCAACAGTCTCTTTTAAAGTATTCATAACGGAAGCAGACTGTGGCGCATCCCACATCAATCTGACTTTCATTATAACATATGACTGAACCATATTGAAGATTTCTTTCGTGTTATCTGTTCCAGAAAGAAAGTCATTCCAAGTTTCTTCTGTACCGGAAATCGAGAATCCATTTTCTGGTCCAACTCCAAGCTGGGACAGAATTGAGAAAACAGTGTTGATGTACATAATCAGCTGATTGTCATAATAGCTGTCAGCATCTAATCCATTTCTCACAGAAAGGAGAATGCTTTCATTTAACTGTTCTTCTTTCATTCCGGGATCCTCGCTTACAGTTCTTTAATGAATTTCTTCATTACGTATCCTTCGCCGCCGATCCCTTTTCCGGTATCGAACTTAACGAAGATAAAATCGTTATGGTCACTAATGATTGTAACTCTTGCACCGTTCTTGATCTGTGCGATGATGTTCTTATCATCCTTTGCAGAGGGGGCGCTTCTAACATTCAGATACTCAAAGTCTCCGGATGCAACTCCTTCTCTTACGATCTCTTTCTCAGGAACAGGCTCCTCGATTTTCTCGGGAAGTACTTCACTTTCTGTTTCTTTAACGGCAGGAGTAACCTCTTTTAATTCATCAGAAGTTGTGCTGAGCTCGTTGCCATAGTATCTTCTGTTTTTCATGTTTACCTCCATAATGTTGTATCTCCCGGTTTTCTTTCAACAAAGGAAGATCTCATTAATAATGTTTCGTCTCCATAATGAATTGCTTTATGCGTTGAATCTGCAACACAAACAACGTTGTCTGGATCGAACACACAGGATCTTCTTTGTAAAATATCTTCCGGTGTTATTGGATTCAAATGATGAAGAACAATGATTCCATTAATAGGAACTTCAGAGCATGCCATATCGCAACAGTCTCTAAAATATAGACTATCTCTTAGAATCATTTCTCTTCTAAATTCTTTCCATTCTCTTGACTTGTAGAGTATTTGATTCAAATATCTCTCTGTGCCAAAAGTTTCTTCCCCAGCTTTACCACCTATCTTCAGGTATCTATACCTATCAGCATAATCCTGAATTGTGATCAACTCGGAATAGGTTTTAATCTTCGTCTTCCCCTGAATAATATCGGAATTTGCGCATAGCTTCTTCATACAACTCCGCTTCTCTCTTAGAAGTCTCGATTGCATCTGTCTTGGCCTCTAAAAGCTTATTCTCTTTCTTTAACTTTTCGAGTTCAATTTCAGCTTCAATTGTTCCTCGCTTTAGCAAATATGTTAGCATTTGCGAGGATACCTTTGATTTCGGATCGGTTAACATCGCTTCGGTTCTGTCATAAGCAAGCGATATCAATCTATCCTCTCTTTGTTTAGGCGATAAGGCTGGATGAGACGATTTTTTTCTTTTCTCATCCATAAATATGTCCTTTCCGAATGGATGCCCTAGCTCAGACTACGTATAGCACTGGAGAAAGGATAACACTCACAACTGTTCAGGGGGTTGAGTGGAATTGCAAATGTTCACGAAAGGCCAATTACTATACGAAGCCTGAGCTAAGACACCCAAAAGTAAATATCAATTTTTACCCCCGGAGAATTTTGCAAGATGGCCGCGATATTCAGAGGGGGTGCCATTTTTGAGACCCCCCCCTATATCTAAAAGTTTTCAATGCCTACTTGGTCCTGATTTCATACATTTGAAAAGGATCCAAAGCAACAAATTCTTTCATTGCTCGATCAATTTCTATTTCTTTTTGTTTCTCTGCTTCCAATTTC
>CAMVKW010000064.1:0-10825 GCA_947168155.1 uncultured Lachnospiraceae bacterium | reverse complement strand
TATTTTATTAAGTTATCAAGGTACATTTATTGTATTTAAAAGATATTATACGAGGAGAGGTTCAGCATGAAGATATTGGTCAAATGAATTTTTATTTGAATTATTATCGCGAAGAAATGAATACTGATGGGGATACGGAGCCGATAGGAATAGTATTGGGAGCCTATCAGGATAAGCTCGTAATGCAGTACGCTATGCAAGGAATATCAAATCAGGTGTTCGTGAGCCGATATCAGCTATATCTTCCTCAAAGGGAACAATTGGAGGCTGAGTTTCGTCGTTTTATGAAGACCTCAGATATAACTAATGAATCTGAATGACGAATTGGTCGGACAGTGTCTGACCAATTTAAAATATAAAAAATCTTTAGATATACTGTCTGTAACGCTTTAAGTATAGTACTTGAAGCGTTTTTTATTTCTGTTCAATTGCTATTCTATTTGGATTTGCCTGGAAACTGATAGGGCAATTCCCATTTCAACAAGCATAACTGATAGAGACGTTCCTCCGTAACTGATGAACGGAAGTGTGACACCGGTATTAGGGAATATATTTGTTACAACAAACATATTCAGAATGGCCTGACAGGCTATATGTGATATAACTCCTACAACGATTAAAGATCCAAATAAATCATAAGCACAGTCGGCAATTGTTTTTAGTCTCCATAATAAGAATATAAATACTAGAATTACACAGAAAGCGCCGACGATTCCCAGTTCTTCACAGACTATGGAGAATATCATATCGTTTTGTGCTTCAGGAATAAAACCTCTTTTCTGAACGCTCTGTCCTAGTCCTTTTCCAAACCACCCTCCTGAACCTATAGCATATAATGCCTGCATTGTCTGATAGCCTTTGTCGGATGATTCTGGATGTCTCCAAGCGTATATGCGTTCGCTTCTATATCCTTTAAGAGCTAGCATGGCGAAGAAAAGTGCAGCACCTGCAACAATAGCTAGGAAAAAGTATCTGGGTTTAGGAGTTACCATTAGCCAAATAAATATGGCAATTGCGCCACATATCAAAGCAGTACTGAGATTCTCAACTGCAATAAGGATGATCATTATGCCGGGGTATATAAAGATTTTAAGAGTTCCTTGGAGTGTTTCTAAGTCTTTAGAACGAGCGGTGCAGATGTGTGCCATATAAAGTATAAGTGATAGTTTGGCGATTTCTGATGGTTGAAATGAGAGAGGTCCGAGTTGTATCCATCTGGCGGATCCATTTCTAACAGATCCAATGAAAAAAACTAGAAGGAGCAGTGTGATTGATATAATCATCAGTAGTTTTGTCCAGTTTTTAAGAAATTGATACCGTAATTTAGATGTTGCGTACATTCCTATAAAACCGATTACCGCCGCTCGAAATTGTCTTATGGCAAAATAGGAGCTCTTTCCATATATGTTATAAGCTGTGAAAGAGCTCGCGCTATATACCATAAGGATTCCGAATAATACAAGAAAGATAACATAGAAGAGTGTTTCATAATCGAAGTATTCCCCCGTAAGAAATATCGTTTTGGTCAGCTTTGTATTTGTCGACGATTTCTTGTTCTTCATCTGATTCACCTTCTTCAATATTATTTTCAAATAGGTCAGTAAGAGTTTCTCTGGCTTGTTGTGCCTCGTTATCAAAGCTTACCTTTTTTATTGATCTTTGATTTATTTTGTCTTTAATAAATCGGTAGCCAATGACTGCTCCTTCTGCCACAGCTACTATTCCCATAACTACAAGATATGGAATAAGTTCATCTTGTTTGTCGCTGGCACCCTTAAAGTAGCCGTTCTGTTCTATAGCATCACAAAACTTATCAATACCTCCAGCTTTAGCAACTTCGTGTACTAACTTTCCGTATGGTTTTACATTATCAGCGTTCATATTCATTTCCTCCTGTTTATTACTTTGTCTAAAATATCTGCAAACCAGTGTAGTTCATTTATACGATCTTGTAGTGCATCTTCAAGTGAAACATCCCCGTAAACTCTTTCAACATCTTCATGTTCCCAGTTATCCCCTTCCTTATCCATACGTTCTATGAAGGTGTTGATTTCTATGTCATTCATTGTTGGATTCCTCCTTGGTTTTTGATTTGGTGATGATTGTGGTTTTAGCTTTGTTATATACTGGCATGATTATCGAGTTGCTGATTAGTGGCCCTAAGAATCCCAGTGCTTTAAGCTTTCCAGGAAGCAGTTTCTGTATATATTTTGATCCTATTTTTGTAGCCATAACACTTACAGCTGCATCAGCACATATCCATGCGGTATTTTCAGCATATTCCAGTGTTGTTATTTGGCCAGTTGTAACATCTTTAGTTTCTTTTGCTAGATTACATGCTGCTGAGACAGTTGCGGACGCTGTTGGAGCAGATACTTTGGTGGTGTTAGTAATAAAATAAACTGCAGAACTACGTAATGCTCCAGCCCCGGCACCTTTAAGTGTAGATAGTGTTATATCTTTAGCATCACTTAAGTTAAATTCTGAAAATTTCTTTTCCTTTAATTTGTCGTATATGCACCTGCCTCCATCAAGACTTCCATCAATTATTGCAGAGATAGAGGATACTTTGAGGCATTCATTATAAGTAGGACGATGCATATATATTGCTTTCGTTCTTCTTGACTTATATATTTGCGTGTTTTCTGTTTTGACTCTTTGTATGGTGTCATTGATGGTATTGACTTGGATTTCATCATATCTGAAATTCATAGGCTCTATGATGATGTCAGGATTATTGTGGTTGAAATCATTTATCTTGATCCATTGACGATAATCTTCTTTGATCCATTTCTTAGCTATTTCTTCAGGAGTAAGGGACAATTCTCTATATCTTTCGTAAAAATCCTTTGGTATTTGATAGATGCCTCCAGAATTAACGTAGAAGGCATAATGGTTAGCGTGTTCTTCTATTTGATCTAAACCTAGGCTACCGCCTGAACGGAATGCTTTCTGCTGAATCATGATATTGTCACGCAGATAATCTGTTGGGCCGTTATCATCTATGAGTGAGTAATGTGCTCCGTCTCCGCGTACTAATGTCATAGAGTTTGTGAGAAAAACCTGAGCTCGTTCACCAATAAAACCATGTAAACCTGTATTGCCGCCACGATTAGAACAAATGAGTTTGGCAATCGAGTCATTTCCTTCCTTCAATATTCTATTGGAGTTTATATAGTCTGATTGTATGGAAGCTAAACTCTTATCAAGTAAAGATCTTCTTGTATTATTAAATGAATCAATGATTGAAGCCTTGGTTTGTTCAGAGTAAAGAAAAATTGTATTTGTCATTGTATTTACCTCCGTTGATTGATTTGAGGGTATTATAATTTGATTGTTGAAATATGTAACGAGCACAAATATATGAAGGTAGTTACCCCAAACTTAAGGCGTTTCATGTTGAATAATAAGGGGATGAGTGTTAAGATTGCCTTAAAAGACGACCCCAAAAAGGAGTGAAAAATGGATAATAAGATAAAAATTCGTGTAACAGAAGATATTTTAAATAAAATAATGAATGATGCTGAACTGTTTGAATATTTTAAGACTGATGGAACTGTGAATAGAAATGCTTTTCTGCATGATTTGATTTGTAAATATTTTTACGAGTTTAAAAAAGAAAATGAAATACTATTGAAAAGAATATGTAGTGTTCTAGATAACAATATGGTTAATGATAATCCTGAGTTGGCTAATGAAATATTAAAGACGATTATTGTAAATGGTAAAAGTAAAGACAAAAAGAAAGTAATTAATTATACGGCTAATTCTCAGGTGTTATCGCTCTTAGAAGGATTAGTAGATAATGATGAATTATATAGCGTTGCAACATCGAGTTACCTCTGTGTTATGTTTCAATCATATTTTGAAAAACCAAGATATGACAGAGAAAGAATAATTTTCTCTGAAACGTTCGCTAAGTTGAATAAGGCTATAAAAGAAAAAAGAATAATATCTATCAGTTCAAAAAATTCAAAAGATAAAACATTTGAACTGATGCCCTATAAAATTATTCCATCAAAGGATGAAAAGTGCAACTATCTGCATGGTTATAATATAACAGAAAAGAAGCCTTCTTCGTTTAGGGTTTCCCGAATTACAGGCTTGTATATTAAAGAAGAAAAATTCAATATGGATAAGAGTATCTATGAGGATATAAAAGATGATATAGCCGGAAATCCATCTACGGCAGAAAAGAAAGAAGTTGTCGTAGTTAGATTCACGGAAGAAGGCGTACGAAAATACAATATGATAACAAATCTTCGACCAAAGTTAAAAGAACGTGATAGTAATAGGAATTATTATACGTTTGAAGCGCCATTATTTCAGGTTGAAGAATATTTGAAAAGATTTGGGAAAGATGCATATGTAATCAAACCTAAAAAGTTATGTTTGAGATTAAAAGAATTCTATAGTGAAGCTCATCAAACATATGTTGGTGAAGATGATGATTCTAAAAAATAGGAGTTGGATTATATAATAAGTGGGAAGGGCATACATTATGAATAGAATAAATGAAAGTCTTAAGGCAGGAAATTTTCCGGAAAAAGATATAAAGACTGTTCCTGGGTATCAATATGTACAAAGATCATCTGAAACACTATTGGATGAAGAATTAAAAAGACTAAGAGAAAATCCGGTATTCACGATGGGGATTTTTAAAAATTATAGTAATAGGATTAATGAATTAGACGAGTTAGCTCAACCGCAGTTTTATGAAAAAGAGATAAATTGTTTGATGAATTCAGGATATTGTATTGATGATGCCAATATTATCAGACCAGCATTTCAAGATGCGATTAAGCTTTGTCCGGTTGTTACTCATTTTGATAAAATCTTGTGGTATGGGGCGTGGGCAGCTTATTTTTCTCAAGAAATTGGATACGAACCAATATATAAAGAAAAACAATCAGTAATAGTGGATTTGATGATATATCTGCTCAAGTTGGTACAAAAAAAAGAATTACAATATGGGTACTCGATAAATATAAATAAGCTGAAACTAGATACCAATATTATCAAGTTGATTGAAACAGATTGGTCATCTTGTGACAAAAAAAAATTTAATAAAATCACTGATTCGGGTATCCAAAAGTTAAAAGAATTAAAAGAAAATCAAGAAAGAATTTGCTCTGAAATTATTGATGATTTAGAAGGACAAAAAACTGTAGCAGAAGAAACAGAAAAAGATTGGGGATTGTTTATTGATGTATTTAATGAAATATCTAACAGAGAATATAGTACCATTCAAATAATAAATGATTCTGATTCTCCTAAAGATAAGATAAAGGCAATTAATAGGTATTTTTTATTTGTAGATTTGATTACAAAATATGGCAAGATTGAAATTGATGAGAAAGAAATTAATCTCCTTGAATTATATGAAAAGATAAATAATCGAATGTCAAAAGCACCTCAGTTTTGCGTTGTATCTTCTGATGAAAATACACCTTTTGTTTTGTATCCGGTTTCTCTTGTATTGGCAAGGAATCCGTTGACATACAATTATTTATTGATGGCGTTTCATAGTTTTAGAATTGATCCGATTAAAGAAAACGCGAGAAGGTTTTTCTCGTTAGCTCTTTCGTCTATTAAGAATAACTTTAGAGAAAAAGAAACAGAATGTATTGGTATTAATGATATGATAGATGAGTTTTATCGTGCTGTAAAATCTTTCTTCCAGAAGAATAAAAGTATCATTAAAGAATTATCGTATAAAGAAATTCAGGAAGATTCTGTTATACCCGACGCAACGTTAATCATGAACAGAGAATATGATGAGCATATAAAAGATTTGTCAAAAAGAATTAAAGAGTTAGAAGATAGTGATATATATAAAGAAGAACTTGAAAAAGCAATCTATGGTGACAGCACAGTTCTTGATATAGAAGAATTAAATGATATTATAAACAAAGAGGAGGAACGGAGTAAAAAAATTGAACAGGAAGTGTTTGCTCGGCAGATAGTTATATCATTGAATATTATATTTGTTTTTTGTGCCTCATTAAAAATCCTATTAACTAACAAAAAATCAAATGTAAAAATTAAAGATCGTGAAAAAGTTGAAGGATATAGAAAAGAGCTTCTTAGAATTGATGATGAAATTATCCGTGTTGTATATTCAGATCTTGATGAAAATGAATCAAATATGAGAGAACATAGAGAATATACTGGCGTGGATGCTAGTGTTCTTTCTGAAAGAGAGTATCAAGAAGAAAAATATAGAAATAGTGCATTTTCTGATGTATTAAAGGATACCATGTCTGAAATGATTGAAGATATTGAAAATAAGAATGTGAGTCAAGTATTAGATACAAAAAATTCAATTAAGCAGAGAATATTGGTTTTTCCAGATTGTGATGAAAAAGAATATTATATGGATTGGATGGATTCGATTAGTTCGAGGTTAAGTGATGTTCTTATAAATAATTGCAAGAAAACTGATGTTTTTAATGATATAAAAAACTCTCTTGAAGAAAGAATAGGTGAGAAAAATAATATTTTACCTTTATCGACGATGGATTCTTTAACGACTGCAGAATTGCTATATGATGAGTATGCGACAGAAGAATTTTCGGAAAAGGGGTTTGATTTTAGTTGCATTTCTGCATTGTATTATCAAGCTTTCGAAGAGGCTTATAATTGTTTGATCTGGCAAGGCTATGCGGATTTATTAAACTCACTGACTATAGATGGACAAAAATATACAGACATTTTAGATTTGTGTAAAAATGGTACTATAAATGTGACTAAAGCTCTTGGATATTTAGAATCTGATTCGTATCGCAGATCATTTTATATAGATTATATGAATAGGTTTAATCCTGAAACAAAGGTTAAATCCAGATGTATGTATAGAAGCTTTGCGATTATTATGGAGAAAGTAAGTGGCCAAAATGGATTATATGGGTTTTGCGATTATATTTCTAAGTTGGCTGGTTATTCTTCTCGAGATGAAATGTTTAGTGATAATGATTTTATGGGAAAATGTAGTGCATTTGCGAGTTCTATAAATCGTTCAACCAATGATAGAAATAATGCTTCTCATGGTGGAACATATATTAGCATTGATCAGTGTAAGCAAGATAAAAAAGCTGTATTAGATGATTTAGAAACCTTACGAGAAAATAGTATAGGATTGATACAACAATTGTTAGGTTTATTAAAGGTATAAAACAAAGATATTTACGTGATTTAACATATTTAAATCGTTGGAGGCTTCTCATATGCAAAATAATTTTCAAGATAATATAGTACATAATATCGATAAAGTAAATGCAAAAGAGTTTCGAAGTACTAGTAAACAAGGAGAATACGTTCCTTCAGCTATACAAGCAGACACGATGTTTACTTTTGCTACTGAGATAGATTATATATGTAATTATTTAAAATATGCCTATATACCGGCAAGGTACTGTATAGAAGATGTTTCCTATTTAAAAATCAAATTTGATAAAATTGCAATGCCAATGAAGTGTTTTTGTGATATTCGTTTGCATGATATGAATAAGCATTTGGAATGTTATGGATATAACGGCATTGCGTTTTCAAAACAGTGGGGGCTGAAAAAGAAATTGCAACCTGTGCATTATATTAATACTGCATCATGTGTTAGGGAGGATTTTACCGTTGCATTTGAAGAAATGATAGAAATGAAAAAAAATAATATACAATCCGCATGTAATAATTATGTTCTTGAATTACTATTGTTTATGAAACCATATCAGTGGGATTTTAAATATAGAACAACTGGTGAGATTAAACAAAAATGTTTTACGGAGGAATGTGAGTGGAGGTTTGTCCCAGAGTTTAAAGGTGAAAACTATCAAACATTTTTGTTCAATGAAAGAGATTTTAATGAAGAATATTTAAAGGAATTAAATCTATGTTTGGCGAATGACAAACAATATGCTCTTCAGTTTGAGTATGAAGAAGTGAAATACATAATTGTTAAAGATTTGGATGCATTCAATACTGTTGTTAAATGTATAGAAGGGTTAGGTCTTGAACAGGAAATTGAAAAGCATTTAATTTCAAAGATTATTATTTGGGAAGAATCGAGAGGAGATTTCTAATGCTAATAAATTATTTAGATGAGTTAAATGAAGACAAAATTAGTAATGTCCCTGAACCATTATTGAAGGTTTTGAGTGGTAAACTACCTGATGGGTTAAAATATGAAAATATTAATGATGGTATATGTGGAGTGGTTCCAGATAATGAATCTTTATGTATAAGTGGTTTTGAGCCTGTTTTAACAGACGAATTAAAAAATAAAATAAATAATTCTGATGATATGAGTATAATTCAGCGTTACGCATATAATTCACAAAAAACAATAGAGTTTAAGCCTATTAATGAAGGTGAGATGATTATAAATGGTAACACGGTTAAAATAGATGATTTTATAATTGATCCGAGACATAGTAAATACTTCAAAGATGGAAAGTTTTTATTGATTCCTGAAAAAATGAATGAAAAAGCAAGCCTTTCTATAGGAGTCAAAGATAATGTAAGGGAAATGGAATTTGAACGGATTCCTGATAACAGTATTGATACTATTTGCTTTGAGTCATTTGGAAATGATAGCTTGAAATGTACAATAAAGTTTAATGAAACAAGTCAAAAGATTAAAATACATTTTTCGTACTGTTTGGATAATGTAAGGAAAGTAAAAGAAATTGTTGATATATTAGAAATCTTTTATGCATTTAAAAACAATAAAGGGATGATAAATGATTGTCCTGTTAATATCTCTGAATTTGATGATGATTGTGATTTTAATGAAGATACATTATGGTTTTGGAAAAGGGTATATGAATTAGAACAAAATCTGAATACTTCTTTTGATATTTCTGAAGGGAATTATGGGAAATATATTACAGAGGAATTAGTTGAAGATATTGAATTATTATATAAAAGCTTTGTTCAACATAAACCTATTCGAATTAATAGTAGAATAGATAAAATAAATGGTGAATGTGGGCGGGATGAGGATGTAATCTCCGCAGAAAAAAATACACAATTACTATTAAGATTTCAATTGATGTATATTTTTAATATATTTGGGAAGGAATATAAGTATCCGGCTTTGATATATGTTTATAACGCTAAATATGTTGATAAAAATATTAAAGATGGGAAATATACGATATATTTTGAGGATAAAAACGATAAAGAAAAGATGTATTATTCTGTGATGCTATTTGAAAATACAGAAAGTATGATAGTTTATGAGGAAAATAATAAAGAGATTTATGAGGAGTTTAAATTTGCAGAACCCAAAAATATAATAAAACTAATATAATAATATGATTTATAAGTAGCGTGTCACAACGTAGAATGATCACGTGTTTTTATCCCTATGGAAGCCTCTATTTTAGGGGCTTCTCGCACATGTAACAAATTAGGTTATTGACAAACCTTTGGAACGGGTAAAACGTACGCCTCTTCTATTCACGCCAATTATTATCCCTTTCACAACAGAATTAATATGTGTTTCTTCGATTTATTGTATTATCCAATCATCAGATAAAACTAAATCTAAGGAGGATATGACAATGAAGAATACAAATGAGGAATTGGTAATAAATGGAAGACAGGTTGTTAATGGACTTGTTGTTATAGGTGTTGTAGCAGCGATAATGGCATTAGTAGTTGGCATTTTATCAGCCGATAGTCATCTGATTGGTGAAGCTTCAAAGCTTGCAGTATTTGCTACAGTTATTTGTTGCTTGAATTATTTAGGTGCTAAGAAAGAAAAAGAAGCTAAGAATTATGAGTAAAGTATTTGTTATACCAGACGTGCATCTTAAACCCTGGATGTTTGAGAAGGCAGCTGAAAAAATTGCAGAAGGAAATTATGATTATATAGTAATCCTCGGAGACCTGGTTGATGACTGGGGACAGGAGAGGAATTTGGATCTTTATTCTGAAACATTTGATGCGGCAGATAAGTTTATTAAGGATCATCCTAATACCTTGTTCTGCTATGGTAATCACGATCTCAGCTATCCATGGGAAGCACTTGAATCCGGTTATTCAGGGTATGCTCATGAGCTAGTTGTGGACAGACTAAAGAAATTCGTAAGAGCACTTCCAGAAGGGAATGCAGCATTTATTCATAGGATTGATAACGTACTATTTAGTCACGGCGGTCTTACAGAGAACTTTGTTAGAGCACATTTTGGAAATAATGTAGATGCTGATATTGAGTACATGATCAGATACATAAATAAAATGGGAAAACCATATATGTGGGTAGATGATTCTCCGATATGGGCCAGACCGCAGAATGGAAGTTGGAAGTTGTATCCTTCAGATATGCTACAGGTGGTTGGCCATACACCCGTTGAGTGGCCGCAGAGAGAAGGAAATTTACTTTCCGTTGATGTTTTTTCGACATATAGAAACGGAAAAGACTTCGGTAATTGTTCTTTCGTATGGGTTGATACAGAGAAGATGGAATACCATATAATCGGCTGAGTTAGCAAGATGGAAGTTGTTAAAGGAATGATAGCGGGATTTGCTGTAGGAAAAAATAAGAAAAATGAAAATAAAAATGCAAAGGTAGAGGTTATAGCATAAAATAAAAGGAAATATGGCATATCGTAGTTACGTAATAGTTGCTACGATATGTCTTTTTTTGCTGACTAGTGACATTGAAGCTATGATAATCTATGTTATAATTAATTTGTTTTCCGAAACTGATGTGTTTGTTTTTCGGAATGGCTTGTAAAAGTTTTTCCAGGATAATTTACCAAGATGGGGGAGGAATTAAAGATGCTTATTGTTTTTGAAGGATTGATTTTAAGTTTCTGGCTGT
>CAMVKW010000063.1:0-11026 GCA_947168155.1 uncultured Lachnospiraceae bacterium | reverse complement strand
AGCACTCTTAGCTACGCCAACAGCACCCCTTGCAGATCTTCCAGCATACTTAGCAGCATTAACAGCATCACCTGGAAGATGTCGAATAGCACTCTTAGCTACGCCAACAGCACCCCTTGCAGATCTTCCAGCATACTTAGCAGCATTAACAGCATCACCTGGAAGATGTCGAATAGCACTCTTAGCTACGCCTAGAGCACCTCTAGCATTCATAGGAGCATTTTTAATAGCGCCTTTAATGTCGCCTGGCGCATTCCTAATAGCACTCTTAGCTACGCCAAGAGCACCTCTAGCGGACTGAGCGCCGTATTTAACTTTTCCAGCAATATCCTGGTATCTCTGTGATCCTTTAACTTTTCCGATTGCGCCCGAAACCTTACCCCTGGCCGTACCGATCGCACCAGAAATTTTCTGACCGGCGGCAGAATTTCTAACTTTATCAAAAGCACCAGAAATTTTCTTAGCGGCGGCAGAATTTTTGATCCTTCGTCTGGCAACATCACCGGCAGCTTTAGCGTTCTTAAACGCATCGCTCTCTTTAACAGCACTCAAAGCTTTCTTTCCAAGCCCAGACTTATGAAGCCCATATGCTGCAGCGCCGGCGAGAGCTGCTGCACCAGCAATTTTTGCAATTCTCTTAAGTCTTCCCGATTTACCACCGGCAGATCTACGTCCAGAGCCACCTCTAGATGCTCCGCCGCCAGATCTTCCGCCTCTACCGCCAGATACTTTACCGCCTGAATATCTGCCCTGACCGGCCGCAGTATAAGATCCATCCGGATTCTGATAACGTCTTACGCCCCACTTCATACCCTTAACGCCATAGTGCATTAAGTAATCGCTGTCATCATAATAATTTCTCATGTTTTTCTCCCATTTTGAATTTTTAGAAGTTTTTATAGTTTGAATTTCTCGTCGCCTAGCATGAAGCGATCCAGATCTTCTAGATTTTTAAATCTTTCTTTTATTATTCCTTGGTCTTTGAGACTCTTGTATGTACTCCGCACATACTCATCGGCTCGTTTTCGGTCATCTGAAGACATTTGGCTTCGAATCTTATCGCCAGCACGTTTCAAATTTTCAGCTTGTCTCTTCATTTCACGCGCTGTATTGCTACGCTGAACTTTGTAATGAACTTCCTGAGCCCGTTTCAAGCCAGCTCTAGAATCATCCAAAAGCTTTTTAACATCGTCATTCTGATGCTTTGCACGATGGGCACTAATAGCAATTCCGCCGCCTATAGCCGCAGCTAAGAGCGCTGTGTTTCTAATTTTTCTGAAACGTTTCTTTCTGCGTTCAGCATCTCGAGCTCTCTTTTTGTCATCATGTTCTTCGCCGCCGGGTTTGTAAGAGCCGTCTTCGTTTTGAAATCGTCTAACGCCCCATTTCATCCCTCGAATGCCATGATGCATTAAATAATCTCTATAATCGTTCATGTTCTATTGCCTCGATAGCCAACCATTATAGGCGCGAGATGCCGGTCTCATCAAAAGCCTTGTATTTGCTTTTAATATTGGATCGTTCATAATTCGTTTACTACGAGAAGGACTATGCCAGGTCATTCTTTTTGCGTACGGATCTCCGTGCTTCTCGACTCGTTTAGCATAAGTAGCTTTTGAAACCTGATACTTCTTTGCGAAGGAACGATTATCCAACGTATTCCAATCGTTTTTAACACGCTGTGTGGTCTTAGTGTCCACATCTCTGATAAGCATCTTTCCATCAGAATCGAATCTATCGCCCAGTCGAGCTTCCTTATACTTCATTTTGTAACGGTCTCGATCTTGTGACTCTTTCAATAGTTTAGCTTGCTGGTCACGAGCATAAGTAAGTCCTGCGACTTGCTTGTCAACATCCTCCTTCGATAACAACAAACGTCCTTTCTTATCCCTATAGCCGTTTCGAATTTGGCTATAGCTATCAATATCTCTCTGAATAGCATTCATCTTATGCCTTCGAAATTTAGTACCAAGAGACTCGTATCTCTTTTTTCCAGCTGGCGTCCTTGTTCCATCTTCATTTTGAAATCGTCTAACGCCCCATTTCATCCCCTTAATGCCGTGATGCATCAAATAGTCCCTATAATCATTCATTGCTTTAAATATCCACTATGATTCTTTATTTCCTGCGAGGTTTTTTAGGAAAACTTTGCGCGTCTAGCAAAGTCTTATACAGTTTATTGGTCGCTTTTTTAGCATCGGAAATCTCTTTTCCTTCTCGATCGATATCTCCTTCTAATTTTTCAACCTGCCTGCTAATCTGTTCTGCGATACGTCTTCTGTTACGTTCATCAGTAGGCATTTTTCCGTCAAAATAAAGAGTGGCGTCTTTATATTTTGGGTTGGTCATAAACTCTTGAAATCTCTGATGATCGCCGTCATCGCCCCTGAAAATATCGCCAGCATTAACCCGTTTAGGCTCTACTCGATTAACGGTTACACGATCTGGCTCTACTCTATTGACGCTTGCGCGGTCCGGTTGTCCCCTATTCATCCATTTTGACATTGGGTCTTCGCCCCTTGACTCTCGAAAAGCCTGCGTAACAGGGTCGTGACTTACTTTAGAAGGTCCACCAAAAGCTTTCTTACTCAGCTTATAAGCAGCATATCCTGCACCTCCGACTAAAGCGGCTGCGGCAAGACCCTTAGCTATCTGCTTAACTCTAATTCTTCTCTTTTCTTTCCTAGCTTCTTGTTCTTTGGCGGTCTTCTTATACCTTAAATTTCCAGGGCTATCGTATCGTTTTCTACCGGCGTTAGTTAAAGTCCCATCATAATTTCTAAATCTCCGAATGCCCCATTTCATTCCGAGTATTCCATGATGGGCTAAATAATCTCTATAGTCATTCATACTCTCTCTCTCTCA
Source organism: uncultured Lachnospiraceae bacterium (assembly GCA_947168155.1). GTDB lineage: Bacteria > Bacillota > Clostridia > Lachnospirales > Lachnospiraceae > Eubacterium_Q. Next base: position 8,161 of record CAMVKW010000063.1, on the reverse strand, counting down.
AAACGAATCTCTGTTTGCCTTGTAAGCAACGTAGGCATCCATCATGGCGGAAACATTATCAATCTTCTGTTCTCGTTTACGCTTCAAGAGCTTTCTATTACCATTGGTGTCTTGAAGAGTTATACAGTTGCCCATGGTAAACACCATAAGTTCTTCGTCAAATAACAACATCCTCTCTTCAGCCAACTTTTTTAGCTCGCCAAGAGGAACCGATTCTGTCATTACGCCCTGAGGAACTTTCACAATACCAAAGGGACCGTTTTCACTCTCCCAACGCTCAACAAAAGTTTTTGCATTGTACGGATCGTAACCAAAAGCACGAACATCGTAACCGCTTTCAATAATATGTCGATCCAAATCTTCATAAACCATAGGCATATCTAAAACGGTTCCGTCTAATACAACCAGACTACCTTCGGCGATAAACTCATCGTACTTAGCCCGCATTGCTCCGGGCAACTTCATTTGGGTGAGCGTTGTTATGTAACTCCTTGTCTTCACGCCAAAGCATCCATTAGACAGGGGAAAAATAAATGTGAACGCACAGAAGTCGTCCCCCTGGGATAAATCGGCACCCATTGCGCAAGGCATCTGCCAATAGCTTCTCTTTCTATGTGGCAATGTTTCTTCGTAAGTAAAGAAATATGTATAGCCTTCCATCGGTATACCGAATCTCTTTGCTAAAATATCGTTCCTTGCCGCTGGCGCATTTTCTGCTCGCTCAACGTCCAACTGGTAAGTCTCGTATGTAACGGTTTTACCCAAGTTGGGGTTTGCTTTTAACCACATGGCTGGATTTCCAACTTCAGATATGTCGTCCAATTTGTAGTACCAAATGCTTACATGTGGGTTAACATACTTTCCTCGTAAAATATCAAGGAGTTCCATCTTAATGGTATCTCCAGCACTATTTCGAACAGTTCCTTCCGAAGACATAGCTACTATCAGCCAATCGTCTAGTTTGTTCGCACCCTGCTCTATTGCGCCAACTACATCTTCTCGAATGTCTCCCGAAAGCCACTCGTCAACCGTAGAAATCTTCGGTCTCAATCCCTGGAGTTTATCAATGCGCATTGTTCGTATCTCTAGCAACGAACCAGTTAAAAAGTTTTCAATTCCCTTCTTTGTTGATGCGAGCTTTTGTCTCTTAGATTTAGACCCTGTCGTATTCTGCAAAGACCCATCCGTCAAAAATTTAAACAGCGGACCTCTGGATCTTGCTATCGCTGTTCTTATAGGGGAAAGCACCTCATCGGCTTGTTTCATAGTTGGTGCGGTAGTTATCTGGTGTGTTGTGGAAGTGTCTATGTTCAAAAAATAGTTCTGTATACACGAACCGTACATAGACTTTGCGGCGCCACGGGCAACGATCAGATACTGTTTGTTGATTAATCGTTTCTTAATCTTTCTGATCACGTAACTACCGCCATGTCCATCCGGATTTGGCTCATACACATTTCGATCTACAAAGTAGTACCATCCAAATATGTCTTCCCCCCAAAGTTTAAACGTATCCAGCAAATGCAAATCTGCCCCGTCGGTTAACGTAAGTTCTTCTTCACAGAATCGAATCCACCCCTCAACAGCTTCATCGTCATAGTATACATTTGGGTTTTCAATCAACCTATCTATACGGTTCATCTGCATCGAGATTTCGTGATTAACAGGTATATCACCTCTGATTACCGCTTCGCGAAATTGACCGTAATAAATAGGCGTCGCGGTATTTGATAACATCGTCCTTTACCTCTATAAATTAGTTTTGCTTTTTGTTTACCCCCCGATCAACGTCTGAATTTATCATCCACTCTAATTTTTCAATCTGTGTCTTTAAAGCATCCAAAGTTCCGCCGGTTGGAGTATCAAAAATAAGTCGAACATTAGCCACAATGTACTGCTTTACGTTTGCCTGTGTTACTGATTTCGGAATGAAATCGTCCCAGGTTTGTGTTTCGTCAGTAACAAAAAATCCTTCGCTAGGACCGCAACCAAGTCTGGTTAGGTAAGCGAAGGCTCCATTAATGTGGACTAATATGTCAGCGTCGAATTCGTCATAGTATGGGCTTGGACCGATCAACTTTTTGACAGTGAGTAAAATACTGTCTTCATTTGTATCTTTACTCAACGACGAATCACCTCTTTCTCTTTCTGCCCAGCAACTGATCGTTCAGTTCATCAATGCGGTTATCGGTAGCTATACTTTTTGCTTTCCTAGAATATGACGCAGCTTTCGATTGAGCAGCTCTCATACGATCTACCGCCGAAGCACGTGCTGTCCCAGCTTTTGTTCTCAGACCATTCAATTGATTCTTTAATGCTGCACCTCTCCCGGAAGAAGCGTTAGATTCGACACTCCGCCTGGTCTGCTGACTCTTCGGAATTTTAAGAAGCTGACTATCCAAATTTCCAGGATTCATACGAATTCCAGACTTTCTAGTTCCTTCATTGCCTCCCCAAAGATCGTCGTATCCGCCTTCTCCAAATCTGGTTCGATTAGCTTTCGCTTTTTCTACGGCTCTAGCTTTGTTCATTACTCCTGAAGATTTTGATCCTTTATTGCTAAATATCTCGTTCAAGCGACGGGCCTTTTCTTGCTGCCTTAGATACCTTTGATACTGTTCTGCCGAATTATCAACCACTGGTCCGGCGGCACTTGGTTCTACTATTTCCCAAATCGGTTGACTCGAACTCGGACCCTTTGGTTTTTTTCTGAATCTACTTAAAAATCCACGTTTTGGTGCTTGCGCATTAACAGCACTGACAGGTCCTTCAGAAATCGCTTGCGCTTTGCCAGACCCTTTAAAAAGCTTTTTAAACGGATTCTTTATTCCTTCTTTAGCCAGAACATTATCAACAACGGCTTCTGTGTTTTTTCCAAACTTATTCTTATACGCCTTATAGAGCTTATAGCCGCCATAGGCAGCCAGCGCTGTTCCCGCCACCGTAGCTCCGATTTTTGCACCGCGAACAACTCGATCTAACGTAGTTTTTTCACGAGCAACCTTCGACGTTTCGTTGTATTTATCTTCGTAAGAATTCAGTTTTCTTCTCACCCGATCCGATTTGTTACCGTTTCGGATTTTGTCTTTCATACGTGATACTTTGTGCCCATAGTATGCTTGCTTTATACGAGCACCAAGAACTTGACCGTCGGAATATCTTCGCTTACCGGCTTCAGTTCTTCTACCGTCTTTAAACTGAAATCTTCGAATTCCCCATTTCATGCCCGGGATTCCAAAATGCATTAATTCATCGCTTCTCATAGAATCACCTCACTTTTTCTTTGGGGGCTTCATCCAATCGGTAAGTGTCTTACTGGTATCGGTAATAATTTCTCTCTCTTCCTTAGCCCTGTCCAGAATATCCTTAATTTCTGGTTGTTCGAGGAATTCTTTATTAAACCGTAATTTGTCTACTGATACACCTTGTTTTTCAGCAGCTGCTTCTAAAAGTTTAGCAAACACTTTACTAGAGTCAGTTTCTCTTGAGTATTTTATTCGCAAACGACCGCCAATATATGCGATCGTAGCTAACGCAACACCTTTTACAACGGCCTTGGTGATGTCTTCGCCAACCTTAAACCGTTCGTCGCGAACATCTCGCTCCAGATCTTTTAATTTCTTTTCCTGTGATAGTCTAGAAATACGACTAGCAAGTTCTTCAGAACTCATATGACTGCGCCGATAAGCGGGACTAATTTTTTTAAGAGCCGCATCTTTCATCTCGCCAATCGGTTTCGGTTTTCTTTTTCCGTATCGTTTCTTACCGGCGTCAGTCAACGATCCATCTTTGTTTCTATAACGTCGTATGCCCCATTTCATACCAAGTATGCCGTGGTGAGCTAAATAATCTTCATTGTTCATCGAAATCTCTCCCGAATATCCTCTTCTTTACTTTCCGCTTAATGTAATTTCCTGCGGCAGCACGAACTTGTTTTTTAGCTTTTTGTTTTAACTGCTCTCTATAACTTACAGGCTGGTTCTTTTTCAACCACGTCTTCGGATTTGCGTAGGTCAAAGCCATGCCGACAGCCTGCCGTTTTCCAGCGTCTTCCATTTTATCAACAAACGTCTTCGGTCTATGCTTAGACGGCGTTTCTCCAGAAGCATACTTTTCAAGTCGCTCTTTAGCTTTCTTAGCCTTGTTTACTGCATATATACCACCAGCAGTTAAACCCGCACCGACAGCTATGTTTCGCTTATGCTCGTCTGTTAGAACATCCTTACCCACGGCGATTGCTTTCTTACCGCCTTTTACAGCCAATTTTCCTCCATACTTAGCAGCACGACCTCCGAGTTTTGCAGTTTTCACAGCCAATCTTCCAGCCTTTTCGTATGGAAAATTCTGCACCATTTTGATACTGGAAACTGCAACGCCTTTCGCGTGTTTAGCTATTATAGAACCAACTTCTTTGAAAGTTGTCTGCCCTAAACCGATTCGTGTAAGCTGAACACTACCATAGGCAAGAGCTGCCGCACCGGCAAGACCGGCAGCACCAACAGCCGCTTTAGAAAGACCCTCTTTAACTCTGTTAAAACGTTTCTCTAACCTACGACTACGTCTTGTGGATTCTCTATGCTTCTTTTCTCCGGCGGGCGTTCTTGTCCCGTCTGGTTCTTGATACCGTCTTTGTCCCCACTTCTGTCCCTTGACGCCATGGTGAGCCAAATATGCATTTTTCATGTTAACCTCCAGGGGGCAGTGTCGTGTTGGGTCCGAACTATCGGTTCAGAAGAAACTAGTAAGTTTAAATCTCCGTAATGTAACGCTTGATGCGTATCATAAGACACACAAATCAGATTATTTGGGTCAAAAATAATAGACGATCGATTCCGTACGTCGTCTAAAGTAATTGGGTTTATGTGGTGTATGTAAACTTTGGAAAATAATTTTCTGTCCGGGCACGCTAAATCACAACTATCATCGCGCAAAATGATTTGGGATCTTAACTCTTTCCATTCTCTGCTAGTGTACAATATCTGGTTCAACCACCGATAAGTTCCAAACGTCTCATGCGCTACAGACCCAGAAAGTTTTAAGTAGTTGAATCTTTCTTCAAAAGTTGGTAAAGCTATTGCCTCTAAATATGTCTTTGCCATAGGGGTTATCTGTTAAGTTCCATTAGCATGAGAACGAACTTTTCTTACAACAGTTTTAGCAGCAGCGGCCGTTTTAGATAGCATTTCTTTCTTGGACGGTCTTCCGGTTTCTGAACTTTTTGCTTTTTCGCCAACATCAGAAACAAAATTCTTAAGAACATCAAAATTTAATTCTTTATCATCTGTTCGCAGCCAAAAGCTTCCAGTGGTATTATCCCAAAGACCACCAGGACGAGTTTTAAACATTTTAATGCCTTCTTCGTATGTATACCATTTCTTAGTTTGTGCATCAATGAAATGAACATCATTATCATCAACTTCGAAAATTACACTATGGCACATAGTCGTTAAGTCTGTATTCAAATGAGTGAAGAAATTTCCACGGGCGCCTTTCCCCATCGACATAAGTTCTTTCTTAACTGCCCTGCGACATTCCGATTCGTCCTTATCAATATAGGAATTATCTAAAAATCCCCAGTCGTTTATGCTCGCATCTTTGAAAAAGTCACAAACATTCCAAAGAGATTTCGGTCCTCCGCCATTGAGTAACGAATTTGCTTTAACATCGTATCCTCGCCTACGCATTTCATAAGCTGTCGTACAAATTGTGCAGTTCACCGTTCTAAATGGGTTAACGTTACCCAGCGCACCATTAATAGCATCAACGTCCTCTTTTTTACTCATATAACGATCTTTATGTTTAAAACTAGGATCGAGTTGCGATGGGTCAAAATTCATTTCTCTATCGCTCTTCTTTATTCCGCGGAAATGATCAAGCAATGAAATCTGGTGCTTCGCTGAGAATGCTTCGTTATAGCCTCTCGGTTTAGCTGCTCCCGCAAGCCCAGCGATTCCAGGAGAAATCTTAGAAAGTCTATATGCCCCGTAACCAGCAAGCAAAACGCCAGCAGTGATTGCCCCGGCAGCTATAAGTTTTTTAGCGTTCACAGATCTAATCTTTGTTTTTTTTGTTCCGCTCAAAGTTCGTTCTTGAACATTGTGTCTATTAGCGTCAAGAGGATAAGGAGGCCCATTCTTCACACCCCATCGCTGGCCCTTTATGCCGTGGTGAGCCAAATATGTATTACGCCTCATAACTAAAACTCCATAGGTCTAGCATTTCTATTAAAGTCGTCTAGAATGCTAAACGGACTAAACGTAGAAACTTTTTCCGATCGTCTATCGACAGCATACATAGTCTCCGTTATCGGTTCACCATCGTAATCTTCTGGCAATATATTGAACACATACCACTGTTTATACTCAAATGCCTGTTCAATCGTTGGCCGGTCTATGTCGCAAAACGAAAGCACTTTTCGGCAAGCTTTTTCAAAACTAATCATCTCAAACACCAAAATCTCTATTTAACAACCTGGTTCTTTATGTAATCTATATTGAGTTCTTTATCGTCTGTCCTTAGCCATCGACATGATCCTGGAACTAAGAATAACCTAACGCCAGCTTCTAAACTCATATCGAACCCAGTCTGAGTGTCAACGTATCTAACGTTACCGTTCATTACTTCCCAAACAACGGAGTGGCTATATCCACCACCGCCTCGAACACGACCGACTAAATTTCCTCTAGCTCCTTCTCCACACGAAAGCATGTCTTGTCGCATAAGGGTAATAGGGCTTTTTCCAGCAGGAAGTTTATCGCCAGCTCTATTGTTAGTAACGCAATCATATTTAGTTCTCCAATCACGAGCTGTAACGCCCTTAAAGGCTTTAGATATCTGTTCTATAGTTCTTCCGCCACCGCCTTGCCATTTGGATCTTGCGTGTACATCGTAACCACGTCTTCTAAGTTCGTAGGTTGTAGAACAAAGAGAACAGTTGTCTACCCTCATCGGATTAATAACGGAAAGTGGCGCACCGTTAACGCCGACAATGTCTTGCCTTCGTGAATAGAAATGGCTTTTAATTGGCAATCGATCAGATAACTTTGAAATGTCTACATCAAACGGCGTATTCCTATTGAATAAGTCGTTAACTTTCATCGCGCCATAAGCCCCACCAAAAGCAACAGCCAACTTGGCTCCCAAAATTATCTGTCGCTTTTGTTCGTCTGTTAACTTTTTCAGCTTTAGTTTTTTTGTTCTCTTAGATAAACTCTTAGCGAGCGAACTCTCTACTATTGTTCGTCTTAATGAACCAAGAGGATATGGAGGGCCGTTTTTAACCCCCCAACGTTGTCCTTTGATTCCGTGGTGGGCCAAATATGTTCTCGACACTGAATTAAACCTCTATTTCTACAGCCTTAGATCTAAATTCTTTTATAACTGGAATGGGATTAAACGGGGAAACCTTTCCGGTCCGTTTATTCACGCAATACATTGTTCCAAACATCAATTCGTCACGACTTCCAGCAGGTAAAACATTAAACACGTATAAACCTTTGAAATCGTAAGCAGAATCCACAACAGGCGACTCAATCCCACTTGCACGCAAAGCTTTTTTAATCGCCAAATCAATACTTATAGCCATTTCAAACCTCTTCGCCATCATTACTTGCTATGTTTCCAGAATATGACTGGAATGCACGGATCGCATCTCTGTACATGCGCTCACTCTGCTCCTGAGATTCAAGGTTTTTGATCTTTGCTTGCAGCAAAGCCTTCTCACCTTTCAATTTTTCAAGCTCTTCTCTCTGTTTTTGTGATCCTGCACGTAAAAAATGAACAATAACCTGCTGAGAAGCAGTTCCATCCTGTAATTGTTGGTAAGCTCTACGCATTGCAAGGGCTATAGCCTGCGCTTCCATGTCCTCTTGCGTAACAGCATCCATACTTTCGTCATAGTTTTCGTCGTCTTCCGGCGACTTTCTCTTTCTTCTGGGCATGTTTTCATCCTTTCTTGGTTACTTTCTAACACTTTCGCATGGGTTTAAACCGCTATCTATTACTTTGTTGGGTGGCAGTATAGGTTAAGAAAGGAGGTATAAAGGGATTGTCAGCCGCGGACCTGCATTCCGCTTGTTCCAAACGGCCTAAGCCCATGCGAAAACGTTAGAAAATCAATCCCCCGGAGCATTTTTTAAGTGTATCGATCAGAGTCACTTCA
>CAMVKW010000062.1:0-11040 GCA_947168155.1 uncultured Lachnospiraceae bacterium | reverse complement strand
CACCCCTTTAACGTTTTTAAATACTATAACACTTTCTTCAAAAGAATTAAAGCTAACCGAGTACATTTCTATTCATGTTGTTTTCATTTTCTTTTACTGCTTTATTCTTCTTGGCGTTCTTAACAACCTTCTTTGGATCAACGGCTTTATTCAGATTCATCTTTTCAACCATTTGCAGCATCTTTTTATCGTCCTGGACGAACTTGGCAATGCTTTTGGCATTAGGAAACTTAATGGGTTCTTTTGATATTTTTATTGCATCCTGGAACTCTCCCGACTCAATCTTCATATCTTTAAACTCTTGAAGCTTCATTCTTTCGCCGGTTCTCTTATTAGTCGGAAGCTTACCACCATTTACAGCATACATCTTTCCGATCATTGCATAGGCAGTATCCTCGATATAGTCATTCATGTTGGTATACTTTTTATTTTGAAGTCTGACAATAGCATTCTCTGTTTCTTTAAGAAACTCGGAATTCAGCATTTCCGGCTTTTGAACATCAAGACATTTCGCATTCAAAGAGTTTCTAATCAGTTTCAGCTTTGCTCTGTCATCAGAGTTAACGCACTTCTTCCCTGAAGGATCATTTTTGTGTTCAGACTTTTGACCAAGCTTATAATTCTCATATTTACGGGCGTTATCCTTCATTTTATTGGTGTAGAACTCAAAATCATCATAATTTTCAGCATTATCATCAATAATACCCTTTTTCTTGTTATCAAGGATTTTCTTGGTAAAGTTCTTAAGACTAGTAATGGAGTTAAGCCAATCCGTATACTGCTGCGAATCCTTTATACCTCTCGCCTGAAGAGCCTGCTCTTCTAGACTCTCAAGATATTTAAGCGTATCACTTGTTATTTCAACCGTTTTCTTTGGTTCTGCATCATCTATACTCTGATCCAAACTCTGATCAATGCTTTGATTCAGGTCATCATCTAATCTGATACCATCCTCACTTCTGACAGAATCACGATTTGATATACTGCTTCTTCTGCTAAAATCATCATCGAGATCCATCTTTATTTCATCAGCATTTCGAACAGCATTTCGCTTCTTCATCTCAAAATCATAATGCTGTACCTTTTCAGGATCCTGAGAAATAAGAACAAGGTTACTGTCCATTACATTATCAAAGAAGACCTGAGCCCCCGCCTCAAAATCAAATGGCGTTCCGATACTTTCGAGAATTTCTGTCTCTGCTTTCGATGGAATATGTGGTGGAAGACCAAAAGTCTGAAGTATGGTATCAGCAAAAAGCCTGCATGTACGACCATTTCCATCAGCAAAAACATGCTCCGACAATGTCATTTGATATGCATACGCAGCAAGCTGGATAGCTCTGGTCTTACGAAGATTCTCATCAGGGGTGTTCTTTATCTGATTCATATAGTCAGCAATGGTATCAAATGTTTTCGTGAGCATATTTGGAATAGTGGATATACCCGGTCCTTTTATCTTTCCTGCAACCACCGCTTCCCCACGAAGCTTACCAAACTCATTAATATCATTATCCGGTTTATCATTTACTATTTTATTAATGCTTGAAAATGCATTCCATAAATCACTAAATGTATATTCTTCCGATTTTTCTTTAAGATTACAAGCCTGTGCTCTGGACTCCACCATTGCAAAATCATTAACGTGTAAGGCATCCTGCTGTTTTTGACTTAAATTATTATTTCCGGATAGAGTTTCAGAATTGCCATGACGTTTTTCCATAAGTGGAGTAACGTCAGATGTATCAGGGTCAAAAGGAGCTATAAGATCAACATCTTGTATAGGAACATCTGCAAGTTTAAAGCCTTGAGACGACTTATTATAGCCTTCGGTGGTATTCCAATCGTAATTACTTCCTTGATAGAAATCCTTAGCTATCTGATCATTACCAAAAACATTTACAATAAAGTTGTTAATATCATCAAGCTTTTCCTGTCGATCCGGATCATCCTTCGGAATCCTCCACGGAATACCTCTGGAAATGTCGTCAAATACCTTTTTCGTAAACTGATCTATAGTCATATTACGAAACTTATTATTTGCATTATTGATGGTATCCCTCAGATTATTCAGGCCATTTTGATATAGATCATTTACCGGCTTAATAACCTCTTGATGCGTGATATATTGTGTATAATTTGTATTATTGATCCTTTTTATATGATTCTGCAACGAGCCACTGAGCATATCATATAACGCATCCAGATCAGCCTGTGTTAAACGTTTTCCATTTTTATTAACGAGTGGCATACTGTTCCCTCCCTATTTTTATGTGACAGCCCTGATGTAACATTTTTTCTACATTGTACCACCAAAAGTGCAACAAAACCGCAACAAAAAAAAGCACCGGATGGCGCTTTTCTTAGATCAGGCTAGAAGTTTCGTCCGTTCCAGCCCCAATCACTGGTTCCGCGATATTCAACATAAACTTTGTCACCTGGAATACCAAGCTCCTGTTCATATATCTCGCAAATGCGAGCTGTCATCTGGTCAGCCTGAGCGCTATTGATAGAGCCAAATACATCTACAGAAACATATGCTCCTTTCTCAAGCTTATTTCCTGCAAAGTAAAGTGTATACTCATCTTCAAAACCAACCATAAGGAAACTCTCTGGCTTTCCAATAATAGAAGCAGCCTTACCAAGTTCAGCCTTGATAACATCTTTCTTCTCGTCACTAACCTTCATAGAAATCTTTGAATCAATAAATGGCATAACGTACCTCCTATATAATATAATCTATAACCTAACCACTATCTTAAGCAAGTGCCTGATCAAGTGACTTTGCAAACTGATCAGCACACGATGTTCCACGCATACCGCATTGATTTCCTCTAAGAATATCAGCTATCTCTGAAGCATTTTTACCTTCTACAAGCTTTCCAATAGCTTTAAGGTTTCCGTTGCATCCACCTGTGAAGCTTACATTATGAATGTTCTTTTCATCATCCAGGTCGTAATCGATCTGAATTGAACAAACACCCTGTGGTCTAAACTTAATATGTTCCATGATAATCTCCTTTGTTACACATTGTTTTATTATTTATTATTATATTAATAAATCACTTCATTTAAACATTACATCATCATGTTTGGTGGTTCAACAATGCCCAGCTTCTTAGCAATGGCATCCTTTGTATTCCTGTCAACAGTTACATATGAACCGCCAAAATCAATGATAAACTGATTTGGATCAATATAATCAATCTTGCAAATCTGTTCAACATTGATAAATGACCAAATATTTCTACTATAATCCCATACACTTAAAAACTTATCCATACTTAACCTCCAGCGTAAAATATTTATTTTTCAAAACGTAATGGTTCTAATTTAACCTTATCAAGATGCCCCATATCATTAAAAAGCTCTAGACGAGGAACAACCATATTATTTAATTTAGGCTCAAATTCAATTATCGAAACCGAGCATACGCCATAAGGCAGCGCTGTCATCACATAAGGAAAAGAAAGATTCAGAAGATGCGCGAACATCACTCCGCCTGATCCGCCATGAGCAAACAATGCAATCGTATCATTACATTCTGACTTCGCCTCATACAAAGCACCTTTACGATAAAGTCCAAACCTCTCTAATAATTTATCAAATTCTTTGGAAATCAACAAATAATAATCAAGACATTTATTATTCTTGAAATATGGATGTTCTTTCCAATATGAACCCGAAAGATATGTTGGATTTTCAGCAAGTAGATTAAATGAAAGAGACCATGGATGACCATTAAATGCAATCTCGCTGCCATCCTTACTTCCCCAATCAATCTCATGCATGAAGTCCAGTTTTTCAATATCAAGTCCCAGCTTATCTGCAGTAAATGAAGCAGTCTTAACAGCCCTTCCCATTGGAGAACTAAATATAGCTGAAATGCCCTCATCCTGCAGTCTTTCAGCGGTCATCTCCGCCTGCTTTAGTCCATTCTCAGTTAATGTATCGTTATCATAATCAGGCTCCCCATGCCTAACAAATACTAATCTCATATAATTCACCCCATAAATTACTAGTTTTATATCGACATTAAGATAGCTCGGCATGGAGCACCGTCGGAGCCGCCCAGGTTTATAGGTGCTGCGTTTAGCAGGTAAATGCCTTCTGGAACTTCGGATAGTCTAATTCCTTCAAGAAGTACTATCTCGGCTCCGAGCATTACAAGATGCACAGCCATAGGCGCCTCTTCAGGTCCTACCGTCTGGGACTCGTTTCCAAAAAGAAAAATACCCTCTTTAGCAAAAACTTTTGCCGCTTCTTCTGTTACTACCGCATTTCCTTTTACAAGGATTCGCATAAAGGCATTGTCGGACATATCTCCAGTATCGGTAATTCGAGCCTGGTCAGCCAGTTTTGCTTTATCCATAATTCTTTCAGCATCTTCTGCTGTCAGATAACCATCATGGGCCGCCACATAGCAAAGACCAACGAACTTATTCATATCAACCTGATCAATTGTCTTTCCCTCATCAATAAAATGATAAGGAGCATCAACATGCGTTCCGTTATGGGCACACATCTTAAGATAAGTCAGATTACAAATCTCGCCATCTTTTATATTCATCCTCTGCTCTCTTTCAGGCTGAGGATCTCCAGGGAATACAGCACAGTTGAAAACCTCCTGTGATATATCAAATATCTTCATCTTTCTTACCTTCCTTCCCCAGCATTGGTATCGCCAATTAGTGTTAATATGAATTGTTATTATCATCTGAGCACTGAGCGGCATCCATTGCAATTGCCACCATCAGCGCTGGCAGCTCATCCATATCATTCACAACGTCGAGAACGTAAGTGTCGCCCCATCGGAATAACTGTTTTGAAATGCGAACTACAAGTCTCTCGCCTTCGAATACATCATAATTCCAATGGAAGAAATCTCCTTCCAGGCGCCAGCCCTTGTAATCTATATCATATTTAGGGATAAAAAATGAAATCTGTCTTTTTATCTTGCCCTGAGACACTCCATTAATCGAAATTTCAAACTCTTTCAGGATACGGAACACCTTTTCCTGTATCATTCCGATTTCCTGTCCCGAAGCCTTATCAAATACATGGATTCGATGACCGATTGTGAAGAAATCCGACTTGACGAAATACTTTGGATTTCCACCTGCATCGTAAACATCATATTTATCTGTAATTGAAAAAACCTTTTGTTTAATAAGTAACTGACTCATACAATTTCCTCCACTATTTATATAACTAAACCAAAAACTCTTTGGTATGTTTCATTACATCACGTAAATATTCTATATTTGTATCCACGTCGTCGCATTCAAGAGAATGATTACAATCCGGATAAGAATACATTTTAATACCCTGTTCTTTGGCTATTTTCTTTACCTTTTCAACATCTGACCAAGGATCAGCGTCACCAATAAATGCCACAACATCCTTTGAATTAAACTCAAAGGTATATTCCACGGGTGTATACCAAATCTGCCTGGCCTTTAAGCCATGAACTGATATAAACTTAGCAACTGTATATGTTCCCATGCTCTTACCAATGAAAACCACGTCTTCATAGTTGGAAAAATCTATTTCGTCAAGCTGGTCCTCGGCATCACGGTAAGCAATCTCTGCCGCCTTCTTCATCATCTCAGCATTGCCGCGAATCTTCTGTGGCATCTCACCGTATTTAACATCAATCACCTCATAACCCAGACTCTTCACAATCTTCGTAGAATAATAAAGCAAGGGCTTATCTTTATGATACCCTATTCCCGGTAGTACAACTGCAAGCTTCATCTTACTTCTCCTTTGTTAAAACCACATAAATTCTTTCATCATTTAACCTTGGTTTCTCGAAGGTCATGTTGCCATAGATCTTGGCACTCTTAAATCCCCCATAAATAGCGGCTTGTTTAATATCTTGAGCTGAAAAAACATGCTGTTTATGAATTTCGTTTTCAACTACATTTTGTCTTTTATGTTTAATCGTCACATCATAAGTATGGCACTTCGCATCTTCATCATAGTAATTCTTCCAAACATATGAGAATCCTTTACCACGTCCACGGAATGTACGATCCCGAACCACATTCTTAAAGAAGAACTCCGTTTTTAAATCAAAGATAAACACGCCACCAGGCACAAGTGCATTATAAACACCCTTCATAGTCTTGCTAAGATCATCAACCGTCTCAAGATAATTCATGCTATCCGCAATACTGATGATTACATCCTGCGGCTCATCTAAAACCAACTCTCTCATATCCATCTGCTTAAGTGGAATATCCGGGCATTTCTCTCGAGCTAGCTTTAGCATATCTTCCGATAGGTCGATTCCACTCATATTAAAGCCTTCGTCAGCAAGGAGTTCCGTCATGGTTCCAGTGCCACAACCAATTTCAGTGATGATTGCATCTGGCTTTACATTATTCAAAAATAATAGCTGAAGCAGGAAATTTTCCCACTCAAGATAAGGAATGTTATCCATCATCTCGTCATAAACTTCAGCAAATCCTGTGTACGTTTCCATTTATAATTACACCCCTTTACCAACAACATTAATATTTTAACATTTTATTAGTGATTTAGCACTAAAAAAGACGCCATATATTTTTATAGCGTCTTATCTTCTTTATACAACAACATCTGCAAATTTACACCCAACTATCATAACCAGATCATCTGGCGAAAGCTCGACCTGGTAGCCAACTTTACCAGCACTTACATAGATACGCTCAAAATCCTTCGCCGTCTCATGTAAAAATGTCGGAAAACGTTTCTTCATACCAATCGGTGAACAACCACCATGAACATATCCTGTAAGCGGAAGCAAATCCTTCTGTTTGATCATACTAATTGACTTTTCACCAGCCGCCTTTGCAGCCTTCTTCAAATCAAGCTCCTCAATCACAGGAATTACAAAAACATAATACTGCCCAGACTTAGCCTGAGTAACAAGTGTTTTAAATACTTTCTCCGCTGGCTCGCCAAGAATCCCAGCTATTTCCTCTCCCGTCATGGTCGCATCCGGCTCATATTCATGACTATTATATTGCACCTTCTTGCTATCAAGTACACGCATTACATTTGTCTTATCCATCAATCTTTTCCTCTTTTACGCTAATATTACTAATCACGATACCGGTCAGCACTAATACAATACCTATCAGCACCCAAATTGACATCTTCTCATGGAACCAGATAATACCAATCAAAGTCGCAACCACAGGTTCAATTGAAGCAATGATAGATGCCTGCCCATTCTCAACACCTTTTAGCCCCACAGTATATGTGAGATACGGAATAATTGTCGAAACAAGAGCAAATGCTATCAATAACACAATCATACTCCCCGAACTGAAAGCCACACCCGTCACCTCGCCGGGCTTAATAAAGAAAACCGTCGAGATAGATGCCAAAAGGAATGTATAAAAACTAATAGTAAATGAAGAATAGCCCTTTTCCAAAGCGTATCTGCTGAATATGGAATACAGCGCATAACCAAGACCAGCCCCAAGTCCTATAAATAAAGTCTTAAGAGTAAGCCTCTCACCACTACTAAACACTCCAGTCACAAACATCAGTCCCAAAAACGAAAGAAAAAGAGCTGCAATTTTACGCTTTGTTAATCTCTCCTTAAAACAAAATGCAGATATAACCATAACAAATGCAGGCGCCGTGTAAAGCAAAATTGCCGCAATTGAAAGCGGTGCAATAGTTATTTCCTTAAAATAACAAAGATTAAAGAAAACAATACTCAGAAGTCCAGTACCGATAAAGCACCAAATATCCTTCAACTTTATTTTAAAAAGGCTCCTATCTTTAACCAGAATTAAAACCGCCATAAAGACCATAGTCAGAAAAGCCCTGATAAAAACAATATCCCATGAGGATAATCCTTTTGCATTTAATGGTCTAACGAAAAGACCCATGCTTCCCCACAGGATACCAGCCAGTAATATTAAAAATGCATTCAAAAATCGATTCACAGTCAGTCACCAATCCTAGTTATTCTACGTAGCCTTCTTCAAAACTATAAAACTTATCAAGCAAGTCCATGCGCTCAAGCCAGAAACGAAGGTCATTCACAATCTCAGACATCCTCTTATAAGCAAGACTTGTCTTGATCGAAAGCTCAGGATAAGAATACTCTCCATCCTCATCCATCCCCTTCTCATTAACGTGTTTCTGCACATCAACCCACTTATCATGTAATTCCTGAATCTTAGAATTCAAATTCTCAATAATTGAGGCACACTCCTCGTGCAAATTAGCGAAACAACCAAACTGCTTCATATCCTTCTCACATAACTTAATGAGTGCATCTATATCCTTAATTAACTGGTTCTTACCTTCCATTACAACACCTCAATCATTCACTACATCACAAACCCACATAAATCAGTCATTTGTCACATCACCATCACCATGAATATCAATCTCGTCCCCAAGAAACGTAGGATCAGGTTTATAAATACATTTAACAAAATCCTTGTCACGAGCTAAAATCTCCCGCCCAGCTCTGTAAGACTTACCAGAATAAATGTCATCTGCACCAACACCATAGGCCTCAATGCCAAGTCTGTCAGCAATATAAAGCGCTCTGTACAAATGATATGTATTCGTCACAATCACAATCTTCTTGGCACCAAAGATTGCCTTGGCACGGAAAATGCTTTCGTAAGTCGAAAATCCTGCATGATCCATAAATATATCCGAAGAATCCGCTACATTATTATCGATAGCATAGTTCTTCATGGCCCTAACCTCGTTATAATACATGGTCCCGTGATCTCCCGACATAAGAAGTTTATCCGAAGTACCCTTACTATAAACCTCAGAAGCAACATCCAGCCTGTCATTTAGCATTGGACTGAGCGAGCCATCCGCATAAACACCACAACCAAGCACTATTATACAGTCCACATCCTCAAGCTTCGCAGCCTCATCCACCGAAATAACCTGTGACCTTGTACTTCCTATTACTATAAAATTAAGAGCCAATACTCCCAGCCCTGCAGCAAGACAAACAGCTATCAGAGCAAAGATTATTCGTTTTAATATCTTCTTCTTACTCAAAATAGTTTAATTCCCATCATAAATTTCCCTCAAAAAAAATACACTACAAACCATAATAAGTCAAATTTACAACTTTATAATCTTATTTGTTAAAGAATTCTAGCATCATCTGTCTAAAATCTTCCTCTAAATCATATAAAGCGTGACAACTACCCTGATATATATATGATTCACAACCGGTTTTTGACTGAATCAGCTTTGTTTCTTCATCTCCGAACAAAGCATCCTTCGTTGCACCAACCACAAAAAGCTCCATTGGAATACGCTTTATCTTACTACTCAAATCAAAAGGTTTGATACTCTTGCATACATTGCTGAAATGCACAATATCTGCATCTGTCATACTGTCAGCAAAAATCTTAAATGCATTTTCATTTTCCTTCATATAAGCTTCGGTATATACCATATCTCCCATATATTTAACCAATTCCCATTTATTTCCTTGATCGGCAAGGTCACTCAGATTATTGGCGAAATTCTGAAGATTCTCGGTAATTCTACATGTGCTGGAAGCAATAACAGCCTTATTAATAATACTTGGCTGCATAATTGCCATATGAAATGTTATCATTCCACCAAGAGATGTAGCGAAAACATATAATTTGTCAGTCCCCTTCTCACCTTTTAAACCGAGAGTTTTAATAGCTTTAAGCTCATCCAGGGCAAAATCATTTATTGTAAAGTTATCAGGCACATCTACTCTTCTGTCAATCACATAAAGAGTATATCTAGAAGTAAAATCCTGAAAAACATTTGTTAATAATTCCGCAGTCTCGATAACACTCACCAAAGATAATCCTGGAATAATAACAAGAGGAATCTCACCCTCACCGAACTTTAAATATCTAAGTTTTGTATCTCCTATATCCACATAATCAATCTTGTAATTCATAAATCCTTAACCCTTTAATCAATTAACCTAGAATAATCCTATCTAAGCTTCTTTCACTTTTTTCCCGGTCATATATTCAGGCACAAGTGCAAACATAAATGTTCTTGGACCTGCATTGACAATTTCATGTTCTATATATTTTTCATCCTTAGTAAACTTATAACTTAGCAAGCGTGATATATTAAGTATTTTTTCCATATCGTCTATGATTTCTATTTTACCAAATACTATTACACTACGAATATTCAATGCCCATTCTCCATCATTACGAAAGCCCTGATCGTATACACAGAAAGATGCCTTATTATGTTTTTTTATTGAATCAATCTTATGACCAGATTTACCACCATGGAAATATATCTTCCCATCTTCTTCGCAATAATAGTGATTTAGAGGCATTCCATATGGATAATCATCATCTCCAAGTACTGACAATACACCTCTTGGTTCTTTTTTCAATAATTCTATACATTCCTCTTCAGATATCAGCTGTTTTTTTCTTGCCATTACTCTAAACATATTTACCTCCGAAATCTTTCGTTATCAAAAATGGAATTAACTTAAATGGAAGTTAATCAGTATCTCCAACAACCCAAAGCAATTTTTCAGCTGAAACAACCTTGTATTCACCAACACCTTTTCCAACACGAAGATAAACATTTTTAATACCCGCCTGAATGATCATTCTGGCGCATAATGGACATGGCTTAGCTTCATGAATTGAACTGTCTTCAGGATTAATACCTGTAAGATATAAATCTGCGCCTATAGTCTGCTCCCTGGAACAATTTAGTAACGCATTTGCCTCTGCATGAACAGCTCTGCAAATATCATATCCTTGACCTTGATGAAAATTTTTTTCTTTTCTTGGGCAATACCCAATATCACAGCAATTCTTCTTTCCCCTAGGTGCACCATTATATCCAGTTGATATTACAGCATCATCTCTTACTATAACTGCTCCATATTTTCTTTTTAAACAAGTACTACGATAAGCAAATACTTCGGCCGCATTCAAATAAGTATCAATCTTTGTTACTCTCTCTTCATTGGAATTTGTTATTACCATATATCTTACCTCATTAAATCGGTCATTTAATCTTCAAGCTTAT
>CAMVKW010000061.1:0-11107 GCA_947168155.1 uncultured Lachnospiraceae bacterium | reverse complement strand
GATAGCTGGGAGAAAGGAAAATCCAATCATCTACTGATAATTGGATTATACGTAAAAAATGAGGGAAGATGGTAATCTTTTAGATTGGCTGGAATACCGATGGAAGATGATAAGAGTCAGCGATACAAAGTTTTTCAGATTTATCTGGATAACAGCTGTTGCTATAACTCTCGTCACCGTTCTGATCAGTGCTGGTGTTACCGCGAAGGCTAACAAGAAGGCAAAAGCAGAAGAAAAGAAAAAAGCTAAGCAGGAAGTGACTACAGAAGAAGAACTCGCAACTGTTGGTGACGCCACCGTTACAGATGCTTCTGCTACAGATGCAGATTCTTGGATGCTTATTCTTGTAAATAAGGATAATGCACTCCCAGCAAATTTCGAAGTTCCAGAATTTACTGAACTTAGAAATAACCAAAAGGTTGATAGCAGAATATATCCTGATCTTCAGGCTATGTTTGATGATGCTAGAGCCCAGGGTTACTCCCCATATATAACTTCTTCTTATAGAACAAAGGAAGAGCAGCAGGCCGAGATAGATTCTAAGGTAAATGAACTGTTAGAACAGGGCAAGACTCAGGAACAGGCAAAGGCTGAGGCAGCTACGCTGGTTATGGAACCAGGTAAGAGTGAACATGAAACTGGACTTGCTATAGATGTTGGTTCAGATGCAGGAGAGGAACAGCAGAATGCACTCTGGACGTGGTTAAATGAGAATTGCTACAGCTATGGATTTGTAATTAGATATCCAGAAGGTAAAGAAGATATTACTGGAGTATCAAATGAACCATGGCATCTAAGATATGTAGGCAAAGAAGCTTCAGTTGCGATGCATGAGAGTGGTCAGTGTCTTGAAGAATATCTGGCATTTCAATAGAAATAATAATTAGAATATAAAAGAAAAAGGCGGATACCAATTGGTATTCGCCTTTTCTTTTCATAACTCTCTCACTTGTAAGATACTTATGATATCGAAGGTCTGTCGTAGTTATCAGAAATTGTGCCTTTTTCCTTGTATTCGTTAATTCTTGTCTGAATTCTCATAACAGGATCAAGCAGCTCGCTGATTGAAGAATCATGATTCAGGTGATCAATGATAATAGCAATATACTTACTAAGATCTGTTGAACTGTACCATTCTCTTTCAAAGAGCTCTGGCTTCTGATAAGTAACATTTGTTGAAATTACTCTGTCAAATACTCCCTCTTCATATGCTTTATCGAATACTTCGAGTCCAGCAGTAAAGAGACCAAATGTTGAAACGCAGAATACTCGTCTTGCCTTACGTGCCTTAAGCTTGCGGCAAACATCCAGCATGCTTTCGCCAGATGCAATCATATCGTCAATGATAAATACATCCTTACCTTCAACTGAGTCACCAAGGAACTCATGTGCAACGATAGGGTTCTTTCCATTAACAACCTTTGAATAATCCCTTCTCTTGTAGAACATACCTACATCAACACCAAAGTGGTTTGCAAAGTAGATAGCTCTGTGCATAGCACCTTCGTCTGGGCTTATAACCATCATATGTTCATTATCAAGCTCCAGATCAGGGGTAGTTTTCAGGATACACTTGATAAACTGGTATGTTGGCATGAGATTTTCAAAACCGGCTGTTGGAATAGCATTTTGAACTCTTGGGTCGTGAGCGTCAAATGTAATAATGTTTGAAACTCCCATTGATACAAGCTCCTGAAGTGCCATAGCACAATCGAGGGACTCGCGGCGTGTACGCTTATGCTGTCTGGATTCATACAGGAATGGCATGATTACATTAATCCTGTGTGCTTTACCAGCACTTGCTGCAATAACACGTTTGATGTCTGCATAATGCTCATCAGGTGTCATAGGAACCATACGTCCACCGAGATTGTACTCGATTCCAGTATTGGTTACATCAGCCAGGATATAAAGGTCTGAGCCTCTGACTGAATCCGAAAGAGTACCCTTTGCTTCTCCCGATGCAAAACGTGGACAACAGGATTCCAGCAGATAAGTATCTCTGGTATAACCGTTGAACATGAGATGCTCAGAATCAAGGTGCTCTCTTTCTTTGCGCCATTTAACCAGGTATTCATTAACCTTTTGTCCCAGTTTCGCGCTGCTCTGCAGAGCTACAATACCAAGCTTTCCAGCAGGTACTGTAATGAGTTTGCTTTGATCAGGCATTATTTTTTCCTCCGATATCTTATATCGTCACCGTAAAGTGGACATAGTATATATTTCTCAGCGATTCTTGATGAAACACGATCACTGTATCTGTCTTGGATAGTATCAAGATCAAAATTTGTTGTGATAAGTGTTGAGTGATCCAGTAACATACGTCTGTTGATGATCTCAAATAAGTGAGATACAACGAAAGCGCTTATTACTTCTGAACCAAGGTCATCTATTATAAGTAAATCGCTGCTGAAAATATATTCGTAAATTTCTTCGAGAACTTTTTGGTCATATAAATCATTAAATGTTGTATAGTTGACCAATATGTCTCTGAAAAGTTCATTACTTGAAAGGTAGAGTACTGAGTGACCACTATCAAGTAATTCCTTAGCAATACAGTTGGACAGAAATGTTTTTCCCAAACCTGTTCCACCGTATATTAAAAGGTTATCATGCTTTGTATCAAAATTCTTAACAAAATTTTGCGCTACATTGTATTGCTTTTCGGCATTTTCATATGGAGTCAGTTTGTTATCCTCATATGCTTCATTGCTATAATAATCCAGCGTATAACTATCAAAGTTTTCTTTGCTAAGTATATTGGATAAATTTGAACGGTTATATAGCTCTTTTATACGTATTTTTTTAACACATTCGCAAATTTTACCGTTATGCTCGCCCCAGTCCTGACAAATAGGGCAGTTGTATATAGGATCAAGATAGTCTTTTGGATAGCCATTAGATTCAAGTAATTCAGCTTTTTTATTTGATATTTCTAGTATGCTTGATTCATAGCTGTCTGAATAGTTTGCTTTATCCTGCCTAAGTCTCTTTTTAACCTCTTCAAGCGCAATAGAAGATACTTGATTATCTAAATTCTTTATTTCAGGAATCTTATCATATATCTCGTTTAGTCTTCTTTGATGCTCAGTGGTATTCTGGAGTCTGATTCGACTTAATTGAGCGCTTATATCTATTTTTTCATATTCTTGTATAATCATTAGGCTTCAACTTTCTCAAGGTAATATTTTTCTAAGTCTTTAAGTCGGTTACCTTTTTTCTTTTTTGAAGAATCATCTGACTGAGATTTGATCGGAGTAGTATCTCTCATAGTCTTCTTATATTCTTCTTTCTCGGAAACTATATCACTAAAGCTCTTTACGCCTTTCTCATGCCAATTATTAAGTATTCCATTAACATAGTTTAGAGTTGCATTATTTGGCTTTTTGAGGATTGCAGTATTGCATGCTTCAATAATTATCTCTGTAGAAAAACCGTACTCATCCTTCCATTTGTCGATGATCTGTTTTTCAACAGGAGTTGGTGATAATCTTTCCTTTATACCTAAAGACTTCAGAATTCTACCATAAAGTGTAATATATCTTGCTGAGTATTCTTCGGCATCTTCTCTATTAGTAATATCTTTTTCGTACCAGTCACGCGCTACCTTTTCTATATAGGAAAAGCTTGTCTTCTTAACAGCAGCACAATACTCCAGCAGATACTCACAAAGGTCGAATGAAAATCCCAATTGGTCTTTAATATAAATCAAAGAATTAAGCTCTTTTGGTCCAAGGTCTCTGTTGCAATAAGCAGTTGCTTCACTGATAAGATTTGCAATCTCTGAATCCTTTTGAAAAACTTTAAGATTATCAGGAGTTGGCTGCTTCTTCTTAGGAGCTTTCTTCTGAGATTCTTCTTCGTCCTGGATTTCTTCCTCTTCATAGTTAGATGCTTTCTTTGAGGATTTTGCTTTCTCTTCATCAGAGCCAAGTGACAACTTTGAATCTACGATCTTAAGGTCGGAAAGTTCAACATCCATCTTCTTAAGATCCTTAAGAAGAATACCAGTAACTTCTTTATCAGTATTGTAGCTAAGACTCAGAACATCAGCCTTTATCCAGTATCTGATTCCTCTGCAAATATCATTCTCAGTACAGCTGAGATGATCTGCTATATCACTAACAGATATCTGGCTTTTTGTTGAACAAAGCATAGCCAGATAAATGTATAATTTTACGAAATCTCCATTGGCATCAGCCATATAATATTTGATAAAATTGTTGCTTATATTTGTAAACGCTTCCTTCTCGGAAGTGATACTTATTTCACCCATTTTAGTAACCCTTTTCACTCATTTTTTTCTCTCTTTTTTTAGTCGAATTGAATTGTATCAGAACAAAATGTTAATTGCAAACACCCGAACCGCCTAAATGCGGGTGTTTTAAGGTGTGTTGAAACTGTTGATAATGTGGACTAGTGGGAGTGTAAAATCAGGAATAACCAAAATAGGACATTCCATCCATGTGGAATGTCCTATATAAATGTTGATAATATAATCATTTTGGTTTACATAAAACTGCATTTCATTTTGTGGACTCTGTTGATAACTTGTTTTAAAGGAGCATAACGCCCACAGAATCTATGTTTCCTGCACCCATAGTTATTAACATATCATTGTTTTTTGAATTTTTTTCAAAATAATTTTTTATGCTTTCAAAATCACCTAAATATACTGCATCACAACCCAGTTTTTTCAACTCATTTACGAGATCTTTTGATGAAACTGTTCCATCATCCTTTTCCCTTGCAGCATAGATGTCAGCAAGAAGAACGTGGTCTGAAACTGAAAGTGCTTTTGCAAAATCGGCAAGATGCGCCTTTGTTCTGGAATAAGTGTGTGGCTGGAATGCAACCCACAGATCATTTTTCTTAACGCTTGTTGCAACGGCAAGTGATGCACTTATCTCTGTTGGATGATGAGCGTAGTCATCAATAATAGTTGCGCCTTTTTCGGTAGTTCCTTTGTATTGGAATCTTCTGTCAGCACTATGGCAAAGCTTAAGTCCTTCGCGGATATCATCCATAGATATTCCGATGTAGAGAGAAGCTGCGATAGCAGAGAGGGAGTTGATAGCATTGTGCTCTCCCATAACTGAAAGGCTGATCTCGCCCTTGCTTTCGCCATCAATATAAAGGTCGTAAGTAGGTTGTCCCAGCTCGTTAAGTCTGATGTTCTTAGCCTGATAATTATTTCCGTCATTCTTACCAAAGGTAACAACCTTGATGTCGCGTCCCTTAACAGCGTCAATTACTTGATCTCTATATTTCATATCACCGTTTACGATGAGGATACCGCCGTCCTGAGTTTTAGTTGCAAAAGTTGCAAATGATGCGGCGATGTTTTCAATGTTCTTAAAGAAATCCAAGTGATCATTATCAATGTTAAGGATAATGCTGGCATAGGCCTTAAATTCATGATAGCTGTTTGTATACTCGCAAGCCTCTGTTACAAAATAATCAGATGAGCCAACACGGATATTTCCATCGATTGCATTTAGATGTCCTCCAATTGAAATGGTTGGATCTGTACTTGCCTTCAGCATGATGTGAGCCATCATGGAAGTTGTAGTTGTCTTTCCGTGTGTTCCTGCAACAGCTACACTGTACTTGTAGTTATCCATAACCTGTCCCAGGAACTGAGCTCTGGTCAGAAGAGGGATGTTCTTAGAAACAACCATCTGATATTCTTCGTTATCAGGATGAATAGCTGCGGTATAAACTACGAAGTCAATATCATCCGTTATATTAGAAGCAACCTGTCCTATGAAGACTTTGATTCCGTTTGCTTCCAAAGCTTTAGTTGTATCAGATTCTTTCATGTCAGAACCTGAAACAGTAAAGCCTTCCTTTTTGAGTATCTCGGCAAGTCCGCTCATGCTGACTCCACCTATTCCAATAAAATGTGCGTGGCATGGCTTTTCAAAATCCACTTTATACATGCTAAATGTCCTCTTTTTTCTGGATTAAAATATCCTATTTATAATAAAACAAAACTTCAAGCAGTTATTTTATCACAAAAATCATTACTATCAAATATATTTTTCTACGTAAAAAATCTTGACAATCTAATCACTAGGGGTAAAATTAAAGAAGTTGTTTTATTATCCTATATTATATAGGAACGCAAAGGAGAAATAATTATGGCTAAAAAGGATATCGATTGGGGCAGCCTCGGTTTCGGATATATGGAAACTGATGCAAGCTATGTATCAAACTTCAAGGATGGAAAATGGGATGATGGAGTGATTACTCCAGACCACACAATTAGTATGAGTGAGTGCGCATGCGTACTTCATTACTCTCAGTCATGCTTTGAGGGACTTAAAGCATATGAGACAGAGGACGGACACATTGTAACATTCCGCCCTGACCTTAACGCTCAGAGAATGATGGATACATGCGAGAGACTTGAGATGGCTGTTTTCCCTAAGGAGAGATTCCTGGACGCTGTTGACAAGGTAGTTCTTGCTAACGAGGACTGGGTTCCTCCATTTGGCAGCGGAGCTACATTATATATAAGACCATTTATGTTTGGTTCAAATGAAGTTATTGGTGTTAAGCCTGCTAATGATTATCAGTTCAGAATTCTTGTTACACCTGTTGGTCCTTACTTCAAGGGTGGCGCAAAGGCTATCACAATCCGTATAAGTGATTTTGATAGAGCAGCACCTCACGGAACAGGACACATCAAGGCTGGACTTAACTATGCTATGTCACTTCATGCAATAGTTGATGCTCATAAGAAAGGATTCGATGAGAACCTTTATCTTGATCCTGCATCAAGAACAAAGATTGAAGAGACAGGTGGAGCAAATGTTATCTTCGTTAAGGGTAACAAGTTCATCACACCTAAGTCAGGAAGTATCCTTCCATCAGTTACAAGAAGATCTCTTGAAGTTGTTGCTAAGGATTATCTTGGTATGGAAGTTGAAGAGAGAGAAGTATTCCTTGATGAAGTTCCAGAGTTTGAGGAGTGCGGTCTCTGTGGTACAGCGGCTGTTATCTCTCCAGTTAGAGCAATTAATGATCATGGCAAGGAAATAGTATTCCCTGGTAGTGCAGATGGAAATGTAGGACCTACTATCAAGAAGCTTTATGATACACTTACAGGAATCCAGATGTGCAAGATTGAAGCACCTGAGGGATGGGTTCACGTTATCAAATAATTCTGATTGGTAATTAGTTTTTATGAAATCATTTTTAAGAAAAAGTATTAAGAGAGTGGCACTTACGGTTCTGGGTGTGCTTATGATAAGCACCCTCACTTCTTGTGGTGCCACAACTAAAACAATAAAGTCAGGGGATATGAAAATAACTCTTTCAAGAGAATATAAAGAAAGTACTCTGGCAAATGCAACCTGGTATTATACCAGCCCTGATGGACTGGCTATGGGTATCAGGTCTCTTAAGGATGATGTGGAGAAGAGTGGTTTGGAATGTAATTCAGCTCAGGATTATGCGGCAGCATACATCAAGGCAAATAATATTCCTGGTTCTCCAAAGGTCACTAAGAAGGGTGACTATGTTTATTTCAAATATAACCACAAAGTTTCAGGTACGGATTATTCTTATCTGACCTGCATCTATGATCACGATGATGAATACTGGCTTGTAAACTTCGCTTGTTATAAGGAACTTTACAGTGAATACGAAAAAGATTTCTTTGAATCTGCTGATTCAGTAACATTCGTCGAAGATGATGAATAATATTAATTAGGAAAAATTTACCTTATGAATAAAGATAGATTTCTTCAGAATAGATTCATTTTATCTGAACTTGTAAAAAAAGGTATACGCTTAAAATATAGAAGATCGTATCTTGGAATTCTCTGGTCACTTCTGGAACCGTTACTGACTATGATAGTTCTTACTATTGTATTTGGTACTCTTATGGGTGAAAAGACCAGAGATTTTCCTGTCTATATATTGTCGGGTAGACTTCTTTATACTTTCTACTCACAATCAACAACTGCAGCTCTTAAATCAATAAGAGCAAACAGTTCTATAATAAAGAAGGTATATGTACCAAAAATCCTGTACCCTCTTTCATCCATACTTTTCAACTTTATTATCTTTTTAATATCGTTAATAGTACTGGCACTTGTATCAGTAATACTTGGAGTATATCCAACTCTTTATCTCCTGCAGGCATTTGTGAGCCTTATTGTGTTGCTTATGCTTAGCCTTGGCTGTGGACTTATTCTTTCTACAGTAGGTGTTTTCTTTAGAGATATGGAGTATCTGTGGAATGTTGCACTTATGCTCATCATGTATACATGCGCAATTTTCTACCGTGCATCAAAGCTTCTTGGAAGTAAGTGGAGCTTTGTGCTGAAGCTGAATCCATTATTCTGTGTTATTGAAACATTCCGAAGTGCAGTGTTTGGGGAGATGATGAACCCTAAGTATCTGGCTTACTCGGTTGGATTTAGTGTTGCTGCAATCATAATAGGTGTGATTGCATTTAAAAAGAATGAAGATAAGTTTATTTTGGAGATATAATTAATGAGCGAAACAGTTCTTAGGGTTGAAGATGTAAGCATGCGCTTTAACCTAAGTAAAGAAAAACACGATTCACTCAAAGAGTATTTTATTGCACTTGCAAGGCACGAGCTTGTTTTTAATGAGTTCTGGGCTCTTTCAGATGTTTCCTTCGAGCTTGAGAAGGGAGACAGACTGGGAATACTTGGATTTAATGGCGCTGGAAAGTCTACACTTCTGAAGGTAATAGCTGGTGTATTTAAACCTACGAAGGGCAGCGTTGACAGGACAGGAGTACTGGCTCCACTTATTGAGCTTGGCGCAGGTTTTGATCCTCAGTATACTGGATTAGAAAACATTTACCTTTATGGTGCATGCCTGGGTTATAGTCATAAGTTTATCGATGAGAAGCTTCAGGATATAATCGATTTCTCTGAGCTTAAAGAGTTTATTGACGTGCCACTCAAAAATTATTCTTCAGGAATGCGTGCCAGACTCGGATTTGCTATTGCAACTATCGTTGAACCAGATATACTAATACTAGATGAAGTTTTATCTGTTGGCGATGCTAAGTTTAAAAAGAAGAGTGAGGCAAAGCTGATGTCACTCCTTGAGAAGGATGTAACAGTTCTCTTCGTATCACATAATATAGATCAAGTTAGAAGATTATGTAACAAGGCAATCATTCTTGATAAGGGCAAGATGATCGATTATGGTGATGTTAAAAAGGTATCAGACCATTATGAGGAGTTAACCGGTAAGTAAAAGGGGGATAAAATGGCTTTTATCGAATTATTAAAGGTTATATTTATAGGTATAGTAGAAGGAATAACAGAATGGCTTCCTATTAGTAGTACAGGACATATGCTCTTAGTAGACCAGTTCCTTAAGCTTCAGGCAGATGCTGAGTTCAAGGAAATGTTTTTTGTTGTTATTCAGCTTGGCGCAATTATCGCGGTTATTTATATGTATTGGACAAAGCTGTGGCCATTCAGACTTGCCAGCCGTGATGTTGCAGTAGATGCAAACGGACGTCCAGATCCAAAGTGGAAGAATGAATACGTAATAGCTGGAATTGGTATAAGCAGACCTGTTTTCCTTATGTGGGTAAAGGTTATTGTTGCTACAATACCTGCTGGTATACTGGGACTTCTCCTTGATGATTGGATGGATAAATATGCGAAAACACCTGCGGTTATAGCTGTTGCTCTGATAGTCTATGGTGTTCTTTTTATCCTAGTTGAGAATAGGAATAAGAAAAGGCCTGTCAAAATAAAGAGGCTTGGACAATTGACATATCTTGATGCTCTTAAACTGGGACTTTTTCAGTCGCTCGCTATAGTCCCTGGTACTTCTAGATCAGGTGCCACAATAGTTGGTGGACTGACTATGGGAGTATCCAGAAGACTTGCTACTGAGTTTTCTTTCTTTATGAGTATTCCTATTATGTTTGGGTGGAGCCTGGTAAAGTTGATTAAATATGGGTTCCATTACTCAGCCCTGGAATTCTTTGAACTGCTGTTTGGAATGGTGGTTGCATTTGTTGTATCAGTGCTTGTAATAAAATTCCTGATAGGGTACATCAAGAAACATGACTTTATGATATTTGGTTATTATAGAATAGCCTTAGGTGTTCTGGTAATTTTGGTTTTTACAATAAAGCAGATTGTGATGTAGGCTTTGGACACCTTTTAATATGCGGATTACTGCGTTTATAAAGGATTTGAGGATTAGAACTAAATTAAACTATAAAGATGATTAGAATAGATAAGTTTTTAGCAGATTCGGGATTTGGCACCAGGAGCGAGGTTCGCTCTTTGGTAAAGTCCGAATCTGTTTCTGTAAATGGAATAATAATTAAGGATGCTGGATATCGAATCGATTCAGATAAAGATGTAGTGACTGTTAGAGGAAAAGAAGTGTCATATAGTAAGTATGAATACTATATGCTTCACAAACCGGCTGGAGTAATCACGGCTTCCTCTGATAAAAGAGAGAAAACAGTTGTAGATCTGATTGAATCAAAGAAGAGGCGAGACCTATTTCCAGTCGGTCGTTTGGATAGAGATACAGAGGGACTGTTACTTATTACTAACGACGGAGAACTTGCACATAGACTCTTGTCACCAGGTAAACATGTTGAAAAGAAATATATGGCTATCGTTTTAGGTAAGCTGCCAGATGACGCTATAGATATGTTTGAAGCTGGTATAGATATAGGTGATGATAGTTTGACGAAACCAGCAAAATTAAAGATTTATAAAAATAAAGAAATGTATTTGTCTGATACTGCAGATTCTGAGATAGATGTATGTCTCCTAGATCGGTATACTGATGACAGTTTCATAGCAGAAATAATTATTACAGAAGGCAGGTATCACGAGATAAAGAGAATGTTTGAAGCGATAGGCTGTCATGTGGAGTATCTAAAAAGATATTCCATGGGTAAACTAGAGTTAGATATGGAGTTAAAACCTGGTGAATATAAATCTATAAAAAAAGAAGATATTATATAATTGTTGCGCTTTTGTTGTCATTAGAGGATTATAATAAGAATACAAATCATATATAAGTCCAGCGGTGATATGTCAAGTATGAATTAACACATTTTTGAATACATTTG
>CAMVKW010000060.1:0-11648 GCA_947168155.1 uncultured Lachnospiraceae bacterium | reverse complement strand
TGTTATTACCATATATCTTACCTCATTAAATCGGTCATTTAATCTTCAAGCTTATGTCATATCCAGAAAGATAAAGAAGAAGAACCGTAAGCAATCTGGACACTCTTCCATTTCCATCTGTAAAAGGATGAATGCATAGAAAATCTAATATAAAGCACGGAATAAGAAGCAATGGCGAAATTTCTGAATTCTGTCTTGCATCATAATAGGCTAAAATAAGGTGCTCCATATTTTCAGATACATTTACCACCTAAAAATTATCATTTTTTTAGGTAGTAAATCAATAGTTATTTGCTTCCCACTTAGAAAGTTATTCTGGAAGTTATTTTCCCCAAGGGGTGATTATCTCCCGATTAAGTTTACTATCCATCAAAGCATCTCTAATGTTTCCATCATTTTTTCTTATATCCAAAAATCATTGTCATAAAAAAGCTTATTACTGTCGCCCATAGAAACCTTCCGTATTTTCAATAAGATTTATTATCCTCATTCCACGAACTACCATCCATAAACTATCATTCCACATACTGCTGATACACATATTAGCAGTATAGGAGATATTTTCTTTTTTATTAGCTTTCTTAATCCAAAATATAATCCACCCAAAGATATAGTTAAAACAATAGCTGGGACATCAGTTTCTGCGCCCGAACAGATATTGAAATTCTTCCAGATCATATATATTCCAGTCGCAAGAATAATACCAATAATACAAGGTTTTAAACCACTTAATACCCCTTGAAACATTTTATTTTTCAAAAGGCTCTTAAATAAAAGCAATATAATAAGTATTATCAGAAATGCAGGAAGAACAACAGCTGCCGTAGCAATAAATGCACCAAGAATCCCACCTTGGGAACTCCCTATATATGTTGCCAGATTCACCATAATAGGTCCGGGTGTACTTTCACTTACGGCAATCATATAGGATAACATTTCATCATCCAACCATCCATACGATAAAACAATTTCTCGGATCAATGCTATAGAAACATATCCACCACCAAATGAAAAAAGACCAACCTTTAGAAATCCTATAAATAAAGCAATATATATCATTATTCAGCCTTGCTCCTTTCTGTTTTGTTATTTATCAGAAAGGATACCAGTCCAATTATTGCGGCAAAAAGCATAATTACAAGTGATGAAATATGTAAAGAGAAAATGTTTATCACAAGCATTGCTATACATGATGCAATTATTATAATGATCTTAAGCGCTGTTAATTTAGCCTTTGAAAGCATCTTAACAGCTGCATCCAGTATTAGAATACCAACAGCTATTTTTATTCCATGAAATGCATTATTTATCCAGGATATTTCAAGAAACCTATCTAGATATTTGGAAATTAGAAAGATAATAACAAACGATGGAAGAACCATACCAATAGTTGCAAATATAGCTCCCAAGAGTTTCTTCCTCTTATATCCTACATATGTAGCACAGTTAATAGCTATCGGTCCTGGTGTTGATTCAGCTATAACTGTAATATCCATCATTTCATCGTGTGTAATCCATTTTTTCTTTTCTACGCATATATCCTCAATCAGAGATATCATTGCGTATCCACCACCAAATGTAAATGCTCCTACTTTAGCAAATGTAAGAAACAACTCAATCAAATCATTCATTAATGACATCCACCATGACCACAACCATGTTCCCCATGACCTTCATGCTCATGATGATCACAAGTTGCTTCTCCAATTTCAGCAAGAGTGCCTGAAATATAAGACTTAATCACTTCATCAGCATCCCCGGATGCTCCGGCATACACCTTAATACCGGATTCGGCCATAGCCATAATTGCTCCACCTCCTATACCACCACATATCATAATTTCTACGCCGCGTTCTCTAAGGAATCCTGCAAGTGCACCATGACCGGTCTCCCCTGTATCAATCACCTGTGAGGTTTTCACCTCTCCACTTTCTATCTCATAAATCTTAAACTGTGGTGTCCTTCCAAAATGTGGAAACACCTCACCGTTTTCATATGTAACTGCTACTTTCATTTTCTTCCTCCATTCTTTATCTCTATCCTGTCCAGGTAGCTGTCTTTGCATGTCCATAATATATCCTACTCGGATTACGACTAAGAAGATTATTCCACGACTTCTCAATATCAGTTTCCTTATGCATATCCAGTTCGCATAATGGATTTAGATCACCAACAAAAAGAGAGCCATCATCTTTTTCATGTTCCTCAATAGATTTTCTCCCTATATATACTTCTCAATTCCACACTGCTCTACAACCTTTTTCCCAAGAAGAGTAAGTGCCTGCTCGGGACATTTATTGATACAACGATAGCACATGGTACACCGGTCACCTGAAACTGCTTTATGCTCCTTAATTGTAATGTTTTTCATCGGGCACAGTTTTTTACATAGTCCGCATCCGATACATTTATCAGTATCAACCTTAAGCTTTGAGGAATATCCCCTGGTCTTATGGCCAAAGTATGCTCTCTGTCCAAAGAAACCGGCCAACCTGTACAAAGCACCTATACCTTCCTGTGTTGGATCACCGGCTTTTAACCGCTTTACAGATTCTTTTATCTTCTGTTCCGCCTGTTTTACAAGTTCTTTATTCTTTTCAATCGGACGTTTTAATGCCTTCTCATCTGCTATACTGTCCGGCATCTTAAGATGGAGTCCGCCTATTACTTCAGCGCCATAGCATTGCAAAAGACGTCCGAGCATCCCTGAGCCATCACCGCTGAAAAGCCCCATCGTTGCGATTATGAAAACCTTCTTGTTCTTCCACAGCTCATTGTGATCTGAAATATAATCCCGCATGATTTTCGGAACTGTACTAAACTGAACCGGATATGCAAATACGATGAGATCCACATCTTCTACTGCAGCTAATGCTTCTGTATCCTCTATAGAATATGCACCGGATTCTTTGTCATACTCTTTACAGAATAACTCCGCTGCATATTTTGAATTGCCTGTCCCGCTAAAATAAATACCAACCATTATTCACACACTCTCCTTTTCTGTACGAAAATGAATAAGTGAAAGTATCCCAATTGGCATAAAATAAACACACCACGCAACAAGAGCAAGCCTTCCGCCAATTCCATTTCCGCCAGAGGACATATTCACGAACATTCCCGTAATCGGCATAAACGTACAGCTGAAGTAGAACACTCCGTGTATCATCATTAGCGCTCTGAGCCACTTATCCATCTTGTTCTTCGGCTTCATCGAAAGTCCCGTGAAAAAGGTAGAAAGTGCCATTACACCGTAGCCGAGCAGATCGTAATTGAAGATAAGCCCGTACTTGTCGAATTCTAACAGCTTTGCTGCTTGTTCATTCAACTGTTCGTTATTCACCGTAGTCAACTGCGAGAAATAGACAAGCATAATAAACGTGCCGTATACCGCCGCAAGGATCAAACCTATATTTGCTGCGACTTTGCGATCACCTTTGCACTCATTATGCAGACCTGCAGTCATCATGATAAACCCTACCGGCAGGATAAGGCAGACAAAGTAACCGCCCATAGAAAAATCGATTATCAAAAAAAACGCAAAAAGAAATACTGTTACTGTTACGATTGCTGACCCTACTTTAGATATCATTTTGTTCAATTCCATTTGCTCTCACTCCTACAAATCCCTATTCCCATCTGATAGGCTCATTATATTATCTGCATACTCCGTTTTGTAGTGAAAAAAGGTATATTTCAAATATGACTATAGTCACATTTTCTTAAGTTTTCATAGTCGCCTTTACTATCGGCTCTATATATGACCTATCTACCCAATCGCCTCTCTCGTCTTCCTTACAAGACATAAGTGCCTGCTCCCAGATTTCATATTCTGAAGGATTCTTATTCCCAACAGCTTTTCTGAGCATCTTGCAGAGCGTTCTGTCCGCAAATGTCATCGATTTCATATCAAATGTTCCTCTACAGTAAAAGAATTCTATTCCTTCGAGATCACCCTTGAAATTGTGCTGTCTTACAGTTTCTACTGCACTATCTTTAAACGGAGAAGCGCCACATGCATAAACGATTATCTTTTTTTCTTTTAATTTACCGATATTTTTCTTTAGGAAAGGAATACATGCAATACCAGATGCATATACACCTCCCCCAAGTATAATCACATCTTTCCGTGCAACCTCATTTATATTTGCTTTATCAATCTGGACACATAAAAAACCCGTTTCTTCTGCGATCCACTCAGCATACTGTTTTGTTGCACCATATTTAGATTTATACAGAATTATCCCACTCATTAAATCGCTCCTCTTAAATTCTTTTCAATTGCAATAATCGTTTGGATAGTTGTATTAATGTCCTTCTCTGGAATTCCTCCAAACATCTTCATCATAATACCTTGACTCATAGAGTCATTTTTGTTACAGAAGTCTCTACATGTATCTGTTAATATAATCCTCTGCTTTCTCTTATCAGTATCATCCTGTTCAAACTTTATAAACTCCTTTTTCTCAAGTTTTAGAAGAATTTGTTTCACATTCTGATGCGAGCTTCCAAGAATATCTGAAAGTTCCTTCAGTGTTGGTGGCTCGGTACACATGTTGATACAGATGATTGCAAAGAACTGCTTCCAGCTAATCTCCTGCATCGTACTATCAGCCATAGCCTGAAATCTATTTTCGAAAGCACTGAGAAGCCCGATCAGATAATAATTGGCTGGAATCCCGGAAAAATCCACTTTACCACTTTTAATAACATCTTCTAAATTCATAAAACGCCCTCCAAAAAAGGTAATATATTACTTTTGATAAATGGTAACATATTACCCATCCGAAGTCAATGAATAAAAAAACCTGATTCATATTTCATTTATGAATCAGGCCTTTTACTACGATTATTCTATTCAATTATCTTCCAGGATATCTTACTAAAATCACAAACCCTTATATTTACTTACTTTGTGGCACACCCACCGAAGCAGGTGTACCATTTAGTGTACCATTATACGACATTTAACAATTTAGAAACTTTGTCAAGCTCTTTGAACTTATCTTCCTCAGAAGTATGCACATATAAATCCATAGTTACATCAATGGACGCATGACCAAGAATTGTCTGTAATGTTTTTGGTTTCATTCCCGCAGAAATACAACGGGTAGCAAATGAATGTCTAAGGTTATGCATTGTTATATGTTTGATTCCGATTTTCCTACATAAATAGCTTAATGCAGAATCATATGAACCATATTTTATAAGTCCGCTTTCATCAATAAAAACATATTCTTTATATTTAATCGGAAACAATTCAAGGTTGCTGTTTTTTTCTTTCTGTCTTTTCAATACCTTAACTGCATCATCTGTCAACGGAATCAATCTGTTTCCAGAATTACTTTTAGGCGAACCGATTCTCCATTCATTTGTAGCATAGACATATTTCATAGTACGCTCTACTTTTAAGGTTCGATTTTCAAAATCTATATCATCCCACCTAAGACCAACTAATTCACCCACACGAAGTCCGGTCTGCAATGCAAGTATATATTGATTCTCATATTTATGACCAACCAAGTGTTCAAAAAGCTTTGTTTGTTCTTCAATTGTAAGTGCTTCTTTAATCTTTGCAGGCTTGCCAACTTCAATTTTAAGTGAACGCTTTATCGGGTTCGTGACGATAACATCGTTTTCCTTTGCATCTTCAAACATACCGTAAAGAATAATACGCACATGCTTAATCGTGCCCTGATGATATCCCTTTTCATCCATCTTAGAAAGAATCTTCTGACAATGCATTGGTTTAACATCAACCAGTTTCATATTTCCAATTTCAGATTTTATAGAATTGTTATAATACGAAGTGTATGTCTCAATTGTACCCATTCTGACAGATGTTTTCTTTAGTTCAATCCATTCCTTAAACCATGCATCAACAATCATACTCTGTGGATACATAGGATTGCTGTGTTCATCAAGAAAAACACTGTCTGCTATCCATTGTCTTGCTTCTTGAAGTTTCTTGAAACGCTTGCTTTGTCTTTTTCCGAATCTATCGACAAACCTTGCTACATAAAGACCACTTTTTTCCTGAGATACTCCTTTCCCTAAAATTTTACCTTTCAAATCTTTACCCATATATATCAGCTCCTTTTCTGTTGTAAAAAGAAGCCCCAATATAGCGATTTCATTGTAACATATCGGGGCTTCCATGGATTAAAAAGTTTGTCGTTTAGATTTCGAGGCTCTTTGATATAAATTCCTCAAACTCTTTTCTCTTGACTAACTTCTTTCTGCCGACATACAGGACAAAAGTACATCTCGGATTTTTAAGTAATTCCGATAATTTATTTTGACCGATATTACTGTAATCAGCGGCCTCTTCAATAGTTAAGGCGCATTTCTGATAAATTGGTGTTGTTTTCTCCACATAGACCACCACCTTAAAGTTCTTCTAAATCGTTAATAAAGCAAATCTTTCTATCGACATCAGCATTAACATTGA
Organism: uncultured Lachnospiraceae bacterium; assembly: GCA_947168155.1. GTDB lineage: Bacteria > Bacillota > Clostridia > Lachnospirales > Lachnospiraceae > Eubacterium_Q. The sequence goes on along the minus strand of CAMVKW010000060.1, from coordinate 5,197 downwards.
AATACTTCTTCAAATCGAATTTATGCTCGATATCATCTACTGGCTTCAAAGAATACTTTTTATATTCGTGATATTCTTTTCTCGGATATGTTTCAGTTTCTAACAGTTTTGTATCACCATTGCATACGATTTCATTTACTGTATATGTTGTTACATAATCATCAGAAATAGTCTTGAAATCGAGCACATAAGAAATACGCTTGAAAAAGGCATCTCGATCTTCCTTGGATTCCGTAATATACCAATCAACAATCGGAGTATTCGTACATATAAAGATTGTATCCACATTTGCAAAAGACTTGTTACGATATCGTGCGGAAACACCGGTATTGTTATGAGGGTCAAGAAGTTTTTTCATATCCTCAATAGGTGTGACTGAATAATTATAGTCATCAAACACAAAGACTGACTGGCCTCTATACTCATCTACGGCATGCTTACCTGCTGATGAAAGACAAATGCTTTTATCATGTTTCTTTGCCCAACACTTACAGAATGTAGATTTACCGATACGAGGCGGACCCTGTAATACATAGACCTGAAGATTTCTATCAGTAGTAACTACGGACTGTTCATTTACATAATCGAAAGCCTTTTTGATTCTACCGTTGTATTTTATATAGATATCAGGTTCAACTTTATCTGCAACCTCGTATTCCTTTAGACCACCGCTAATAATAGCATTAATAATTCTCTTAATCTTTACTTGCGGAAGTTCACTATACGGAATCTTCCAACTCTCCAATTTGGCATTTGATACATTGGTTTCAACAATATCCCAAGAATACTGTTCTTTCTCAGGATTGTTCATATGAATCAAGTATTGAATCGCATTTCTCTGTCCATAGTTAATCGCATAGATAAAAGAAAACGGAAACCATCTCTTTAAATCGCTGAATTTTACTTGTGACTCATCACAATGAATTACAGCATGATGATGTTCGTTATCTTGCTCTGGATTATGTGTACTTGCATAGTATTCAAGACCTTTTCTCTTGTCTGCAATATCATCTAAGATATTAATAAAATCCTCATGCGTTACAACATAATCATCGCCTTCTTTCAGATTGAGATTCTTATAATCTTTCTTGACTATATTGTGTGTAAATACTCTGAGAGCAACCCATCTGAAAGATTTGTTATTCTTATAAAGGGGTTCTTCAGCAGGAGGCAACCCTTTATTTTCTGTTTGTGGTTTACTCATAATACATCAGTCCTTTCTGTTCTGCTTCTCGTCTCATTTCTTCAACTGCATATTCATCCTCAGGATAACAGGACATCTCATGACAGAAGCGTTCTAATAAAATATCCTGCTTAAAAGTAAGGGTTTCCTTGGAAAGAAAATACACGATTACGTCTTCTTCGCTGATTTGATTAGAATTATTATGTTTAAGAAAGTAATTCATAAAATCCTCATCAATCAACTGTTCAATAATGCTTTCCGTTGTGTCGTTAGTAGCGCACAAGGAATAGTCGTCTGAATAATAATCTTTAAAGTACGACATGGTTTTTATCTCCTTTTTATTCGAAATAGCACTGAGCTGTGCCAAAGCATTTTTCACATCCACACATGAGAATAATCGAAAGTGCCGTTCTAATTTTTCTCCTAAGCGGAGTGGCTTACACTCGTTTTCTCTTGACATGAATTTCCCATGAAAAGCCTGTTTTTTCAAGGGGTTCATGGCATTTTCGGAACATTGTACAGTTTTGCAAAAAATGATACCCTAATAGAAGCATTTTCCCGATTTCACAAAAAACTGCACAAAACACATATTCGTTTTTGGGGTGGCAAATCAAAATAGTAATTTTGATTTGCCAATTACTAGCAATAAAAATAGTGACTATACAATTATTAGAAAAATAATTGTAGACGATGAGGAAGTTGCTTCAGATGAGATGACTGTTAAGGTTAATCCTATCGTAGTTTTCGATCATTACTTTACAGATATTGATGAATCTCTTGTTGAGACATCAAGCTTACTTGTAAAGACTAGTGATTCTTCTGTTTTCACAAAGAATACAAACGTAGTATCTAATTTCGACGATGTTTACGTAATTGAGTGTGCATCTGTTGAGGAAGCAAGATACGTTTATTCTTACTATGTAGATAAGGTAGATTCTATCTCTGACTTTTCAAAGGTAATTGAATTTTTTATAGGCCTCTACATATTAAAAGAGCCTCAACTTTCGTCAAGGCTCGAAAAAATAATTTAATAGCACTTTATTGTTTTGCACCGCATTCAGAACATACAGTTCTTGTGTGAGGAACTTGAACTTCTACTGTTTCATCCCAAGCTGGCGTATCAACTACTGTAACTGTTTCTGTATGAGGAACCTGAACTTCTACTGTTTCATCCCAAGCAGGAGAACCACCATGGCCAGAATATCCAGCGCAAAAACATTCATCACTACCATTTGCGCAATGATCGCTTGCAGCAGATTCAGATGTAAAATGTGCACCGCAGCCACCACAATAATAATCGCCGTCAGTTGCATCATGATGAATTATTTGAGTCTCAGTGGTATATGTAGTAACTGTTTCCTGATGTGTAACTGCATCGTGATGAACTGTCTGAGTCTCAGTGGTATAATATGTTTCAGTTGTCCATGTGTGAACATGTGTAGGATTTGTAGATTCAGTAGTCTGAGTCTGAGTAGTAGGAGCTGTAGTTGTCTCCTGTGTAGTACTCTGTGTTGTCTGCTGAGTTGTTGCTTCAGTAGGGTCTTTGTCTTGATTTTCAAGTTCAGTTTGTTCTGAAGTAGATTCAGTAGGCGTCTGTGTAGTTGCTTCAGTTACATCGGTTTCAATGGATGCTGAATCTTCATTATTTCCACAACTACATAACATCAAGGCAGACATTGAGGAAATTACAAGAAGAAGTATTGATTTTTTTATATGTGTGCTTGCAAGACTTTTGAAATTTTTGAACTGCATTTTTATCTCTTCCTTTCTTCCTTTTTGAGTTCCTTATTGTTCACTGCTGAAATCTTGTGTTCTTAGTTTGATTGCCTACTTCAAAATTTGTTGTTTTCTGAGAATACAATATACAAAATTTTGCAGTGATAAGGAGTGATAAGGAGTGATAAGGAGTGATATGCAAAATGCATTTTTGTTAACCCTTTTCAATCCCTATTATAATTTGGGGACTTCCTAATATCAACAATTTTATGAATATACAAAAATACATATCTTTATGCCTTTGCCGAGGTTAGTCTCCGACACCTCAGCAAAGCACATCCTTTAAGTTTTCTATATCATCAATCTTCGGAATCCTTAACATTGTAATTCTGTCAAGTTGTATCAGACCTTCGCCTTTACTCATTTTACTATGAACATTTGGTATGTCAGCACCTACTCCGAAAGTAGCAGTCATAATATTACTTTGCGCATTTCCTAATAGAATCTTAGTAAGATTGCTTCTTGTAGTCGCATTTATATTTTCCGTTCCTGCTGACTGCATGACAATCATAATATGAATATTGCTCTGCCTTGCAAGCACACTAAGATTTTTAACAATACGCTCGACTTCCTCTTTTTGTTTCTTATCAAGTGAAGAAGTAAGTGATATATATTCCTCAATCACAACAAGCATAGGTTTGAATCCTACATCTACCGCAAGTACATTTGGATTTTTATCTAACTCCGGTTGTAATTGTTGCATCCTCTGGGACATCTGGGATTCCACAGATTGCAATTTGCTAATAATATCATCTAATTCATAATAATAGTCTGCAAAGTCCCTATAGAGACCATAGGAACGCTTTAGGTCTAATATGACGACTTCATATCCTTTAATGATTGCTTGAATGACAATCTGATTTGCAAGATATGATTTTCCGCTACCGCTTGCACCACTAATAAGAAAATGTGGATAATCTCTCAAACTGACTATATGCTTTTTATCAAAATACAAAGATAACAAATCTATTGATTTTATCTTGCACACATAATCAGAAAGTGAATACTGCTCAGGCTTATAGTTTTTCATATCTTCATAAACAATAATTACTTCGGCATTATTCTGAGAAATATAATAGTCCTCAACAATATATCTATCAGGTAGTGCAGTAGAAAATGAATCTAAGTATCTTTCAATAATAGTGCGGATTCTAAGATTTTTAAGGCTGATTTTGATTATTCCTTTTTTGATTTTGATTTTCGGAAGTTCTACAAAGACTTTGTTTTCTTGCCTGATGTATGCACCTACAGATATAAGATTGTTTTCGATATATGAAAGCAACTGACGATTGCTTATATAGTTTTTGATTCCTCTGTTTTTAAGTATGTTGATTATGATTACTGCAACTATGATAATGATTTCTGCTATGATCGCATATCTGCAAATATCATTTATCAGCTTTATATGAAACAGATATTTGTTAGCTATGGGCGCACTCATAAATATAAGCACACCCACAACAAACATAGCGATAAAATAATTACAGTAATACTTTCGTTTACTGATTATCATTCGACCACCTCAATAATAGCTTCTACACTCAAGTTACTTGCATAGTCTCCCCATACGGAACATTTGCCAATATTTTTGAAAATGATTTTGTCTCTTACATGATATTTCTCAACATCATCTTCATCGGTATCTTTAATAAGATGCACCTTGAATTTTTCAAAAATATTGCTGACTGAATCATCTCCATAGTCGGTATTGTCTTCTGTGATTATTACATCAAGGCTGACACAACCTTTCTTGTCATTCCACTTGATAGACTGAATCATGAATTGCTTGTCTTTTGCAAATGCTCCAAAGTTAAATGATTGGAATTGTGTTAATTTCTTCATAGTTGATATTCTCCTTTACATTTATTCAGCGGACACACTACCGCTTGATATAATTAAATAGCTCTTCGTTACATAAAAAGAGACCGAACTTAATCGGTCTCCAACAATCATGATTGGCTATATTGAGGTTTCTTAAAATCAAAACAATAGTTACTTTTTAGTGTACCACGAGGTGTACCATTTTTTTAAGGATTATATGAATTTATATGAAGATATATGAAGTTTAAAATTGCTTAAAAGCCTTTAATATCAACATTTATAGACATTTATGATGATATATGAAGATACATGAAATTAGCACATTTTATCTTCCAGTATAACTTACTATCGCTAAAAATTGTAATTAACTTAAATGGAAGTTAATCAGTATCTCCAACAACCCAAAGCAATTTTTCA
>CAMVKW010000059.1:0-12075 GCA_947168155.1 uncultured Lachnospiraceae bacterium | reverse complement strand
TCCTTACCACCTGCAGCGAACTGTGCAACAGCACCTGTAGGAGTAGCCTTTGAAGACTGTCCACCAGTATTTGAGTAAACCTCTGTATTGAATACGAAGATATTTACATCCTCTCCAGAAGCGAGTACGTGGTCAACTCCACCGAATCCGATATCGTATGCCCAACCGTCACCACCGAAGATCCACTGTGACTTCTTAGCAAGGAAATCCTTATCCTTAACAACTGCCTTAGCCTCTGGAGAATCAACCTTCTCAAGAGCTGCAACAAGTGCATCAGCAGCCTCTGTATTTGTATTAGTATCATCATATGTTTCGAAGAACTTATCAGCAGCAGCCTTAACGTCAGCATTTGACTCAGCTACAACCTTAACCTTCTCTGAAAGGCTCTCACGAAGAGTCTTCTGAGCAAGATACATACCGAAACCGAACTCTGCGTTATCCTCGAACAGTGAGTTATCCCAAGCTGGTCCCTTACCTGCCTTATTTACTGTATAAGGTGTTGAAGGTGAAGAGTTACCCCAGATTGATGAACATCCTGTTGCGTTAGAGATGTACATTCTATCACCATAAAGCTGTGTAATAAGCTTAGCATATGGTGTCTCACCACAACCTGCACAAGCTCCTGAGAACTCAAGGAGTGGCTGACGGAACTGTGATCCCTTAACTGTAGCAGCACCGAACTTAGCAATTACTTCTTCCTTATCAGGAACTGAGATAGCATAGTCGAACAGATTCTGCTGAGCCTTAAGAGCATCATCAAGTGGCTTCATTTCAATAGACTTTGTAGGACATACGTTTGTACATGATCCACATCCAAGACAATCCATTGTAGAGATTGCAATGTTGAACTTGTACTCTGGCATTCCTGTAACATCCTTTGACTGGAATCCAGCTGGTGCAGCTGCAACTTCATCCTCTGTAAGAGCTACTGTTCTGATAGCTGCATGAGGACATACATATGAGCAAAGACCACACTCAACACACTTATCTGGTGTCCATACTGGAACAGATACGGAAACACCTCTCTTCTCGTATGCTGCTGTACCTGAAGGTGTAGAACCATCCATGTATCTAGCAACAACAGAAACAGGAATTGTATTTCCTTCCTGAGCTGAAACCTTAATCTGAACATCGTTTACGAAATCCTGCTGTTCCTTTGTTCCATGTGTAGCTGCTGGGTAATCAAGACCCTCATCTTCACAATTAGACCAATCTGCAGGAACATCAACCTTAACAAATCCCTTAGCACCAAGGTCGATAGCGTTCCAGTTCATCTGAACAATATCGTCACCCTTCATACCATAAGACTTCTTAGCAGCAGCCTTCATATGCTCAATAGCCTCTGCCTCAGGAATAATTCCTGTAAGTGTGAAGAATGCTGACTGAAGGATTGTATTAATTCTTGTAGGTCCCATACCTGACTCGATACCAAGCTTAACACCATCGATTGTATAGAAGTTGATATTGTGATCAGCGATATACTTCTTTACCTGACCTGGGAGATGCTTATCCAGTTCCTCTCCTGACCATGGGCAGTTAAGAAGGAATGTACCACCATCAACGAGCTCCTCAACCATGTGATACTTCTTAACGTAAGCTGCATTGTGGCAAGCTACGAAATTAGCCTTATGGATAAGGTATGTTGACTTGATTGGCTTATCACCAAATCTAAGGTGTGACATTGTTATACCACCAGACTTCTTTGAGTCATAATCGAAGTAAGCCTGAACGTACTTATCTGTGTTATCACCAATGATCTTGATAGAGTTCTTGTTAGCACCAACAGTACCGTCAGCACCAAGACCCCAGAACTTACAACATACTGTTCCCTCTGGAGTTGTAACAAGTGACTCACCAGAATCAAGTGAAAGATTTGTAACATCATCGAAGATTGAAAGAGTGAACTCTTCCTTCTCTGTGTTATTGAAAGCAGCAACGATCTCTGAAGGAGTTGTATCCTTAGAACCAAGACCGTAACGACCTCTTGTAATGAATGTATCCTTGAACTCTGTTCCACGAACAGCAGCCATAACATCAAGAGCAAGTGGCTCAGCGTTTGAACCTGGCTCCTTTGTTCTATCAAGAACGATGATCTGTTTAGCTGTCTTAGGAATAGCAGCGATGAACTTCTCATTTACGAATGGTCTGTAAAGACGAACCTTTACAACACCAACCTTCTCGCCCTTAGCTGTGAGGTAATCGATTGTCTCCTCGATAGTATCACATACAGAACCCATAGCAACGATAACCTTCTCTGCATCTGGTGCTCCATAGTAATTGAAGAGCTTGTAATCTGTACCAAGCTTAGCATTGATCTTGTCCATGTACTTCTCAACGATAGCTGGCATATCATTATAAGCTGGATTGCAAGCTTCTCTTGTCTGGAAGAATACGTCAGGGTTCTGAGCAGATCCCTTCTCGCATGGATGATTTGGATTAAGAGCCTCAGCTCTAAACTTATCAAGTGCGTCATATGGGAAGATATCTTCGAAGTCTTCATTTGACCAGCAATCAATCTTCTGAATCTCATGTGATGTACGGAAACCATCGAAGAAGTTAATGAATGGAAGTCTTCCCTCAAGTGCTGAAAGGTAAGCAACTGGAGTAAGGTCCATTACTTCCTGAACAGATGACTCACAAAGCATTGCACAACCTGTCTGACGACAAGCGTAAACGTCTGAGTGATCACCGAAGATGTTAAGAGCGTGTGAAGCAACGCAACGAGCTGAAACGTTGAATACACCTGGAAGTCTCTCACCAGCTACCTTATAAAGGTTAGGGATCATAAGAAGAAGTCCCTGTGAAGCTGTGTAAGTAGATGTCATGGCACCTGCAACAAGTGAGCCGTGTACTGTACCAGCTGCTCCTGCCTCAGATTCCATCTCTAAGATTTTAACAGTGTTGCCGAAAAGGTTCTTTCTTCCGGCTGTTGCCCATTCATCAGTATGTTCAGCCATAGGTGATGATGGAGTGATAGGATAGATAGCGGCGCAGTCAGTAAAGATATACGATGCATGAGCTGCAGCTTCGTTACCATCCATGGTCTTTTTGAATCTTGCCATTTCGTGATTCCTCCTAGTATTATTTCTTTTTATGGATCCTTGACCAAGGACCTCGGAAACGCCTAAAACCCTATAGGAAGGCGCAAAAAGCTAAATAAAATAATAACACAATTTGAAAACTTTGTGAACAAAGAAAAGCCCCTATTTTACTAATCTTTATTAAGTACATGATACTAAAATTAAGCATATTTAACTTTGCATAAAAAAAGACGCCAACGGGAATTCCGCTGGCGTCACTCTAATTATTATTTAGCTCTCTGATCAAGTCTTGAGAGCACTTCCAGGAGGACAGCTACCTCCTTCTCCTTTGCGATACGGAAGTAGTCCTTAAATCTTGCTGCCTCGGCAACATCCTCATTGATAGAAATCTTGATAAGCAGGTTACGAGCTGCCTGCATGTTCTTAACAACCTCTTCATACTCAGATATAAGATCTGCATCGTAATTCAGATAACCATTAGCCATGAGATACTTAATTCTCTCAAGCATCAGCACCTTGTGGTCATACATTACATGAAGTGCTCTGATATCAAAATCAGGTTCATCTGACTGCATCTGCTTCATTATTCTATCAAGAGCCACATCGTAAACCTCTACTCCGAAGGTTGTATCGTTGAATCTATTTCTCATCATACGGAAATGATTCTTTGTATCCTGAGAATTCAGATACTCACGAAGTGTATCTCTTATAAGAGTAGTATCTACATCATAGTAACATGTATCAGTATTCTTAAATATTACATAGAGTCCTCTAGTACCCTTGTAGTCATCCTTGAACATGTGGTCTTCATCAGCTGCAATAGCTGTGTAGCCCTTACGAACATCCTCAAATGACAACTTGTTATGAGCATATTTATCCTTGAATGTGAAGTCTCCACAATAGAAGCCTTCGCCCTCAAGATCATATCCATAGATAAACAGCTCGTGAGGGAACTTATAATCTACATCGAAATCACTAAGAATCTTAGCCTCATCAAATACACCGTATACATATCCGCCGAGGTCGATTGTCTTGATAATGAAATCTACAATATCGCCACAATAACTTTCGATCTGTTCTTTTGTCAAAAGAGATGTGATGAGATAAGGGCATTCCTTAAGTGAACTGCTACCAGGCATGATGTCTGCAAAAAGCATATCGTCACCTGTAAAAATCTCTTCTATGTTGTAACATCTAAGCTGAATGTAGTTACTATATATCCATTTCTTAGCGTTATCATCATCTGATAGAATTGAAAATAATGTTGCATGCCACTGCCATGATGTGATCAGTGGAGTTCTTGTTACTGGTAATCTCTTCTTAGCCATTTTTGTTACCCCTCCTTAATCAACCTTATCCAATTTTTCTTTTATTACTGCCGCAAGATCTCCAAAAGTATCATAGTCTTCAAGAGACAGCTCATAGTCTGTAAATTTAACCCCAAACTTCTCTTCAGCAGCAACTATCAGTCTAATGATTGAAACTGAATTAATACCATACTCACTAACGATATTCTTATCAATTTCAACTTCGCCAAGCTCAGGCATAATATCCTCTATAAGAGCCTTCAGCTCGAGTTTTACTTGTTCTTTTTCCATTCGTTCTTGTAACCCCTTTCGTTGTGATTTTCAGTCGTTATATAAGGAACCTTCTCTATCCCCATATACACATTTATTCTACCACAAAAATGAGTTTTCATACAACCTCACTTTTGATTTTTTATCATCTCAATTTTACAAGAATGATGCTTGTTTTTATCATTATAGCTAACACCTACTAAAATAATATCTCCACCATATTGTTCTAATAATTTAGGATAATTATTATTATGAATCTGATTTATCGCCCCCTCAACGGCTTTATCCCACTTCAACTCTATCACTAATGCCGGTTTATTAACCCCTTGTTTAGGTAAATACACTACATCGGCGAATCCATGTCCAGAAGGAAGTTCCTCTATTCTTACATATAAATCTATAGCTGATATAAATGCAAATCTGATCACGTATCTAAGTGTTTGTTCATCATTATAAAAAAGAGGCGCAACACCCGTTTCGTGAATTTGTTCTAGAATACTAGCTACAGAATCTTCGTCACCATTTAAAGTATGCTGCAACAACTCATCAGACTTATTAAGAAGCTTAACCACTTCAGTTCTATTACTGTTTTTTACTGCCCTAAGCAATTCCCTTCTCGCTTCCTCATTTGGAATGTAAACGGAATTATCTTCAGAGTTATATCCCAGATAACCCAAATGAACCAAAAGAGTCATTACATCATCTTTATTATTAATTGATGTCATATCATTCTGATACGAGTCTATGTCAGTTGTGACATGTCCTGACCCCAGAAGAGAAACTATATCCTGTTTAAGACCATCGAAATCCATCTCGATGTAAGGAATAATAGACTCATAAGATTCTGTCTTTCCCCAATAGTTTGAATAAACTCCTTTTTTTATTGCTGTCATCAGGGAATTAGGATTATAGACTGAACCGATTTTTTCAAACTTATAACCATCATACCATCTTCTTGCCTCTTCAAACGATAACGAGTGTTCATTACATAGTTTCTTAACCTCGTCTTCAGTAAAACCAATGTATCCCGCAAAAGCACCAGGAGAGGTCATAGTGTATTCCATAAAATCAGAAACAGCTGACTGTGTTCCATACTTCTTGATTGGGAGGATTCCCGTCATATAAGCCCCTGCAACCACCTTATCAGTAAAGCTTCCATTCTTGAAAAGACCCCTGAGAAGATTAACATATTTTTTTTGAAGATTTTCATTTTGTGGAAACTCTCTAAACAAAGCATCCCATTCATCAATAATGAAAATATATTTTTCGCCATTTAATTCATTCGCTGCTAAAAAAGTATTGTTCAAATCCTCTTCATCAGCAGTTTCAGGAACATTTTCTTTTATTTCTTTTACTATTGAAGCTTGAATCACGTCTACTATTTCATCCGGATTAGTAGACGTTGAAATAAAATCAGTAATATCGAGATAAACTACATTATATTTATTTATACACTTTTCATAGGAGTCATCATGGGAAATATTTAGACCATCAAAAAGCTTATGAGAATCACTAGACTTATCATAATAAGCACAAAGCATTTTTGCCGCAAAAGATTTACCAAATCTTCTTGGTCTACTTACACATATGAGCTTATCTGATGTATTAAGAGAATTATTTATAATCTTAATAAGGCCAGTTTTATCTACATACTGGCCCGCAACAATATTCTCAAATCCCGAGTTTCCAGGATTCAAATACTTTCCCATAAATCAGATCTCCCTTGCAAAACAATCTAAATACTATTACATTTTAACACCTTACAAAAGCTTTGTCATTTTTTTCAGGATTATCTCTTAAGTGAAAACGTAAGTCCTTATGAAGTTGTTTAAATATGTGGCGTGAGCCACTGTTAAGAATTATTCGATGAATAATTCAGGATAAATTAATTCTTTTTCCTAATATTATCCATATAGTCTTCAATCATATTATTGCTATCTTCGCAATAATTAATATCAAGTAAATTGTTATACTCTTTTATAAAAAAACCAACTATATCTAATAACTCAGAAAAACAATCATTATTTTTGCAAACATTATTTGTCCTCACATAATAAATCCAACCAATACTAAAACACTTATTCTTTTCAACAAATAATATACTAGCATCAAAAGCATCAGAATAACGTTCGCGATAAAAATCTAAAATCACTTTGGAGGAAATATATTTAATACCATATTCGTATTCCTCTTCTATATAGTTTAATCCCTTTAAAAATTTTAATTTAAATAGAATCTCCTTTTTTTGTTCATCATTCATAATAAGCTCCTTATGGAATCATCTTTCCATCAATATACTTATAACCTTTTTTAAGCAAATAATAATACTCCCGACCATATCCAGTAAGTTCTGTTGTACCTTTTACATATAAGTTATCATTTGTAATAGGTGTAGCCATTAAAATTACATCATTGCACTCTATTGCAGCATCTAAAAACGGCTTATTGTATTCTTCCCAGAATTGTTCTGCGGATATATATAATTCATCAGGTGTATTTAATAGGTTAAAGCCTCCTGTATTTCCACTAAAATCAACACTCTTTTTTATATCTAATTCTTTTATTATTGATCCCGTGTCTGAATTGTATCTACCAAGAATTGTCGTTGTTTTTCCAGGTGTACTTTTTAATTCTACACCTGATGTAGCTTTGTGATGTATTACAACAGTGTTCTCCTCAATGATCTTTTCTGAAAGCGTTATGTTTGTATCAGTTACTGTTTTATCAACTAATTCTTCTGCCGTTTCTTTTGAAGCATCCTCAACAAACTCTTTCCCAGCATTTTCTGCGGCTTTCTTTTCCGCCTCTCTTGTTGCTTCTATTTCTGCATATTGTATAGCCCATTCATCCTGTTCCTTAAGAAGCTGTTCCGTTGCTTCATCTGCTGCATTCTTTTCTAGGGTTTTCTGAGCGGTTTTTTCTTCTAGTTTTTTAGTTATTAAACCGTCTAAGGACATAAATACCAGATCAGCTAAATACCCAAGTGCTATACACGCTGTCTTTACCTGTTCTGATCTCGTATTATTATAGAACTCTATACCGCTTTCTTCATTACCATCCAGATACTCCTGATAGAGTTTGCTCTGCTTATATCTTTCATATTCAGTTTTTAATATGTTTATCGACGCCTCAAATTCCATTAACAGATATGAAAGCGTCGCTCCGAGGCTTGTGTCTCCGTATACCGATATACCAACTAATGCAGCTGCTACTATTACTGCTGAACCAAAAGTTGTAGCGTTCAAATATAGATCGCTCTCCGCCTTGACCAAATCCATATCTATATCGTCAAGGTTAACGGTTTCACTTCCGGATAACCCACCTGAGATCATATACCTTCCGGTATATGACTCTGTATCAAATACTATATAACCCGTCCACTTTTGTCCATATATTTCAACTGGTGTCTCCGGGATATATACTTCTCTCCCCTGCGAAATACTGTTACGAATATCTTTCTTTGAAGAATCGCTAGTACAAGCTTTATCTATATAATTATTAACATTACTACCATTTAGTGCTACTACCTCTATTCCAGATTCATATGCTTCATTCAGAATGTCGACAGGTGAAACAGCATCAGCTCCGGTAAGTTCTCTCCATATATCACTTTCGAGCTGGGAGCTGATCTATCCAGTATGCGGCATAAATGCATTTATTTTCCTTTCCATTAGCGAAACAACAGGTGAGGGGACAATCCTCTCAACTGAATAAAAAGTGCTAGTATATTTTTAAGCATCCATTTTTTTTCCACACTTTTAATGTCATCTCAGCATTAAATCCAAAAATACCAGTATCAGGATTCTCGACTATTTCTTGTAAAACTGAAACTGCATAATCAATTCTATAATTCAACGAAAGACAATATGCCGCTGCCTTTGTTTTAATTACTACATTGTTACTTTTTATTAGTCTATCAATACACTGATATCCAAATTCATTATTTGCTTCAAATATTTTATAGATTTTTGTTAACCTTTTACCTTCTCTGTTATTTGTTTTATAATCACCAGATAATGTTGCATCATACATTAATCTTCCGGATTTTTCGTATATATTTATAATCTCATCAACTGTATATTTTTTCATTCAATCACCCCAAACTTTCTTAATACATCTAATCCAAATTTATATTGTTCTTCATAGCTTTGCCCTGCGAGCCATTCTCGAACAGATAATCCATTTGTAAAATCAAAACTTTTTGTAGTGTTTATATTTGAGGGGTAATCATAGCTGCCATTTTCTCTTTGACATGACTCCAGATAAGCTGTGGCATCTTCTATTATTTCTTCCTTCTGTTGTAGAAAAGTATTAGTAGTTAGCCTCTTATTATCTGACGGAGCGTAGCCTATCAGAGACACTAATAATATCAGTATTAAAATATAACAAATTGTATTTCTTAATTTCATATATCTCGTCCTAATAATGCGAAAAATTAAAGTATAAAACTAATTATTATAAGCTTTGAAATATGCATCTAAATACTTGTCTGGTAATCTCAATCTACAATACTCATCTATGTTTTTCAAACTATCTTGAATAGATTTCTTATCACTATTTAGTGAACATTGCTTACCTAAAAAAACGGTGATAATATCGCCATTTCCAACATTTATTCCTGCACCAAATCTATCATATCTATCATTAATATTACATTTTAATATAAATGCATCATATAATACACCCACCACTTCCTTAGTTTCAGAATTCAATGATCTCATATGAATTTTATAACCATAATAATCCTTAATTAAATCGTATAATTCATTTACACTCATAATTATTATTCCTTTCATCTAGGTTTCATTGTCATTGTCGCTTCATCCCATATATAATTATTCTTTAACAAGTACTGATATTCCTTACCTAAAGCTCCGCTATCATTAATTGGATTATGCGAGAAATAAAAGGTTTTTCCAGCATTAATACCATCATCCAAAAAGCTTTCATTAAAAAGTGAAAACATTTCATCATCTGTAAAACCATATTGTCTTTTAATAACGTTCCAATCACTCCCTAAATCAAAATATGTATACTCATCCCCCGCTTTAGTTATATAACTTGTAGGTCCTCCACCATCATATTTTCCAAGCATTACTTTATTTTTTTCTGGGTTATGAACACTCCTTTGACATATAGTTTCATAATCAGGGTAGAAAATACCCTTGCTTTCGCCCTCACGTATTCGTCTAACAAACTCTTTTTCTGTCCTTGTTGCAGATTCTTGAATAACTTCTTCTGCCGTTTCTTTTGAAGCATCCTCAACAAACTCTTTCCCAGCATTTTCTGCGGCTTTCTTTTCCGCCTCTCTTGTTGCTTCTATTTCTGCATATTGTATAGCCCATTCATCCTGTTCCTTAAGAAGCTGTTCCGTTGCTTCATCTGCTGCATTCTTTTCTAGGGTTTTCTGAGCGGTTTTTTCTTCTAGTTTTTTAGTTATTAAACCGTCTAAGGACATAAATACCAGATCAGCTAAATACCCAAGTGCTATACACGCTGTCTTTACCTGTTCTGATCTCGTATTATTATAGAACTCTATACCGCTTTCTTCATTACCATCCAGATACTCCTGATAGAGTTTGCTCTGCTTATATCTTTCATATTCAGTTTTTAATATGTTTATCGACGCCTCAAATTCCATTAACAGATATGAAAGCGTCGCTCCGAGGCTTGTGTCTCCGTATACCGATATACCAACTAATGCAGCTGCTACTATTACTGCTGAACCAAAAGTTGTAGCGTTCAAATATAGATCGCTCTCCGCCTTGACCAAATCCATATCTATATCGTCAAGGTTAACGGTTTCACTTCCGGATAACCCACCTGAGATCATATACCTTCCGGTATATGACTCTGTATCAAATACTATATAACCCGTCCACTTTTGTCCATATATTTCAACTGGTGTCTCCGGGATATATACTTCTCTCCCCTGCGAAATACTGTTACGAATATCTTTCTTTGAAGAATCGCTAGTACAAGCTTTATCTATATAGTCATTAACATTACTACTATTTAGTGCTACTAGACTCAGTCGTATCTACATCAGAAAACTCGTCTAAGACGGCACAGACCTCCGCAGTAGTGTTTATATTTGAAGGGTAATCATGGCTGCCATTTTCTCTTTGACATGACTCCAGATAAGCTTTGGCATCTTCTATTATTTCTTCCTTCTGTTGCAGAAAAGTATTAGTAGTTAGCCTCTTATTATCTGACGGAGCGTAGCCTATCAGAGACACTAATAATATCAGTATTAAAATATAACAAATTGTATTTCTTATTTTCATATATCTCATCCTAATAATAATCTGAGAAAACAAATGTAAAACAATACCATTCTTTTCTATTAAACACAAACATCAGTTCATCTTATCTTTAGCGTTACTAGATTCTGGTATATAGCAAATGAAAAACTGCAAACTGTATAATGCTTTGAGCATTATCATTCTATAACAACTCCTGCCTCCATAATAGAGAAGAAAGTTTCAAATCCATCACATATATGAATATAGCTTTCAATGTCATCACAATATATTACATATATACCCTCATCAGTTGAGTTCCAATAATAATAGTCCCCACCTCTATTATATGCGAAGGGCGTATACTCCTCAGAAATCAACTCATCCAATCTATCATTATTAATTGCCTGATTTAAAGAATAACCAGTACCTTGTATAGGTAAAATTCCTGATAGTTCATGTTCGAATCCGTCAACAATAATCCTACATATGTATATTTTAGAATTATCATATTTCATATAGTATTCTTTTAATAATTTCGGAAAACAGATATTCCATTTTTTTTCCAAATCATTTATATCCTGTTCTGTAGCTTGACTTTTATAAACACTTTTAATGAATTTATACATAATTAATCATTTCCTTTCTTAATTGGATTATAAGTTGGTCCATGTACTGCATCATACTGAGCACAGCCTCCAGAATGTGGCTTAGAAGCGTTATGTGCATCTTGAGAAACCAATTCAAGGGTAATCGAATTATCATTAACGTTATAATTATCCAAATGATGCCAAACATACCCTTCCGGCGTTTCTTCTAGACCACTTAATTCATTTGCAATGTTAAAATCTTTACTTCTATTTCCTGTAGCCGTTATGTTGACTATTATATCGTTTCCATCATTTTTATAAATATACGGACTACCCTCAAAACTAATACCTCCATTAGCGGTTTCCTTTACATCAATAAATCCTTTCTTTTGAGCCCTCTTAACAGGATTGTATTTTTTGTTATACACTATTGCAGCATCATCTGCTGTTTTCTGTAACGATGTTTTTATTTCTATTTCCGTACAGTTTTCTGATATTGTTCTTTCAACATTTAAAATTTCTTCCTCTATCACTTCTTTTGCTGTTTTTTCAGATGCATCTTCTGCAAATTCTTTCCCAGCATTTTCTGCGGCTTTCTTTTCCGCCTCTCTTGTTGCTTCTATTT
>CAMVKW010000058.1:0-12252 GCA_947168155.1 uncultured Lachnospiraceae bacterium | reverse complement strand
CCTCAACCTCACCTGTATTGAAGTTTCTCTGGAAGTTTGTTGAGTCATCCTCAGCGTTCCACAGACACCACTCAAGGAATGAGAAAAGTGTGAAGTTCTTTGGAGATGTGCCTTCGTTCTTCAGAACAACCTTCTGAATCTCGGCATTTTCACCCTGAGGTACGAAGAAAGTAACCTCAGCCTTCAGCTCTTTTTTCTTACCAGTAATAATTGTGTACCCCATACCGTGACGGCACTCGTAAAAGTCAAGATTGGTCTTAACTGGTGACCAACCCGGGTTCCAAACTGTATCATCGTCGTTTATATAGAAATAACGACCACCCATATCTACAGGGATGTTGTTATAACGATACCTGGTTATACGTCTTAGGCGTGCATCTTTGTAGAAGTGATATCCTCCTGCAGTGTTTGAAATAAGTGAGAAGAATCCTTCAGTTCCAAGGTAGTTAATCCATGGATAAGGAGTTCTTGGAGAGGTGATGACATATTCTCTTTGCGCATCATCAAAGTAACCGAATTTCATTTAGTTTACCTTCCCTTTCATTGTATTTTTGATAGTGTATTTTTGACGGTTTCTAAACGTTTTCGACCTTGAAAAAAAGGAACCGTCACAGATAAAGTAATTATATTATAGAAATACCTAAAAGACAACGATTTGTTATTTTTAAAGCTATAATTTGTTGCGCTTTTGTTGCCATTATAATGTTATACTGTAAACTAACATATCAGATTCTGATTGTTTCCCCAATATTGTGGAGAAACATTTAGATAAAGGACGATTACAATTATAAGAGAGGAGTAGAACCATGAAAGAAGATGTTGCGATCGAGCTAGAAAATGATGATGAATTACAACAAGAGGCTAATATACAGAAGAAAACATATAAACTGATCAGACCGATTTCTAAGCAGGAGATTCAGGGGATCTTTGGTGAGTTAGTTAGTCTTAGTGACATTTTTAATGATGAAAAAAACCCTGATGAAAGTGAAAAAATAATAAATGATTTTAATCTGTTTTTAGATAGCATCAATAAGATCAATAAGAAAACAAAATATGCTGAACCTATACCAGAGAGTGATATGCCGTCATACGATAAGCTGGTATCAGATTTTTATAACAAGATGGAAAAGAAGGTGAAAGATCTTAAACTTCCTGAAGGATCCTTTCGCAAAAAAACTATTGATGCTTTCATGCGTTCTATAAGGTACAGGCTGGATGGTACATATCAGTATCTCATGGATAAGGGGATAACTGAACCTTTTAAAACATATTCCGTAAATACATTTCTGGACTACCCAACTCCTCGTTTTAAGGTAGGTGAAAAGCTAGAAGGAAGAAAAAAGCAAAATGTATATCAGTGGGATGTTAATAGATACGAAAAATATATGCCTGGTAAAGGGTTCTTAGAGCAATATCAGATATATGAAGATTATATGATAAATATTCAGCTTCCTTACTATAAGGCGAAAGATGCAGGGAAAGTCGATGAGCTGGCTCAGAAGCAGTTTAAAAAAGCAACCTATGATGCTCTTTTAATGCAGAAAAGTAATCTGGAAAAACTAAAGACTTTGAAATATGAAGGGGATACAGCGGCTATATATCCTTTTTCACACTCAAAGATGGCTTTCGAGGGTAACTGGGCAGGAGCAAGGCATGCAGATCCTTTTATAAAGGATATAGACAGAAAACTGAAACTTCTTGATAATGGATGGAATGCAGAAGACCTGCCATTTATCGATAGTTTACTGCATGTGATGGGGAAACTGAATGGCAAAGGCAGTGGATTTAAACCTGGCGAAAAGGAGGATTACCAGGCAATATTTAATGAATTCATGAACAGCCATATCGACAAACATATTGATAGAAGGCGTCTCATTAATATGGTTAGACCTTTGTTCAAAAAGTATGAGGATCTATCTATCGAGGTTTCAAAAAACAAACTTGGAACAGAAACGAAGGATGTTAGTCAGACAAAGATACTTGAGGATACCTTAAGAAGGAAGAATGTGGATATCATCCACATGAATTCTGATGAGAGGGAGCGTTCCAATCTGATAAATAGTTTATCTGACTATCTGACAGATCTTAATGCTCAGCATAGAGGTAGTCTCAAAAAACATAAAGATTCTGATGAGATAGATCTACTTAAGAAAAAAATAATTGAAGTATTAAAACTCCTTAATACAAAGAGGGATGTTAGTATATATGAGGATGAACGATTTAAAACTCTTTTTAAGGAGGTAAAGGAACTTGCCGATGCTTATATAAAAGCCAAGAGGGGAGAATACGAGAGGGAATTAGAGGCAAAAAACAGAACGTTAAAAACAAAGAAACAGGCAGAACTAAATAAGAGACTAGAGGTAGAAGGAAAGGGGCTTAGCAAGAAAGAGCTTGCTAAGTTACAAGAAAAAATCAACGGTGAAAACCTTGCTTATCAACGTAAGCTTGCTGAGGATCAGGCTGATAAGATCAAAGCATGGAGACCAGGTACAAAAATGGGAAAGACCCGTTTTGAGTCGGCCCTTAATTTGTTCGAACTTGGCAGGAATATGGAGACAGGAATTGGTAGTCAGAAAAAACTCAGAGATGACATGGCTCAGATGGAAGCCCAGATGAGTCAGGAGGGCTACAGTGTCACCAATATGGAAGATTTTGGCTTTATGGTAAAACGTCCATACGAAGTAGGATTAAATTGCATAACGAACTATTATGGTACAGATCCAGTATTTATAAGAGAACACTGTTCTCGCCCAGGTATTTCGGGAATGTATAGCGTTGATGAGTTTAAGACTATTTTTAAGCCTATAAAAGTTGAAGGTGTAACAAGTGATGAGTTTGCTGCAGTAGCATATGCTGCAGTCTTAAATCCTGATAATATAAGTGACGATTATGTAAAAATGAGATGGGAGACTAAGAGTCCTGAAATAAAAAAAGAGGATATACTGAATGAAGCAAGGACTATGTACACCCTTGATATGGCGAAGCAAAATGGTGTACCAAGAGCTGGTATGGCTTCGAAATTTCTTCCATGGACTCTGGTTCCTGCAAAAGAGAAGGCTAAAGAAGCGATAGAAGCCTATAATAAAGGAAACAAGACAAAGCTTGCCGATATACTTGCGGTAGGAATAAAAGAGGTCAATAATGAATGTATAAGAGTTTCAAATCTGAAGAGATCACAAGGTTTAAACTTCGCCTATTCATCTGCTATGCTGAAAAAAATGTTTGATTTTGCTGCCAAAGATCCAGAACTGGATAATATGGTTCAGAAAAAACTGGGTAAAGAGACTATATTGGAAGTACAGGATTCGCTTCGTATTAAGAAGTTTATGGATGAGTGTTACGATGCTGAACGAAAGCTTCAGAAAGCAGCAAATGAGGGCATACATCTCTCTAAGCAGGAAAAAACGAAGTGTATCAATGCTATAGTCAGGTTCGAGTTCATAGCTACTATGCATGATAAGAATCGGCTAGAACAAGTAGAAGATAACGAAGAAATAAAGGAGTTTAGAAAGCCAGAGAATTACAACGATAAAATGGTAAATCCTGATAAATATGGGTTAGGGCCACTTGATATACCTATTTTAGAATCGAAGCTGGTTTTTAGAGAATCTAAACCTGTATATTCTGTAAACAAAAAGCTTCGTACAAAAGCAGGAATGGACAGTCTGAACGAATATGTTAAAAAGGCTACCAAAGGGATTGATGCCAGCCGTTCAGAAAAGGATCTTATAAAGGATATTAAGAAGTGTACTGATGGTATAGAAAAAACTGCTAAGACAATGAGGGCAAGAGCTCTGGCCAGAATAAAAGCTTTCGATGAACAAAGAGCAGAATTAGAGAAAAAGGCTAATCAGAAAAAAAATAATCAGAAAGATGATATTAATAAGGGAAAACCTAAGGGCTTACAATAAGATTTGCACAGGGGCTTTGCCAGTTAGGCAGAGCCCCTTTTAATGTTCTTTTTTACTTTGACATATTAAAGTTACTGACGTAAAATGTTTTTGATTATTTATACCATAAATGAAAGGGTAAAGCTATGATTAAAGACGATTGTATCTTCTGTAAACTCGCAAATGGAGTTTTTCCTACTAATAAAATATATGAGGATGATGATTTTACAGTGATCCTTGATGCCAGCCCTGCGAATGAAGGTCATGCTCTGATACTTCCAAAGCAGCACTATGCAAATCTTTTTGAGATAGATGATGAGGTAGGCTCTAAGGTGTTCCCTCTTGCTAAGAGAGTGGCAACTGCACTTAAGGAAGAGTTTGACTGCGATGGAGCAAACGTGGTGCAGAATAATGGAGAGGCTGCAGGACAGACAGTTTTTCATTTTCATGTGCACGTTATTCCAAGGTACGATAATGATGACTTCAAAATAGGATGGCCACAGAATGAGCCGGATTCGGATGCCCAGGCTGCTCTTGCCAAGAGACTTGCAGCAAAACTTGCCTAGTGCTTCATATATGAACGGAGGATGTAAAAATGGCGTATACATCAGAGATAAAAAAATATAAAGAGAAGGATGTTATTCAGCTTAAGGCTGGAAGATATACCGCAACTATTGCTCCATTTTTAGGGAGCAATATCATATCTATGGTTGATGTGGAAAACGACATCAGTTTTTTCAGAAAGGACGAGAGTCTTAGTGTAGAAGAACTTCAGGCAAGTCCTGAGGTTTATGGTTTCCCAACTCTTCTTTATCCTAACAGACTTAAGGATGGAATACTTAAGACCAGTGATGCTGAGTATCATTTCCCAGTTATTATTAAGGGAGAGAATACAGCGCTTCATGGTTTCCTTCATAAGAGAGAGCATACTATTGTTGAGGCTGTAGTTAAGGATGATACAGCCATTGCAAGAACTGAGTATGTTTATGATGAGAAGGATCCTTTCTTTTCTACATTCCCAGTCAGCTTTAAGGCGGAGTATACATTCAGCCTTTCTGATAATGGCATGAGTTATGAATTTACAATTACGAATACATCTGACAAGCAGCTGCCATATGGAGTTTGTAATCATACAACTATAAATGGACCATTTACTACAAATGGTAAGCCACTGGATACGCGACTTTTTGTTACTATTGGAGATAAGTGGCCGCTCAATCAGAGAAATCTGCCTACCTGTGATTTTATTTCACTGGATAATCATGACAGACAGTATCTGACGGGTTCTATGATTCCAGTTAAACACATCATCGATAATGATGTTTATAATTGTGAGACTTATGATGTGGATGGACTTCCATTCAGAGGCGCGATCGTGACAGATATTGAGACTGGAAATGAAATCCGATACGAGGTGGATGATAACTTCAAGTTCTGGGTTATCTGGAATGATGGTGGTGAAAAGGGTTACTTTTGCCCGGAACCATCAACATGGATGATTGATGCTCCAAACCTTCCACTTCCAGGTGAAGAGTCAGGTTATGAGGAACTGGCACCTGGTCAGAGTAAGACGGTAAGAGAGCATATTTATAGTAAGATTAAGTAGATTTTTGTTGCGATTATTATTCGTGACAAATGTTATATTATCTAGTATAATCTTGGTTTGTGAAGTTTTGTAAATAATGCGGTAGATGGAGCCGCTGGAAACACAGGGAGATGAAAACAATGGAACGTAGATTTTTTACATCAGAGTCTGTAACTGAAGGACATCCTGATAAAATATGTGATCAGATTTCTGATGCCATATTGGATGAGCTGATCCGCCAGGATCCTAACAGTCGTGTGGCTTGTGAAACCTCATGTACAACAGGACTCGTACTTGTGATGGGTGAAATCACAACTGATGCTTATGTAGACATTCAGAAGATTGTCAGAGATACAGTAAGAGAAATTGGTTATGACAGAGCTAAGTACGGATTCGATGCAGATACATGTGGTGTTATGACTGCTATAGATGAGCAGTCACAGGATATCGCTCTTGGGGTTGATAAGGCTCTCGAAGCTAAGGAAAATCAGATGAGCGATGAAGAGATTGAGGCAATTGGTGCCGGCGATCAGGGACTTATGTTTGGATATGCAACTAACGAAACACCTGAGCTTATGCCTTATCCTATTGCGATGGCTCATAAGCTTGCACTTAAGCTTACTGAGGTTAGAAAAAATGGAACTCTTAGTTATCTGAGACCTGATGGAAAGACTCAGGTTACAGTTGAGTATGATGAGAATGGAAAGCCGGTAAGAATTGATACGGTAGTTCTTTCAACACAGCATAGTAATCAGGTTTCTCAGGAACAGATTCATGAGGATATTAAGAAGTATGTTTTTGATCCTGTTCTTCCAAAGGATATGATTGATGATGATACAAAGTACTTCATCAATCCAACAGGAAGATTTGTTATTGGTGGTCCTCACGGAGATTCTGGTCTTACAGGACGTAAGATTATCGTAGATACATATGGTGGATATGCGCGTCACGGCGGTGGTGCATTCTCAGGTAAGGATCCAACAAAGGTAGATAGATCGGCATCTTATGCAGCAAGATATGTTGCTAAGAATATTGTTGCAGCAGGACTTGCAGATAAATGTGAAATCCAGCTTTCTTATGCTATTGGTGTTGCAAGACCTACATCAATCATGATCGATACATTTGGAACAGGTAAGCTTTCAGATGAGAAGATTACTGAGATCGTAAGAGAGAACTTTGATCTCCGTCCAGCTGGAATTATCAAAATGCTTGAACTTCGTCGTCCAATATACAAGCAGACAGCTGCTTATGGACATTTTGGACGTACTGATATTGATGTTCCTTGGGAGCATACAGATATGGCTGAAAAGCTTGCATCTTACTTATAAGAGGTAATGAAAATGAAAAATATGCTGAACTTCAAGAATTTCTCTGCTGAAGAGCTTATGGAGATTCTTGAGATTGCGCAGGATATGAAAAAAGATCCTGATAAATATGCTCATGCACTTGAGGGAAAGAAGCTTTATTCTCTGTTTGAGAAGACTTCTACCAGAACATTCCTTTCTTTTGCAACTGGTATTACTGAACTGGGTGGAAGCTATTTTAATCAGCTTTGGGAAGATTCCAATTTTGTTCTGGGTGAACCAGTTTCTGAGATTAAGTATGTATGTCGAAATGTTGATATTATAATGGCACGTCTTGTTAAGAACGAGACTGTTGAGCTGTTTGGTGAAAATGTTACAGTTCCTTTTATCAATGGCTGTGACAGTTCTTACCATCCTTGCCAGATTCTCGCTGATGCACTTACAGTTGTTGAGAAGTTTGGTGATCTGAATGTCAACTTCATGTACATCGGAGCTAAGAACAATGTATTCAATTCACTTGTGGAGTTTTTCGCTAAGATGAAGATGGGTACACTTTATGGACTCACACCTCTGGTTAATAAAACTGCCTGCGGTGATGACTTCTATGAGGAAGCTAAGGCTACTGGTCACTACGTTGAGCTTGATCCATCAATGTCTATGGAAGAAGCTCACGACTATGCAAAGAAGATGAATGTCATCTATACTGATACATGGGTAGATATGGAGTTCTTTAACAATCCTGCTTATCAGCAGCAGAAAGAGGAAACTCTTGCAAAGATGATGCCTTATCAGATTAATGATGCTTTCCTTGAGGGAAGTGACGCTCTTGTTTTCCATGACATGCCAATGCATGTTGGTTTTGAGATTTCTGAAAGCGTTGAGAAAAAACATCTCGAAACAATACTTGATGAAGCGGAAAACAGAAGACATGCTGAGAAGGCTGTTATGTATTACTTAATTAAAAAATGTTAATTCAAAATGACGTGCAGCACCCAAGTGGTGCCACACGTCATTTTTATAAAAGGAGATGGGTATGAAGCATTTAATTGATCCAATGGATTTAACCCTTGAAGAATTAGACGAAATATTAGCGCTTGGAGAAGAAATCTACGACAACCCAGAAAAGTACGCAGACATTGCAAAGGGTAAAAAGATTGCAACTCTGTTTTATGAGCCATCAACAAGAACAAGACTCAGTTTTGAATCAGCTATGCTGGATCTGGGAGGAAGTGTGATTGGATTTTCATCTGCACAGGATTCTTCAGTGTCCAAGGGCGAGAGCGTTGAGGATACAGTAAGAACAGTTGGATGTTTTGCAGATGTCATTGCCATGAGACATCCTAATGAGGGTGCACCTAAGCTTGCCTCAATGGCATCACCAGTTCCTGTGATAAATGCAGGCGACGGTGGACACAATCACCCAACACAGACTCTTACAGATCTTATTACAATAAGAAAAGAAAAGGGAAAACTTGACCATATGACAGTTGGTCTCTGTGGCGACCTTAAGTTTGGTCGTACAGTCCACAGTCTTATCAAGGCTCTTTCAAGATATGAAGGAATAAAGTTTGTGCTTATTTCACCTAAGGAGCTGAAGGTTCCTGACTATATCATTTCAGAAGTCATTGAGCCTGCAGGACTTGAATATGAAGAGGTTGAGTCCCTTGAAGATAACATTGGGCAGCTGGATATTCTCTATATGACAAGAGTTCAGAGAGAGCGTTTCTTCAACGAGGCTGATTATGTAAGACTGAAGGACACATATATCCTGGACAAGAAGAAGATGAAGCTTGCAAAGGAAGACATGATTATCCTCCACCCACTTCCAAGGGTGAATGAGATTTCTCCATCAGTTGACGATGACCCAAGAGCGTGCTACTTCCGTCAGGTTAAGTACGGCAAGTTTGTCCGCATGGCGCTGATCTGTAAGTTGATAGGACTTAAGTAAGGGAGGGGCATATGAAGATAGATAGTATACAGAACGGAATAGTTTTAGATCATATAACTGCTGGAAATGCCATGAAGCTTTATTACGATCTTGGGCTGGATAAGCTGGATTGCAGCGTGGCAATGATGCAGAATGTTAAATCTGAAAAGATGGGAAAGAAGGATATCATTAAGGTCGATAAGGATGAGTACGATATCGATCTGGATGTTATCGGATACATTGATCCAGGTGTTACTGTAAGTATCATCAAGGATGGTGTAACAATCGAGAAGAAGAAGGTTGCTCTTCCTAAGAAACTTATCAATATTCAGAAGTGCAAGAATCCTAGATGTATCACCGCAATCGAACCAAACATCCCTCACATCTTCAATCTGACAGATCCGGAGAAGAGGATTTATAGGTGTATCTACTGTGAAGATAAAGCTAGATCTTAATTTTGTTGTTTTTTAATCCTGAGTTTCATTAAGGAGTTTTTTATGATCAAAGCAAATAATATATCGATGGTATACGGCAAGGATTTTAAGGCCGTAGATAATTTATCCTTCGAGATCAAACCAGGCGAGATAGTTGGATTTGCCGGCCCAAACGGTGCAGGTAAGACAACCGCCATCAAGATGCTTACCGGCATTCTTAAACCAACAGAGGGAAATGCAATCATAAATGGTTTTGATATTGTAAAGGAACCTATCAAGGCAAAGGAAAGCTTTGCATATGTTGCGGATAACCCTGACATTCTGCTTCAGTTATCTGGAATAGAATACATTAATTATATAGCCAACCTTTATAAGGTCCCTATGGAAACTCGTGAGGGACGAATAAATGAGCTGGCTGAGAGGTTTGGAATAAAGGATTCCCTGGGACGTCCTATGAAGGAGTATTCCCACGGAATGCGCCAGAAGACCATGGTCATCGCGGCACTTATTCATAATCCACCTGCATGGATACTGGATGAGCCTATGACAGGTCTGGACCCAACGGCCGCATTTGAACTTAAACAGATGATGAAAGAACATGCAGCAAAAGGAAATGCAGTCCTTTTTTCTACTCATGTTCTTGAGGTGGCAGAAAAGCTCTGCGACCGTATAATGATAATCAATCACGGAAAGAATCTGTATCAGGGAACTGTTGATGATCTTAAAGCTCAGCATCCGGGAGAGGATTTGGAAGCTATATTTATTGAGATGATCGGCGGAGAAGCTAAGGAAGAAGCTTAGAAAAAGAGGTTTTTATGGATAAGTCAAGTATTTCAAGTATCACATCACTTGCAAAAGTCCTGAGTAAAAACTCCGAGATGCAGATGCCGGAGAAAACTAGTTATAAGATTTTAGCAGCTATAGCTGGTCTCGGAATAATGATCCCATGTACACTTATCGTTGGGTTTATTAGCTATGTTATGACAGAAGCCCTCATCGAGGTAGAAAATCCTGGTGGAGGTATGCTGTTTGAAATGCAGATACTTTCTGCATTTTCCATGATATTTGGACTTTTAGTAATATTCAGTGTTATGTTTTTCTCTTCTGACAGAGAGCATTTTGTAACACTTCCTATACCAAGTCATCATCTGATGATGGCAAAGTTTATGTATGCCTACTTTGCAGAGAGCGTAATGGAATTTTTGATCCTGGTGGCTGTCTTCGTAGGCTATCTGATAGCTGTCGGAAAGAACATTGGACTTTCAGCAGCTCTAAATCCTATCTCAATATTGGCATCTGTAGTTGGCATTTTCCTTATACCACTCGTGCCAATGATTTATTGTGCGATCTTCAGTCTCATTCTGATGGCATCACTCAGCAAGGTTAAGAGTACCAAGGTTTTCTACAGAACCTCCACTATTTTCCTTCTTCTGTTTGGTGCACTCTTTGCGCTTTCGCTGAAGGGTATCGGCGAGATCAACATGGAAAACTATGTGGAGTCTCTGGGAAGCGGAAGCAACCTGCTGCTCAGGTCGCTGAACATCGTATTCTTCCCGGTTCCATGGCTGTCAAATGCGATCAGTGAGGGAAGTATTGTCTGGCTCCTTGCCAGTCTCTTTGGAAATCTTGCACTTTTAGTAGTGCTTTTCTTCCTGGGAAAAGCTCTTTATCAAAAGGGTCTTTATACTGCAGCTTCTCTTGGTTCTTCAAAGAAGGCGGACATAAAGAGCGGAGATATAACTGAAAACTCACAGTTTAAGGCGAGCTTCCAGAAGGAGCTTCGTGTGATCCTGAGAACGAAAGCATTTTCAGGAAACTGTGCATATATAAATGCACTCTGGCCGGTTGGTGCATTCCTTCTTTTTCATTTTAATAAAGATAAGGGTGCCATAGGTCAGTTTATTGAAATGTATGCAGATGGACGCGATAGAGCGAGCATGATACTCCTTATGGTGATAATCGGGATTGCATTTATCGCTACAGCTCTTAACTCCCTCGCATCAACAGCTTTTACGAGAGAAGGGCAGCACCTTGCACTTATAAAGTTCATTCCTGTGCCTTATGAGACACAGCTTTATGCAAAGGCGGCGCTGAGCTTTGTATTTACTTATCCAATGCTGGTGGTAACTGATATCATAATTAGCATTTACATGAAGGTTCCTATCTATATGTGTGTATTTTTCGCCATAATAATGCTGATGGCACATCTTGTGGCTATCGTGATAGGTATCTGGATGGATAGTTCTTCTCCATATGTGGAGTGGGATGACGAGTATAGCGCGCTGAGAGGTAACCTGAATACTTTCTTCAACATGGCCATTATGATGGTACTTTCAATGGTAGTGATCATTTTGGGAATCGTTCTTTATGAGCTCCTGAAACTTCCTATTCTTGCGTACTATATAATAATGCTGGCGATTCTGATCGGTGTTTTCCTCAGGTTATTCGTGGTAGGAAAAAGGGCAATCCTGGTAAATATGGATAAGATGAGCTGACATAAAAATGGCTTGTTTTAGCCCCAAAATCAATGTGGGGTTTACAAAAAGAATTTTTATGTTATAATAATCTAGTTATGTTGCGCGATATTATGTGAACCATATTGTTTTCGTGCAAAAAAAATTCATGAGGTTAACTTTTAAGTTATGAGTTTTGCTGAAGAACAGTACGTCATCCGTGGCGGTAAGCCGCTGGAGGGCGAGGTCGTAATTGCAGGTGCAAAGAATGCCGCACTTGGTATCCTTGCAGCAGCAGTAATGACTGACGAGAAAGTTACAATTGAAAATGTACCTTATGTTTCAGATACAAGAACACTTCTTAAGGCTATCGAGAATATCGGTGCCACAGTTGAGTATCTGGACAAACATACAGTAGTTATTTGTGGTAAGGGTATCAGAGAAGGACAGCCTGTTGATGATGAATACATCAGAAGAATCAGAGCTTCCTATTATCTGATCGGTGCTCTCCTCGGAAAGCATAAATATGCAAATGTTGCTCTTCCTGGTGGATGCGACATAGGTTCTAGACCTATTGATCTTCACATTAAGGGATTTGAGAAGCTGGGTGCTGAGACTGAGATTGTTTCAGGCGGTAGCATTGTAGCCCAGGCAAAAGA
>CAMVKW010000057.1:0-12498 GCA_947168155.1 uncultured Lachnospiraceae bacterium | reverse complement strand
GAAACCTACATTTTTATTTTCCATTTTTACGACATTTTTATAGTATCATTTACATGTCAAATAAAAATAATACTCAAAATAATAGATTTGCCTCGGGAAATATTTTTATTTCGGAAGAAATATACAATACTATAATTGATAGTGGATGGAAGGGCTTTAACCCTATACTTGTATATGAGAATCCTTTATGAGATTTGGGTAATCAAGGAACGACATGGATTTGAATCCTAGATTAATAGTAGAAAATGTATAAGATGTTCGGGTAAGGAAAAAATACGAGATTGTATGATATGTATTTCACATGGATGTAATATATTTAATTATATTTCGTACATAAAAATTTATTGCTTGAATATGAGCGTGAATGGACAATTTCTTTGGTACTTATGGAGGTTAATGAAAATGAATAAAAGTGTATTTAGAACAGAAACTAAAGAAGAAAAACCTGTTTTGGCGATTTGTTATGATTTTGACAAAACACTATCACCTGATGATATGCAGGCTCAAGGTTTTATACAATCCGTAGGATACGATATTGATAAGTTTTGGGAAGAATCAAATAGGCTTGCACAAGATAATGATATGGATCAGAATTTGGCTTATATGTATAAAATGTCTCAAAAATCACATGGTAAATTTTTTGTGACAAAAGAAAAACTCATGGAATATGGTGCAAAAGTTCAATTATATAAAGGTGTCGAAGAATGGTTTGAAAGGATTAGAGGCTATGGTTATGATAAAGGCGTTTTGGTTGAACATTATATTATTTCGTCAGGTTTAAAAGAGATGATTTTGGGTACTAAAATGGCAAAATCAGGTGCATTTAAGAAGATATATGCAAGTTCATTTTGTTATGATGATGATGATGTGGCGTTTTGGCCAGCTCAAGTAATAAACTACACAAACAAAACTCAGTTTTTGTTTCGCATAGAAAAGGGTGTCCTTGATATAAATGATGATAGTGTTAACGATTTCTTTCCTCCTGAGAAAATGAGAGTTCCGTTTAGAAATATTGTTTATATTGGTGATAGTGCGACGGATATTCCTTGTATGAAGCTGGTGAATTCAAATGGAGGTCATTCTATAGGCGTTTATAATCCTGAAAAAAATGACAAAGCTAGAGTATATAATATGTTTGATGAAAATAGAATAAAATATTATGTTCCAGCTGATTATTCAGAAGATGGTGAGTTAGATATTCTAATTAAAACAATAATCGATAAAACGTCAGAATATGAAAAACTTGAAGAAATATATAATACTTATAAAAAAGAAGCTTATGAGCATAGATTAAGCCAAGATGAAATAGTCAAGGATCAGTTGGTTATTTCGTTAGTAAATAGTAGAAGCTTTGCGAGTACACATTCTATTATTGAAAAAATGTCTAGTGTTGATAATTGGAATGAGTATCAGTTGGAACAGATAATTTATGCTGCAGTGACAAATGGTCAAATAAAGTCGATTATTAATGATACAGATGTCCGAGTGTTTTTTCAAAGACTTATAAATAAGTATCAAATAGATGATAAAAAAAAATTGGTACTAAAGAAAATACTATCAGAAAACTAGCAATAATAGTATATATGTGCCAAAAACATGCTATATATGACGGATGAATCTGTTTATGGTTCATAAAAAGAGTTCATTATGGTAGAGTGAGACGAAAAAGCAAGTGCTATATTTTTATATAGTAAAGTATGATATTATTATTCGTTTTATATCAAAAATGAATGATAATTGTAGATTATCAGTTGAAAATGTATAGAATTTGGTGATAGACAAATGAAATACGCAGATAGAACAGATGAATACAATACCATATCAAAGATGGTCGAATCAGGGACAAGAGCAATTTTTGTTGAAACAAATGAAGCTGTTGGAATTACTTCGTTTCTAAATGCCAAGTTTGATAATTATAGAATGATCTATGTTGACTGCAATGATGCAGTTCCGGTTCTTTTTGCGATGATAAATCAACTCTCTTACGAAGAAAGAACAAAACTACAAAAAATACTTAACAAAAAATACGGACACAGAGAGAAACGATGGCTCGCATCTATTTTTTCTGTAATACCCTACATTGGGGATTTTATATCCGATGGGGTGACATCATTGGTCGAGGGTAAAAAGACATTTTCAATCGGAGATATTGATACTGAGAAGGCTCTGCAAAGTGTAATTCCTGAGTTTATAGAGAATAATTCAGCAAAAACACCTATTTGTATAGCATTTGATAACGCACAAGCTATAAATGCTAAAGAAGCAGATGAAATATTGTATCTTGCAGAAAATACAACGGCAATTTTTATTTTTGTAATCACAAGTCAAAAAAACGAGATATATAAAATAAAATCAAACCTTTTGAACAAGAAAATAAATTGTGAGAGCATAAACTTTCCAGGTCCAAGTGTAGAATTAGTTATAGAAATGTCACAAAATCAAGGGAAGGAATTGTCTTGTGAGGAAGCTAGAAATATTATCTCTCTTTGTAGTGGTAACATATATAAAATAAGAGAATGTGTTGAAATAGGAAGTTTTGATAATGGATATATTTATAGCGTCATAGAATCAGGTATAATCTCAGTCTGTGATATATACCATACTGTTATCGAAAAGAATAGATTATTTAAAATACTCTGCTCATATCGAGAACTGATTCTGGATTATACATCTTTTCAAAACACAATTGATAAATTGTCTGCCTATGGAATAATAGAAGATTCAGGCGTTAATATAAAAATGATTGGTGTAAACCACCCTATTGCAACTGAGGTTCGCAATAACAATATTGAGCACATCATTTATCAAAAGATAGTATATGAGTATTTGAGTAAAAATAATCCTTTTAACCTGCATGAGTTAGAATTGTTATATATACTCTCTCTTGATTATGAAAGTCAACGTTCGTGCGAATGGCTTGAAGCGCTTATTCTTAGCATAATGGAAAATCAGCTTTCTATAGATAGAAATTTGCTTGAACGATTATCTTTATATGATGTTTCCCTTCTTCGTATTATAGCATATACATATGTTAGAGAATATTCGAGGGCGTTAAAAGATTTAGATGAATTCAAAAAGAATCATTTACTTTCATCGGATATCCAACGGTTGTATGCCGTATTATTGAATCGCTGCAGAAAGCATAAAAAAGCTGAAAAGCTTCTGACTCAGTGTCTTGCTGAGGTTGATAATAATATTATTGCTGCATTCCTGATAAGTAACTACGTTCATCAAGAGAAAATAGTGGAGGCAGAAGAATTTATTAAAGATTATGTTAAACATGCTCCATCTGAGAATATTGGCTATGTATACCGGAACGGAGCTGCTATAAAATTCAGTGATTTAAATTATTTTGAAATGGCACTTGATGCTTTTAAAAATGCAGAAGATGATTATGGGTATAATACGACCCTTTGTAATTATGCCATCAGAAGAGCATTGACTATCGACGACTATCAGTGTGAGAAAGATCTTTTGAGAGCGAAAGATTATTTAGAACGCTTTAATCATTCAGATTTACATATAATCTATAATAATCTTGGATTATACTATATTTTGCATAAACGAGAAAAAGAAGCAGAGAAATACCTGAAAATAGCCGAGATGAAATCCGGTACTTCTATGCCATCCATATTTTCGAGAATAAATCAAGCTGCATTAATGTTGAAACAAGGCTTTGTTAAGGAGTCAAAAGAATATTTTGATTCAATCAATATTTCAGTGCCAGATGCACAAATTGAGAGAGTCAAACAAAAATATTACATAAACAAGCTATTGATATATTATGCTAATGATCAAAAACTTGAAAAGCATATAGAAAATGCATCAGTACATCTTGATAGATATGATCCGAATTACACAAAGAGAATCCTATATTTCTATCAGCAGCGAATTAATAAGAAAGAGGATTACCATAGTAGTGATTTTGACAAGTTATTTTGCCCATGTTATTTGGAATATTGGTATGTCAATCCATTAAAGCTTATTGATGGGAATCTCAATAAGGTGCTGACGATACATACTTGATAATGTTATATTCTCTATCAACTGATTATGACTGATTCCAACGCTGTTAGCAGATATATTAATTGCTGCATGTTTTCCTAGGTTACAACAAACGTTAAATTCGATAAAGTATGGTTTTTCTGAATTTTCATCTATAATAAAATCAATGCGAGTATAGTCTAGTGGCTGTATGGATTTATATAATTCTAATGCGATAGATTGAATTTCTTTTTGAAGCAAATTATCTGTATTAACCATTCGTTCAAGGCCGCTTATAATCTTCCGTTTTTGTTTATATGTAATGATGTTGTGAGGGGCATTGCTTGTTTCAACAACAAAAGGTAAGACAATGGGACTCCCATAATTGTTTATGATAGGAACGGTTATTGATGTTCCAGATATGTACTTCTCGATTATGACATCAATCCCTCGATTGTGATAGTTTTTTATTATTTCGCAAACATCTTTTTTTGTCTCACAATAGCTTCTTTCATCTATATTTAGCGAAGAAGCTCCATATCGAGGTTTTACAAAGTAAGGTCCTTCGAAAGTGATTTTGGGAATCTTTTTTCCCACATCACAGGTACACCATTCGGAGGTGGCAATACCAAGATGAGACGCAAATATTTTTGCAAGGTTTTTATCTTCAGCAACAGCTCGTATATTAGGTGTTGCTCCTAAATAAGGAATACCATAATATTCACATACAGATGAAACAAATATTTCTGAATTACGAAAGTTCATTCGATTGTATAAGGAAAAAACATAATCTACATCTGGCTTGTTATGTAATAGTTGATTAACATCTGAAAATGAATACACTTTTTCAAACATAGAAGATATTATTCGGTATATGTTGTGGTGATACTCTGCATAAGTAACATCTTCTATTCCAGAGGGGATTTTAGAATTAAGATTCACTGGTGCATATTTTGCCAAGAACAACACTTTTATTTCTCTATAATCCATCCTTATATTCCCCCTTTTCAACCGATAATCTACAATTATCAATTAGATTTGTACATTTGTTATTCTTTGTATCAAAAACCTCGTCTTTTATATTCAAAAGACGAGGTTTTATTGAATATGTTTAAATTAAAAAAGAATTCCTAGGATGTTTCTTGCTCAGGATATCCCTTTGTTTTGCCATTGAAACGTGCGTATATATTTCGGTGGTATGTATTGAGCTGTGTCCAAGCATAGACTGAATATAACGGATATCTACATCTGCTTCTAGAAGCGCTGTAGCGAAGGTGTGTCGCCACATATGAGGTGTGATGTGCTGTTCGATGGAAGCGAGCTTTGTATAATAGTTTATCATTCGTCTAACTGCCTGATCGGAGAAACGATGCCCTTTTTGATTTACAAATAGATATCCGCATTCTGATATTTCGTCTTTAAACTCTTCCCTATATAACTCTATAGTTTTATGTACCTGTTCGTTTCCAATCTGAATGACACGTTCTCGCGCCCCTTTTCCGTGGATAAATAAGGTATCTTCTGATAGGTTTAGTTCTTCAGGTTTAATAGAACATAGTTCAAATATGCGAATACCGGTTGCAAATAATAGTTCGCATACCGCAGCATCACGGATAGCGTTTCGTCGTCTGTAGGCTGTTTTGCCGTTGGTGATTTGATCGTATATGGTTTTCAATATATCTTGAATTGAGTTTAGTGGTATTGTCCGTGGAAGTATGAATGGCTCACGAAATTTGCATTGAACGCGATTCCAGGGATTAGATAATATCATCTCGTGATACTCCATATATCTGTAAAAAGCTTTGACTGAGGCAATCTTTCTTTTTACGGTTCGTGGTTTGTATTTGCTGTGTAGAGATTTTAGGTAGTTTTCAAGAACAGTAGGAGAGATTTGTGTGTATCCTTCCTGAGCTGTTTCTGATGTAAATTGGTGTAGATCTGTTTTATAGGCGCGTATTGTTTTGAGATTCAGATTTTTCTGCCTATAACAATCATCAAGGTATTTATCTAATAGTTCATCGTTATTCATAGTGTCCTCCTGAATTATATTAATTTGTGAAATATTGTTCTATTATACCTAAATAATAGTAAAGCTAATGATGATATGGACAATCTTTATGATTTTTAGCAGTAACACATATATATATTTTTCGATTAGTCGATTTATGACAAAAACATACAGAATAGGTTATCTTTGTTTATTTCAATAAGGATGCATGATATCGTCAAAAGACACATCTAAATCTTTATAAGGAATAAAGGAAGTAAAATATGAGCTTAAGAAATATAGTTATCTATGTGTTGGTAATATCTTTACTAATTATGACAATAGGGAAAGCTCCAAATAAAAATAACTTTACATCATCCTCTAGAGAGGATTTTTTAAATCAAAAAGATGAGATAATAGAAGATGCCACAGCCTATCTGGAGTCATGTCAAAGAGAAAATGGCAGCTATGATTACCCCTCAAATATAAACACTACTGCGGAGGCCTGTGCCGTCTTAGACGAGTTTTCTGATGTGGATACGATTGAGTCTAAGAACTGGTTAGAGTCAAATATAGGGGACAGAAACACTGACATACTTTCCAGAACAGCTATTGCATTGGATGATGATAGTCTTATAGATGAAATGATGGAAGTTCAGAACACAGATGGTGGACTGGGGCTGTCAGGGGACTATACAAGTGATATCTTGGATTCGGTTTTGGCATTGGAGTCAATAAATGCTTCAAGTAGTGCAGAAGTATCATCCGCGAGGTGGCAGCTTCTTTGTTATATTGCCAGACAAATGAATTCTGATGGAAGCTTCTCATATACAAAGAATTCTGATTCGGATGTTGCCCTAAGTGCTATGGCTTTATATACCGTCAGTAAATATCTCAATGATAATAATCTTCAGTCAGGAATTACATCAAATATGCGTGATAAGACAGGAGATTATATTTCTAACAATTTCGATGATTCATTTCCTGAGGAAACAATAGAAGATGATTTATATTCTGCTCTGGCTCTTGATGAGTCAGGGCTTCTTGATGAGCCGGAAGAAGTGGTTTCGACACTGTATGATATTCAGCAGGATGATGGAAGTTTTTATGATGATGTTCACTTAACAGCACTTGTCATATGGCTGTTAGGAGAAATGGATACAGATCATTTAGTGCAGATATACGACCTTAAAGCATCTAATACACCTAATGCTTATTATGGGGTAGATACTAATATAAATGTAGCATATGCCTTGTCATATAAGGCAAAGATGGATGCTGAGTATACTATCAGATGTACTATAACAAATGGGGATGAGACGATTTATAAGAGTGATGATGTAAATATAATTCTTGCGAAAGGTGAGGATGTAAAACAAGGTACATTTGATGGGATCAGTATAAAAGAAGATAAGGATGATGGGATAACTGTCAAAATAGAGCTTTTAGAGGACGGCACTGTAGTTAAAGAAAGCATGGGTACTGTTTCTATGGAGAATCAGCCTAGAGCTGGAGAAACCAGTATTGATGACTATTATATTTCTTTAGATAAATACTATACTTTTAAGGATTCGCCGGTGGATATTACCGCTTCATTAGATCTTCTATATTCAACAAACGTACCCAATACTGTCGATATACAGACTATTCTATCGAAAGATGGAGTTATTCTTTCAGATGAGACTGTAACGGACTCTTTAATGCCAGAAGAAGAAATATTGAAAGAAGAAGTATTACAGTTTACACCTGATGTGACTGAAGCCAGTGAATACAGGATAACCGTAAAGTGTATTTATGAGGGAGAGATAGTTACAGAAGAAACGGTGTCTTTTTATGTGCTGGATATTCCAAATACTTCAGAGGAATCAAATGATGATGATTTGTCTGATCCTGACGATGATAACAATGAGTCGGAAATAATACCATTTACCGTTAGCTGGATAGGTCCAAAACTATCAGACTATGTGATTTACTCCGGTAGGGAGACGGAGATAACTGTCAACGCTGGTATTCTGTATTATTCTAGTGATGATTTTCAAGGAACAGTAAAAACAGTGGTACTTGATAGTAGTGACGAGGAAGTAGAATCATCAGAATTATCAGTTTCTTTAGAGAAGGATTCTTACAGCAGGGATATAGAGGATATACTTAGCTTTATGCCGGAAGAGGTAGGGAATTATAAGATTATCACCTCATTATATAACAATGAAGGAGATGAGATTAAATCCGGACAGAGTGTTCTGAAGGTTTTAGAAAAAAAGAAAATAGATTTTATAGCAAACAGCAAACTAAGTGAAGAGGAAAAACAAACAGTTGATTTTAACTGGAACGATATTTCGAATTCTCAAGATATATATAATTACAGACTTTATAGAAGGTATGATGGGACAGACTGGGAACCTAGATCTATTTGGAATGAAAAAGATAAGGTAAAGGTTTTAAATGTTTACCCAGTCCAACCTTTGCTTGAGGAATGGATGACTACCACAGTTGATATGTCAGAGAATCCTGCCGGTATGGGGATGTTTGATATAGATTCCGTATATATAGATGATTATAACACAGATCCTGAAAGATATATGTTAGATGGAAATAAGTGGAAATATGATGTCGTCTATTTTGGGTCGTGGGACTGTAACAATTATAAAGACTTGTCAAACGAAGGTTATGAGGTGACACAAAGATTTGTTGATTCTGGAAGAGGAGTGTTATTTGGACATGATACGGTCTGCTTAAACTTTAACCATGTTAATTTTTGCAGGTTTGAAGAACAGTTGGGAATATTAGTAAAAAACGATGCAACTGCATGGAGTACTACATCAGTAGCAGTTGTTAACAGAGGTACCCTTACAACATTTCCGTGGACCTTAAGAGGTACTCTTACTATACCTGCCTGTCATTCATTTGGGCAGTTTATCGGAGGCTCTTTGGCCGGAACGGAATGGATGCGGCTTGATGCAGATAAAAGATATGATAGTGATACCGGATCTCATTCCAATTTTTATCTGATGACAAATAATAACCTGGGAATGATACAAACGGGGCATAGTAATGGTCAGGCAACTGATGATGAAAGAAAAGTGTTGGCTAACACTTTGTTTTATCTACATCAGATATCTCAGGTAACTACTACAAAAGATAATTCTTTCTATGATCTGGCTGCACCCGATGCTCCAACAATTGATTTTGCAGAGACAGGTGATGACAAGGTTTCGTTTGTGATTTCTGCTAATGATAATGGGACAAAATATCAGTACTATATTGAGGCGATATCTTCGACAGATGATGAAACAACTAACGAGAAATCAAATATTATGACTGAAACTGCTATCTCTGGTGTTAAGGGATATGTATATGACATTAATTCATCTCCGGATGAGGATAGTTCAATTATTGCTTATGATGAAGACGATGTTGTAAATGTTACTTCGGCAGATAATAATGGTCATCTAATTATTGCTGTTAATTCTTTAGATATAGAAGAAGGTAAATACCTTCACATTTTTACTGTTGATAATGAGAATAATGTCAGTAGGGAGACAATATTTCAGTTGGATGAAGGTATTCTTTCGACTAATATCACGACAGATAAGGACAGATATCAAACTAGTGAAACTGTTTTAGTTGAATCGAATACCACGGCGTTACCTCTGTCAGCAAAGGGTGACGTATCGTTATCATTATACGATGAAGAGGGAAACTATATTAAGGAACTCTATTATGAGAATAAACAGACGGTTAAAAATAGTGAACCATATGAAATTGACACTGATCTTCGACTGGATGATTCATATGATGGAGAATACACTCTGAAGGTTGAATGGACTGATAAAGGGAATACTATTTGTTCCGCTTCAACTGTATTTGCAGTATACGATGATATACAAATCTCGGATACTGACAAAACCGTTAAAAGAGAAGAGATTAAGAACACAACAAAGAAATACTATAAAGATAATACAAACCAGTCGGCGAAAAAAGAGAAGTCATTAGAGAATAAGCAAAATGATTCCGAACCGGATAAAGGTAACGCTGAAAAAATTGGTAAAAGAACTAATGCGGATAGCCCTGGAACAGGAGACGATTTTAGTATAATTGGATTCGTGATTGTTAAGATACTGTCCCTAACAGCTATAGCAATTATTGTGTGGAGAAAGAAAAAAAATGAAAAGAAATATAAGTAGATTTATATCTTTAATATTGGTTTTCTCTCTTGTTATATCATTACTATCAGGGTGTGGCGGTAATGATTCTGCTAACAAGTCAAAAGATGAATTCAAGCCCGGATTACTCTCTGCTAATACAATTGGGCAGATTAATGATGCGGAGAGTGATTTAAAGGATAATGGGATAAAAGAAGATAACTTACTGAATGATATATATGAAAATATCAACAATGAGTCTTATTCTGACGCAGATGAATTGCTTTCAGATTTAGTGGCTGTTATCGAATCTGATTCGGACATATATGATGAATTAGCAGAGTATGAAGAAACTGCAAAAAAGGAGGTTACTGAAGGACTGTCTTCTAAGTCGGGTGAGCTTCTTCAGAATAGAATTAAAACATATAATGAGTCTCTTTCGGAAAAAGAAACAGAACTTGAAGATGCAATACATACTCTTAGAGAATCTATAAACAATAAAGATAGAGAGAACAGTCTTCTGTATCTAGATGATGTAAGAAGCTATCTGAATCCGAAAGAAGAAAATGTACTAGGCGTAAATGATGTTGTTAGTATTAAAGAAGAATCGGGTATTAATAATTATACGCTTAATAAGCTGAACCCAGAGGATTTCGGATATCTGGAAATAACTCCGGCTATGGAACTGTCTGATGATATTAAAGAGACTGCTGAACTGCTGGGAAGTCCTCTGGAGATATATAATTATGTTAAAAATACAGTAGATTTCAGTAATTATAGTGGGCCAAGAAAAGGGGCTACGGCCACGTTTGACTCGAATGTTGGAAATGACGTGGATCAAGCGACTCTTTTAATATCGATGCTTAGATATATGGGGTATCCGGCGTGCTATAAATCCGGTGTAATAAAGCTGGACAAGGAAACGGCTTTAAATATTACCGGTGCAGATAATCTAAAATCCGCAGCAGACATCTTAGCAGCAATGGGCGAGAATACTACACTGGTTAGTGTAAAGGGCGTTCCTTCATATATCAAGAAGGGACATACCTGGGTTTCGGCGTATGTTCCATATACTGACTATCGAAGTAGTGGCCCTGCTGATGGAAAAAGTATATGGGTTGATCTGGATACGAGTATCAAAGAGTATCAGGATTCAATAAGTTTATTAGACGCTTTTGAAGAGAATTATTCTCTAGATTATTCGAGTCTGGATGAGCTGAATAAAGATGAAATAGTAGCGACATTAGAAAATGGTCTAAATGATTTCTATGGGAATGTTGATCAGTATTACAGAGGTCTGGCTGATAGCAATAATGTAATATCTTCAAAGAATAGATGTATTGTACCTGCTCATGAAGAGTATCTGCCCCTCAGTCTTCAATATGAGGTTATCTCGGAAAGCGGAACCAGTTATTCATTAGATGATACATCTGATAGCATTTCTTTTGCGTTCGA
Source organism: uncultured Lachnospiraceae bacterium (assembly GCA_947168155.1). Lineage (GTDB taxonomy): Bacteria > Bacillota > Clostridia > Lachnospirales > Lachnospiraceae > Eubacterium_Q. The sequence continues at coordinate 930 of CAMVKW010000057.1, read as the reverse complement.
TGACGATGATGATATCAGTTTTAGATATTATGATCTATATAATAAAAGGTTAACTATAGAGTATAAAGGGGCAACAGATTCAGATGATGAGATACTTGCGGCGTATGGCGGAGTGTTCAATACACCGGCTTACTCTGTGTATGTTGTTCCAACGCTCCTGCTTGATGGAGAAGAGGTTCTTAGAGGTTCTGAGGTTACACTTGGAGAAACTCAGCATATTTCTATTACTATCAATTCAGGCTCTACAGTACAGAGTACAACTAATAACATCATTTCAGGATCAATGTATAGTCTGGTGATAGATCCGCAGACTATTACAATAAACCAGGCGCTTAGTTTAAAGGATGAAATAAATAATGCAAAATCAAGTATACTAACCAGATGGGATCAATTATATAACGAAGTAGATTATGATGAAGATGATTATTATGAAATAGACAGTGCCGAAGAAGAAAAGTGGGCTTATGGTTTCTATAATGATTCAGAGATGGGCGTTTTCTTGCAAGAGGCAGGACTTTATTATTTCTCCCAGCTAGATGAACACATGATGTTTATGGCTGAGGCTGATAATGTGTATGCAAATAGATATCTTAGTCTTGGAACTACCGGATACGAAGTGGGAGTAAACTATAGATATGGAGTTCCAAACTCCCTGACAAATGGAAACTATCTGACAGATATTGATGTTAACCATTTATCGGCAGTTTCTCTGGGTGATGATGAAAATGCCAAGGATTTTATGCTACAGATTGGTATGATCAGCTCTCAGCTCGAAAGTGATATATGGAGAGAGCTTACCGGAGTTGATGCTGTTTCAACTGTCGACATTCTGAATGAAGCATATGAATCAGGAATAGAGGTAGTAGAACTAAACAGTAGTAATGTTAATAATTATATAGATAAAGCTTGTACTAGCGATTCTTCAAAGAA
>CAMVKW010000056.1:0-13272 GCA_947168155.1 uncultured Lachnospiraceae bacterium | reverse complement strand
ATCGAGAAAGATCAATTCAAGACGGCCTTCGTTCCGGATCGCTGTGCGGTCCTCGCCAAAGGCGATGAGCAGTATTTCTGCATTTTCTACAACAAAACCCTCAATAAAGAAAAGAGTAAAGGAGAACTAAACTAATGAATATTGTCGGAACACTCACAAAGATATTTAAGGGATCCAGTAAGACCGCGGCGAAAGTCGCATTTAAACTCAAGAAGCATGCCCCCACGATTGCAGTGGTTGGCGGTGCAATCGGTACTGTCGGCGCTGGTGCGTGGGCAGTAAAGAAAACTGCAACAGATGCTCCTGAAGTACTTGATGCCATCAAGGAAGATATTCAGAAAGCGAAGTCCGAAGAAGGAACCAAAGGCGCTGTTGCTAAAGCGTATGTCAAAGGTGGTTTCAAGATCATTAAGCTGTACTCCGGACCGGTAATCCTGGAAGCGGGATCTGTATGCGCGATCCTGTACGGCTATAAGATCGTGAACGGACGTCTTGTGGCTATGGCAGCAACTGCATCTGCTCTGGAAGAACTCAATGCGCGTACGACAAGGGCAATTGACGGCTATCGTCAGGCATTGGCCGAGCGCTACGGTGCTGATTTCGATAAAGATGTGAATTATACAGTACCGGATTTATCTGTTCTCTTCGGAAATCCTGATAAGTCGGTCCCCATCGAGAAGACCACAGACGAAGAAGGAAATGTCAAAGAGGAAGAAGGCTATTGGGCGTGTGATCGAGAGGTCAACAACCCTTGCGATGTAATCTCTCCGTATGCCGTGATATTTGACGAGACATCCACAGAATGGTCAAACGATCCGGAGTATAACAAAATGACCTTGCGCCGGATCCAGCAGATATGCAATGATCGTCTGCATGCGAATGGTCATTTATTCCTTAATGATGTATACAGGGAACTCGGACTTCCGGATACAAGAATGGGGCAAATGGTCGGATGGATTGACGGAGGAGATGGCGATAACTACGTAGACTTCGGCATCTATGATATTACCGCCGTCAACAACCGTAAGGAATTCATCAACGGATATGAGCCGAGCATCATCCTCGACTTCAATGTAGACGGACTTATCTGGGATAAGATATGACTGTATGATCTCAATGCCCCTAGTGATATTCCATTAGGGGCATTTTGGTCAGATGACCTAGAAGCCTATTTAAACGCGCTAGAAGGAGAGGAATAAATGAATAATACAGTTATCAAGAATATAGCTTACGTCGCTTCTGGGGCCCTTTTTGGGGCTCTGGGAGGGTACGTAGCGGCAAAGAAGGTATTTTCTGATAAACTCGAGGCAGAATTGGCTCAATACAAGAAATCTGGTGAACTTCATGCTAAGCAATTGAAAGCTGAGAATGATTTTCTCCTTGAACAGATCAAGATCTACGAGCAGGCGGGATTGAGTTTCGAGACTGCAAAAGTCATTGCTGAGAAGAACAAAAAGGCTATGGAAGCAAAGGAGAAGAAACTCGCTGAGGAACAAGCAGGCATGGGCAACGTACTAAAGAAAGGTCTCGTCAACTACGCAGCAGTGCGAAAAGATATTTCAAAAGAGGAGTCCGATTCCACTCAAGAATCTGACACCGATACAAATGTTGAAAATTTTACCCCTTCAAAACCGGTTATGGACGAAGATCCTTACATTATCTCAGTAGATCAGTTTGCAAACGACCATGACGACTTCAGAAAGGTATCGTGTACGTATTATACTGAGGATAATATTATTTGTGAGACTGCACACAACGAGAAAATAGAATCAAGGCACGTTGGCCAGGAGAATCTCGACATGCTCTTGGGTAGCGATATTGATATTTTGTATGTGCGTAACGAGTACCTCAGCATTGATTACGAGATCGACAAGTACGAAGGAAGTTATATTTATGAGGTCCTTGGGGAGCAGTCTCTTAATGAGTAAGGTGCTTGCTTATGGATTTATATTTCGAATGGTTACTTGAGCAAATTGACTGTCCGGAAAACTTCAGATTGTTGATGAAGAAACTTTACGACAGGCCATTCACTATCATCATCAAACGTGACGAGAATCGTATCGGCGACGGACTGGCGCTACGCGATAGGTTTGCGGATGAGTATGGGGACTTGCGCTACGATGATATTCCTATCGGAGATTGTTCTGTGCTTGAGATGATGGTGGCTTTGGCCTGCCGCATTGAAGATGATATTATGCACGATCCAGCGATTGGAGATCGTAGTCCGGAATGGTTCTGGATTATGATCTCTAATCTGAGATTAGACGGTATGGATAACGAGCATTTCGATCCACATAATGTCGATAATATTCTGAATGTTTTGCTGAACAGGACATATTTTATGAACGGATCTGGTGGATTATTTCCACTAAAATTACCAAAAATGAATCAAAGAAGTGTGGAAATTTGGTATCAAATGAGTGCATTTATTGAAGAAAATTTCGATTAAATAGCATTTCTTACTAAAAATTTAGTAAAAAATACTAATTTTGAAACAAAACTGGTAAGCCTAAAATGGCTTATTTATGCGGTTTTTTGACATTTTATACTAATTTACTAATTTTGAATGCAAAAAAAGATTTAAAAAATAGTAATTATATAAAAAGTTTTTTGTTAAAAATTTTTAGTTTTTAGTAAAACCCAAAAATGGAAGGAGAACTATGGACTTTTATGAGATTAAAGAAAGGCCTGGTAAGAATGGTTGTATAGAGGTTTACGCCGATTTTCGGACCGACAGCTTTAAAGACTTGATGGTACGAGGCAAATCCTTCTATGCGATTTGGGATCAAGAAAAAGGAGTTTGGTCTAAAAACGAAAATGACGTAATTAGAATCGTAGATAGAGATCTGGAAGAGAAAGCGAATAAGATTAACTCGCCGTCCGTTTATATTAAGCGGCTATCTAGTTTCTCAACCAACGCTTGGAAGGATTTCAAAAACTATGTAACGCTAGCCCCAGAGAGGTATCACGAACTAGATACAAAGATTATATTTTCAAACAATGAGACTAAACGTAGCGACTACTGTAGTAAGAAGCTTCCGTACCCGTTCGAGGAAGGTCCGATTGATGCCTACGACGAATTGATGAGCACGTTATATTCTAAAGCCGAAAGAGACAAGATCGAGTGGGCCATTGGTTCAATCATCTCAGGAGACTCGAAAGATATTCAGAAGTTCATCGTATTGTATGGCGAAGCAGGAACTGGTAAGTCAACAGTGCTGAATATTATCCAGAAACTGTTCGAGGGATATTACACAGTATTCGACGCAAAGGAACTCACATCAAGGAGTAATCAGTTTGCGACAGAGGCCTTTAAGTCAAACCCATTGGTTGCGATCCAGCACGATGGAGACTTAAGTAGAATCGAAGATAATACCAAGATCAACAGTATTGTTTCTCACGAGGTGATGACGATTAATGAAAAGTATAAGTCGCCGTACCAATCGAGATTCAACTGTTTTTTATTTATGGGCACAAACAAGCCGGTAAAGATTACAGACGCCAAGTCCGGTATTATTCGAAGATTAATCGACGTAAGGCCTACTGGTAACAAAATTCCTCCGAGAAGATATCGCGAACTGTATAGTCAGATCGACTTCGAGCTAAGCGGAATCGCATATCATTGCTTAAAAGTCTACGAGGAACTTGGTAAGGATTATTACTCGACTTATCGCCCTCTCGAAATGATGTTTAAGACCGATGTGTTCTATAACTTTGTCGAAAATTATTACAGCCAGTTCGAGAAGTATGATGGAACAACATTGAAGGCTGCATGGTCAATGTACAAGGAATATTGTGACGAGGCTTTAGTCGAACACAAATTACAAATGTATAAATTCCGCGAAGAGCTTAAGAATTATTTCCGAGAGTATATAGACCAAGCAGTTATCGATGGAAAGCACGTTAACAAGTATTATTCAGGATTTATTACTTCCAGGTTTAAAAGCGAGAGTCAAAAGAAGAAAGACAAATACTCTTTGATATTTGATTCCAGCAAATCATTATTCGACAAGATGTGTGCAGATTGCCCAGCCCAATACGCGACAAAGGAAGGTGGTCCGAGAGCGAAGTGGGTGAATGTAAAGTATAAGCTTAAAGATCTGGACACGTCTAAACTTCATTATGTCAAAGTCCCAGAGAATCATATTGTCATTGACTTCGACCTCAAGAACCCAGATGGGACGAAGTCTCTGGAAAAGAATTTGGAAGCCGCTAGCAAATGGCCTCCGACATACGCTGAATTAAGTAAGAGTGGTGCAGGTATTCATCTGCACTATATTTATGAAGGCGATGTAACAAAGCTCAGTCATATTTATTCGGATGATATTGAGATTAAGGTTTTCACAGGCAATTCTTCTCTGAGACGAATGCTCACTCGGTGCAATGATATTCCAATTGCATCGATAAACTCAGGGCTACCGTTAAAGGAGGAAAAGCCAATGATCAATGTTGAGTCCGTAAAGAGTGAGAAAGCTTTGCGGAAACTCATAGAACGAAATCTGAATAAAGAGATTCACGGGTATACAAGACCGAGTATCGACTTTATTTATAAGATTCTCGAGGATGCATATAACTCAGGTCTGCATTATGATGTGACAAATTTGAAACAGAGAGTATTGATATTTGCCAGTCATAGCACTCACCAGGCCCCATACTGCGTGAAGAAGGTCGGGGATATGAAGTTTAAATCAGAAGATCCGTCAATCGGAGATGAGTACGCACCTACTAGCGAGATATTGTTCTATGACGTCGAAGTATTTCCGAATCTGTTTGTTGTTGTCTATAAGGCAAAGGATAAGAAACCGATTAAGATGATTAATCCAACTCCGATCGACATCGAGCAATTGATTAAGTTCAGATTGATTGGATTTAATTGTCGTCGCTATGACAATCATATTCTTTATGCCAGGTTGCTCGGATATTCCAACGAACAATTGTTTAATATTTCTCAGCGAATAGTAGCCGAGCACGATCAAACAGCGTTTTTCAGAGAAGCATACAATCTTAGTTATACTGATATTTACGATTTCTGCGCTAAGAAACAATCCCTGAAGAAGTGGGAGATCGAGCTTGGCATTCATCATCAGGAGCTTGGATTGAAGTGGGACCAGCCAGTTCCAGAAGAACTATGGGATAAGGTAGCTGATTATTGTATTAACGATGTAGTCGCTACTGAGGCATTATTTTATGCTAGACAAGGTGACTGGAAAGCTAGAGAGATTCTCGCCGAGTTATCTGGTTTAACGGTGAATGACACGACGAACAATCATATCATTCGGATATTAGTCGGAAAAAACAAGCATCCGAAGCTTATATATACAGACTTGGCTACAGGAGAGCAGAGCTGATATGAGCAGAATGTTTAATGATTATTTTTTCGATTCCGGAATGTATTTGGTTGAAGAGGCATTCTGGGCACCCACCGAGTATGATGGATATTTTGTATGTGAAGAAGGTTATGTGTTAGGCCCTTCTGGGAGAGTGTTAAAACCTCACAAAGGAGATAGGCACGGCCATTTAAATGTTAGATGTATGGAGAACGGGATAGTTCACGAAGAGTATATTCATAGATTAGTAGCTAGAGCGTTCGTTCCTAACCCAAATGATTATCCGTATGTTAGACACCTGGACGATGATCCAGGAAACAATCATGCGGATAATTTAGATTGGGGAACTCAATATCACAATCATTTAGATGCTGTTAGAAACGGGACATATAGACCGTTTACAGACGAAGATCGTGAGAAATCATATTCTAAGAGCAGGAGGCCGATTGTAGCAATTAGTCTTTACACTGGAGAAGAATTATATTTCAAAGGCGAGAATGAGGCCGCCAGAATATTGGATCTACAACAATCTAATATTTACAAGGTCTTAACTGGTGAAAGAAGACAGACCGGAGGATGGGTATTTAGATTTGTGGAGGACGACTATGACTGAAATAATTAATTCTTTTCCTGGGTATGAATTCGTCAACGGGCACAACATGTTCAGAGGTGAAGATATTGGCAAAGGCGGATGGGTATACGCAGAGCCTGGTATGTATACGAACGTTGCGTTATTAGACGTTGGTAATATGCATGGCGCGTCTATATTGGCACTGAACAAGTTAGGCGAGTATACGAAAAACTACAAAGAAATTAGAGATGCTAGAATGGCGCTGAAGCACAGAGATTACAAAGCTCTCGAGAATATGCTAGATGGTAAGTTGATGAAGTATGTATCTAGCGATCAAGATGCTGATGATCTTCAGGCTGCGTTGAAACTGGTGCTGAATAGCACGTACGGAATCGCAGCAGCGTCATTCGATAATCCTTTAAGAGATCCTCGTGATGAGAACAACATCATTGCTCTTAGAGGTGCGTTGTTTATGAGAACTCTTAAAGATGAACTTATACAGCTGGGGTATCCGGGAATTCATTACAAAACAGATTCTGTAAAGATTCCGAATGCTACACCGGCAGTTATTCAGTTTGTTAAAGAGTTCGGAAAAAAGTATGGCTATGAGTTCGAACACGAATGCACTTATGACAGAATGTGTTTGGTCAATAACGCAGTTTATATTGCGAAGTATGATGATCAGGGTATTCGTAACAAAGGCGGTAAGAAAGCAAACGAATGGACAGCAACAGGCGCCCAGTTCAAACAGCCGTATGTATTCAAAAGACTATTCTCAAAAGAGCCTATAGAGTTTGAGGATTTGTGTGAAACAAGAGAAGTCAAAACTGCTTTATATTTGGACATGAATGAAGGTCTTCCTGATGTGTCAAAGTATGAAGCAGAGTACGACAAACTAAACAAACAGGTCACAGATCCTAAGAGCAAACTTAATAACATCGAAGATCGAAACGAGTTTGAGAGAGAATTACATAAGGTTACAGACCGAATTCATGAACTCAAGGAATTGATCAAAACCGGCCATAATTATATTTTCATAGGACGTACCGGCCAATTCTGTCCAATGGTGGATGGATGCGGAGCCGGTATTTTAGTTAGGGAAAATGGAGATAAGTTTGACTCCGCACCTAACGCATCCGGATACAAATGGATGGAGTCTGAAATGGTGAAGGCGCTCGGTAAAGAAGACTTCATCAACAGAAGATATTTTGATGGACTGTGCGACGATGCTATCGAGAACATCTCGAAATATTGTGATTTCGAACAGTTTGTTAATGCTGAGAAATTGACTGTTGATCCAATGTCAGATTGGGTGAACATAAACAGTGACGAATTACCATTTTAAAGAAAGGAGAACTAGGTAATGGATTACAAGACACTTGAGATTAGAGGTGCGAAGATCATGTCAGGAGGATTCCGGCATTTCGCGAAAGGAAAGTATGGATATTCTTTCTGCATAGATCTGAGCGAAGGAAATGAGGTTACGTTTGGAGAAAAGAAGATTCAGGATCCGAATGAGCTCATCCAGAAACTTGAAGAGGACCAGTGGATCGTTCAGTACACAAGACCGTCCTCGGACGCGTATGAGCCGACGCCGTTTCTTCAGGTAAGAATTAACTTCGACAACAAATTCAATCCTCCTTACATTGTTGTGGATGGCGTTCCTTATGACGAGAAGATGTGCGCTCAGCTCCAGGAAGCAAGATTCTCCCATGTTGATGTTGCTGTAAATCCTGCACGTCCGACAGAGCGCAGAGATGGAAGTTTTAAGCGTACTGCATATTTGGGATCGCTTCATGTAGACCTTGCCGATGGAGACGGCGAGTACGTTCCTGAACGTTTCGCAGATCCGTTTGCTTGATATTTAGAGAGGTAAGACGTGAAACTGAATTTGTACGATTATCAGAAATTGGCCGTTACTCAGATGAAGAACGGCTGCATTTTATGTGGTGGTGTTGGTTCAGGCAAGAGTCTTACCTCTTTGGCCTACTATTACACACAAGAAGGAAAAGGCGTGATTAAAGATGACGGCACTCTTCTGAAAATGAAAGAGAAGAAACCGTTGTACATAATCACGACGGCAAGAAAGCGCGACACGCATGAATGGGAAGAAGAATTAGCCAGGCTTGATATTTCAGCAACAGCTATCGACTCCTGGAACAACATCCGCAAGTACTGTAATGTTTGTGGCGCTTTCTTTATATTTGACGAACAACGAGTAGTTGGATCTGGAGCTTGGGTTAAGGCGTTCTGGCAGATCACCAAGAAAAACAATTGGGTTCTGCTGAGCGCCACTCCAGGCGATAAATGGATTGACTATATTCCGGTGTTCGTCGCAAACGGCTTTTATAAGAACCGCACAGAATTCAAGAGGCGTCATGTTGTCATGAGTCCGTACACAAGGTTCCCTAAGATTGATCGATACTTGGAAGAAGCAAGGTTGAAGAAGCTTAGAGAGATGATCCTTGTTGACATGGATTATGTGAAACATACAATTCCTCATGAGATTGATCTTAGAGCTGATTACGATCGAGATCTCTATCGACTCGTAATGAGGCAGCGTTGGAACCCGATTAAAGATCGCCCAATAAAAGGTGTCAGCGAGCTTTGCTATTTGCTTAGGTATTTGTGCAACTCAGATCCGAGCAGAATAGAGCTTCTTAAATCGGTGATCGCAGAGCATCCGAGAATTGTAGTGTTTTACAATTTTGATTACGAGCTTGATATTTTAAGACAGGCTGGAAAGGATGCTGGCGTTACTGTCGCTGAATGGAACGGCCATAAGCATATGGATATTCCAAAGGACAGCAACTGGATCTATTTAGTTCAGTACACTGCTGGAGCAGAAGGTTGGAATTGCACAAGTACGAACACAATGCTGTTTTATTCGCAGAGCTATTCGTATAAAGCAACAGTCCAGGCTGCCGGAAGGATCGACAGAACGAATTCTCCATTCACAGATCTGTACTATTATCACATTAGGTCCAATGCACCGATTGACATTGCGATCTATAAGACTCTGAAAAGTAAGAAAGCATTCAACGAACGTTCGTACTTTAAAGATCTAAGGTTCTAAGCCGTTCGCGTCAAAAACATGGCTTATAATAGGAGAGAGATGGAATATCGCCGCTTATACGGCAATTCCTCTCTTTTTTCTTTTGGAGGACCTTTATGGCGAAAGAGAGCGATTTCCAGGCTGCGCTGATTAAAGATCTAGAAACGCGGTTTGAAGGAAGCATAGTTACAAAACTTGACTCTGGCCATATCCAAGGAATTCCAGATCTTCTTGTTTTGTACGAAGACAAGTGGGCTGCACTTGAGTGTAAAGCAGGCGCAAAAGAAGCTCATCGCCCAAATCAAGATTGGTACGTTGAGCATATGAACCAAATGTCTTATGCAAGTTTTATTTACCCAGAAAACAAGGAGAAAGTACTAAATGAAATTGAACAAGCATTCAAATCTAGTGGGACAGCACGCGTTTCTAAGCCCAAGTAATGTACATTGGGTTAACTATTCAGATGAGAAATTGATATCTGTATACGAGAAACGAATCCTTGCTGTCGAACGAGGTACAAAACTCCACGAGTACGCATGTTCAGCAATAGAGTTGAACAGGAAGCAACCGAAGACTAAAGATACTGTTTGCATGTACATCAACGATGCAATTGGTTATCGCATGACTCCGGAGCAACCGCTGTTCTATTCTGACATGTGCTTTGGAACAGCAGATGCAATCATATTTGATGAAAAGAAGAAGTTGCTAAGAATACATGATCTGAAAACTGGAGATACTCCGGCGCATATGGATCAGCTTATTACTTACGCAGCTCTTTTCTTTTTGGAGTATGGAAAGCAGCTGAAGTACGAAAACAATATTGATATTTCAGATGTCAGTATTGAACTTCGCATTTATCAGAAATGTGAAATCATTCCGTACAATCCAACACCAGACGAAATCCTTACAAGGATGGATTTGATTGTGAGAATGGACAAGATCCTGCAAGAGAGAAAGGCTGAAGAATAATGGAAGACGAAAAGAGTATTGATATTCTAGAACACTATGGTACTCCCAGACACTCTGGCCGGTATCCTTGGGGATCTGGCGAAAATCCTCAAAGAAACAAAAACATTCTGACAAGAATCGAAGAGCTTAAAGATGCTGGAATGACTGAAAAGGAAATTGCGGAAGCAATGGGCTATAAGTCGACAACAGAATTGAGAGCTCAAAAGTCTATTGCCAGGCAGGAAGAAAGAAAAGCACTTGTTGCTGAAGTTCTCAGACTTAAAGATAAGGGCATGGGCGCTTCTGCAATTGGTGAAAGATTGGGATTGAACGAGTCAACTGTTCGGTCCCTTTTAAATCCCGTTTCTGCTGAAAGAACAACAAGAACCGAATCAATCTCAAACATGCTTAAGGAAGAAGTTGCTTCCAAAAAGTACATTGATATTGGTGAAGGAACTGAACTCCAAATTGGAACAACTAAAACAGCATTAGATACTGCTGTTAAAAAGTTGGAAGAGAACGGCGATTACAAACGCTATGTTCTCAAAGTTGAACAGATGGGAAATCCAGGAAAGTTCACATGGGTAAAAGTTCTGGCTCCTAAAGGTACAACTTATCAAGAGTTGTATGACAACATGGATCAGATCAAACCTATTGGAAAGTATAGCGAGAATGATGGAAGAACATTCCTAAATTTGGAACCTCCTGTAAGCGTCGACTCTAGCAGAGTTGGAGTTAGATACAACGAAGAAGGCGGAATCGATAAAGATGGAATGATCGAACTCAGAAGAGGTGTCGAAGACATTTCTCTCGGCAACGCTCACTATGCTCAGGTTCGAATTGCAGTTGATGGAACTCACTACATCAAAGGAATGGCCGTTTATTCTGATGACCTTCCTGACGGTGTTGATATTTTAGTCAACTCCAATAAACATGTTGGAACACCGTTAAAAGGATCTGGCGATTTGTCAGTTCTCAAAAAGATGAAAGATGACCCAGACAATCCGTTTGGAGCTTCCATCAAAACCGACGAACAGTTAAAGATGGCACAAAGGCACTATATAGACAAAGATGGAAACAAGAAGTTGTCGGCCATCAACGTTGTAAATGAAGAAGGAGATTGGGGAAACTGGTCAAAAACATTGGCTTCCCAGATGCTTTCTAAACAGCCAGTGCCTCTTGCAAAGAAGCAGCTTGATTTGGCTTTGTCCGAGAAACGTGACGAACTTGATGAAATCAACAAAGTTACAAACCCGGTAATCAAGAGAAAGTTGCTTATGTCATTTGCAGACGATTGTGAAGCTGCTGCGGTCCATCTTAAGGCTGCTGCACTTCCAAGACAGATGTCACAGGTTTTACTTTCTGTTCCAAGTTTAAAAGAGAATGAGATCTTCGCTCCAAATTATGACAATGGCGAAACTGTAGTTCTTATTCGTTATCCTCATGCTGGTAAATTTGAGATTCCGGTATTGAAAGTTAACAACAAGAATCCAGAAGCAGTTGCAACTATTGGCAAGAATGCTAAAGATGCAGTTGGTGTAAACCCTAAAGCAGCTGGAATTCTTTCTGGAGCAGACTTTGATGGTGACTCAGTTCTGGTAATTCCTATGAAGAATCAGAACATTTCAACTTCAAAGCCTTTGAAAGATCTTAAAGATTTCAATCCTTCGGAAGCTTATCCTAAGTATCCAGGAATGAAGGTAATCACACCAGACAATAAACAGAAACAAATGGGTGTTGTCTCAAATTTGATTACTGACATGACTTTGAAAGGTGCAAGTCCTGAAGAGTTGGCTCGTGCAGTTAGGCATTCGATGGTGGTAATCGATTCAGAGAAGCACGAGTTAAATTGGAAGCAGTCCGAAATTGATAACGGAATTGCCCAACTTAAAAAGATCTATCAGCCCGAAGGCGGCGCATCAACATTAATTTCCAGAGCTAAGTCAACCTTGTATGTTCCTCAAAGGAAAGAAGCTTATCCTTTGGTCGATCCAGAAACTGGAAAGAAGAACTACAAAGAAACTGGTGAAGAATACACGTACAAAGATAAGAACGGAAATGTTGTTTCTAAACCAAGGTTGACTAAAACCACAAAGATGGCAGAAGCAGATGATGCTAGAAAGTTGTCGTCTGGAACTCCAATGGAGAATGAATATGCTCGGTTTGCTAATGCCCTTAAAAAGATGGCTACTGATTCTAGAAAGTTGGCCATATCCCTGAAGCCAATTCCATACAGTAAGGAAGCAGCCAAGACGTACTCCGAAGAGGTAACCTCGCTTAAGTCAAAGTTGAATTTGGCCCTCCGGAATAAGCCCCTCGAGAGACGGGCCCAACTGATAGCCAACAAGACCTATAAAGCAAAGTTGCAAGCCAACCCTGATTTGGATTCTGATCATAAGAAGAAGATTAAGGGGCAGGCGTTAGAGGCAGCACGGTACTTCACGGGGGCTAAGAAGCAACAGATAGTCATAACAGACCGGGAGTGGGGGGCTATCCAGGCGGGTGCAATAACAACAAATACCCTGACCCAGATCATCGATAACTCGGACCAAGACCGTCTTAAAAAGTTGGCGACACCCAGAGCCAATGAAGGATTGTCCGACGCCCGTATCGCTAGGATCGCGGCAATGTCAAATTCCGGATACACCAATAAGGAGATTGCTGATCAACTTGGAGTATCGGCATCTACTGTATCCAAGTACCTGAATTAATAGGTCTTATACATTCTAAAGTTGGAAACCAACAATACTCTAAAGTTGGAACAACAAAGTTGCTCGAAAGATGGAAAAGAAGCAGTTTGTTTCAAAGTTAACCTTGTCCTCCTTTTAGAAACATTCTGCTTCTACCTCTTTCTAAAGTTGGCTTTTAATTCTATCTAAAGTTGGAAGCTTAAAAGTATTGTGTTTCAGATTTAGAATAGTTACTTCTAAAGTTGGCTTTGTTTACTAATTTGTTTAAAAGAAAGGAAAGTTGGAAATGAGAACAGTTATGCTCACGACAGAGGACAATCCTTATGATCCGTTCACTCAGTTTGCAGATTGGTATCGTTTCGATCTCGACAAAGGTTATGATTCTTGCGGATTATTAAGTCGTTGTTGTCCGACTTCAATCGATTTAACAGAAACAGAAAACAAAGTTGCGATTGAAACGGCAATTGATGAAATTTGCAAATACAATTTGTCAGGAAAACACATAAAAGTTGTAAAAGATTTGTAATAAAGTTGGAAAGTTAGACGCTTGAAGGCTTAAGTTTGACATAGGGGAGGGGGGGGTCCGCGAAAAGACCACCCCCTCTGCATCGCGGCCCACTTTCGAAGTTCTCCGGGGGTGATATTTTAGAAACCGATTTGGGTATTTTTCCCAGAGTATAA
>CAMVKW010000055.1:0-13317 GCA_947168155.1 uncultured Lachnospiraceae bacterium | reverse complement strand
TTAAGAACACAAATTAAGCCGCTTCATATATACGTTAAATTGACTGGATCTGTGTTATAAAACAAACTATTTCATGATTAGAGCGTCAAAAGCCCTATTTTAGATTTCCGGTTTGCTCAAAGTCGTTGTAAATCAACAATCCTGGAGTGGGCATTTTCACTAAAACGGGCTTTTGACGCTTGCACCATTTCATTATTATATCCCATTTTGTTTTCCTGTATTCAATCCGCATGCTGCTTTTTTACCTCATACAGCTTACTCAAAACAACGTCCAACTTTTCTTTCCCTTCCACTTCTTTCTTGGCAATCTCATACAGAGTTCTTACTTCCTTTACTGTCTGTATCAAGTGCAAATCCTGTTCGAGTGTATGATACCGGTCATCAGAAGAAATGCATTCCACATATTCTTTGATTGTATAGTACGGCTTCCAGTGGTTCCTGTATTGTGTTTTCCATGGCTTCTCGGGGGATCCATCATCCTCCCGAAATTCTTTCTCTAATATTGCAACCTCTGTCTGGAGAAATGCTTTCAACGCAGCGTATTTCTCTTTGATTTTCCCCAGCTCTTTCTCGTTTGCATTTTCTTTTATTTTCCTTACGATAACCTCTAACCTTTTTTTTTCGTAGCATGCTTCATCCGCTTCCGGAAGGTTAGCATACATAGAAACCAATCGATAATACGTCGTAGGGGTAGCTATGATCTGGTTCGGACAAATATCCGCATCACACTCGAAAAAATTGTCGTATTCATAGAATGTATTGTAGACATAATCCTCAAAAAACAGAATCGCATATTCTTCTCTGTTCATACCAATGATCTGGCTCATAAATACATCCGCTGTTACCTCGCTAAACACCTTCTCACAATCAGCCAGAAATCCACTTTCATGCCAATCCTCCAAGAAAGAATAGCTCAAATCCATGATCGCTTCTGAGAACAGCGAGTAAACCCGATTATACGCGCGCTCTACCTTCTCCCTCTCAACATTCTGCCTCTGCATCACGTTCATAAAGAAACCATAACACAGATCTCGAAAATAATCCTCCCCACTAAGAAGCAATCCACGATAAACACCCGCCAAGAGAACCTTCATTTCCTGAAGATAGTTCTCCTGCATGGCATAAACCAAGTTTTTATTCTCCTGATCTATCTCCTGAATATTCCATTCTTTTTCTCTGGAATACTGTTCAGAGATGTCCTTCAACACATATTCGAATGCTGCGTCCAACATGAGACGTGCGAAGTAGAGAACATCATCCTGTTTTTTTTCCTCCGCGGCTCTCTTGGCTTTTTCCTTTTGCAATTTTTCCATGTTGTCTATCACTTCGTTAATGAAAAACTGCAATGAAAGCCTAATAAACAAATCCCTTCTTGATTTTCCCACTTCTTCATTTCGCCTTCTTACACCGATATAGTGGCCTACCTCATGGATCAACTTTGGCAGGATCACAGAAGGCTGAAATGCTTGAAAAATTGGAATTCTTACATAGATGACACGTTCATCGGGTGGTAAAAAGCTGAAATACATAGACGCGTCTATGGTATAATCTGTGTTCGTTGCCAAAATGAATGAATGCTTCCGGTTGGGCATCCTGTCTCCACTGCGATTTCTCGTCGCGTCATCCCAGTTTACGACAAGGGAATGAATTATCGTCTGATAATATAATATCCAGCGTGGAATGGAATTGTTTTCTACCCTGCGATAGCCCGGTGAATCAGTAAAATAAGCACTCGTGTTCAGCAAGCTTTCCAGCATCTCTGATAATATTTGAAAAAAATGATTGGTATCCCGTTCGCTCTCACTGTAATGTTCATGATACTTAATCGCTTGAACCAGCAGACAGCAAAAATCATAAACGATCTCATGATATTCCCAATATACCCAATCCGTATACTTGGATGATCGCAGCTCTAAAAATTCGGACAATTGCTGCATGTATTTCTGCAGCTCCTGTTTCCCAGATACCAGCTTAATTAATTCATCATCTTCTGAAGACCTTTCCCTATCGCTTTCCTCTTTCACCTCTTCCACATCCGCTTGAAAAGGCACGCCGCAACCAGAAAACGCATCTTCAGAAAAAAGCAAAGTAGTAAAGGTTGAATCAAAGGGGAATTTCTTGTCATCTGTCGACTCTCGCAGCCAGCTCAATGTGTTATATAGATTTGTGTAGGAAACATCTTCCCAATGAATAAAATAATCATCAGATCCTGTAATATTGCCATATTCTACCGCCTTTCCACCAATCTTGCTTCTTAATTCTCCCAACTTGTTGGTGAAAGTCTCTTCAGGTGTCATCATATTTCTGGATATAGACATATGAAGATTCTCTATAATAATAGATTGATTTTTCTCCGGTGCATCCATGGGAATAATCGGGCAGGTGAAGCTATAAATACATTCCTTCCGTTTGATCAAAACAGTCTTTAATGCGTCGATATAACCGTTTAAAGTGCTGCTAATTTTGTCATTGTCCTCCACAAACATAAGCACCGCAATTCCACTAGCCCCGCTGCATACAAAGCATTTTAAAATGTTTTGATTCTCATTCCATAAACATGATAGTCGATCCTTTAAATTCCCCTCGATTTCTTTCGCTACACTGAACAGGCTTTGCTCTTCTTCCTTCAGCAGCAAGAAAGAAATCGCCCCAACTTTTTGACCCGTGTATATGCAGTCCTCCTTCTGTGTCTGCACGGGAATAAGAATAACCCGTTCCGTATTAATATCAATATCTGAAACATATCTCTGAAGTTCAACGGAGGAGGCGAAGGCATGAAGCCGAATTGAATCGTAATAGCCAAGAGAAAAGAACGATTCAGCCTTACTGTTGCTTTCTTTTTTCTGTTCGTTTGCCTTTGATCCCTTGATCAGATCGGCCACAATGATATCGGTTTGAAGGTTGATGTTCTTTTCTTGCATAAACTTGTTCGCTCCCTGTTTCATTACCGTTTCATCAAAGCAACTTAAATAATAGCTATATTATAAGCTCTGTCATTCGGATAAGCAATTGCCTTGAAAAAATCATCCAGCAGATCTGTGGTGTAGGGGCCCATTTTTACAGAACCCCAACTATCCAAGACCGTTGCGACCTGCCCTTTTAATATTTGATTCGGCTCACTATCCTTTAGTCTATCGTATAGGCCATCCTTATGATTCTTTATCCCAACTCTCGCTGCAAACACCAGCGTCAAAGACCACCAAAACCGTTGTCTATTCCTCAGCAGATTCTCAGAAATTTTCTCCTCACTTGGAGCCTTCGTGTTTTTGTGCTTCTTATGAATGTTATTGTCCATATCCCGGATAATCTCTTCAATCACATCCATGGGAACATTCCTCTCCTCTACGCGCCAAGCTTCCCCTATTGCTTGAATCCTGGCCAACAGGGCTCCCTCTAAAAAACAATACCATTTCTCCTTGTCAATTTTATCACCTAACTCGCTCAGCATATCGCAAAATAATGTCCGATTCAGTTGGGGCTCCAAAGTGTTTTCCGCCGCCAATGAAACATATCCGAAGGCAAACATGATCAGGTCTATGTTCTTGGATGTCTTTTCACATTCTTTCACAAATGCCGAAACCGCCTTCACAAAATGCTTAACCTGCGCTTTGCTCCCCTTTTCCCTCAGATTGTTAGGCCCAAGTATACATTTGCTCCATACTTCGATCTCATCCACCAGCACCTTCCACTTTAGTATATCCTGACTATAATTTTTTCCAGAAGCGTCTTCTTTATCCGGCTCGCGTTTCTTCCCCTCTTTCTTGTACATTTTGTATAATCTGTGTCCCATCATCTCTTCAATGTTCTTCTGTGAATGTCCAATAAAAACAAAGAAATCAAAAAATATGGAGAGAACAATCAACAAAAACAGCGACGTATATTGCAATGCGTGAAGGTTTGCGATATAGCTTCCCAAATACAATTCGAAGAAGAATAAAATTAACAGACCGAAGAGAGTGGCGTTGAAGTAGACGTCTAGTGAATAAGGATTATACGCTGAGGATTGGCGAACGGAATTCAATCCAAATACAGCAAATCCAAATGTGAAGAACAGAATTGCGTATTCCGTAAGGTTAAACTTATTAGGATCCATTCTTATCAAGCTGAGGAACGCGTTCTCTTTCCCCGGCAAAGAGCACTCTACAGCTTCCTTGAGAAGGCAGTTTATCCCTATAAGCAGATGATCGCAGAAGAAAAAGCAGGCTGCAAATAATAGTTCGCCACATAACACTCCCAGCAGATAACCCCATTGTTTGCTGTTCTTCATATTCTACCACACTCACTCAAATACTTTCCGTAAAACAAAAGGACTCACCCATCTTCGGCAAGTCCCTCTTCATGAGCAGTTGCAACCATCAATCATATTTGAAACGGATAACAGCCTCGAATTCATCTATGGGCTCCGCCTGCTTAACACCATATCGACGGTCGGTAGTCTGTACAGTATTCAGCTTATCGCTGAATCCATGAACAGGTTGATTCTGCACACTCTTATCGTTCTGATAACGGAAAAAACTTATGGAGCGTCTACGAGCCTGCTCTGTGTTAAGAAAATCCATCATCCTGAAATCAACCTCCTACCGAAAAAACATATATTTATGATACCGTTCCGAGATATGTTTGTCAAGAATTATTTAATTGGTGCATATTGCGTTTAATTGGTGCATATTGTGTTAGCTAACGGCCAGTTTTACTGAGCTTAAAAAGCCGGGATGCGGTACTAACAGTCTAGAGAGAAACAGTAGGGATTCAGAAGTTGGAATTGTGAAACCTGCAGCGGTGCGGCCCTTCCCAATTCTGGTACTATGGCCTCAGCTGACTCCTGCGCGCTCAGCGTGACTTTCCTTATATGGCCACGGTTACCCCTTTCAGGGCGTTCCGCGCAGGTCTCCCCGGGTACCACACGTTTCTTTCCCTCCATCTACCTGCCACATTTACCCCGCATGATTCCGTGTAGCTATTGGGCTTCGACTTGTACAGGAGCCTTACCCTCATGCAGACCCTTATATGTGATTCCTGTTCTTCAGGAATGAGGTTTGCCCGTGGTTAGTCTGCTCCCACATCCGGCATCCTTCAGATTCCACCTCGCGATGAACAAACACCCTTGCCTTCGGCCATATCCTTCCCGCTACCGGGCGGGTTCGGGACTTGCACCCGTTAGACAATATGTAATGACCTCCAGTTTGTAGGTTCGTGGATTTACCTGTATACTACAGACTGGACGAACAATCAGTGGTAACAGGGTTTACCGCATACAAAAGAAGATCATCACATGAAGTATACCACAGTTTACGTCGGAATGAATGTTCACAAGGAAAGTTTTACTCTGGCCTGCTATACCAACGAGAAGGAAGAAGCTGAGTATGTCCAGAGAACCGAAGCCCATTACAGTAAAGTCATCAGTTATCTGGAAGCCATGCGCTTCCATTACGGCGACGATGTGACTTTCATATGCGGGTATGAGGCAGGATGCCTTGGGTTTACGTTATATCATCAACTGACAAACCATCATGTACGGTGCATAATTCTGGCACCGACATCCATGCCGGTTCAGCAAGGAAAAAAGAAGGAGAAGACCGACAAGCGGGATGCCCGGAAGATCGCTAAGTGTCTGGCTCATCATGCCTACAGTGCAGTACACGTTCCGACTGCCAAGGACGAGGAGACCAAAGAATTTATTCGGATGCGGGACGACCACAAACTGGCGCTGAAGAAGATCAAACAGCAAATTCTTGCATTCTGCCTCAGACACAACTACCGTTATCCAGGAGGAACCAAGTATTGGACACAAGCGCATCTGAAATGGCTGCGTGATCTGAAACCGGGTGGAGTGTATCAGGAGATCCTTGAAGAATATCTCCTCACCTACCGTAACCTTGTGGACAAGCTTGAAAGACTGGATAAACGAATCGAGGAACTGGCAGCAGACAAAGAATACGCTGAGAGCGTTCATAAGCTTATCTGTTTCCTTGGAATCAAAACGCAGTCGGCACTTTCAGTTATTACAGAAACCGGCGACTTCAAGCGTTTCGGGAATGCTCAGCAATATGCTTCATATCTGGGACTGGTTCCTGGCGAGGATTCCAGCGGTGAAGATCAGAACAGGCTGAAGATCACGAAAGCTGGCAATCGTCACCTCAGGATGCTGTTGGTCGAAGCTGCTCAATCCTATGGACGCGGTCAGATCGGTCATAAATCCAAGGAACTGAAGAAGCGGCAGGAAGGAAACTTGCCTGAAGTGATTGCATATGCAGACAAGGCAAATGAGCGGTTGCGCCGTAGATACTATCGGATGGTACTGTCCCAGAATAAACGTTCCAATGTGGCCAAGGTTGCTGTTGCTCGTGAACTTGCCTGCTTTATCTGGGGAATGATGACGGGAAATGTTGCGTAAGTACAACAATGTCCCGTCTCTGTCAAGGACACAGCCGCCTTCGGCGGTGCTTCGCATCCTTGACAGCGCCGTGCCCTTGTTGTAATGGGCAGTCAAGGCTGATCAAGATCAGCCCATGCTGACTTGGCAGC
Organism: uncultured Lachnospiraceae bacterium; assembly: GCA_947168155.1. GTDB lineage: Bacteria > Bacillota > Clostridia > Lachnospirales > Lachnospiraceae > Eubacterium_Q. The sequence continues at coordinate 6,792 of CAMVKW010000055.1, read as the reverse complement.
CAATTACTACTGGAAGCATCCTGATGGGGTTATGGTCTTATCAAGGTTCGAACGATCCACGACGTTTCTATGTTGGCACAGGCAACTGTGATCCACGCCTTTAGACGGTGGCGTTCACGGCGGACCATTGACCTGTCGGTAAGGAGTAATCCGAATCCACGTATATCAGAGTGGCCAATGCCGGGATCTGATATCATAACCCCATCCGGGTGCTTCCTCAGAAATAAATAAAGTTTGCTTTGGCCTGGTTCCCCAAATTTAGGGGTTGACAAAGGTCATTACATATTAGAAACGTGCGCCGCCGGGCGCACTAAGAATGGTCAGGGAGTGGCAACTGCCACTCCTGCGCCTTTGCTATATTCAACTGCAGGACAAGGGATTGGCAGAGGATGCAGTATTATCAATACAGAGCACTCATCCGAACGGGTATTATTTTGCGGGAACGAACATCCGGACATAGGACTCTTCGCTGAGCGTTGACGACTGTATACTGAGATGCTGTTCGCTGTATACGATGGATTCTTCCCGGCCATGACTTGCCAGCAGCTTGCCTGTAACAGGAATATCCAATACCTTTCGCATCAATAAACTGCTGGTTTTCGTGTCTTCAGAGAAAACTACAATTGCCTGATCTATGCCGGGCATTTCAAGAACAGATGGGGTTTGATTTGCATCCAGATTTATATTGTAGGCAGCGATGTTTTGTTCACTTTCCAGCGTTGAGAACACTTCCAGAAATGCCTTACCATCCTTCTCATCAAGGAAGGTGACGCTGTAGCCGGTGATCAGTGTCTGGGCGTCATCCAGAGCATACCTTCGCACGGTAATACCGTCTTCTACCAGCTCTTCGACCAATTGGTAATCTTCTCCATCTCTGCATGTTAAGAAAAATGTGGCTTCAGCAAACTGATATCCATCAGGAATTTGAGACGGAAAAATCAAATAGCCTGCGGATTCCATTTTATGCTGAAAAGATTCCCAGGAGTCAACCGTTCTGGTCATTTTTCTGCTGCCAAATGTTCCGAAAGCCTCTACGGTAACATATTCATCCTTTGTGCCTGTGCGATTCAGATAATAATCAAATCTGTCGACAAAAGCAGCGTCGTCTGTCTCGTTTTCGAAAGAGGTCTCATCATTGCTCTGTGTCGTTTCTTCCTCTTGCACGGTTACGGTGTTACCTTCCCAGTTCATCCATGATCCATTATTTGTCTCTGCGTAGGAGTGCTGTATAAAACATAAAAGCATTATCATTCCACAGCAAAGACATACTGTACGTACAAATCTAGTTCTGTGATTCCCTACGAAATCAGCTAAAAATGTAAACATGAAGGCAATTTCCTCATCCTATTCTATTTTATAAAAGATAATCTTTCATTGAACTTTGACCATTAAATTCAGACTCCATGAACTACCCCCTCGGCTTATCATGCAGTCTGTAGAGGCTTGGACATAATACATTCCGGCTTCGGAATTGATATAATAGGAAAATCCTGTATTTTTTGAAAAAGACCATCCTGTTACAGAAACATCAGAATTAATCTGGCTGGAAATATAATTGGGAGGTCCATTAAGATTTTGACCATTGGAAGCATATGAATATTTTTTGTTAGTAACTGTTAAAGTGGAATCTGTAATCGTCCAGCCACCTGTTACTTTGTTTATATAAAAACCCTCTTGGCCTTGTGTGTTCTCAGTAGATTTATAATAAACTGTCAAATAAGTTTTAACACCAATGCTTGAGTCCCATTTTTCTTTTGAATTTGTTCCATTGGCACGAAGCGATTCCCCCAGTAAGGTTTCATTGTCGATAAAGCTAATGAAAGTTGTAGCCATGGATGAAACGATAGTTCCATCGGAATATAGCTCCTTCTTTAGCAGTTGTGATGTTGAATAAACATTCACAGGGATATCGCAATTCTCATTATGCAGATTATGCTGAAACTGAATATGTTGGTCAGCATCAATATCTGAAACTCGATCGAATGCCCGATGCGCTAGTGTTTCGATGTCTGTAATTTCAGTATGCTGAAAAATGACAGTTGCTTCTGCATCTTCTCCTTTACTTGCGATTGCATTGAATGGCAGTAAAAGTAAAGATACGATTAATAACGCTAAGTATAAATTCCTGCAAACATGATGAAACTGCCTTTTCATTAGTATGCCCTCCCCTTGTAGTGATTCAATGATACGGTTGCTGGAAAGTATCCCTGTTTTTTTCTCTTTGCATCTGCAACACCTCTTCACAAAACCCAGTTTTGGATTCCGGCTGAATGATTCGAATTCGGATGACTTTTTTGTAATCGCTTCCACTTCGCGGCTCGCAAACGAAACATGTCTCCACTCAATCATGCATGAAATTTCAGTTCACCAATACAGACTCGTTGAAGGAAAAAATATTACAGTTTCTATTATTTCAATCTTTTCTGGTTTTCATTGATGGTCGCTGTGCAAAAAACAGGTTGTTCATCAGCTTCGCTTACTGCCGCAAATTAAATACCGTCAAAATAATCCATTTGGATTACACTTCCATCTGATCCATCAATGCCCACAAGCCAATAATTTCCTTCAGAATTAGCGATTCTCACAATCCATTTTTCGGCATCGCGATTATAAGATGCGTCTATTGCGTAACTGTTTAATATGGTTTCTGTAAGCGGCTCGTCGAGTTCTGTGGGATCAGTAGACAAGAAGTATTCCCGTGCTATTGATATAGCTTTTTCCTTCGAAGTATTCAGTATGCTGCTCTGCTTCACAAACCCCCTTGTTTGTTTGAAATTATTTGTTCCATTCCATTCGATATACGCCCAATCGCCCATTGTTGCCAGATATTTAACCGTGCTATCAGCGAGAATTGTGCACAGAGAAGATTGCGAGAACAGTGGATCGTCTGTTAAGAAACTGTCTGCAATGACAACAGCATCGCTATAAATAAATGTTAGCTGATTGACACTTTCATTCTTAGGCAACGCTTTCTCTGGAATCCATCCAATTCTCATATGATCTTTACTGATATCATACTGAACCATGATCCATTCGTTTTCCTTGCCAAACACCTGCACCCAGTCATTGGTGCTCATTTTGGCTTTTCCGTTTGCGCCACGAGAGTATTGCTCACCCGGGCCGGAATAGACAGCATATTTCTTGTTTGCCGTAAACTTAATACTTTGCGGGTCAGGAAGACTACCTGATGGAATATCAGGTGGTAATGTTAGGCTGTTCCGCGCCTTCTCCACAGTCAAAGGGAAGGAACTGATTGAAAACTGGTCAAATGCACATGCTGTTATACCATTCACTGTGGTCTTTTTCCAATTATTTGTTTCTTGAGAAAAAACCAGTTTTTCATCATACACACTGATAGAAGTGGCCTTATGTTTATTGTCCAGAACAAATATTTCAGATACAAACCACCCTTCGCTGCGTCGTTTGTATGTTACAGAAAAATCTGTCTGTGTGTCTTTATCCAAATAGGCGACTGAAAATTCGCCATACGTTTCGGCAGTGATTTGCGGTATCCTGCCGTTTTGCAAGACTGCGGAAGATGATTTCCCTTTTAAATACCAGTCTCCTGAACTCTTCTTTTCAAAGATGCATAAGACATTCTGCTTCTCGGAATGCATAACAACGAAGGCTGCGGGGCAATTTACCTGATCATAGTAATATGAAGCATTACTTCCGTAATCACGCAAATCTTCCCCGTAATTCACATGTCCGATTTCGTATGCTTGCCACGACGAACCAGAAAGTATCTCCTTAATTCCCTCTGGAAGATTTGCACCTTCTCCAAATGCAACAAGACCACACATAATGCATGCAATAACCATGATTAACCCCAATAGTTTCTTCACGCTGAACGCCCCCTTAAAGCACTTATAATAATCATATAATAATACGGATCCTGGTTGAGGGAAATAATCCCTCAACCAGGAGAAAGATTATGGAATCCATGCTGAAGGATATGCCAGCGCTTCCTTTGTTGCCTGACCGGTTATTCCATCTGCAACAAGTCCAAATACCGATGAGCAGGCAGTCTGAAAAGCAGTTACAGCGTTCGTTGTATTAGTTCCATATTTGCCATCCACGGCACCGCATGAGAAGCCTAGATAATTGAGTCTTGTCTGTAAATTCTTAACCGTCTGTTTTACAACATTGGACTGCTGTAATGTCGTCTTTCCGAAGTCCGCCTGCGCCGTCGTTCTGTCAGTGGTATCAGCATAATCTGGATCTATGTAGTCATACTGTATACCATCATCGAGAATATGAATGTATGTGCACTTGTTATCATTTCTGGTTTTCTCAGCATCGCATTGATTTGTTGTATGTCCACAAACTATCATTTTGTTATAGGTGGAGTAATCTTCACTTAGAATAACGACGTGAGACGGGTCCCTTGTAATGTCGCCCGGGGTCCCATTTGCAACAGTAAATACAATATCACCTTTTTTTAAGTTTTCCGGTGTAGAATAACAAGTATAAAGAAGCCGCGGAGAGCCAAATGTCTTTCCCAAGTAGGCAAGAAAACTATCAACGCCGCGCCAGGAAGCACCGCTTCCTGTACTTGTAGCGTACCACAAGTATCCTTGCTCCTTCATTGGCATTCCACCTGCATGGAGACATTGTGATACAAAATTCATACAGTCTCCGCCAGACCCCGAGTAACTTGGATACTGAGAATTGTAGCTCATCGCATATTGCCTGGCATACGCAACGGCAGCAGTCCTATTGTATACATCTGTACAGCTCATACTTTGCCCCTCCTTTTTAGTATGTGATAATATTGCTAGTTGCGGTGGATATTTCTCCTGCGACATTCCCTATAGATACAACCTTATAAGTTCCAGATGAAACTGAAACGGTCTTGCTTAAAGCCGCGATATTTCCTCCGGATGCCGAGGCAGTCCATGTGTTCATAACATTCCAGGATGTGCCGTTCTTCTTGTACAACTTTACTGTCAGTGTGCAGGATTGCGTTCCATTTGGCGTAACCCATCCACTGCATTTTGCATTTCCATATGATATGGAAAGCTTTGCCAAAATGTCACTTGTATTTGTATAACGCGTCTGGTTAATTTGGTATTCAATTCCATTGTTCTCGCCTAAACCAGTTGGCATCACGAAACACAAAATGAGCAGCGTCAGGATAAGCATCCACATTCTGTTTTTTCTCAATCTCGCCAAAGCAATCATTCCTTTCATCTTGATGAAGACGTCTTTCACTAGGTAAGACTGCTTAAAGAAGGCAAATGTTACATCCCTGAAAATCTTCTGATAGTTCCGGTAGCTCATGTAGAGGTATGTTCTTCTATCAACTGTCAATCGACTATAAACGACTAAGAAATATGATCCACGCTCTCGGCAAAAAAGATTGCTTCTTCCAGTGAGCCATGATTCATGCTAATCATTAAAAGAGAATCCTCATATAACCAAAATATCCGAATGGAATCAGCTTTCAAAACAGCATGTCCTACAATTCCATTAATGCTTACTTCTTTTATCTCAGTTCCTTCCGTATCTATATTGATAACGCCTTTGTCAATTTCATAGAAGGAAAACGTGATTTCTCCCTCTGGTTTGCAAAAGGTGACAAAGCTCTCTTCGCCATCGCTAAACACCTGACCAATCACCAACCCTGCTGGAATTACTGTCGGAAAGTGCTTCCCATTCCATCCGTCTGGAATTTTGCTGGATGTTGTTGTGCTTTTTTCTATCCACAAAGTTGTATATTCAGGAGCGGCCTCTATCATGAGCTTGGTCAAATAGGATCTGAAGGTGGCGCTTGACGCAACCGCAATCCCTATGGCGATTGATAGGATGCCTACAGCAGCTACGACTCCCTTAAGCATTTGTGGAATCACGCGCTTAATAAGCGTCCTTCGCTTTTCCCGAAGAAGGAACCTTTGAATCCTACGGTAATTGTTGCTATCGAACTCATCAAAAAATTCGTCCGCTTCGTTTAATAAAACTTCATCATCGGAAAGAGAACGAATCGTATTACCACATTCTTTTTGTTCAATAAGGTGTCCGAGTAAATTCCAGGATTCTTCATATAAATCATAGCTGCCATCTAAATTATCATATGTGTTTTCCATCTGTGCCACCTTCTTGAATTATTCTAAGCAGATGATTTCTCGCTCGTGTCAATGCTGTTCTTGCCGCTCCGTAAGATATGCTGAGGGACACCGCTATGGTTTTGATGTCTATCCCATCCACATGGTGCATATATATGAGTGTCTTTTCTCTCGGTGAAAGCAAATTGAATGCATCTTCCAGTTCTTGTGCAGTAGCCTGTTCAAAGACCGCATTGTAACAATCATTTTCATCAGGTATTTCTTCCATCATCTCCTTGGAGTATGAATAGTCAAAAAAGTCATTACGCCTCTTCTTCTTCCGCAGCATGTCTCTACACACATTGCCCGTAACCGATGCTATATAGGTCGCTCGTTTGTTTTCCGGAACTTTACGGATAGATGCGCAATACTGGCACAATCTCTCAATTGTTGTTCCAATAGCATCATCGAGATCCGACTTGTTCCTTCCAAAGTATTTTCGTGCTACAGCATACATGATTTTCCTGTAATCCTTATATATCTGAGTAAGTATTAATCTATCATCATCATTCTCAATCAACAAAAAAGCCATGGGAACTGCCACGCAAGCATTCTGCGAAAGTTGATATATGTCTTGTAAGCCCATTTCACAACTCCTTCTCCTCTAAAGCGGCAAACTTTGCCTGCCTTGCTTGCCTGCCTGCCTGCCTGCCTGCCTGCCTGCCTGCCTGCCTGCCTGCCTGCCTGC
>CAMVKW010000054.1:0-14708 GCA_947168155.1 uncultured Lachnospiraceae bacterium | reverse complement strand
TTCTGAAGACGTGCTACATGATTCTGACGGATAGATTCCACCAGCATATCAATAACCTGTTCCAATGGCTCTATTTTTGAAGCTTCTGAAATATCCATTTCTTTATAAGCTCGAACGGTTATATCCATTATTTCATTTACAGCTTTTCCAAGAACTTCCAGTTCCTTTATGGCGCTTTCCGACATTTCAATCTTCTTCTGCGATATTTCTTCAGATGATTGTACAAGGTTAAGGGCATGATCGCTTATACGCTCAAAATTTCCTATTGAATGTAGTATTTTTGACATAGTTCTACTATCACTTTGAGACAGCTTTTCGCCAGCTATTCTAACCAGATACGAACCTAGCCTATCTTCATATACATCAACTTGCTTCTCCAAGTCGGCTATAACTTCATTTGTCTCACCTGAATTAATAAAAAGATTATTTAATGATTCTTCAACAGCATCCTTGGTAAGAAGTGCCATTTCATTAGAGAATTTATTACACTCTGAAATCGCCACCGAAGGTGTCTCGAAGAGTCTTTCATCCAAAAATGCAATCCTTTTTTCAGGATCAGTTTTTATCGTTTTTGTAGCTATCTTTATAAGCAGATTACTGAAAGGTAGTAGCAGTATAGTCGTTGCAATGTTAAATATACTGTGACATAAAGCAATTCCCATAGGATTTATCTCTTTATCAACAAAAGCAAAATTAAAGATGGTATGTAGTACAAAGTATATCAGCATGAAAAATGCAGTACCGATCAGATTGAAGGAAAGATGAATAACTGCAACTCTTTTGGCATTCTTACCAACACCAATACTGGAAAGAACCGCCGTAGCGCACGTTCCAATATTTTGCCCCATAATTATAGGAATAGCCATTCCATATGTTATATTTCCAGTTATTGATAAAGCCTGAAGCATACCTATAGATGCAGCTGAACTCTGAATAACAGCTGTAACTATCAAACCTGCTAAAACTGCAAGTATTGGATTCTTAAATGAACCTAGCAAGTTTAGAAATACTGGTGACTCAGCCAACGGTTTCACTGAACTACTCATCATTACCATGCCATACATCAGTATGGCAAAGCCTATAAAGCTATTGCCCACATCCTGTTTCTTCGGTTTTTTCGAAATCATCAGAAGACCGATACCGATAAATGCAAGGAGCGGCGAGAAGCTTTCCGGCTTTAACATTTTTACGAAAACATTGTCACTTGATAAGCCAACAAGACTCATAAGCCACGCAGTTATAGTAGTTCCTATGTTTGAGCCCATAATTATAGCGACGGTATTCCCTATATTCATCAGTCCTGAATTGACAAGTCCAACAAGCATTACAGTCACAGCAGAAGAGCTCTGAATAGCTACCGTGATAACACATCCCATTATCAGTCCTGACAGCCTGTTCTGCGTCATCTTATTTATAACCTGCTCCATCTTATCTCCGGCGATTCTCTCAAGACTACGAGACATCTGATTCATTCCATATATAAAAAAGGCAAGCCCGCCAAACAATGTAAATATCGAAAATATATCCATATAATTCCTCCATACAATGATTCACACACGAAAACAAGGCGAACAATTTATTGTTCACCATACAAATATGTATTATATATAAAGGTCTAGAGTTTCATTCCATCTTGATTATGAATATAAGACATGATTAGATGACGACTTGAAATCAAAGTCTTAAATGAATAAATACCTAGAATGGTACATATATTAGACGATACCCAGTTTAAGGATATCATAGAGTTCATAACAGTCTTTCTGGAACTAATACTTTTTCCAGAACGAATATTTCTGGAATTAGCATTTTTAATAAAGACAAGCGATACGTCCTCATTACTTAATATGTTGTCTGAGTCAGCATCCAAAGATTCTATAAAACTAAAATCTTTATATGCATTATATGAAAATGAATATAAATCACTTTCAACGTCAAGAGCACATAAAATAAACATGCATATAAATATGTGACATAACAACGTTTTGAAATAATGATGCATTTTATTATGTGCTGCGTCTGGCATTTACTAATATCCTCGCTCGACTTTGTTTTTCTTCTGATAAGTATGTGAAGTTAATGTAACTTGTTTTATTGTAGCAGTCAATACAATTTTTTCTTCTTCTATCTGCAAATTGCGAAAATCACATCTGCCACATAAATCAAAACCATTATCAGGCCTTCTTTTCTATCAATGGAGTTCTTTGTAATCGAAAAGATAAGCGTAATACAACTGATCACAACTAAAATAATCATATCCAGGAATGAAGCCACATTCACGGAAATTGGAGATATAAATGATGATATACCCAAAATGAACAGCATGTTAAATATATTTGATCCAACAACATTACCAACTGCCATCCCTGTTTCTCCCTTTCTGGCTGCAACTATCGATGTTACAAGTTCCGGAAGTGATGTTCCAACCGCCACTATAGTCAGTCCAATTAGAGTCTCTGACATTCCAAGAAAGCGGGCAATTTTTTTAGCTGAATAGACTACAGCCTGTCCTCCCCCAATGATCAGCCCGATTCCAATTAGTATGAACAGTATAATCTTCCAAAATGCCATTTTCTGCTTATCATCTTCAGACTCCTCAGAAGATTTCTTTTTCGAATCGTATATCAGATAACCTATGTAAAATACGAACGATATTATTAATATTGCAGATATCCATCTACTGACATTACCCGCTATATCATACATTTTCATATTCGTCAGGCGCCCATTTATAACCGTTCCGAAGCAAGATCCAAGCATGACTATAATCACCGCAATGATAGAGATAGGGAAATCTCTTTTGTTTATCTCGGACTCTACCGGAACCGGATGTATCAATGCACATACTCCAAGCACTACAAGAAGATTAAAAATGTTCGAACCAACAACATTACTAAGTGCAATCTCATTAGAACCCTTCAGAGCCGCCACTGTACTGACTGCAAGTTCGGGCGCACTTGTACCAAGTGCTACAATAGTTAGACCTATAATAAGTCCTGGAACATGAAATGCTTTCGCAAGAGCGGAACTCCCTTCCACAAACATATCCGCACCTTTAATAAGCGCTATAAAACCAACTATAAGAATCACTACATTTACTATCATATTTATATCTCCTTTTGCAAAATAAAAGGGACTTTACCACAGCAAAAACTGTGGTAAAGTCCCGCTACTTTTAATATATTCCGGAGATGACTAATGCTATAGCGCATGTATCAATCTCGTGCTGACGAAATATATCACATATTTTATATATGTGAGCTACTCCCTAAACCAGTCAAATACTATCATATATCAGAAGAATACGTCAAGCTGTAGTTTTGCCCCGAAGCACATATCCTTTACAAACCTGTTCCATTGAAGTTCTCCCCAGTCTTTGCCATCCACCAAATTCATTTATTCCTTCTAACAATTTTTTATACTTCTCCATTTCTATATCTCCAATCAATTGTATTTTGTTCTTTTTCTATATAGGATGCACCCCCATATAAGTAAACAACCACTTAAAAGCAAATATATCGCTGAGATAACACTATATTTCGAATAAAAACTTCCACATATTTCAATTAAACGTATATCATATAAAGAAACAACATTTGATATGCTTGTTGGCAAGATAGATATAATTTGAGATATAATCCTATAATCATCCGGAATATAGACAATTTGACTTGAGAAAAATATGCCCATTGTAGTCGCAATTACAGCAAGACTATTTTTCACATATATTGAAAACACCATCACAAAAACACTTATAAATAATACAGCAAATAACCCTATTATAGATTGAATAATAATATATTCGCCAAATGTAAATTTATATGCACTCCAGGGCCATACTAATTGAATATAGCCTTTCTCTCCGCCTAATCCTCTGGTTATCAAAACTGTAAAATATAGAGATGATAATAAAACCAGATATATAACTATTGAAACCGTAAGTCCAGCAAGAATCTTAACAGAATAGATTACATTTCTTCCATTAAGACAAGTGTATATTAGTTGATCTGTTTTATACCTGTTTTCTCTAACAAAAACAATTGATAGTATAATAGAACAGCCAAATAACATAAGCACACATAGTATATTAAATCCCTTAGCAATTATTACCTCTCCACCTTCATAATAATATATGATTGGAGTTGATATTTTGTTTTTTTCATTATTCCACCACTTGTACTCACCATCATTTATTTCTCCCCTTTTCAATTCATTTAGTGGGATATCATCTCTTAATTCATACAGTTCAAATGAGGTATAATCTGATAGCTTATCACCTAAACCCACTATGTTTTTTTCAAATTCAGCAATCCCCTTATATTTTATATTGTCATCATTCCATTCCACTCCATAATCATCTATCGCTAAATACATATCATTTAATAAAGCATCATCTATTTCTTTACCATTCAATGATTTTTTTTCATTTCTTTGAAATGCGTTCTCTCTATCTCCTAGATTTAAGGCAAATAAAACCATAACCATTAACATCAACAAAAACATTATGAAAACAAGTCTAGATTTTATTATTTTTTTTAATTCATATAAATATAGCTTTGATACGTTTTTATTCATTTTTAACGCCCCACTTCATCCAAATACAAATCTTCTAGACTTCCATCATTATTCCATTTGTTTTTATAAACTAGTTTTCCAGACTTCATAATCAACACATTTTCGGCTATATTTTCAATATCTGAAATGATATGAGTTGAAAACAAAATAACTGTCTTGTCAGAAATATCTTCTAAAAGTCTTCGAAATCTCACTCGTTCTTGTGGATCCAAACCAGCCGTAGGTTCATCAAGTATTAATAGTTTCGGACTATTAATGAGAGATTGTGCAATAGCCAATCTTTGAATCATTCCTCCTGAAAGTGTTTTTATCCTCTTTTTAGAATAATCCTCCAATCCTACCAGTTGTAGTAGATATTCTGATTTTTCGCAGGATTCTTTTTTCTTTAATCCCTTCAATGCAGCAAAATACATTAAAAAATCCTTTGCAGTAAATTCAGGATAATATCCAAAGCTTTGTGGCAAATAACCTAATAATGCCCTATACTCTTCTGAAGACACATCTATGCCTGCCGCATTAACTTCTCCGCTTGATGGAACAAGAATTCCAGCCATCATTCTCATCAAAGTTGTTTTACCTGCTCCATTTGCTCCAAGCAGTCCTGTAATCCCTTCATGCAATTCAAACGAAACTCTATCAACAGCAATTTTGTTTTTGAAATTTTTAGTTATTCTATCTACCTTTATGTCCATTCATCTCCCCCCTCAACATATCTAACAGTATCTTTTTTTCAAAAATTACAATTAACATAAATAGAAAAGTGGTTAAAAAATATTTTGCGTGAAACACTGTTTCAATAGATATCTCATATTTAATATTTATCACTATCACAATAAAAGATATAAATAGAGCAAGAATCACAGAAATATAATCATTATTTCTGCCAATAGAATGTCGTTCAATTCTTAACCCTAATGCCATTGTAATAAGATACGGTGTCACCATCTTTGTAAATATATATATAATGCTTTCTTCGCTTTTTATTGCAACAATTCCCGAAACGGATATAATTATTAAATAGTTTATAATTCCAATTATCAGCATCCTTGCATACATCACAGTTCGTAAAGAGAATCTAGTTGTCTTTTCTAACTCATACATATTGTAACGATACGATCTATTCGTTTCTATTAAACCTACTGTTGCAATATATGGCAAAACAGCCTCAATAAAATATAATTTATCTATTGATACCCTATGACATCCAGCAAATAGTATCATTACAAAAGCAATCGAGAGTAGCCACGTTCTAAACGATATATACTTTATCTGTGTTAATAACACTTCGAAAGTACTGACGTTCCTTGGTCTTACCAGGTCAAAGAATTCATCTCTCCTTTTTGGTTGTGGATATTTAAACATTCTTTTTACGTAATCCCTTGTTTTTTTATTCATATCCGATTTCCTCCATAAGCCTTTTCAATTCCAGCATAGCTTTCCGAAGTATTCTATACGCAGCAAATCTTGAACATTTTAGTATTTTACTAATTGTATCCATCGATTCATCATTCACATATCTAAGAACAATGATTTCTCTATACCTAATATCAAGTTTGTTAATCATATTTTCTATATCCACTTCGGAAATGATTTTTTCAGAAAAATCGCCATAATACATTTCAGTCACAATATCGTCAATATAAATAGGTTTTGCTTTCCTATAGTCGTCTATACATAAATTCCGAGCAATAGTATACAAATATCTTATTTCATACTTATTATCTATATTATTTGTATTCCTTAGATACCTTAAAAAAGCTTCTTGAGTAATATCTTCGGCCTTATCAGCATCACCTATTCTAAAATAAACATAACGATATATCTTATCGTATATTATTTTTATATCCATATGTAACACACATGCCTCCATACATTATGTTTAACGATTTAAATGATCAAAATGTGCGAATATATAATATTTTTTTTTTGACATTTTGTTGACGAAGAAAACGGGAAGCCCCTAATTTAAAGGCTTCCCGTAGTTTTTTTATTATAGGAGCTCGCAGAATCCAAAGTTATTCTTGGTCTATACAATCGCTATTCTAAACATTTTTGTTTAGTATTTCTTTTTATTATCTTCTAGTCTTTATTTTTCTTTTATCTTTTAGTACCATTCCAGTACCACAATGGCAAAATCTTTACTGATGAAAGTCCGAGTGGTTTGGAAGTTTTATTCATCTATACGATCAATTATTAGATTTTTTAATTCATCCGTAAGCTCATTTATAGACTTTCTTTCATCCTCAGACAATGGACCTTCCATAATCGAATCTTCTACAATTCCATCATCATACATTCTCTTTATCATTTCTGCATATGAGAACTCTATTTTTTCTTTTCCCTTATTAACAATAAAAACTTTGATATCATTATCATTATTTTTTTCAAAATATAATTTCATTATTAGTCCTCTCTAAAACGTTTAAGATCATATTTTTTTACTCTCTTTTTTATTGAAGGCTTACCACCATCTGTAATTTCTGCAATATAATCAATTATTCTTTTACCATCTATCTCAGATTCCAACGGAGCAGAACGAATTACTATTTTTCCTTTAACATTATTGCAAACTATTATAGTCTGAGCATCCCCAATCATCGGAATAGTTGCATTATGTGAGACAAGTATTATCTGCTTATTCGGCTTTATGCTCTTTATTTGATCCACCAAACCATGATTAATAAAATCTGTTGCCAGATTATCCTCTGGTTGATCAATAATTAGCGGTGCCGTATCCCTGTTATATCCCATTACCAACTCTAGTATTACCGCCGACTTCCATCCCGGACTCAGGATATCAAAATCAGATCCTGATGAAGTAGTTATTTTATAATTTTTTTTATCTCCTCCTGCTATTTCAGCATACACTTTCTCTGAATAATCACTATAATCTCTCACTTTCGGTTTTTCAGAAAAACAATCATTACATATATTTGATGGCTCAATTTCTGAAAATGACTTTACTCGATAATTATTCTTTAAAAATTTATTTATAGCTTTAGTCATTACTTCTTCTGTTAATTTAAACTCATTTGTAATACTTAGTTTATGGCCTATACATTCTATTTCTTTCGTTTTAAATGACACATTAAAAGTGGCTAGTTTATCTCTTGTCCCATAAAAACTTTTTAGAGAATCCAGCGATTCTTTTATGCATTCAAACATTGTATTGCGCTGTGAGACTTTTTGTGAATATTCTCTGTTTTCATTTGAAATAATATTTATTTCTTTTTTCAAAAATTCATCAAGTATTTCAGTAACTTTTTCGTCTAAATCAGATAAATTCTTTATATAATTTATACCTTTTATAACATCATCTATTTCGTTCAAATATGTATCAGAGAAATCACTATATTCAAATATCCCCCTTATCTCTCGCAGAGTATCCAAATATCTATTATAGTCTGTTATGTCAATATGATATTTGTTATCTTTTTCGTTTTTTGATTTAAGTAATGATGCTATTTGACTTTTTCCGTTGTAAGGCATAATAAGAAACGATGGAAGTGCAATATGTGAAAGCTGGGAAATACTTCGATTATACCTTTCAGCCGAATCAACCAACTGTTCAATTAAATGTTTCGCATCAGATAAACTTTTTCTGATTTGTTCAACAACAGTATCATCCTCTGGAAAAACTTCTTTGATAATAGGGATATCACCAACTGTCATTTCCCTATTCTGTAACACAGACATAATAAAGTTCTGATTCAAATAATGTGGGCACACTCCCGAAGGATTATTAACAGAAATGTTTTCAACTCCAAAATCTATATAATCACTACCCGAAAAATCATTTTTTGTTTTTTTATATAGACTATCAACAAATAATGTTTTTCCACTAGACGAACCACCAATTACAACATTTAAGCCTGGAGATAAATCAACATCGATATCACATAGATCTTCAGATAAATAAACTTTTGATATCGCACCATTCCAATTTTCCGGAGGTTCCATTCCATAAAATAATCGTGTAGATTCTGACAGTGCTAAACGTAACCCCTCAAATGTTGGCTCCGAAAGCATCCATGTTGGCACAAATTGTTCAGAATTTTTACCTTTGGGCTCTGGATATTTAACAGGATTATAATTATCACTACAGGTAATCAAATTTGTAAACTGATCAATTCCTAGCTTTTTAAAATACTCTTTGGTCTCATTTACTCCTGAGTTACTTCTCGCAGTAAATCCCTCGAAATGATTATAATATAAACTCCTCTCCATTGATTTATCAAATATATGTCCTTTTGCTGTTGCCTTATCAAAAGTTCTATGAGACTGTCCACCATGTGGTAATAACATAAATTCAAATTCGTCAAATTCATTTGAAATCGTCTCAATATTGGGAATACTCAAATCAGTATCCTCCACTACTTTATTTTTATACAATTTATCTAGAATAGAATTAATCGAATCAATTACCGTTTCTGTAACATCAGCATTAAACAAAATATGACAATGATATGGTTGTGCCCCCTCATATTTTCGAATATGGATTTCCGCACCTAATATTATATTATCAAAATATTCTTTTAGAGACATATATGCCGCTTTATTAATCATATTATGATCTGATAAACATATCAGTACCGGGTATTCATTTTTCGTAATTTTTTCAATCCCTTTTTTTAATGCTTTAATATTATAGTCGTTATTAGGTTGATTAGGATTATCTGATGTATGAATATGAATATCTATATAAACAGGTTTCACAATTATTTATCCTCTTAAATGATTAATGACTTTGTTTCTTTATAAAAAACATCTATGTTCTTTAAAACTCCTAAGTATATATTTTTCCAATATCAATTGTTATCCAATAACAAATCCCCAAGATTAACTAACATACAAATATAATCAACTAAAAGTTCATATGCTTGTTCGACTTCCTGATCGCCATATGAAACAATTCCATTATGTAAAATATTATTCCTAAATGGAATTCTCTTATCTATCGGATTCTTGAATGAACCTGTATTTGAAAACACTATATATGTTATAGCTAGAATAAAAAGCTTGCTAAAACTATCTATAGACATACCGGTATTATTATCCACAGATATTTTTTTCACCTCCTGTTTCACTTTACTATTAGAAGTTTTTGATATCTTAAGGACATAGTAGATTAATGGTTCAATATGAGCTAATAAAATCACCACTTTTTCTCTTTTAGGTAATATCTCCGAATTAATAGTATTTTTTATATATTCTAGCAAGTCTGATGTTTTGTTTTTATCAGTTAGCCATATTCTATTATCATCTATAAATTCATAACCATAATCTTTATTCAACCAAAGTATATCTTCATATTGAATATCTATACCTTTTAATTTTTCAATTTTTTTAAAAAATTTAGTATCTTTTACATCATCAGGTATATTTTGAAAAAAAAGCACCAACTCTTCAAGAATTGCAGATGACTTGTTCAGATCTACATCTTGTCCTATTTTTTCTAATGCCACAGACATAATTCCAAGTGCATTTTTTATACTTTCAATATTATTATTCTCATCCATATACTGCCTCACCTATAATTTACATTATATATATTTCTTAAACACATCCCGCATAAGTACAGCTATATCAATTATTTGATTCATCAGTTCTTGATAATTTGAATGGTTATCAAAGTCCAGTCCTTCAATATAATACTTTATTCTGGACGCCTTCTTACCCTCTAGCTTATCCCAAACAAGTCCAAAACCTAAATCTGATTCAATTTCATCCTTTTTAATGCATAAACTATCAAATAAGTCCTTGTTGTTATTAATATATAACTCCACTACAATGATTCCATCTTTGTTTACCAAATCGATAGCTATATGAGCTTCACTAGACCCCACCGCTACATCATACCAGTGATCTGTAGTCGCCTTTCGAATATTAAAAGGCTTTCCTCTACTCGCAACAACCTGATTAAATTCCTCCCAGAAAATCAATCTCTCTGATTGACTTTTATTCAGATCGTCACTTACAGCCTTAGATTTACTACGTTTAACAAAATCATTCGGTTTCTCAACAACTTCAAACTTAGGTGCAGGATCTGATGAACCTATAGTATATGCATGTATCTCTATAAGAAAGAAATTTACATTATTATTTGTATTATTATTTAGCCATTCCACTGCAGCTCGATGTTCTTCTTTTGCCTCTTTAACTATCCATACAACCACCTTGGCATCAAGACCAGAAGCATAAGTAATTATTTTTCCTAGGTGATCATGATTCGTTGCCTCAAGCTGATTCTCAATAATTATCTTTGAACCAGTAGTCTCATCCTCAGCAACTATGTCACAGCGATACGGTCCAACATATACTTCAGTATCGATGTTAATAAGCGTAAGGCCCAATATGTCATTTAGATAATCGATATTCGATTCCTTAGCAAGCCATTTCGAGAAATCATACTGTTCATGCTTCCAAAGATTTCTTACATCAACCTCAATTAATTTTCCTATCCCCATATCATTTCACCTTTTCCATTCCCACAAAAATATACTTCGTCTGCAGATATTTTAATTATCCTTTTTTTGCTGTATACTTACTTTCTTCTGCCACCATACCAAGTTCTGCTGTCTCACTTGCATATTGATATAGCTTCTGTGCATACGGAACCACTCTATCACCCATATCATTATTATCTGTCCATAATTCGCACTGTGTCATAACAGTCTGAACAGCATCATCCATTCCTTCAGGTGGATATCTATGTTTCTTAAGAAGCTTCTTTATCATCATACGCATTTTCGCTCTGGCACTATCTCTCTTCTGCCAGTCAATGGTACGATTCTTTCTAAGTGTATCTGCTAATTCCTTAGTTATTGCAATAAGTTCTTCGTTCTCATAGAAATCTTTGATAGCTTGAGGTTTAGTAAGTGCATCATAAAACGCCAGTTCATCAGCATTGAGTCCAAGCTTTTCTCCTTCTTTCTGTGACAACTGGATCTGCTTGGCAAGTTTAAGGAGTTCTTCTATCACCTGCTCATTTGTAAGCATACCATTCAGATATCTGTTCATAGCCTGTTGCATTATCTCGCTAAACTTCTCTGATTTAACAACATTTGTATGCTTGAAAATGATAACCTGTTCAGCAATAAGCTTTTTCAGGAGTTCTACAGCAAGATTCTTCTCCTTCATCTTCGCTATCTCTTCAAGGAATTTCGGATCAGATAATGAGAATTCTCCGTTTACATCTGAAAAGAGATTTATGACACCATTACTCTTTATGCTCTGCTGAAGAAGCGCATTTACCCTTTCATTCATTTCCGGAAGTGATATCTTATGATCCGCCCCACTATTCATAAGTCTCATCACAAGTACTCTGACAGATTCAAAGAAAGCCGCCTCTATCCTGAGTTTTTCTTCTGCGATAGACGAGCAAAGACTAAGAGCCTGTTTTAAAAGAAGAGCCTCTCTAACAAAACTTTCTTTCTCATTTTCTCTAAATGGTGCAACTATAAAATTCACTGCCCCACTTATTGTTTTTGAACGTTCCAAATCAGTACCAGACATAAATTTGGAGTAATCATATCCGTGGAATAAATCTCTACATACTGACAGCTTTTCAATAAACTTAGGGTAAGCTACCTTCTCTACATCAGTATCACCATAATTCTTCTTGTCTCTTGAGGTATAATCATTCATTGCTTCTTTCAGTGCTGACGCTATACCTACGTAATCTACAACAAGTCCACCTTCTTTATCCTTAAATACCCTGTTTACTCTGGCTATAGCCTGCATAAGATTATAACCATGCATAGGCTTATATACATACATTGTTGCCATCGATGGAACATCAAATCCTGTAAGCCACATATCAACAACTATTGCAATCTTAAGTGGACTATCATTATCCTTGAATATCTTAGCAAGTTCATCTCTATGATGCTTATTTCCTATTATCTGTCTCCAATCCTCTGGATCCTTATTATTCTCCGTCATTACAACCGCAACTTTTTCAGTCCAGTCCGGACGAAGTTCCATTATTCTTCTATAAATCTTAATTGCTATTGCTCTGGAATAAGCTACAATCATAGCCTTGCCGGTAAGCAAATGTTCTCTATTATTTTCATAATGATCAAGTATATCTGTCACAAGTGAATCTATAGTACTGTCATTTCCAAGAATAGCTTCCATCTGACCAAGCTGCTTCTTACTCTTCTGGATAACCTCAGAATCAGCATTTTCCGCCATCAGGTCATACTCAGCATCAATCAATTCCATGGTCTTTTGATCAAGCTTCAGCTTAATAACTCTACTTTCATAATATACAGGTCTAGTCGCGCCATCCTCAACAGCCTGTGTCATATCATAAATATCAATATAATCGCCGAATACTTCCCTGGTACTTCTGTCCTTCATGGATATAGGTGTACCAGTAAAACCAATATAAGTTGCATTAGGGAGACTATTTCTAATTATACGAGCAGTACCTATCTTTATCTTTCCAGTCTCCACATCCACCTTCTCTTTTAGTCCATACTGTCCCCTGTGCGCTTCGTCAGCCATTACTATAATATTTCTTCTATCCGATAATGCTTCTTCTGATTCTTCAAACTTCTGCATAGTGGTAAATATAATACCATTTGCCTTTCTATTATCAAGAAGGTTTCTCAAATGTTCTCTACTCTCAGCATGCATTGGCTTCTGACGAAGAAAATCGGAACATTTAGCAAACTGTCCATACAACTGATCATCTAGATCATTACGGTCAGTAAGAACAACTATAGTAGGACTGTTCAAAGCTTCCTGAAGCAAATGAGCATAGAAAACCATGGAAAGTGATTTTCCAGATCCCTGTGTATGCCAAAACACACCACCCTTTCCATCTGTTTCTGTAGCTTTCTTCGTAGATTCTATAGCTTTTCTTACTGCGAAATACTGATGATAACCGGCAAGAATCTTATATTTCTTTAACCCTTCATCTGAAAAACAAATAAAATTCTTTATAATATCCAGCAATCTGTTCTTCTCAAATATTCCTTCAAAGAATGTATCAAACTGAGCGTATTGAGTATTTTCATAACTTCCATCCTTTGTCTTCCATTCCATAAAGCGGTCTTCACCAGAAGTCACTGTTCCCGCCTTTGAAATTAAATGATCACTCATAACGCATATACAGTTATAAATGAACATAGACGGAATCTCATGCATATAATTTCTGATCTGTGCATACGCCTCAGATACATCTGTTTCCTCTCGTGATGGAGACTTTAACTCCATAAGTACAACCGGAAGACCATTAATAAATATCAGGACATCTGGACGCTTTTCACTATTTTCTATAAAAGTCCACTGATTGGATACTATAAATGAATTGTTTTCAGGATTTGAATAATCGATAAGATATACAAGACCGGAGCGTTCTTCTCCCTTTGTATAATAATGAACTTCAACACCATGTTGAATGTAATCTGTGAATATCGCATTTTTCTGTATCAAATCTGCATTCTCAAAATTCTTGAGTTTGAACATTGCATCGGCAATTGCATCATCAGGCATATCAGGATTTATTCGGTTCAATGCGTCAAAAAGCTCATTCGAATATAGAGGGCAATGATAATCCCTTTCAACATCCGGACCATAAACATGCCTGTAACCCATATTCTGGAATAACTCAATTATGGAGTTTTCATAATCTTCTTCAGTATAAAATGCTGTCATAGGCCTTCTCCTCAATATCAGAGCTGCTTCACTATTTTACCCCAATATCCACTCTGATCATTTTCTTCAAATATAGTATAACCATGCTTCTTATAAAAATGGATCAATCTATCTTTATGCCCAATATCTACATTTGCCAGATTGCCATATATTTCTGTCGCACCTTTTTCTTTACAAAGCTCCTCAAATCTTTCGATTAACTTAGAGCCAACACCACGGTTAATACAATTTTTGTTATCTATATCCGCTAATAACACCTTGTTATCTGTCTCAAATAAGGCATTTAACTTACCAAGTAATTTATTTCCTTTAATTGCTCTCAGAAACAAACAACCTTCCACACTGCTTTCCTCTATTCTTATTTCATTTTGAGACATATTACGAATAAAATCAAATATCATATGGTATCTCCATAAACGATAATTTACTTCAGCAAGCTCAAGTCATATTTGACTCGGTTTTCCCTG
>CAMVKW010000053.1:0-16123 GCA_947168155.1 uncultured Lachnospiraceae bacterium | reverse complement strand
GCATATTGGCCCTTCAAATCCGACTCTGATTGGCCCTCTATTCCCGACGCTAACATTGCCACAGATGAGCCGACAGCTATGCTGTATTCAGGTGGGGGTTAATCCACCCTTTACAGCATAACTCACGTAGGTAGTGTTTCAAAGGTTATCGAAGACATGGAAGGAAACAAAGTTCTTGCAATCCGAACATCTTAAAATGAATTGCAAGTAAGTAACGGACAGCATCGATTGTGATGCTGCCCGTTGTGATGATAAATAGGCCAGTAAAAATACTTAATGTCAAATGTATTTATCTAATCAACATGATGAAATATCGTAATGCTTAGCATGCCCGATGAATTATACCCATTTTCAGCATTGCCCTGAATAAAAACCAGAATACCGTTTGCACTCCATGCGCGATAGATCAAAGGCTGTTGATCTTCAGAAAAATAGTCTTTGATGTCAATTTCAGTAAGATTTCTTTCTTGTATCACATCTATTAATTGATTTAGAAAGTACGTATCGTACTTGATTGTTTTATCAGAAAGAATAGCCGGATCAGTTTGATATGAAATCAATATCGTCTCCCAGTTTCCACTTTCTGAAACAAGTAAAGAAAAAGGGCTTTTTCCATCACATAAATATGTCAATGCGTATCGAGCGCTATCGATTTGCACTTTGTCTGCTGACGTATAGCCATATTTTTCCGCATGTGCAATGATCTGTTCCAAAGATTCCACATTGCTAACAGCAGAATCTATAATTTCAGATACGAATGCAATTCGTGTATCATCTGTTTCTGCAACAGACATTCCTGAAAACAGCGTCAAGCAAACAGCAAAAAGAATAAACGCCCATATCAGTTTCTTTGAAGAACTCTTTAATTCTAAAAGACTCACCATCCAAACACCTCCCAATCAGTATATCGTTCCGCTGAATACATGTAATGGCCAGTGGTGTGATTGTTAGTACAGATCATATAATATCTATATTATTCTTGAATATACCTTATATACGTTACACCATTTTCAACTTTAAATTCATGACGGAGATTCTGGTAGTATTCAGATCGGATCCGCAAGTATTTTCCGTTGCAATAGTCACATGGAAGAGCTGTTGTTGATGCATACGCAGGCAAGATAAGCATTGTCAACATAATTCCTAATACAATAAGGGTAATGGTTTTTTTCATGTGTGAAACCTCCTTGGTAAAAATACTCTCTTTTGCCCACCTGGGTTTGTGGATGCGTCTATGATGAAGAAACAGCAGAATGAATAGATTAGACTGTATGACATCTGGTTAGAAGCTGGGTCGACATTTCTGTGTGCGAAGACAGCCATGAAAAAGCAGACGAAGACACCATGTTGTTATTGGGCAAAAAACAGATTATTCATAAGCATTGCAAATACATGTTGATCATCATCACAGAGAACAATAATAATCTCTTCAAAAGGATACTGGTCATTTTCTGTTTCTTTACCCAACGTACAATACCAGGAGTTGATGTTCTGATCAATCAATGGCAGATCATGACGGTTCCGAACAACACTCAGGTGGTAGTCGTTTATATTCAGCCCTGCAGATGATAGAATCGTTTCAATCCTCTTAAACGTTTCCGCATCCTCATGATATAGGAAGTCGTGAACATCGAAAAAACCTGTAAGCAAAATTCTAATATCATCTACACACTGAATCGAAAGTAAATGTCTTCGAAGGGAATCATCGCTTTCGTCAAATTTTAGTTGCCCAATTGCATCATATACATAAATCGCTGCATAAAGCTCGTCAGATGTCAACTCGGCTGAGTATTCTTCACATGCGTTATCGAAGGTAGTCATGTAATAAAGAGTAGCTTCACCGGTTTTAATTTCAAGGCCTGAATACGGATCCATCGTATCAGCAAACGAAGCAGAGAGAAGGACTGAAATGCTTATGAACACCATCAGGAAAACGATAGTTTTTCTCATTTTAATTTCCCTCCACCACAATTGTGCCTATACACTTATATCCTTTGTACTGAGTTTTGCTCAGTTTAATATAAAAAGGTTTATTGGTGCTCAGGCCTGTAACCGTATAGGGCCCGTAATTATGTGCTGTTTTATCAATATTAATGGTTTCAATGTATCCAGTATAAATCCAATAAGAGCCGTTCCAATAATATGCTTTGATTGTAACGGGCACGCTTGCTGAGCTTGAAAAATTTATATATGTTGAATTTAACCGTATTTTTACGGTGCTAGCGTATTTGATGGCCATAGTAGTACTCTGTTCTTTAAACGCAAAAGGCGCACTATAGTTAGAAAAATCCAAATCATAAGGATCATCAACATTGGCAGAAGGATCTGCTCTCGTGTCATTATACATTATTGCTCTATCTGCAATAGAGGAAGATGCAAAACCAACTGCAAGGAATAAAGTTAATACTAAGCTGAGAAACCGTTTCATTGTTTCATCATTTCCTTTCATATAAGCCATCATTTAATAAAGACAAATTACCCTTCTTTCCGGCGGACCGTTAATCGAATGTTTCAAACTTGACTCCTAAATAGGATGAGCGGATCAAGCCGCTCATCCAGAGATACGATAATTATTATTCTGTCAAGGATTAATAGGCAAGTCATCATTCCGACTGCCGAGGGCTTTAGTCTTTTCGTTCGGTCTCGTGCTTTTTTAGTTTCTCTGGTACTTTGCCTTCAAAGGATCCCCGGATACTTTTCATTCCGGCATGCTTTTCGCCATAAGAGTAGAACCAATCCGCCAGTTTTTTCCACAGCCCTTCCATTGCTCTCCACCCCCTTTCCGTGATTGTAGCCACATCATAGCATCGCAAAATGGGTGGTGGATGGATCTGATCCGAAAGGTCGAAAAATCGATTTGAAATGCAGCTTTAGCTTCAAATTGGCGTCTGATTTACTTGGTTTGGGTGACTAAATTACTTGGTCGGAATACAAATGATCTATAAGCTAAAATCGATGCGAGCATCAAAAGTACTTTTGCAGAGATCATGCCCATCTGCAGAAGTTGTAAATCAACGTTTCCAAGTCTAGCTATTTCGCAAAAATGGGCTTATTATGCCTGCATCATAAGATGCATTTTAGAATGCCATCATGTATTTCATAAATACGATTGCATATTGAGGAAATTGTTTCGATCTTATGCCCCGTAACAATAATGATTTTGTCAGAATCTCTTTGTTCCATCAGTATTTTGCTGGTAACTTTCACGCCATCAACATCCATAGCATTAAATGGTTCATCAAGTAATAGTATATCATTATTTTCCATGACTGCCTGAGCTATTCCAAGTCGCTGACGCATACCAAGAGAATATTTGTTGACGTGCAGTTTTTGATTGGGGGATAGTCCCAAACGAGTCATAGTATCTCTAACCTGATTAATAGAAACTTTTCTACGAAGGCTTGCAAGATATAATAAATTATCAATTCCGCTACGATCATTCAAAAAGCCCGGGGTTTCCAGTATTACACCGACGGATGGCAGCATTTCCAACTCTATACCCACTTGTTTTCCATCCAGCAATATTTTCCCTTCCGTTAGAGAAACTAGTCCGAGCATGCATTTTAAAAGTAATGTTTTGCCCGAACCATTGTCCCCGATCAATCCGACGATTTCACCAGACGAAAAACTGGCATCAATATTGCGAAAAATCCATCTTTCACGAAATTGTTTGCCTGTATGGAGTAATGATAGTGTGTGCATAATAATACCCTCCTGTAATTTGAGATACGTGTTACTTGAACTTCTTCAATAGAATTAGATTTACAAGAAATATGATAGCGATTAGCAGTAATTGGAACAGAATGATAATGCAAAAGGTTGCAATACCTGTTGGGCATTCTCTTATTCTAGTGAGCATACACCATGTGGTTGGGAAGAGAAAGCTATACTCGGAGCATTGCAGATCAATCAGTGTAGTGGCTGTTACAATGATGGGAACAAACAGTATTACATTTTTTTTGATAGTTGGTTGTATGAGCAATATCATCAAAGCAGACCAACGTTCTTCCGCAAAAAGGAGCAGGATGCAACTCTGAAGGATATCAGGATAATTGCAGCGTATCAATAGGGGGGCATGAAGAATGATTATCCAACAGAGATTGATAAAAGTACATTGTTTCAGTAAGTAGAAAATCATTCTACAGCGATGCCTTAAACGGACAAATACCAGCAGAAGGATGTTCTGACTTTTATGCAACAAATAACCGTTAATCAAAAGTGGTAAAAGAATAGTTACAAGCCATCCGGCAAGTCGTTTATCCAGCAGAGATAAATGATATGAAACCGGCAAACCAAATACAATTGGCTCTAATGGAAAAGATCTTGCTAATAACATACTGCTCGATGCAAATATAATGAGCGTTGTGAACGTGTTCAATAAGCTTATCAAATACCTTTGATCGCGAAATAACTCATGCTGTTTCATCTGAGCCTCGTAAACAAAAGATTCTTATGTATAAAGAGATGAAGCAACTCCGTTAGAGACGAGAAAACACACAGTGCAATAATGAGAGTATTCCATTCGTTCAATTGGTAAATGGGAACAGTATATAGTGCAGCAAATGAACAGGACAGTAACGAGAACTGCTGCGGCATCAGTAAAGGGCCGTTGGCATAGATGATGTAACCAAATAGATGAGCACAAAGTGAAATGAATATTCCGCTTCCTTTGAGAGGAATTATCAGGTTCCCTGATAAAATCAGAAGAGATATAATAAAAAGATAGCCACTGTTGAACAGCAGACTAATCAGAGCTGATGAATATGGGGACCATCTGGTGAATAGCTGTTCATAGGGGAAATACAATCCTTCAACAGGAGTCCCCGTATAGGAATGGATTGCAATTGTGCGCATTGTACTACTCCATGTGTTTTGCCAGTTTGCTCCTCCGACAGAGGATAGGGCTGCGGAAAACAAAAGAAGTATAAATGGCATGAAGAAGGAAACGAACAGAGTAGTAAGAATAGTGGCTCTAAGCCATACTTTCTGTCCTGTGCGAACGATCTCATACATGGTATAATCTGATACCGATGGAGAGTTAGCATATAATGCCATAATTGCCAGAACTTCACAAGAAAAGAACTGTACTGAATTTGACATTAGAACGAAGCATTCAAATGCCTGAAGATTTCCGCCGATTGAATTCATTGCTCGAAAGACGCGTAGAATCGGAGTTAAGCTGAAAGCAAGTACAAAAAGTAGGGAAAACCTTGTTTTTCTTTTCAGAAGTGTTTCAAACAGATGGGCTTGAAACACATGATACTTGGCAGAAAATGAGATATTACTCATGAGTTTAATCTCCTTTTCATCCCAAATGATGTGATTAGGATACAAACGGCAATGAAGAACAATTGATGACAAAGCAGAAAGACAAGTGATGGAATAAATGCGCTATCGCCTCTGAAATAATATACCGGATTAAAAATGCTACCATCCAGAAGAAACCACAAGAATTGATAGAGAACAAAAGGTCCAATCAGCGTTAAATATCGATTAACGATGACCGTTGAGAACACAAGGCCTATTAAAGCCCAAAGAGAGCCAAACAAAACTGCGATAACAATACGAAGCAATTCTGTATATACAATTGTGTCGGTAGTTGCTAAACCACTTTTTCCCCAAAGCGTGTTGCTCAAGAAATCGATTGATGAATCTGTCTCGGGCTGACCAGACAAAAGGTGGCAAAGCACAATGGTAATTGTCATCGTAATTCCAGTGACAAGCGCACCAGAGCAAGCAACCGTAAGGATGCGGCAACGAATGTAACGTATTCGATGCGTACGAGCAATGATAAAATACCCATATCCGGAAAGAATGTCCTCGCAGAAGCTGTCAGCAAACGGAATCACGCAGAAAAAAGCGGCATATGGTGAGTAGTCACTGGAGCCGAGTGGAACAGACAACAATTCTGAAGGTGAATACATATGCCAAGTTGAACAGATTTCCATCAGTGGGCGCAGTAAAATGGCCAAACTCATTATGATAGAAGCCCAGATCCGCCAGGAACGCAAGACACGTCTGACATCTGAATGAAATATAGTGATTGTGTTCATAGATGATATGTGTAATTTCCGGCCCATGAGCCGTTATCAGCATAGAAAAAAATAGCAATTATCTCCTCTTCATAACCATCGGTTTTTATCGTTTTTCCGGAAAAGCGCCAGACAGGACGGAGTGTGAATAGGCCTGAATAGTCAATATAAACCTTGTATTGCAAAGATATACTGTTGATGATCATGCTTTTGTCAGAATACAAATAGAAATCAAGAAGCAATTGTGAGGCAATTTCTGAAACGTCGATCAGTGAGACAGCTTGTTTTGTCTCTTCTTCTAATAGAAAAGTACTTGCATAATACACCCCACTGTCATCTATGTGAAGGTTTGCCTGTAAAGTGAGCCCCCCCGTTGTCTCCATTTGATTTAATGGTATACCATCATATGTCGCTTGTAAGCGAACATAATAACCACCATGACCTATTCCATTTTCTTCAGAGCACTCTGCAGTCAAATTGGTGGCTTGAAAAGAAAACGTGTGTGTCCAGAAATTGATCCAATCTTCCGCATTTTGCTTAGCCTCCTTTGGTGTCAGAGTACAATATGCAGGTTGCTTTTCTGTCAAATACCATTCATCAAGCGAATGGCTACTTTCTTCCGGATCATTTGCAGCATTCCAATCACGGGTAAAATCAGTATAAACAACTTTTCCATTAAGTTCAGATCTTTCAATTATGCCCAATATTTGTTGTTCATTGTCTGCGAAATGTCGAATGGTGTTTTGATTTGATATTGTTTTGATTTGATCCCAATTTGATCGAAGCAGACAATCTGTCATGTAATAAAAACTCTCTTCATCCTGAACCAATGTCACTATATATATTTTATCGGACGGACAGTCAACATTGGCTTGAATACGGCAGGTCAATCCATTGTGTTCTGCCTCTGCTTCAAGATAGGATTCACCACATGCATTGAGTGTATGAATGGTAGATAATATCAAAATACAGGCAAGAATTCTCAGACATTTAAAATGATTCATGGGCCGCTCCTACATAATTTCTTTGTGTATTATAGGATCGGATGGCAACTATAATAAGTTGCTATCCGATCCTATAAATTATAATGATGATACTTTATCTGAATTATATTTACCAGAACACTGATATTGCCCATAGTAGTCATTATCTATGCGACCAGCCATATAATACAGTTCCCCTGACTGCGCCATATTTGACAAGAACGAATGATAATGTTTGCTATCATTACTGTTATACCAGTATTGAACAGTGGAAAGTACATATGAGGAATTAACCAACGCAAGTCTGTACCCAAATCCAGGAGCATTGACAGAATTAACTCGAACAGTAGCATCCTGATTAATATACGCTTTTGAATTACCGCCTGTTGTATCAACATACATCTGTGAACCGGTATTAGTCATGTTGAAATTAAATGACACATTTGCGGCTTGAACTATACATGCAAAGCAGGAAATAGCCAGTGCTATTATAATAAAGATTTTTGCTCTATGCATTAATTCCCACTCCCCTCATAAATTACAAAGTTGAGCCTTTTAGATGTTTCTCGTTTAATTATCTTACATCACACACGATATTACTTTGGGTACTTTTTGATCTCGGTAACAAACCATAAACTGAATGCTCTGTTTGTCGGCTGTGTCCAGTGACCGTTCTGGCCGCCGAAGGCATAAAATTCATTTTAATCTTTTTGGTCAGGTTCGTACTTCTTCAGTTTCTCTGGTACTTTGCCTTCAAAGGATCCCCGGATACTTTTCATTCCGGCATGCTTTTCGCCATAAGAGCAGAACCAATCTGCCAGTTTTTTCCACAGCCCTTCCATTGCTCTCCACCCCCTTTCAGTGATTGTAGCCACATCATAGCATCGAGAAATGTGTGGCGGATGGATCTGATCCGAAAAGTCGAAAAATCGATTTGAAATGCAGCTTTAGCTTCAAATTGGTGCCTGATTTACTTAGTTTAGGTGACTAAATTACTCAACTGGAAGACATATAATTCTATTTGGGTGGTTATGATGGAAACTGGTTCAAGAATTGCGAAACTCAGGACCCGCAGCGGCTTGTCGCGGTCCAAACTGGCAAAAGAGATGAAGACAAATGTCTCCACTATAAAAAAGTGGGAAAATGGCATTAGTATACCAACCATTGATCATATTATTGATCTTGCGAATTTGTTCAAGGTTACTTCCGACTATCTTCTTTGTATCGATGACAGGCCGATAATGGTGCTTGATGGCTTTTCACAAAGTGAAATGGATTTTCTGAACGATATTGTTCAGGCATTAAGGCGGAGAAGACCATTTTGAAATATCGCTGAAATATCAATCTCAGCGGTATAAATGATATCCAATAATCCGAGAAATTGCGCTTAATGTTATTGAAACGGATAAAGCTATAAACGGTGTAACAATTTTCAATAATGACAATATAATAAGTGTGGCTGCTTGAAAAGCCGTTGCAATTCGAGATTTTCGAATGATTGTCTCGCTTTTGCTTTGTAGATGTTGAAGATTAGGATGTAAGACTAAGGGAATCAGGAACAGCACGAATAGAGAAGGAATAGCAATATAACTCAAGCAAGGATGCATTTCTGCGAGACCCATCATTCCGAAGCCTATGAGCATTGCAATTGACATTACAGAAAAGCATTTCCAATGCGAGTTAGCATGGAATCCTCCTCCGATTGATTGGTTTAAATAAAATATAACGATAAAAACACATCCATGAATAGCTCTGTGGCAAAGGAAACCAATCGTTAACAGCCCAATTGTACTAACAATTGTGTAAATGATTGCGTCACAGCCATACAAATATACATCTTCATCGTGGATGATTATTCCTTTCTTTTTTAGATACGATATGATTCTTCTACTGATTTGTTCAGTCATTATTTGTTTCCTCGTTGTTATACGGCAATACAACTTTGATAGTAAAAATAGCGTTTGAAACGTACAGTTCCATACGCCCCTCCGCATTTTCTACAATTCGCTGTATGCTTCGGATTCCAACACCACATTCGGATTTTCGAATATCTCTTTTTGAAGAAATCCAACCATCCTGTGTTTTTACAGTATATTCTGGGGAACAGGGATTTGTGCAGTACAGATACAACATATCCTTTGAACGGGATATGCTTAGCTGAATACTGCGTTCGTTGATATCGCCCTCAATTCGAAGTATTCCTTCAATTGCGTTATCCAGAATGTTTCCTAAGACAGTACAAAAGTCGGATTCAGAAATCGGTAGTTGGATTAATGGATATGGGTCAAAATGGAAATCTATTTTTTTCTTTTGCATTGACATTGATTTAGCCATTATGAGTGCATCGATGGCCAATGAACCAGTCCATCTGTATTGTGTCTGTTCCAATTTCATCTGAATGTCCTTTGTGTAGTTTTTTGCATCCTCATACTGCCCCTGCAATACCATGTTTTCAACGGTTTCATAATGGTGTTTTATATCATGCTTAATTTCCGTCAGTTTGGTATACATCATTTCAAGTTCTTTGGTGTATCTTTTTGTCTTTTCTATATTTTCAATTTCCATACGGAATCTGTTTTCGTTTTCAGTACTCCTGGACATCAAATGAAATAGAACAACTGTTAAAACTACTCCAAGAAGAATACCTGAATAAATCCAAATAAATGATGAACAATTAAGTCCTTGATCCTCGGTGTTAATTTGCAACGAATAAGTTGTTTCTTCTGTTATCAAAAAAGAAACGATAGCGCCAAGAAAAGCAGCCAATGCAGGCCAGTAGTTTTTTGAATAGTCTTTTCGCAAAAACCTCGATAACCAGATGATTAAAGCCAGAAAACTATTTGAAACAAACAATGCGACAATTCGATAGTTCGTCTCTTCCAACAGCATTTCGTAAGATATTTCCGTGAATGTTGATAGAATATTAAAAATCAGGGGGACAATTGTCAGAAACAGAGCAGATAGTACACTTGACCAAAAAATGTTTATATACCAGAGATCTTCCGCTGCTATGAAAGCAAAAAATAGCGGGAACAGAAAAACCACTATATCAGGTACGCCCGTTTCAGTAAAATAATCCACGGATAGCCATACTGCTATTCCGGCAATGCAGACTATTTCCTGAATTTTGTATTTTGACTTTAAATGAAGGCGATTCTTCATGAAGGAAATCAAAAGCCATGCCTGAAAAAGATTAATCCCGATTTCAAATAGGGGCCACATGGCTTTTTCCTCCCTGATAATAGTTGTCAAAAACGTCACATAAGTTGTGATAGCTGGAGCGGGCAACGGGAATGACAGAACCGTTTGATAGATGAAGCTCATTTCTCTGAATGCTTTGTACATTTAGTACATTCACGATATAGCTTCGATGACACTGAACAAAGAGTTCACTGGGTAGTTTTCCGTTCAGCATGGCCAGCGTTCCGCGAAATGAATATGAATCATCTGTATCATTGAAAGTATGTATATCAATATACGGAGATCGTGTTTCTATGTATAGAATCTGATCAAACCGTATGACTGTTCGGCAGCCACCATTTGTAAAAATTAAATATTCATTATGAGCAAGAGTATATTGACGGTAAGCGACATCCAGACACATTACCAGATCTGCGTGAGAAATCGGTTTGCTGAGATAACGGAAAGCCTGAACAGTATACCCGCTTTTTGCATATGCTTCGGAATTTGTGAGAAAAACAATCATCACTTTTTTGTCACGCCTTCTGATTTCTAAAGCAAGATCTAAGCCGTTCATTTCTGAATTAAAAAGAATATCCAGAAAAAAGATATCAGCCAGTAGTCCCTTTTCTAATTCTTCCAACAAGTCTTCTGACGATCGGAATGTTATAATCTTTGCCTCCGATCGGGAACTACTCTCCTTCCAAAGGTTTATTTGAGTCTGCAACTTTTCCAAATAGATTGGATCATCATCACAGATTATGATGTTCACCAGCACCACCTCCTTCGGAATTGCATAAGCCAATACACAATCTGTGAAAGCATATCATAAATCCTGCCCGAATTAGTCGGATTGTTCCGAATGGTCAAAAAAAAGTGGCGAATTGCATACTGCACACTTGTTTCTCCGGAAATCATCAAAGCAATGATAGAGTCTTAAGAAACTCCTGTATCCTTGCAAAAGCAACGGACGCCTTCATTTGTAACCAGTTATCCTGATCAGTGTTTTTTCACCTCTTGTATAAATCTCCTATCAACAAACGCTCTACTCACCCTTCTGATAATAGTCACCAGGTCAATTCCCTGCTAGTGTGGCACCAGCACAAATGAGAATAAAAACGAGGTGACGTAGAATGCCCGTTTTCTGCTTCAATATGCTTGAGAGAAGCACACTGCGGACTAGAATTCTTAAGATGTCAAGTGACCCCGCTAGAAGTCCAGCGAAAACAAAACTGTAACAAGCATGATTTATGTTTTCGAAGCACCTTAGGCTTTAGCACAAGTAGTGACAAACTCTTGTATGAGGCTCACTGACAAAACGTTCAATGGTCACATTTCAATCAAAGTGATCCGGCGGAGCATATTCAACAGGATCAGATCTGTCAATCAGTATGACATGTGAATCCTTCAGGGAAAGGAGTTCCTCCGTAAAACCGCTTTTGCTTGCTAGCAGATAATAGAGTTCCCGATCTCTGGATTGAACGAACATGCCTTTTGCTTGTAGGGACCTCAGTTCCTGCAGGCCAACTGCTTTATTACGATATTTACATTCACCGATGACAAGATGAGTATCATCAAAGGCGACCACATCTATTTCGCTTTCTTTCCATTTGCCTTCTATCTGGATGTTTCCCCACCATTTTGCAACAGTAAAAGGCATAAAAGGGAAAATGTTTCTCAGCCCAAAATAATAACATTGGCCTCTGATAATTGATTCATAAACATATCCCAGATACTCGCTGTATTGATGATTTAATATATACGGTATCGATTTTTCACGGGCAGTTGTGATCAGCGAAGTTTTCGGATCAATAAAGGAAAAGTGAAAACGGAACATCAAGTCAGAGATAGTGTATCGTTTTCCTTTTTGTTTGACAGAGAGGGGATTGCTTACTATAGAAAGGATATTTAAGTCGATCAATTTATTCAGGTATCCGAAAACAGCACGAGGATCCATTCCACATTTTTCTGAAATCTGTCCGGATTCTTTTTCTCCGGTTCCAATTGCGCGAAGAATAGATATATAGGTTGTGACTTCCCGTAATTCCTGCATAAGGAGGTTTTCTGCTTCCTGAAACAGTTGACCGTGAGGAGTGAAGAAAAGCGCAGCATCAGCTTCTTTAACAGACGAATATGCTTTATACAGCATAACATATTGCGCTACGCCTCCGGTTCTGGCATATACCGCGACGGCATCTTCAAAAGAGGAAAATAGCGTGTGAACTTCGTCAAATGAAAAAGGACGAAGCTCCAGTATTCTGTTGAAGCGGCCATATAAAGGTGCTTCCCTATCACCAATCTGCCTTTTCATGAAGGAGAGGCTCGATCCCAGGAGGATCAGCTTGTTTGAGCCCAGCCCATGATCGATGATCCATTGAAATTCAACAGGCACATTATCATCTTTTTTTGCAAGAAACGGAAACTCATCTATGATAAAGATTTTATTTTCGATGTGGATTTGTGTCAGATATTGAAAGATATGCCGAAAGGAAGTCAGACTATCCAGCATGAAAGAATCAGGAACAAGAGGGCGAAGAACATCGATAAAATCCTTCAGGCATAGAGCATAATCAAAACTGGTACACTGATAGTATACACATAGGTTCTCTTCTTCATGAGAATGAAAGAAATCCATCATCAGCGCAGTTTTTCCGATCCTGCGGCGTCCATATACAGCCATTGCTTTTTCTGAATGATTCTGTACGAACTGATTTAGCAGCCTTTTTTCTTCTTCCCTGAAATACAGCATGGTACATTCCTCCTCCGGATAAAAGCAGTATAAATAATAAAGATAAATTTGTCAATTTTAAAACTGACAAAATATAAAATGAATCATTAATGGCTTGTCACCTTATTAACAATCGGACCAATCTAATCCAACGAGGCAGACAAGCAGTACTGACAGCCTAATCCATCAATCAAATTAACGAATTTATGTCTGCTTTTGATATTCTAGTAAAATAGTAATCTCTCTCAATTACCAATCTCTACTATTTCAAACCCCAAATCAGTCAACATTTGTTTATCTGTTTCACTCAAAGGCGCACTGGGAGGATTTGGGATTCCCAATGCCAGCAAGTGTTTTGCTCGTGAAAAAGCCACATATGCTAATCGGTGAGCTTCACTTAAACCAGTTTCGTTATGCTGAAACCAATCACGCCAGTAAGCACCTGAACTACTGGCATATTTAGTATAGCTCGATACAAACAATACAGAATCCAAGCTCAACCCTTTACATCCATGAATAGTTTCAATGGTTATCGATATATTATGATCACTTGATCTCGAAAAAGTATCTATAACTCTTTCATGTGTCATACCTCGTCGAATTGATTTTAGTTCCATTGTATGCGATGGTATTATGACCTTATTTCCCAAGCAATTAGCCAATGCCTTTTTCCAAGCTGACCAAGTCTTACTTAAATCAGTTACAGCACTATCCTCTATTAATGCTTTTTGTACAGAGAGAATTATTGTATTCCATTCTGAGAAATCCAATCTTTCAGGCTTATAGAGATTATTGGAATTACCGTGAATTTCATTTGCAAAGAAAGCTCTTTGAATTGCCCTTGATAATAATTTTGTACTATCTCGAAAACATTCTAAACTGTCATTCTTTCTGAGGTAAACAAAATGTGCAAAATCTTCAATCGTGTTTATTGATCCGGTTGTTGTCTTCTTTCCAAGTATTGTGTTTTTTATAGAATTATTTCTAACGATAATCCTGCTTTCATTTAATAGCAAACCCTCTTCATTTATAATATTAGAATAGCAATTAACCAATTCATGTACTTGGTTTTTCTTATAAAGAATAGCGATAAGTGGTCTTGAAACAATTAACTCTCGCTTTCCTACTATCTTGGATTCACTTTGTAATATTTTTGTGGAAGCATCTATTATCTTTTGATTGCTTCTAAAATTCTCATCAAGAATCATTTCTGAAAGACCATTATTCCTTATAAACTCTATCGTATCGATTATGTCAATCTGCCTGAATTCATAAATTGCTTGATTCAAGTCACCGATTAGATGAATAGCAGTCCCATGTTGATGAAGAACTTCTAATATACGCAACTGAGTATACGACAAATCCTGACACTCATCGATTATAACCACAGGAAAACGTTTGGAAATCAAATCAGCTATTTCAGAATAGATTAAAAGGAATCTATATGCCAACAAGTCAACATCTTCGTATGTAAAGAAACCAGCTTTCCAGAATTTTGCCTTTGTTTTACACAAATCGTCCTTCATATAGTCTCTTGACGAGTATGCGCTGTCAAATTCAGAAACAGCCCCTCTATCATTTCCACTAAATATGTATTTTTGAGTTTTAATATCCCAGTGATAAACATTTCCTGGTATATTACTTAATTGTTGCCCATAGCTATATTTTGTTTTAAACGCGTTTAAAAATCCACTATCACAGTCAGAATCTACTATCCGAAGACTTGTATCCTCTTTCCCATCACATCCATTATGTGCAATCTTGTATAAAAATGGATTTGCAATGTAACCATGTAACCAACTAGTAAATGTACCTATGTAATGTGGGTAGTTAACACTTTGAGAGGAATATAACGAAATTCTACTTTTCATCTCTTTTTCAGCAGAGTTAGTAAATGTCAATATCGCTATACCTGAATTAGCTACTGACCATCGTTCAAATTCTATTGCGCATTTCACACCAAGTACTTCTGTCTTACCGCTCCCCGGGCATGCATTCAAATATATGCTAGAATAAATATCAGAGTCTATATATGCATGCTGCTTCTCACTCAAATGTGAGGCATTACAATACCCATCATGTTGACACTTGCCACTTAATTTCCCATCACATTCAAGATAATTTGATGTGTCGCCTGACTTTTTACATAAGAGTTTCCTGAAAATGTCTACACTCATGCTGATTCACCCAACATTAAGATAAACGCTATTGCATTGCTTATATATTCTGGCACACAAAAAGAAGGATTAATCTGTTCTGCAAGCAATTGCGCAAAACGTCCTTTACCTATAGAATCAATTTGTTTCAAAATAAAGGCCGCCATTTGTGTATCATCAATCGTTTCACCTGAATCAATTTTTGCAATATAATCTTTCATATCTTCTTTGATGCTTCCATCCGTGGTAATTACTTCTAAAAGAATATCCAACATCACTTTTGCATTATAGTGACTTTCCAATGCTAAATCATACTCAAATGTCTTCCTATTAACGAACACTCTGCAGTTATCAGTCATATTCTTAACCTGTTTCACATAGTATAACTGTGAGTTGTTACCTTCAATATGATCATCTTTTGATGGATAAACATCTGTTTCTGGATCATTATCCGTAATAGCCACGCATCTTGCCTTAATTCTTTTTGTAGTAACAAATTCGCTACTATCTAAAACCTCTTTATATAATAAAGCGTTGATTCTTTCCTGATAATCCTTCTTTGTTTCTCCATCTTTTTGATCAGGTATTTTAACTCTATATCCGTTATAGAACTGCATAAAATAAGGAAAGTATATTCCATTCATATTTATGACAGAAATACCTGCTTCCTCAAGAGAGGATATTTTTGTCAGACCAACTTTCTTTTGCTTATCTAGGTATACTTTTGCTAATTCAGGAATCAGAATTGCTTCTGCTATCCCCTCAACAAAAATATTACCCCTAGAGAAAAACAAAGCGGTCTTTGTTGCATCCAGCCACCGATTCAGAAAACCTGAAGCCGATTTATCTACGTCACATTCAATAAGCGGTGTAATAGAAATGCCTTCTTTGGTCCTATATAAAGCAATAATGTTTTCAAAAGGTACACTTGCAGCTAACAATGAAGAATGAGTTGTGATAATTACCTGAATATCAAATTCTATAGCCTGTTTTTGTAAATACTGTAATAACTTAATTTGAAGTTGTGGATGAAGATGTGCCTCC
>CAMVKW010000052.1:0-17172 GCA_947168155.1 uncultured Lachnospiraceae bacterium | reverse complement strand
GTTCTACAAATGTCTCTTCCTCTTCTTCCTCAAGCTCTGGAATTTCTTCCTCTACTTCAGGCTCAAATGTTTCTTCCTCTACCTCAGGAACAAGCTCTTCTTCAACCTCTTCTTCTACTACAGGTTCTGGTCCTCTTAATTCCTCTTCAGTAGGTATAGGTTTTTCAAGGATAATTGCAGAAGTTTCTTCTTCTACTGTTTCTTCTTCATCTTCATCCTCAAGTTCTGGAATATCTTCCTCTACTTCAGGAACAAATTCTTCTTCATCCTCAATCTCAGGTTCGAAGGTCTCCTCTACCACTGGCTCAGGTTCAAAGGTTTCTTCTACTTCTTCCTCAACTTCAGGTTCGAAAGTTTCTTCTATCTCATCCTCAGCCGGCTCGAAGATTGCAGTTTTATTATCTTCCTGATAAAGTGTGAAATCTCTGAAAGCACTAAATGCTTCATCAGCAGAATCTTCAAACTCATCATCCAGATCACTAAGTCCTGCTATTGTATCTGATTCAGGAGCAAATCCATCATCAAACTCATAAGTAACAAAGTCAGGTTTATAAGATTCTTCTTCCTCAGCTTCAACTGTAACTTCCGTTTCAGCCTCTGCCTCACTAAGAACTTCTGTTTCAGTTTCTTCTACGGAAGCCTCTACATTCTCTGTACCTTCTTCAGCACCTGCTTCTGATGGCACTTCTGCGACAGGTTCCTCAGTTGCATCTGTTGGAACAGCAACCTCTTCAGTAGAACGTTCAGCATTATCTTCAACAGTTTCGGCTGTCTCATCCTGATTCTCATCAGCTTCCTCAACCTCTTCCGCTGTCTTCTTCTTGAATTTTTTCTTAATAAATCTCTTAAGGCCTTTTTCTACATCATCTACATTCTTGACTTCCTTTTCCTTCTCAGAAATCATTCCTGTAATGACTGCCTCGTCGTCCTCACTTGGGTTAATCTTTTTATAGTCAATCTCAAGTTGAACCTTTTCCATTTCACGGGTCTCTTCTTCTTCAGGATTATTGTCCTGCTGAGGTTCCTCAGCGTAGATAAAGAAGCTATCCCAAGCTACACTCTTTTCTTCAACAACCTTATCAACCAGGTGGAGATAAGGACTTGTTTTAAATGTAGCTTTGTAATCAGATGAAATGATATCAATCTCGCCCTTATCCAGCAACTTTGTCAGAAGAAGTAGTTCAAAACTCCACTTCTCATCCATGTTATCTCTGTAATAAGGGAATAACATATCATACAGTTCTATAAGATCTGGTGCCTTTGCTTTCTTCATAATGTATCTGACATTTGAAAGCTCTCTTCCACCACCGCTACTAAAATGAACATATTCCTCGAAATATCTTTCAGCCAGATCAAAGTATCCAACCTTCAGATAGTATTCGATAAGTGAAAATATAATTCTTGTAGCTTCAGGTGCCAGAGTGTGGGCCTTCACATATAGATGCCTAGCTTCACTGAGACGTCCCACGTTTTCGTAAATCTCTCCACACAGTCTCAGAAACTGAGGATTGTATGACTTCTCTAAATCCTGTGAGTCCAGGATTGGAGCAGCCAGACTATACTCATGTGACGCTGCAAGTTCTTTTATTTTGTTTACGCTGGCCATACTAAGTCCGCTACCCAAAACAATTCACCTCTAAAAACTAAATCTTATTCGTCTATCGACGCATCTTCGAAGACTTTCTCAACCTTTTCGATTACAGTCTCCTTCATGTTTCCTCTTGTCTTCTCATACTGAAGACCAGATTCCATGATCTCGAGAAGTTCAAGTCTCATACCTGAATCAATCTCTTTGATATATTGCATAAGCACATCTTTAATCTCGACTACATATTCCTTTTCTTTCATGCGGTCGATCATTTGCTCGTAGTTAAATGTGGCCTTTGTCATGATATCTTTCTGCTTACGTCCACAAACAACGCATTCCTCAGAACCTTCTTCATTTACATGACCACAGTTACATGTCCAGATCATTCCATCTGTTCTATACTTCTCAACTGCATCAATACCACGCTTAGCTTTAAGAGCTTCAAGTCTTCTTGTACTAAGAGTAACATTGATAGGCTGATCATTACATGCATATACTCCACGAGGAGTTGCATACTTAGTAAGGACAACCTTTGCATCCTTAAGAAGTAACAGATCGTTTGGAGCAACCTTGCTCTGAACATAATCCGATTCAATTACTGATAGATTTATATTTTCACTGAAAACAAAATCGATATTCTTGATAACGAGTCTCTCGTCATAGAGATTAGTAAACTCAACGTCACATCTGATTGCCTGTATATCTTCATGATTGTAGTTATAGCAAACAACCTTCATATTGATTTCATTTGAGTTACCATCAAGAACTATTTTAACTGGTCTAGGAACCAGTCTGTTATAGTAGTTTGTCACGAATATTTCTTTATGAACTGCATCGCTTATCGCGATATTCTTTGCAACTCTTACAGCTGTTCCGGTAACGATGATTCCGAATGAACCAGCCTCGAATGGTGCATAGGTCATGTTAACACCTATGATTGCATTTGCACCTTTCTTTTCTGCAGCCTTGATAAGCTGTTTTCCAGCATCCTCACGACACTGTTCCAGTTTTGCTGTATCCTTACGTGCCACATCTGTCATATTTGCAGCAATTCCAGAAATAAAGTTAGAGCCAAGAATTGCCTGGCTCGATACAAATCCAAGATATTCTACTATACTGTACCCCTCTAATCCTGAACCTGTTGTAACAAGAATTTTGTCCGCCAATTTAATACCCTCCTAAGTTCAAAATACGCACATTTCATTATACCATCTTCAGCCCTTGATTTAAAGTTTTAATTCCAAATTATGGTAAACTTTTAGGAGCTTTATTTTTGTATGTTGTGAAATAATATTCTATGCTAAAACAAGTCTGTTCTTCGCTTGTTTCTGCCACTTCCCAGTTATCTTTTTCATCAAGATTTGGGAAATATGTATCTGCCTGATATGCATAATCTATCTTAGTTATGTAAGCAGTATCACAATATGGCTCAAGCATCTTGTAAATAGTGCCTCCCCCGATAACAAAGATATCATCTGAATCTATTTCCTTCAGCAGATCGAAAAGCTCCTGTTCAGAATGAACTATGGTAGCATCTCCTGATGTAAAATCCTCTTTTGTAGAAAGAATGATGTTTCTTCTTTCAGAAAGAGGAAGACCTTTTGGAAATCCAGCCAAAGTTTTTCTTCCAAGAACAACTGTGTGGCCTGTAGTAAGACGTCTGAAATTCTTCATATCGTCCGGGATATGTATTAGCAGTCCGTCTTTGTATCCAATTGCCCAGTTTTGATCCACTGCTGCGATTAATTTCATATTTTTCTCCTTAAATAGCGATTGGAATATTCTTAATCTGCTCGCCAGTCTTGTAATCTTCAATCTTGAAGTCATCTACAGTAAAGTCGTAGAAATCCTTAACATTAGGATTCATTGTAACCTTTGGTGCAGGATAAGTTTCACGCTTGATAAGCTCCTTAACAATAGGGATATGCTTATCATAAATGTGAGCATCGGCTATAACATGTACCAGCTCACCTGGCTTAAAGCCTGTAACCTGAGCGATCATCATAAGAAGCGCTGCATACTGAACAACATTCCAGTTTCCTGCCGCAAGAATATCTTGAGAACGCTGGTTTAAGATAGCATTTAGCTTATCTCCTGTTACGTTAAATGTCATGCTGTAAGCACATGGATAAAGATTCATCTCATTAAGGTCCTGATGAACATAAATATTCGTCATAATACGTCTGCTATAAGGATTCTCCTTCAGATCATAGAGAACTCTATCCACCTGGTCGAACTCACCTTCTTTGTATTTATGCTTAACGCCAAGCTGATATCCATAGGCCTTACCAATAGAGCCATTTTCATCAGCCCATTCATCCCAAATGCTACTATTCAGTTCATGAATATTGTTGGATTTTTTCTGCCAGATCCATAGTATCTCGTCTATAGCAGACTTGATATATGTTTTTCTGAGAGTGATTGCAGGAAATTCCTCCTGAAGATCATAGCGATTAACCACGCCAAACTTTTTGACAGTATAAGCAAAAGATCCATCTTCCCATTTAGGGCGAACCTTCTCTCCTTCAGTGCTTATACCACTAGACAAAACGTCTTCGCACATTTTGATATATATTTCATCAGCCTTACTCAAAACCCGTTACCTCCCACTTAAGCACATTTTTTTGCATTTCGAGCACATTTTCGTCCAAAAATACAAAGCAAGTGTATTATTTTTCTCAACCTATTATTTAATTTGAAGGGAGAACTATTATGACAATTAAAATCTATTGGGGTGAAATTATGAGAGAACTCAGATTGGAATACAATCTCACCCAACAGGAAGTAGCCGGTGTGCTTCATATCAGCAGACAAACCTACAGCGGATTAGAATGTGGCCGAACTCAGCCAACAGTCGAAATCCTGGCTATACTCTCAAATATTTACGATATCGACATTTATAGCTACGCTGTAAACAGAATGCCGGACGATATGGTTGCCGAGCAAAAAGATTTTAAATCAACTATGCCTTCCTCCAACAAAAACAAGGACAAGAAAAGAAAGAAAACTTCTAAATACTTCTAAGAATATTTACTGCAGTATTTATCTTGTCATTATCAAATGATTTGATAACTCTGTCTATCTTGAGTTTAATGTCTGGTGGCAGTTCATACATACTGAGTTTCTGAGTATTCTTATGCGCTGTTTCCTGTTCATTATTCTCAAGATTAACGAGAATCTCTTCTATCCTTACTCTGATATCTGAATCCGGAAGTCGAATGCCATTTGTATTGGTTGTAAGAACCTCTGTAGAACCCAGCTGAATGCTTGTTTTTCCAAGCCATCCCGAAATACCAGAAACTACATTTTCCCAAACCATCACAAGATTATGCCAATTTCCTTCGGCAACATCCAGACTATCATCTTTTGTCATATTTACATGATCATCAAAACAATCTGAAAGATAGATAGCACCAAGCTTACGAGCCTTCTCTCTCATATTTCTTGCATAATCAATATATTCATCACTCTTACCAGAATAAAGAGCATCTATCATATCAGAACTGATTATTTCATATTCATCACAGAACCTGGAAGCATCTTCCTTATACTCTTCCATGTTTCCGTCATAATTCTTAAGAGCCTCAATGAGTCGAACTCCGCAACCCTTAAGTGTTTCAGCATCTTCTGCATTAGCCTTAATTTCTTCAATAAGCTGCTCGTCATCAGGAAGCATCTTTGAAGGAACATGACTGATAATGATATTTTGAAGAATAGTTCTGTCTATTGGCTTACGAACTATTCCATCAAAACCTGCATTTTCAAAGAAAATATCCGGCTCATCAACCTTCTCATCAAGAATGATATAAAACTTTGCATCTTTGCACTTGCTGAGCGGACTATTCTTGATATTATTAAGAGTCTGTATTCCATCCATTCTAGGCATATTTCTTGCCAAAAAAATGAGATCATACTTATCGTTATTAACCTGATCAAGGCATTCTATTCCACTGGAAACAGATGTGATGAAGCAACCTGTCTGATCGATCATTCTCTCAATCTCAAGTCTTTCATCCCCATCAGCATCTGCCAGGAGAACATAGAACTGTCCTTCTCTGGTATATAGATTAAGTTCTTTCTCAACCTCTACATTTTTATCTGAAAGGCCACTGAACTCTACTTCACTCTTTTTCTTGCTAAAAATATTTAAATTTTCGATATCCTTCCCAATATCTTTAATACCCATAATAAACCCCCATTTATTTAAAGTACTATTTTACGGAAATTCTTCTTACCTCTACGTACTACAAACTCCTCTTCGAAAGCTGCTTTTTCATAGCTTGCATGAACATCTGTTACCTTTTCCCCATTTACAGCAACACCATTCTGCTCAATCGCTCTTCTTCCTTCACCACGTGATGGAACAAGTCCAGCCTTAACTAAGATGCTTATAAGATCGATAGTGCCATCCTCTTTGAAGTCCCCATCTTCAAGTGCTGTCTCTGGCATATTCTCCGTTCCGCCACCACCGAAAATTGACTTAGCAGCTGTCTCAGCCTTCTTAGCTTCTTCCTCACCGTGAACAAGCTCTGTAAGCTGGTATGCCAGGATTTCCTTAGCCTTATTAAGCTCAGCACCTTCCCAGCTCTCCATTGCGTGAATCTCATCAAGTGGAAGGAATGTGAGCATCTTAATGCAATTGATAACATCTGCATCATCCACATTTCTCCAATATTGATAGAACTCATATGGAGATGTTTTCTCTGGATCAAGCCATACAGCACCTTTTCCAGTCTTACCCATCTTCTTTCCTTCTGAATTAAGAAGAAGTGTAATGGTCATTGCCTGTGCATCTTCCTTACCAAGCTTTCTACGAATAAGCTCGCGTCCACCCAGCATATTAGACCACTGGTCATCACCACCGAACTCTAAGTTACAACCATATTCCTCATAAAGCTTAAGGAAATCATAGCTCTGCATGAGCATGTAGTTAAATTCAAGGAATGTAAGACCCTCTTCACTGGCAAGTCTCTGCTTGTAGCACTCAGCACGAAGCATGTTATTAACCTTGAACATTGAACCTATATCACGGATAAACTCAATGTAATTAAGGTCTCTCAGCCAGTCAGCATTGTTGACCATCATTGCCTTACCTTCTCCAAACTCGATGAATCTGCTCATCTGTTTTTTGAAGCATTCACAGTTATGGTCAATCATCTCTGTAGTCATCATCTTACGAAGATCAGTTCTTCCTGATGGATCACCAATCATTCCAGTACCACCACCAACAAGGGCAATAGGTCTGTTACCTGCCATCTGAAGTCTCTTCATAAGACAAAGGGCCATAAAATGACCTACATGCAGTGAATCTGCTGTAGGGTCAAATCC
The DNA here is from genome assembly GCA_947168155.1 of uncultured Lachnospiraceae bacterium. Classification (GTDB taxonomy): domain Bacteria; phylum Bacillota; class Clostridia; order Lachnospirales; family Lachnospiraceae; genus Eubacterium_Q. The sequence goes on along the minus strand of CAMVKW010000052.1, from coordinate 10,256 downwards.
TATATAAAAAGTAGCCTTACCATTATTGATAAGATCTCTTACTCCTTCTTCATCAGTAACCTGAGCAATAAGTCCACGCTCAACAAGTTCCTCGTAAATCTGCATTGTAAAGTCTCCTCTTGTTCTAATATCTAAACGTAACGAATATTATAGCATTTTTAAGGCTAAATGTCATTACTCATCTTTCGTTTTAAACTTGCCATAACCCTGATCACGGTACCTTATATATCCTATGCCTGCCGCAAGTGTAATAAAGAAGAATGGTGTTGTTATAGGCTGGTTCAAATTAACCATCGCCTGAGCAAAATAAGCCATTCCACTGGCAAGGCATGCTATAGCGACCGCATCGCCCTTAAGTCTTCTGAGAATATAAACTAATGAAGATACCGCAAAGCCTACATACGAAACAACACCAAAGATACCTGTTGTAACCAGATACTGCAGAAGCTCATTGTGGCAGTTATCATACTTCTTATGTGTAATGGAAACCATTTCTTCGTAATAATACTTTCTCATAAGTTCAGCAACGGTCTCATTTCCATGTCCAAAAAGCTTCTGAAGAGGTGTGCTGTGATCTGTGAAAAGACTCCAGCTTCTTCTCCAGATATATCCTCTGAAGGTACCCCATTTATCATCGAATACAAAGAATGACATTTTGCTTTTAATACCATAGATAACTACTGACACTGAACCCAGCACCAGAAGTACTGTAACAATGATAAGGAGTTTAGTACTCTGAACAGCCTTGTACTTCTCATAATTAATTCCTCTGAATATCATGGATGCTATGAGAATGCCAGCTACAAGCATAACGAAAAGCAGCATTACTTTTGGATTCTCCACTATCTCGGCAATACCATTTATATGTTTCTGACTACCCTTCCATGCCGAATTAAGAATGGCCATAATGAGAAGTCCAATTCCAAGAAGCATTACTGCGAAGATGTATTCCGTAAATCTCTTATAATAAACAGCCAGATAAAACAGAACTACAAAAGCCACACCACAACCAAGATAAACATTATCACTCTTGGCAGGGATAATAGCTATTGCCGCCTCAACTATAAGAATTCCAGAAAGAATTCTCACCCACAGCTGTCTACTGAAAACAAACAGCGCAACAAAAATCGGAATCACTATACAAAGATAGGATCCATATGTATTTATATTTCCGAATGTGGAAATAAACATTTCCTTCTGTCTGGCAACCACACGTGCACGAAGGTTGAATGGATCATTTCCAAAATGCTGCAGAAATGCGATTATGAAAATGATATTAGATGTAGCAAACATCGAGCAAAGTACATACTCATGAATGATTGCCTCTCTCGCCATAATAATAAATACAAATGCAAGCGTCATAACCATGGCAAGTCCGAACTTTCTACCAGTTGAACCATCCCAGGATCCTGCCTTATTTGTAGACATCATCCAGGCAAAAAAGTTTGCTACAAGAAAAAGAAGCACCCAAAGTTCTGGCATTGCCCAGATCTTCGAATCCTTATAGAATAATTTTGAACCAGGCTCATAATATCTGATCATTACAATCTCAATAAAGTATGAGACTATAGCAAGAATTATGTAAACCAATCCTGTATGGATAAATACAGAGCCTCTGGTTCCGGTAATATCAAAATACTTATTATGCATGTAAAGGCAGAATATAGATGTCATAAAGATAAGGAATAATGTATTCACTATATCTATGGGGCGATTGACTCTATATCTGTCAAAGGACGAAGCATTGTCCTTTTTCTTAGTCTTGTCATTACTCATTGTTTTATCATCCATTCCTCGGCTATACACCAATATTATTTACAACTCCAATGGAGATGCATTTATCTATCAAAGCCTTAAGGTCGGTTCCCTCCTCTCCTCTTTCCTGGTACTGACCATCTATAACATATCTGCCACCATAATTTGGCAGCTTTTCAACCAATTTGTAACGATCCTTGTAGAACATACCATGAGAAACCTTAACATCTCTACGAATTCCATTAAATTCAGCTAAGGAACAACCAGGAAAATTAACATTCCAAATCTGTCCAAATCCAAGAGGCTTATCTATAAGTTCCACAAGTATTTCTCTGAGGTACTTATCTGTAACCACGTGCACATCACCCTGGCCTTCGGAAAGCGCTATTGCACGATATCCCTGAAATGCCGCCTCAAAGGCCGCTCCACAAGTACCCGAATATTGTATATCAGTTGCAGAATTATAACCATAATTAATGCCCGACAAAACAACATCCGGTTTATAAGGCATTACACTCAGGCTACCTACTCTTACACAATCACATGGGGTGCCACTGCAAGTAAATGCAGTGACCCCCATTTTTTTATAATCATATGGATAAATATCAATTGAACCATGTAAGGTTATGCAGTGAGAAGATGTACTCCTCTCTCCATCCGGTGCTACAACCCAGACCTGACCAAAATCAACTGCTACGTCAACCAGGCGTCTAAGGCCATCAGCATTTATTCCGTCATCATTTGTAATAAGAATCTTTCTCATCTTTAATTCCTATATCGATAAATTATAACGCTTTTGTTCTAGTCTGCTTTCAAACTCCTCCAAAGGAAGAGGTCTGTCAAAGAAGTAGCCCTGAGCTACAAGACAATTATTTCTTCTAAGAACTTCAAGCTGATCAACTGTTTCAACGCCTTCAATTACACATTTAATTCCAAGATCATATGCTAAAGCAATAACATGCTTAAACATCTTATTAGAAACACTATCCTCATCCTCATCATCCTTAGGAACAAAGCTTCTATCAATCTTAAGAACATTCCAAGGAATGTCGCGGATAAGATTCAGTGATGAGAAACCAACACCAAAGTCATCTACCGCTGTCCAGATACCCTGTTCCTGAAGTCCACATACAACACGTTTCAGATCACTGAAGAGTACATCTGTAGTGGTTTCAGTAAGCTCTACTTCAATATATTCATGCGGAACTTTATATTTATCAACAACAGAAATAATATGATCAAGCAATTCCACATCTACAAGATGCTTTCTGGAGAGATTGACAGAAACACGAACAACTTCTTTTCCTTCATCCAGCCATCTTCTTATGTCGGCACAAACATGTTCCAACATATAGAAATCCAGATCACAAATATCTGTATTCATTTCGAGAATTGGAATAAAATCATCAGGCGGAATTATAGTCCTGTCCTTGACCCATCGGCATAGAGCTTCGGCTCCAATTATTTCCTGGGTTTCTATATTAACCTTTGGCTGGTAATATACTGCAAATTCTTCATTATCAAGAGCCGTCCTAAAATCAGACCGAATCTTCTTAATATGATTCCTTGCAGATTTCATCTTATCATCATAGACTACAATACTGCCCTCAGTCTGACGCTTTGCAGTATTACTGGCTATCATGATCTTATCCATGATATCTCCAGGTCCTCTGTAGGCATACGGATTAGGAAGCATATAAACTCCAGCGGCAGAGGTAACATCTATCTTCTTGTCATTCTCATCATCATATGTGATTGCTACACCAGAAAAGACTTCATATACATTTCTCTTTATTTTCCGGTCAAACAAGCCAATAAACTTATCTCCACCCAGACGAGAAACAACGCCATTATCACCTACTACTTCCAGAAGCTTCTCATAATACCTTCGAATAACCAGATCACCTTTTTCACGTCCGATCTCCTGATTGACCATAGTAAAGTTATGGAGGTCTATATGAAATGCAACCTTTCCGCCAAGTCTATTCTCATAATTCTTCGAATCTAAATAGCGGGCGAATGCACGGTAATTATTAAAACCGTCCATATCTTTGAAACCAAACTCTTCTACAACACGAAGAAGCCTCATACGGCTGACAAAACCAATAATTATACGGAACAATATATCCAATTCATCAATCTCATCCGACGTATGCGGTTCATCATGAGAATCACAATAAATCGTTCCAACGATGACAGCTTTAGTGGAAGACTCAATTCTACGTCTAAACAGTATTTTGTCCCCTTTGCCATTATCAAAATCACAGAATATCTCGCCATCACCCCTCTGCTCTTTCATAGGTGAGGTGTAGAATTCTGTCACCCCTTTTGCAAGTCGATATTCCTCGCAAATTTCCTTGATCAATTCCTTATATGGTTCATGATCAAATGGCTCAACATGAGTGAGCATGACCAAACGAATCAGGAATGATGTAAACTTCTCTTTATGTTTATCCATAATACCCCTTTTCTTGTTAAAAAACCCATTCTCCTACGGCTTACGCCGAGACAACAAGAATATACGGATTAATTGTAACATTTTTCCCATTTTATAACAACCTTATTGATATCCTGAGGGATGAATGATTTTTCAAAACAAAACCGCTATGACTGGGTCATAGCGGTAAAGATTACATTGCCAGGATTAGGCACAGAGTTCCCATGAAAATAAAGAACAGGCTGAGTATTATCAGGAAAATAGAATTTACTTTTGATCTCTTTGGATCATAGTAACCGTCAAGCTCGTGATTGATAAAGATTTCTCTTTCCTCTCCCACCCTAGGGTTTCCTCTGTTACTATAGAAAGAATTCATTATCCTTCTTGTTTCTCCATTGTAATAGAATTCATATAACGGAGTAAGCTTTACAGGAACTCCAGAGCCATTACGTGGTGTAAGAAGTTGAATACACTTAGCTGTTACTGGCTGAGTGTATTTTTTCTGTGCCGAACTTCTTGAGATTAGATTTCCTATGATAATTCCAACTCCGACAAGAATTACACTTACACAGGCAATAGTTCCAGTATAGGATTCATAAGTTTTCTTCATTTCCTCAGTTCCCATCAATTGAAAACCAGCAAGGGCAACCATACCTATACCGCAAATACCCGCTATCACAGGAACATAAGATACACTTCGTTTATCCTTAACATCTCTTGCTATAACTTTAATACCAATAAATGCAAAAAGAATTCCTGCCAGGAATAACATCAAAGTACCACTATCTTTTAATGCTGCCACAGTGATAGCTATTGCTAAAACCAGAACTACTATCATCTCTGGCGTAGATAAATAATTCGACTGCACCTTTGGTTTTTCAAACGGTGAAGCATTATACCTCACATCATGCTGTTCATACTGTCCACCAAACTGATTGTTATACTGATTATATTGGGGATTTATTGGTTGTCCACCTTGCTGTGCCTGTATTTGCTGAGTTTTCATATCATATTCTCTAAGTTTCTCTTCCTTGAGCTCAGGAGACATGCGCCCTGCCATGACCTGTAGATCCAACAGCTTTTCTACATCATTACGATTCATAAATACTTTTCCTCCATGAAAAATGCGATGGATTAGTCCACCGCATCCTAATATACAATATTATTAAACCAAAGTCCTTAACTAAATATTAAATATTCATTCAATTATCGATTTTTGCAATAATTTCATCTATATGTCTTTCAAGATAAGGATCAGCATTATCTATCAGTCCATGTCCCATCAACATTTTTACTATTTCCTCAGCTATTCTTTCAGAAAGAAGCACCACCTTATCATTTAGGTTTAGATAATTAGGATTATAGCTCCTTCCTTCCCATGCTGATACATCACCAAGAGTTTCAGAAAGTTCTTTTATCCACTTGGAAATCATCCCCTTAGAATCAATCTCGGCCATTCTTCGGTAGGTCCATTTATAGTATGGCGGATAAACTCGCTTCATAAGGAAAAACAATTGCATTGCCGCTTCCAGACCATGCATATGACAAAGTCTTGCAGCCACAATGTCCCCTCGCGACATACATCTTGCATAGTTCACCTGAAGCGAAGCTGAGAATTTATGCATTTCATTTACTATCCTTACCTTCCATACATCTTCAGGATAATAATCCAGAAGCATTTTCCTATATGCCGAAAACAGACCCAGGTCATCTCTAAACACTTCTCCATTCACGGCTGTAGCAAGACAGGAATGATCAAGTTTCTGCCACTCGTCAAATGAGAACCCACAGCGATTAATATCGCATTCAACTCCAAGTATCTGAGAATAAAAATGCTTTATTGTCATAACACCGCGGCGTTCCCTAAGTCTTCTTGTAAGATTATTTCCTGGTTGTCTATCTATAAGCTCATTGTATGCATTATCCAGCTCTTTACCGAACAGCTCCATATCCTCATCTGTCAGCCAAAGACAAACCCCAGTTCCAAAATCGTGATCTCTGGATATAAAATCATCATAACCAAAACAGTCAGACCCCTCTCCTGCAAGCCCGACTGCAATTCTATCTTCATACACAGAAAACAGGTTTCTGATCATACCAGAAACCTGTTTCTCATAAAATCGACGACTGTTATCAAAATTATTAAGCATAAACTATATATTCTCTCTCTGCTAATTCTTTCATCAATCTACTAAGTGGAAGTCCCACAACATTATTATAGTCTCCATTTATAGATTCTACAAGACGCTCTCCAATCCCCTGTATACCATAGGCACCAGCTTTATCCATTGGCTCGCCTGTAGCTATATAATCCAGAGCCTCATACTCATCGAAAGGATACATATTTACCTTTGTTTCAACAAAGAATGAGAAGCTGTCCATTTCAAGCATTCCCTCAGTAAATGAATTGTACTTGAGCACCTTACAAGTTACACCTGTATAAACCTCATGCACTCTACCTGAAAGATTCATCAGCATCTTTAATGCATCCTTTGCATCTTCTGGCTTTCCAAGAATCTTGTTATCCAAAGAAACTACAGTATCCGCTCCTATAACAAGAATCCCACCAGTTTCCAGATCTATGAGATTTCCAAGATTGCTGGGAACATTTTGCATAAAGTCATTCGCTACAGCTGCACACTTCTGTTCTGAAAGCTCTAAAACAACATCATCAGGATTTGTTTTGGTAACTATCTCTTCTACATCACTTACAATTACCTCAAACTCCAGCCCTGCCTGCTCTAAAAGGTCTCTTCTACGTGGAGACCCCGAAGCAAGTATCATAACAACATTCTGTCTCATTTTCCTAAACCTCTTGCATTTTTATTCTGATTACATTCTATTACTCAATCCTAATACTCATCCAGGAAATTATGGCGCACTCCATCCTTCTTATATTCAATTACAGTATCCAGGTTAACATTCTCTACGCTTCTAAAAATATTAGATTCAATATATGGATTATCCTTTTTGAGTGATGCTATAAGCTTTTTGGTTTCCAGTCGTTTTGAAGATGTAGTTCCATCCTCATGGCAGGTGGAACATGTATCCGTAAAATGACAAGCACATTGAAGAAAATGCAGTTCATTATAATCTCTCCATGCGCAGATATCACTTTCCCTAACCAGATAAAGAGGTCTTATAAGTTCCATTCCTTCGAAATTGGTACTATGCAGCTTAGGCATCATTGTTTGGATCTGAGCTCCATGTATCATACCCATAAGAATTGTTTCTATAACATCATCATAGTGATGACCTAAAGCTATCTTGTTACATCCCAGCTTCTGAGCATTACTATAAAGATAGCCCCTTCTCATTCTGGCGCATAGATAACATGGGCTCTTTTCTATAGTATCTACTGTATCGAAAATATCACTTTCAAATATGGTAATTGGAATTCCCAGAGCTTTGGCATTGCTCTCTATAAGAGCTCTGTTATCCTCATTATATCCAGGATCCATAACTAAAAAGGTGAGTTCAAAATTACACTGTCTATGCTTTTGAATCTCCTGAAAAAGCTTAGCCATAAGCATAGAATCCTTACCACCAGATATACAAACAGCTATATGATCCCCCTCTTCGATAAGCTTATATGTTTTACATGCCTTCGCAAAAGGGGTAAAGAGCTGTTTATGAAATTTTTTTCTAATACTCTGTTCTGCTTTTTGCCTTTTTTCTTCCGCATCCTCCTCATTAGCCATAGATGCTCTGACATAACCTATATATCCGCCTTCCAGGCTGTAGCAGTCTCTTCCCTGTGAAACCAAATCCTCATCCAAGTCTCTGGTCTTTCGTCCCACATCACAATAAAAGATGAGTTTCTTGTCATATGGAAGCTTTGCTAAATCACTCTGAATCTCTTCTGGTTCCCTATCAAAATCAATTGATATAGCACCAGGGATCATGCCATATGTTCTAAGACCCTCATCCCTTATATCTATAAGAATAAACGTATCCTTTTGTAATTTATTAAGTTCTTCTAATGATATTTCTTTCATGGTTTTCCTATATTATCCTTAAGTTTAATCTCGCATCTGGCTTCATTATCATCAATAATAATTTCATCCACATGGTCAGCCACAATCGAACCTGAATATGGATTCTTGATGCTAATAATACTTCCATCAATTATGGCATATACATCCGACTTTTCAAAGGATAAATCAGTTTCCTGCATTTTGCAATTTATCAGCTTAAGATTTTTACAATAACATAGCGGTTGTGTGCCTATAATCAAGCAATTCTCGAAGGTGACATTTTCGCAGTACCAGGCCAGATACTCACCTTTTACCACACTATCCTTTACCACTACATTCTTGGCATGCCAAAAGGCATCTTTTGTATCAAAGCTGCAGTTAATGAATTCTGAATCCTCGATATACTGAAATGAGTACTTACCCTTCATGCTTACATTTTCAAATCTAAGATTATCCGAGCGCATCATAAAATATTCACTATCTGCAGTTGTATCTTTCATAGTTATATTATGAACCGACCAGCCAAACTCGGGTGAAACTATATCGCTATTCCTGATCATAACATCCGCGCATTCCCTAAGACCCTTTATTCCATGAAGCTTTGTATTATCTATACTAATATCCTGGGAATACCAGATAGCCGCCCTGCAAAGATCTGTCATCTCACTATCTGCTATACGTATATTTTTATTATGCCAAAAAGGATATCGGAGGTTAAAGTAAGAACCTTTAACCTCGATATCCGAACTTTCTTTAAGTGCACTTTCACCATCCGCTGGTCCATCAAAAGAACAATGCTCTACTAAAACATCTTTACTTCCATATAATGCTCTTTCCTCATCGAATGTTTCGTTTATATATTTATTCATTTAACAGCCTCATTCTTTTTTAAATCACTTATCTTTATAATTGTATATATACTCTCTATCTTGTTCTTCATATAGTTCAGAGATATCTATTATCTGCACAAACTTAACTCTGTAACCTTCATCACCATCGCCATAATTATCAGAATACACATGAACCTTTTTATCACTATCCTTAAGATTATATAACCTGCAATGTGTATCATCCTCAGTAGTCGCATACTGTTCCATACTGTTGAAAACCTCGCGGACAGCCTTCTCATCTGTATAATCAATCTTCTTTAGGTCTTCCATACTTATGGAGTCTTTAGTCCCTGTAGGCTTCCAGACATCATTGTCATCCCAGCCTTTACTTGTATTTAAAACTTCGTATCCATCGCTACTACCATAATCAGAAAAGATGTTACAAGGACTTACTCCAACTATCTTTGTCTGAGCATCCTTAGTAGTACCATCTCCAAATATATATTTATCAGTATATTCAGTAGAACCATCTTTATATCCAGATTCCACATTCATACCATAATTCTTATCAAGAGTCATTACCTGAAGTCTTGTTACTCCAACAGAATCCTTACCATCAGACTCCCTGTCATTTACCGAACACATATCCAACTTAACATAGTATGTTTCCTTATCTGTATATACATAGAAATCAGATTCATAACAAGCGACCGCCTCGGTCTTGGACCACTGGGCTGTTGTCCTGGCTCCCAAATCTCCACTAATATAAGTCGTATCTTTTATATCCCCTTTAAATCCATCCATCAAAGCATCAATCTCTGCATCCGTATCCTTCATATCAAGTAAACCTTTGCAAAGCATCTTTTTTAGACCAGCTTTATCCCCATCATCAATATACTTAAGAGTACCTACCACCGTTCTCTTATATATATTCGAATCATTATGATCTATTTCCATTTTATCGGCATATGCATTCTCAACCTTACTATATGGCTGACTTTCCGATGCCGGCACATAATCCGAATAAGCACATGCTGTACAATAGAATAACACCATACATATTGCTGGTATCAATAAAAAAAATCGTTTTCTAAATTGATTCATAAAATATCCCAAACTCATATCCCTAACCTTCATAAATACAATCCTTTCGGTTTCGTATGCGGAAACCCACTGCCCTTGGGCGGTGGGAGGAGCCTTGAAAATTTGTAGCCATTAACCTTGGCTTTCGATGTACTTCTGTATGGTGGCTGATGA
>CAMVKW010000051.1:0-17713 GCA_947168155.1 uncultured Lachnospiraceae bacterium | reverse complement strand
AACAGGCCAGCCAATGCAGCCACAGCAGTTTGCACAGCAGCCACAGTTCGATCCAACAACAGGCCAGCCAATGCAGCCACAGCAGTTTGCACAGCAGCCACAGTTCGATCCAGCAACAGGCCAGCCAATGCAGCCACAGCAGTTTGCACAGCAGCCACAGTTTGATCCAACAACGGGTCAGCCATATGATCCAAATAATCAACAGTTCTAATAGGAGCATGAAAATATGAAAAAGAGTAGATGGTTATCCATTCTAGTTGCAATCGTAATAATTATTTCTGCACTTGGAAGTAATAAAATAAATGTAAATGCCGCATCCGAAGGCTGGGTTAACTCCGGCGGTGGATGGTGGTATAGATTTAGCGATGGCAGCTATGCCAAGAGTGAGTACATAGATGGCTATTGGTTAAATGGCGCAGGATGGTACGAAGCTCAGTGGACTGGCGGCTGGAAAAAGAATGCCACAGGATGGTGGTTTCAATCCGGTAGCTGGTATCCAGAAAGCAGCTGGCTCAAAGTAAATAAGAAATGGTATCATTTCGACGGCCGTGGTTACATGGATGAAAATAAATGGGTGGATGGCTACTACGTAGGAAGTGATGGAGCATGGATCCCTGATTATAAAGGGGATTCAGGTTCATCTTCCTCTGGTGGAAAAGTTATAGTAATTGATCCAGGACATTCAGGAAGTATTGCATCTGGTACAGAACCTATTGGACCAGGCTCCAGCGAGTATAAAGCAAAGGATGCCGGCGGAACAAAGGGTGTTAGTACAGGTATTCCTGAATATCAGCTGACAATGACAATAGCTAACAAGCTTAAAACTGAGCTTGAGTCCAGAGGATATACAGTAAAGCTTACAAGATATGATAACAGCACAGCTATTTCATGTAAGGAAAGAGCAGAAGTCGCAAACAACGCAAATGCGGCGGCTTACATCAGACTTCATGCAGATGGCGCAACTAGCAGCTCAGCAAGAGGTGCTTCGACTATATGCATTACATCTGGTAATCCATATATTTCCAGTATGTATAGTCAGAGTAAGAGTCTTTCGCAGACAGTACTTAGCGAATATACAGCAGCGACAGGGCTGAATAGTAGAGGTGTTTCTGAAAGAGATGATCTTTCGGGAAATAACTGGAGTAAAGTGCCTACGACACTTATAGAAATGGGATTCATGACGAACAGTACAGAAGATGCACTGCTCAATGATTCAAGTTTCCAGAATAAGATGGTTACAGGAATTGCCAATGGTATTGACAAATTCCTGAAATAACATCTTAAAGAATGGTTTAATTAAAAACCTTTATAGAACCGATAATTGGTAATTCTTTTACTTCGCCGTTTATTGCAGCTATAAGGCTCATTAACCAGCAAATAAAAAGGAAGATGGAAGCTACGAAACCGAATATCCATCCGATAATAGGAATTACACAAGCTGCTGAACTAATAAAGCTCGCTATTATTATAGCGGCGGCGTTATTCAGATGGCTCTTGACAAATGGATGGTTTTTATCGGCACAGATGCAGGCGATTATAAAACCAATCAGAGTAATATAACAAATGATAGCAGAAGACTTAGGGTCCATTGGCTGACTCTGAGGCTGCTGATAACCATATTGATTATACTGATTTTGATTATATTGATTTTGGTTGTACTGATTCTGATTGTATTGTTGCTGCATGTTGTCATACTGAGCCTGATTGTAGTTAGGTCTGTTGCCAGCATCGGCGCTTAAAGGTGAACCACAGAAAGGACAATTTGTTCCTTGTGTAGTTATATCATTACCACAGTTATAGCAAATCATAAGGGGCCTCCTTATCTATTAATAATCTTAAGTTATAGTACTATCAAATATGGACTTTAGCAAGAGATTGTTGTACAATAACAAGACATTGAAGCAATATATATTAGGATAAAAAATAATAGGGAGAGGATGAAAAATGCAGCAGAGAATAAGTTTGGTAAAGATACTTCTTATACCAGCCGCTATTCTGTTTGTTCTGGCTTTCTCCATTCCAGCTCATGCAGCTGGCTGGGTTGATGGCGCAGGCGGATGGTGGTATTCGTATGATGATGGCTCATATCAGAAGGGCTGGCTTAGTGATGGTGGAAAGTGGTACTATCTCGACGATAACGGATATATGGTTACCGGATGGAAAAAGATTGATGGAAAATGGTACTATTTCAACAGTAGCGGAGCTATGAAAACAGGATGGGTATCATCTGGAAATACATGGTATTATCTTTACGGCGATGGTTCTATGAGAGAAACAAAGGGCTGGCTTCAGGATGGTGGTTGTTGGTACTATCTTAATGAAGATGGATCAATGAAAACAGGCTGGCTTAAAGAGGATGGAAGCTGGTATCTTCTTCAGGGAAATGGAGTTATGGCTTCTAGCGGATGGTCCAGCTATGGTGGATACTGGTATTACTTTAGCGGAAGTGGAGTAATGCAGACTGGAACCATTACAGATAATGGAACTACTTATGATCTGGGAGCTGATGGCGGAATAGCCGATCCTACATCACAGAAGGCTCAGGGTTATTCAAGTGCCACAAATTATCTGATCCTGGTTAATCGTTCATCTCATATGGTTTATATATTCCAGGGTTCACAAGGAAACTGGGGAACCATTAAATCATTCTCATGTACAGACGGATATGCAACACCAAATGGAACATATTCATTAGGTGGACATACATATCACTTCGGAGAAGAGAAGGGTTATACTTGCTGGTACGCAACACAGATTACTGGAGAAATCCTGTTCCATTCAGTTCTCTATAATCCAAACAGTATGTCAAGTATTCAGGATGGAAGACTTGGAATCACAGCATCACATGGATGTATCAGACTTGATATTGAAAATGCTAAGTATATCTACAACAACATTCCAAGTGGAACAAAGGTTGTTATATATCAATAATTGTTAAGAACTCTATCCCAGTAGGATGCCAGCAGACGCTCGTTAAGTTCTACTTCATTCAGGGTTACACCGGAGATTTCATATTTCTTGGTTTCCTCTGATTTAGTAAATGTAATCTGAGTATCGATGGTATTCTTGCCTGGAGTAGAAATGTCATTAATAGAAATATTACCGTCACCAATCAGTGTGAGTACCGGAACTCCGGTCTCCTCTGAATAGGTGGCGTTTTTAATTTTAAGATGTTTCTTGAGACTTACTTCAATAGAGTGATTATTTTCAGACTTCTGCTCATAGAGATCAGCGATGGCGTGACGAGTATCCTGGTCCTCAATATCAAGAACTGTGCCATACTTATCATGAGCACTGAGAGCAGTTGCGAAAACCATTGCAAAAGAAAAGGCTATAATAGCGGTAGGGATTATACCTACAAGAGAGCCGGATGCAACCTTATGACGATATATTGGATAGAACACGCCAAATAGAACTGCGAAAACGAAAAGGCCGAGTTTCTTTTCACCGAATGTATAGACAATGAGGGCATCTATAAGAAATAGAACCTGGGCCACAATAAAAGGCGCTTTAAGATTTTTGAGATTGGCCATGATGTCAACTTTATCTGAAAAACACGCCTTTGCCATCAATGAAATAAAGACAAGGTAAAGAACATAAACAATGATAGCAGAAATGAACATGATAAATGCATTCCTTTTACGCTTTTCTACCTCAGAAAGTGAAAGAGCTTTCTCGGCCTGAGCTTCACTGATCTTAAATGAGTTTCTTTCTATTCCTTTATCATAGTCAGGAGCATACATTCCTGCGTAGCCTGTATTTGAACTACTTCTGGAATAGTCGTTGCTATATTTTCCCTCTGGTTTTTTCTCGTCGGATTCATTCTTTTCAAAGAATCCCATATCATTCATTTTAAGATTTTCTGTTCCCGGAACCTCGTAATGCTCCGGTGTCTTTTTCAGTTCCATATTAAAGCCCTCCCTCTCCTTACTAAGTATAGTTTTAGTTGTTAAAAAAAGCAAACAGGAGTATATTTAGTTATGTGGAAAGTGGGGAATGAAAAATGTATAAACTATCTGAAACAGAGGTTTTGATACAGCCTTCAGAATATGTTGATGAGAAGAATTTTGTTGGTATGTATAAGTACGAAACCACCGAGGGCGACGGTGGTTATTTAGATACCTTCAATGCTCTTAAAGACCAGATAGATTTTAATTATGTTCAGTACAAGGAACAGCTGAAATCTCTGGTTTATAGACAGGAAGATGTTCGAAATGATCTTAAGACTGCAAAGAGGATAATGCTTATCGTTTTCTTTATTCCTTTTGCGGTATTTTTACTTCTTCAGGTTTTTATTTATCTGGGTAGTTTTCAAAATGTATTTGGCGGACTTTGCGCATTATTTGGAACAGTTATAAGCATAGCTGTTTACCCGATCGCAATAATCTGCGAAGTTTTTCTTCTTCCAGGAATGGTTAAAAACTATACTAATTATTTAGGGCAGTACCGAATCCTTACAAGTGACAAGGGGCTCGAAGAATATAGAAAGAGCAATGATATCATCTCCTTCCAGGATGAAAAGAAATTCCTTAAGAAGACTATTATGGAGTACGATACCTTCTACGAGCTGGTGGCTGTTGAGGGACTTGATAAGAAAGACGGAAATCTTGCTTCGGATGATTCTGGATTCATGACGGATGAACAGAAAAAAGTGCTGGATAAAATGAGAAGTTTATCTATTTTCCATGATTATAAGGCTACAGTTTCTGCTACTCGAAAAGAGGTTGGAGTTATGTGGCTTATCATTGGTCTGGGAATATTGATGGGACTTGTTGTTATTGGGGGTAGCTTTTTCATGCGAAACGTCGGATAAATGGCGAAAAATAGCGAATTTTTTGTAAAAACGGGGTTGAACACTCCGTTTTTTTTCTTTATAATGAGTAAGTTAAACTAGGAGTCGTATCGAAGTGGTCATAACGGGGCGCACTCGAAATGCGTTTGCCCTCCGGGGCACGAGGGTTCGAATCCCTCCGACTCCGCTTTTCCTTCATAACTGGAAGGCATTGTAATAGTTTTAAAAATTACAAAGGAGTGTAAAAGATGTACAAGATTGTAAGAAAGGAGTCTCTTAATCCAACAGTTACACTGATGGAAGTTGAGGCACCCCTTGTAGCTAGAAAAGCTGAACCGGGACAGTTCATCATTTTCAGAGCTACCGAAGATGGGGAAAGAATTCCACTGACTATCGCAGGATACGATAGGGAAAAGGGAACAGTTACTATTATCTTCCAGATCGTTGGAGCAGGAACAGAAATACTTAATTCGCTGAATGCTGGTGAATACATTCATGACTTTGTAGGACCTCTTGGAAATGCCACCGAGGTTGAAGGCCTTAAGAAGGTTGCAGTTGTAGGTGGTGGTGTTGGTTGCGCTATCGCATATCCAGTTGCAAAGAAGCTTCATGATATTGGATGTTCAGTAACATCTATCGTTGGTTTCAGAAACAAAGACCTTATTATATTAGAAGATGAGTTTAGAGCTGCATCAGATAATTACATTCTTATGACTGATGATGGTTCTGCTGGAGAAAAGGGTGTTGTTACAGCACCACTGGAAGAGCTCATCAAGAATGGTGAAGAATTTGATGAAGTTATAGCTATCGGACCACTGATCATGATGAAGTTCGTAGTTATGACTACAAAGAAATATAATGTTAAGACTGTAGTTAGTATGAATCCTATCATGGTTGATGGTACAGGAATGTGCGGATGCTGCCGTCTCACTGTTGGTGGAGAGACTAAGTTTGCATGCGTTGACGGACCGGACTTTGACGGATTTGAAGTAGATTTTGATGAGGCTATGGCAAGAGGTGCTGTTTATAAACCTTTCGAGCTAAAGGCCAGAGAAGAAGCATGCAACATGCTTGGTAAGGAGGTGTAGAGAGATGCCTAATATGAGAATGGATAAGAATCTTATGCCTTCACAGGATCCAAATGTAAGAAATAAGAATTTTGAAGAGGTTGCTCTCGGATATACAGAGGAGCAGGCTATAGACGAGGCACAGCGTTGTCTCAATTGTAAAAACCATCCATGTATGGAAGGATGTCCAGTTCAGATTTCCATCCCTGAATTTATTCAGAAGATTGTTGATGGAGATTTCGAGGGAGCATACCAGGTTATCAACAAGTCCAGCTCACTTCCAGCTGTCTGCGGACGTGTTTGCCCACAGGAAAGACAGTGTGAATCTAAGTGTGTACGAGGTATTAAGGGCGAGCCTGTTGCTATCGGACGTCTTGAGAGATTTGTTGCTGACTGGCACAACCAGAATGTAACAACACCTCCAGTTAAGCCAGAACCAAACGGACATAAGTGCGCAGTTATCGGATGTGGCCCTGCAGGTCTTGCTTGTGCATCTGACCTTGCAAAGAAGGGTTACGAAGTAACTATTTACGAAGCACTTCATACACCTGGTGGAGTACTTGCTTATGGTATTCCTGAGTTCCGTCTTCCTAAGGCAATCGTTCAGAAGGAAGTTGATGGACTTAAAGCTCTCGGCGTTAAGATTGAAACAAACGTAGTCATCGGTAAGTCTATTACAGTAGATGAACTCTTCGATGATTTTGGATATGAAGCAATCTTTATTGGTTCAGGTGCTGGTCTTCCAAGATTTATGAACATTCCTGGAGAGAACTTAAATGGTGTTTATTCAGCAAATGAGTTCCTTACAAGAATTAATCTTATGAAGGCATTTAGAGATGATTCAAAGACACCTATCGAACATCCTAAGAAGGCTGTTATTGTTGGTGGTGGTAACGTTGCAATGGACGCAGCGAGATCTGCAAAGAGACTTGGTGCAGATGTAACTATCGTTTACAGACGTTCTATGGAAGAGCTTCCAGCTCGTAAAGAAGAAGTAGAGCATGCTCAGGAGGAAGGAATTGTCTTCAAGCTTCTCAACAATCCTATTGAGGTAGTTGGTGAGGAAGGAAGAGTTAAGGCTATCCGTTGCCAGGAAATGGAACTTTCAGAGCCTGATGAATCAGGACGTAGGAGTCCAGTTCCAATTGAAGGAAAGATAAATGAAATCGAAGCTGATTGCTTTATTGTTTCAATAGGTACTTCTCCAAACCCACTTATCAGAAGCACAACAGAAGGTCTTGATGCTAATAAGCGTGGATGCCTTGTTGCTGATGAAGAGGGTGCAACAACAAGAGAAGGCGTATTCGCAGGTGGTGACGCTGTTACAGGTGCAGCCACAGTTATCCTTGCTATGGGTGCTGGTAAAAAGGCAGCTGCAGCTATGGATGCATACGTTCAGAATAAATAATACAGTAGGTATTGTATGAGTGAGACAAAGAAGAATGCCCAGGCCGGAGTAATGAAGGCCGCGGGCATTCTCGTAATTGCAAACTTCCTATCCAGTATACTTGGATACGTTAGAGATATTATAATGTCATCCGTATTTGATATGAGTGCGACTACGGATGCTTATAATGCCGCATTTACCATTCCGGATTTGATTTATACTATCCTGGTTGGTGGCGGTCTTTCGGCGGCATTTATTCCTGTTTTCAGTGGATATATTGCGGAGAAAAAATATGAAGATGGATACAAAATGGCTAGCTCGATTCTTAACATTGTTGCGATCGTTGCTGCCTTACTTTGTATTATCGGAATAATCTTTGCGCCAAGCATTTTGCCATTAGTTGTAAATTTTAAAAACTGGGAAGACAGCGCAGTAGATTTAACAATTACGCTTACTCGAATAATGTTTGTTCAGTGTTTCTTCATGTGCCTAACCGGTATATGCATGGGAATACTTCAGTCTTATAAGGACTTTACACCGCCATCAATTGGTGCGGTGCTTTATAACATCACCATAATATCTGTTGGTGTACTTCTTCTTACACTTGGCGCCGGAATAGCCGGTTTTGCTGTGGGTGTTGTGCTTGGAGCAATTGTAAATTTAGCCGTTCAGTTGTTCCCTATTTACAAGCATGGTTTCCAGTATAAGAAGGTAATCGATATGGACCATGAAGGAGTTCGGCAATTCTTCCGACTGTTTGGTCCTGTTGTAATAGGAATCGGTGTTACTCAGATAAATCTTGTAGTAAACCGTTGGTTTGCATCTTCTTTAGGAGAGGGTGTACTTTCGAATATTGTTCAGGCGCAGCGTATTATGCAGCTGCCTATCAATATATTTGCTTATGCAATTGCAATGTCCATATTCCCAACAATGGTTGAACATTTCACTAATGGCAATTTGGAGGAATATAAAAATGACCTTTCCTTAGGAATAAGAAATGTGTCCTTCGTTATTCTTCCTTGTGCTGTAGGAATAATGGCCATCAGGGTTCCGCTTGTAAGAGCTATTTATTTACAGGGAAACTTCTCAGAAGAGAATGTGTCCGTTCTTTCCGGACTTCTGGCAGTTTACAGTGTCGGAATGATAGGTTATTCAATAAGACAGGTTATTCTTCAGGGCTTTTATGCAATTAAAGAAACAAAAACTCCTGTAAGAATTAACATATTTATCCTGCTTCTGAATATGCTGCTTACAGTTATTCTGGTTAAGCCATTTGGTTCAAAAGGTATTCCTATGGCTTACTCATTAGCAGGACTTGCGAGTGCATTTACCCAGACTTACTTCTTAAAAAGAAGAGTTGGGGAGATAAACAAAAAAGAAATTCAGAGTTCATTTGGAAGAATGCTTATATGCAGTGCTGTGATGTTTATTGTAACAACAGCCAGCCTGATTGTTTTTGAACACAACTTCTCAGTAGAAACAAAGAAGATGATGCTGCTGGAAGTTTTGATACTTGTGATAATTGGTGCGGGAACATACTTTGGTATGGCACTTGCACTTAAAATGGAAGAACTTACTTCTATTCTCAGAGTAATAAAGAGAAAGGTTTTTCATAGTGTATAGAGAATTACCAAAACTAATGATGTACAGAGAGCTGGGCGAGGATAGCATTATCCTTGGTTTCAGTGAGATCATCCGCGACTTTGAAAGTGGCGACTATGACAAGCAGGCTCTCATTAGTCGAATATATGGTGAGATTCACAAGCTTCTTGAGATTGCCACAGACTATGGCTTTGATAAGAATTTGTGGCATGATTATATTGCTTATACATTGGTGACAAACGAGAATCCATTTTCGCTTACTGCAGAAAGAGCAGGAACAGTGGAAGGAAGCGTTAATAATTTTGCCAGAGAAGATATGAGGATCTTCAACCATCTTTATAATTATGATTTTCAGAAACTTGAAAGAACTCTTGAGATTGACTGCTTCTCTACTATTACTAATTACAAGTCAGTTCACAAGAGACATCAGGTTTATAATAGAAGTGTTTCACAGAAGGTCAGAGATGTCAGCGATTCTATAGAAGCAATAAACTATGTTTTTGAAGAGGAAAAGAAATTCCCTCAAAACTTTAAAGATAAGTCTGCAGATGATGTTGCTGCAGAAATGCTGCTTGATCTCGTGAAGGAGTTCTATAAAGCTTACGGCGTTGGAATGCTTGGCCTGAATGCTGCATTCAGAATCGCAGAGGTTGCTCCTCAGGCAAATGTAGAAGTGAAGACAAAGAAGGGTATAGATTTCCAGATAGGAAGAGGTATTAGCTGTACACCAGTTAAGAATACTGACAAGAAGAAGCTGGATGATCTGGTTGGTTATGAGATACAGAAGACCCGTCTTCGTGAGAATACAGAAAGCTTTATAGCAGGAAATCCTGCAAATAATGTACTTCTTTTCGGTGATGCTGGAACCGGAAAGTCTACTAGTATAAAGGCCCTCATCAACGAATATTATGATGATGGACTTAGAATGATAGAGCTCTATAAGCATCAGATGAAGCTTCTGGCTCCACTCATTTCCAGCATTAAAAATAGAAATTATCGTTTCATCATCTATATGGATGACCTTTCATTCGAAGAAGATGAAACTGAATATAAATACCTTAAGGCAGTTATTGAGGGTGGTCTGGAAACAAGACCGGATAATGTGCTCATATATGCAACCTCAAACCGCCGCAATCTGATTCGCGAAACCTGGAATGATACAAACGATGTGGAACTTGATAAGCACCGTTCAGATACACTCCAGGAGAAGCTTTCACTTGTAAGCAGATTTGGTGTAACTATTCCTTATATGCGTCCTAACAAAAAGGAGTATGAGGAGATAGTAAGAACGCTGGCTTCCAGTAAAGTGGATATTACCGAAGAAGAACTTATGGAGCTTGCTAATAAGTGGAGCGTAAGCCATGGCGGAATGTCCGGACGTGCAGCTCAGCAGCTTATTGACAGCCTTAGTTAAATCATTACTATTAAGGAAAAAAAGATGACAAAAAAGGAACGTGCCGCACTTGTTTGCGAAAAACTAAATGAAGCATATGGCACTGACCTTTATTGCTATCTGGAATATGACCATAAAAAACCATGGCAGTTGCTTTTTGCGACTATTATGTCAGCCCAGTGTACAGATGAAAGAGTAAACCTTGTAACCAGGGAGCTTTACAAAAAATATCCAGAGTTGACGGATATTGCAAATGCTGATATAAAGGAGTTCGAAAAAGATATATTCTCTACAGGTTTTTATCATAATAAAGCCAAGAATATAATAGCCTGTGCTAAGGTTTTATTGGAAGATTTTGGCGGAGAAGTTCCATCAGATATTGATGAACTTACAAGTCTTCCTGGTGTTGGTCGAAAGACCGCAAATGTGGTCAGGGGAAATGTATACGGAATTGAATCCATAGTGGTAGATACTCATGTAAAAAGAGTTACAAAACTCCTGGGTCTTACAAAAGAAGATGATCCGGTTAAGGTTGAATTCGAACTGATGAAGATTCTGCCAAAGGAACAATGGATACTTTATAACTTCCAGGCGATTGCACTAGGTCGTGAGATATGCATAGCAAGAAGACCTAAATGTTCAATCTGTCCATTAGCGGAAGTTTGCAAAAATAGAAGAAAAGATTCATAATAAAGAGTCTTATAGAAAGGGAGAAAGAAATGATAGATTTTAGCAAGAAAAGAAAAAAGGGTGCCAGAATACTTTTAGTAATCATCTGTGGTATCATTGTATTTGGAATGGTAATAGGACTTCTTGTAACTGCATTCTAATTACCTATTAGTAAAGAACTTTTCAATACATTTATTATAAAAGAGGAAAAATACATGAGAGGAATAATCAGAAGAAAAACAGCAAGTGTTGTATCAGCACTTCTTATCGCTGCTATGATAGCTACCCCAGCTGTCAGAGTAAATGCCGAAGGCGCTACTCAGACTGATAGCGATATGCTGATTTCAACAAATGAATCTGTTATCAGAGATAACATTACAATCAACGGAATAGACGTTGGTGGAATGTCACTTTCTACAGCAGAAAAGGAGCTTGGAGGAAATGCAAGCATTGGAGATGCGGCAGTTTCTCTGACAAGTCAGTATGGCGATGTTGATACTACCCTGAATAATATCGGTCTTACTGATGATACTGAGGAAGTAATTCAGAAGGCTCTTGCTTATGGAAATTCAGGAAATATTCTGAAGAGATATAAGGATATTGAGTCACTCAAAACTACACCAGTTGATTTCGAGATCACAAAGGGTGTAAATGTAAGCGCACTCAGCCAGGTTATTGAAAATGGAATTGGTGCTGCTATGAGTGGTGACAATGAATACAGCCTTGATAAGCATGAGGATGGTTCAGTTAAAGTTATCGTAGAGGGTGATTCTGTAAGCGTTGACGCAGCAGCTACAAAGGCTGCCATTGATACAGCTATTAATGAGAAGGGTTACTCAGGAGCAAAGGTTAAGACTGCAATCGTAATGGCAGATAATTCTGGAAGCGAGAAGATGCAGCAGATAGCCAGAGTTACTGACCTTCTTGGTACATATACAACAAGCTACTCAAGCAGTGGTGCATCTAGAAAGAACAATGTACAGAGAGCAGCATCTCTTGTGGACGGACATCTTCTTTTCCCAGGAGAGCAGATTTCTGTTTATAACTGTATAGCACCTATCGATACAAGTAACGGATATGAGATGGCTCATACATATGTAGGTACTGAGGTTGTTGATGGAGCCGGTGGTGGTGTTTGCCAGGTTGCTACAACACTTTACAATGCGGCTATCAGAGCTGAGCTTGAAGTAGTTCAGAGAAACTGCCACAGCCTTAGAGTTTCTTATGTTCCTATCGCTGCTGATGCAGCTATAGCTGGTGGTGTTCTGGATCTTAAGCTTAGAAATAATCTAGATGCTCCTATCTATATCGAAGCACTTTATGATGGTGCAAACCTGAGCTTCAATATTTATGGTGAGGAATACAGACCTGCTAACAGAACTATCGAGTTCGAATCTATTCAGACAGGAGTTATCAATCCTCCTGATGAACCAATTTATACAGAGGATAAATCTCTGGAGCCAGGAACTGAAGAGGTTACAGCAGCAGCTGTAACTGGTTATACAGGCGAGCTCTGGAAGCATATTTATGAAGACGGAGTTGAGGTTGATAAGGTTTGTATCAACAAGAGTAAGTACCAGGCAAGTGCTACAAAGATTTCTGTAAATACTGATCCACCTGAAGAAGAAGAGGGTGAAGAAGGCGAAGAGACAGAAGATGAAGATGACAACACAGGCGAAGGTGAAGGCGGCGGAGAAGGCGAAGCTGCTCCAGCTGAACCTGCAGCACCTGAGACACCTCCTGCTGAGACTCCAACAGAGTAATTAGATGAACAAAGGTACAATTAATACAAGAATAATTAAAAGAAGCATTTTAAAGCATATAGCGAGGAATGAAATAGCCGGCACGGACGTAGGAACAGACTACTCCGTGCTGGATAAGACATCCTCGCCTTCTGTTCTTATAGCGGCGGTTGGCATTTCCAGTGGAGATGCGGAAATGGCCTATATAAGAGCGGGGAATAATCTTGCCACTTCTGGAGCAAAGCCTGAAAAGATAATGATAAACATTCAGGCTGGCGAAAAGGTGGAGGAACAGACTCTCAGGGATATGATGCACTTTCTTACGGACATTGTTAAGAAGCAGGGTGTTGTTATTGCTGGAGGGAACACAGCCTGTTTCGGTGAGGGCGATGACTGCACTGTAACTATCACCGCTTTTGGAAAAACTGATGAAAAGGTTTTGAAACAGCTGAGCGATAAATCTCGAGCTGAAGATAGCATTTTAATGATCGGAGATGCCGGACATTACGGAGCATCTTTAATTTGTAAGAATAAAAATATGGCAGATAGATTTGCCAGAAGCTATATAGAAAAAGCTATTATGCCGGATGAGGAAAGATGCATTGCTGAGATTTGTGATGCCCTTATCGAGGGAGGAGCGCATTTTATTCATGATGTGTCCTTCGGTGGTATTTATAGAAACCTTGTGGAGCTGGCTGAACACACGGGACTTGGGGTGGATGTACTCCACGAAAAGGTTCTTATCAGACAGGACACCATTGAGGTTGCGGAATATTGTAATATAAATCCATATGAACTGCTGGGTACAGGCGGAGTTACCGCACTTTGTCATCAGGAGAACCTGGAGCGGCTGGAGGATGTTTTAAATCAAAGGGGTATTAAATACAGCGTTGCAGGCAGACTTACTACAGAGAAGAGCAGATTGGTTCATAGTGAGGATAACAAAATAAAAAGATCTCTGAATTTTTATGAAGGAGATGAAATCTTTAAGGTTTTATAGACTTTGGGAGGGGTGTTACTTTGAACGAACTATATGAGAACAGAGAATTATCTTGGTTAAGATTCAATGCGAGAGTTCTTGAAGAGGCGGAGGATAAGAGAAATCCACTTTGTGAAAGACTTACTTTCATGTCAATTTACCAGACTAATCTGGATGAATTTTTCATGGTAAGAGTTGGTTCTATTCATGACCAGATGCTTCTTGAGGATAATCCAAAAGAAAACAAAACACAGATGACAGCATCTGAACAGCTGGAGGCTATCCGCGAGAGAGTTAGAGAGCTGGGAATTCGCAAGGATGAATCCTATGCCAAGCTTATGCGTGAGGTAGAGAAGAAGGGGATCAAGATCGTAAATTTTGCTGACCTGAATGAAATGGAAGGCGAGTATATTCACGGATTCTTTGATAGAGAAATCCTTCCACTTCTTTCTCCATTTACTATCAGCAAGAAGAGGCCATTTCCTTTTATAAAGAACAAGGAAATCTGCGCAACTGCGGTGCTTGAAACAAAGGGTGGAAAAGCCAGATTCGGAATAGTTCCATGTAATAACGGAATGTTCTCCAGACTTATTGAAATTCCAGGAAGCAGTGGCAAGTACATGCTTGCTGAAGAGGTTATTCTCCATTATCTTCCAGAGGTTTTTGCGGGCTATAATATTACCTGCAAATCACTTGTGCGCGTTACAAGAAATGCAGATATTGATGCGGACAAGGTTTATGATGAGGAGCTGAATTACAGGGACCATATGGCAGAGGTTATTAAGCTTCGTCGTAAGCTGGAGCCTGTAAGACTTGAATATACAAGAGATATTGATAAGAAGGTTATCAAGAGCATTGCAGCTTTTTTCAAGATTGATAAGGAAATGATTTTCCATACAACAGCACCTCTTGATATGTCATTCATGTTTGATATACAGGATATGCTGAGACATGAGAAGGATCTTTTCTTTGAGAAGAGAATTCCGCAAAAGCCAGCTTGCCTGGATGATACAAAGCCACTTATTCCTCAGATTCTTGAGAAGGATAAGCTGCTTTCTTATCCATATGAAAACATCAGACCATTCCTTGATCTTCTTCGCGAGGCAGCAAATGATCCGGATGTTGTTTCAATTAAGATGACTCTTTACAGACTGGCTAAGCATAGCCAGGTTGTTAGTGCTCTTGTTGAAGCTGCTGAGAATGGTAAAGAGGTTGATGTTCTGGTGGAGCTTAAGGCCAGATTCGACGAGGAGAATAATATTGGATGGTCCAGAATGCTTGAAGATGCAGGCTGCCATGTAATTTATGGACTTGATGGACTGAAGGTACATTCCAAGCTCTGTCTTATTACCATGAAGAAGGGCAGAGATGTAAAGTACATCACACAGATTGGTACAGGAAATTATAATGAGAAGACGGCCAGACTTTATACAGATCTCAGCCTTATGACTGCAGATCAGAAGATTGGAGCGGAGGCTGCAAGAGTGTTCCATACTCTCACTATTGGAGAAGTTATGAAGCGTACAGAACATCTGCTGGTTGCACCAAAATGTCTTCAGAATAAAGTAATAGATAAGATTGCAAGAGAAATACAGATTGCACAGGATGGTGGCGAAGGCTATATCGGTGTTAAGATCAATTCTCTTACAGATAAAAAGATTATAGATAAACTTATTGAGGCATCTGAGGCTGGAGTTCAGATAGAGATGGTAATCAGAGGCATATGCTGTCTCCATCCTGGAATACCTGGAAAGACTGATAACATTAAGATTGTCAGCATAGTTGGAAGATTTCTTGAGCATTCAAGAATTTATATCTTTGGTAAGGGCGAGCGTGAGGAGATGTACATTGGCTCCGCTGACTTTATGACACGTAATACTGTCAGAAGAGTTGAGGTGGCAACTCCTATCTATGACCCAGATATCAGAGACCGTGTAAGAGATATGTTCAATACTCAGATGAATGATAATGTTAAGGCCAGAGTGCTTAGATCTGATGGAACATATAAATATGTGAGACATACTAAGCCTGCTATAAATGCGCAGGAAATTTTCTACGAGGAAGCATATAAAGCTTTAGAGGATTAAGATTTTGAGAAGACGTTTAAGAATCAAAACTTACATGATGCTAACCATGTCACTGGTGATATTTTTATCACTGGCTGTTCTTACTGCGCTTTTCGTTTATGTATATAAATCCAGTTTGTATGGGGATGTAAGACAAGATGCTGACAGACGTTCGACGGATATTGTAAATATAATGAGTGATACCGGTGTTGAGGGAATTGATACTGATGAAAATCTTAAGTTCAAAGTTGATGAAGCTGCCGAGGTACAGGACGGAAGACTTCTGATAATCAACCGTAAATACAAGGTTGTTAAAGATACAGAAAAAAACTCGCAGAATGCATTTATCATTAATAAAAATGTGATGGATGTCATGATGGGTAAGGTGAAGGAAATCCGTTATGATACTGAGAGCGATACAGTAATTATGCTACCTATCGTAAAGGGTGGAAATATTGATGGAACTTTAATTTACAGGGCCTCCCTTATCGAATCAAATACAAAGATTGATAAGGCGGCGGACCATGCTTTTCTGCTTCTGCTGTTTGTTCTGCTTGTTGATATTTTCCTGACAGGTATTGTTTCGAAGAGAGTCGTTACGGATATTCATGATATTAACGAAAAGATAATGCATGCTGCACTGGGTAATCTTCAGGAGAGACTTCCTGAGAAAGAGGGCTTTGTGGAGATTCAGGTGCTGGCTGAAAACTATAACGAGGTTCTTGAGCGACTAGCGACTATCGATCAGACAAGATCTGAATTCGTTTCGAACGTATCTCACGAGCTTAAAACACCTATAACTTCCATGAAGGTTCTGGCTGAATCACTGACACAGAATGAGACTGCATCTGCCGAGGACTATAAAGAGTTCATGGGCGATATCGTGGACGAGATTGATAGAGAAACAAAGATCATCAACGATCTGCTTACTCTTGTTAAGACGGACAACAATTCTACAGAGATGAACCTGGAAGAGGCAGATATAAATGAGATGATAGAAACTATCGTTAAGACAGTTGGTCCACTGGCTAAGCAGAGGGGGATTGACCTTAGTTATGAGAGCTACCGCGAAGTAATTGCCAGGGTTGATCAGGTTAAGCTGTCTCTTGCGATTTCAAACCTGATAGAGAATGCTGTTAAGTATAATGTTGATAATGGCTGGATTAAATGCAGTCTGAACGCAGACAACCGTTATTTCTATATCAAGGTTGCGGATTCGGGAGTTGGTATTCCTGAGGATGCAAAGGACAGAGTATTTGATAGGTTCTACAGAGTTGACAAGGCAAGAAGCCGTGATACAGGTGGAACCGGACTTGGTCTTTCTATTACAAGAGGAATTGTTAATGCCCATAAGGGTACAATCAAGCTTTATAGTGAATCTGGTAAGGGAACTACATTTACAGTAAAGATACCACTGGATATTAAGTAAGGAAAAATAGATGAAGGATATTTACAAGAAAAAAGTAAATATGAGTATAAAGAGACTGTTCGTAATGGCAATGGTTATGTGCTTTGCGCTAGGATGCCTTGCTGCATGTGGAAAGGACGATGCTGAGCAGGAGGTTTCAACAGAGTCTGTACTTGCAAAGGCTGGAACAGTCCAGCTTTATCATGCAACAGATACAGAGGTTGTTCCTGATGAAGACAGATACCAGCTTGTACAGCCTGATAATCTGTCGGCGGCGCTTGAGGAGGTTATAGAAAATATGACTCTCAGCCAGGGGCTCACGATAGATAGATTTTCTGTTGATGAGAATAGAAACATTTCGCTCATCATAAATGTAGAGGATAAGACTTCAGAAGAGACAGTACTTCTGAATCAGGCGGCAATAGTAAAGAGTATAAAGGGACTTGAAGCAGGAAGTGTAGAGATTACTCTTCAGGACCCAGCTGGTAAATTGATTGAAAAAGGAACTTATACAGATGCATCATTTTATTATTATGATGAGTGATGTGTGAAGATAAGTCCAGCGGTGATATGTCAAGTATGAATTAACACATTTTTGAATACATTTG
>CAMVKW010000050.1:0-18207 GCA_947168155.1 uncultured Lachnospiraceae bacterium | reverse complement strand
AGGTGATGATAACTCTTATTATGAGAAGTTATCTGATGGAACAACGAATTGTATAGATGAAGATCTGCCATTTGATATACCAACTTGCTGGCGATGGGAACGAATAAGAAATTTATTTATTATTAACCCTAAAAACATTATAGATGATAATACTCCTATTTCGTTTATACCCATGGCTTTACTTAATGATGGATACTCTGGTGAATATACTTTCGAAGAAAAAAACTGGATAGAATGTAAAAAGGGATTTACTCATTTTGCAAATGGTGATGTTTGCTTTGCAAAGATTTCACCATGTTTTGAAAATAGAAAATCAGCTTTTTTTAAGTATTTACTCAATGGGTATGGAGCAGGAACAACCGAATTGTATGTTTTAAGAAGATATACAGACGATATAAGTGCTGAATATTTGTTGTCATTTGTAAAGTCAGAATATTTTATATCACGTGGGAAAAATACATTCTCAGGTGTAGTAGGCCAGCAACGTGTCGATAAAGAAGTTATGCTGGACACATTCATTCCTATTCCTCCTTCGGTAGAACAGAACAAAATTAATAATATGTTAGACAAGGCATTTTCTGATATGTCAAGTATAGAGGATGGCATCAAATGATGCTATCCTCTATACTTTTAATAAGACTATAGCTGTTATGGATTGCTTTACAAATCATATGTTGCTCTTTATATGGTGGTATAGGAACCAAAACATCTTTGAGCGTATTAGGTTTCAATTCTTTCTGGTTAGTAGATCCTTCGCCATTTTTTTCTAAGAATGGCTGTAAATATTTCAGCAACGCAAAAATGTAATATGAATCAATTTTTTTATTTACTCGTATAGTTGTGACATGCGAATCAGGAACTATGGGGAGTTCTGGCATTGAATCTATATACCCCACACGACCAAGTGTTCCTGTACCGGTTGAATTGATGACTGTATCACCTGTTCTTATGAATTCGGCGTCATCGTATTTTTGAAGTGTGGATTCATCTAAATATTGCGCAAGAGTGTAATCAATTCCACCTTTTTTTATATTACATTTCTGTGCAAATACTAATGTTCCGCTTTTATCAATATATTTGGGCGCTTTACCTCTTTTTATTTCTTTGCAGCATAATGATGACAAACGACTCCAACACCATGTTGGGGGAATTTCAAAAGGAAGCTCGTCATCGATATTTATAATACTTCCATCAGATAACTTCTCATAATAAGAGAGTTCAGCACAAGCATATGAGATTATATAATTCAAATGACATGGAATTTCGCTCCGGAAAAGGAGGATTATCAAATGACATTTGAAGAATTTTTAAAAAAGGAAAATCTTTCCGAACATACAATATCAGTGTATTTATGGACAGTGGATTACTACAACAATAATTATGCCTCTCTTAGTAAAGAGAATCTGCTCGCATATAAGGGGTATCTTATAGAGTATTTTAAACCTAAAACTGTTAATCTTCGTATTCAAGCAATGAATAAATTTCTTGATTATAATAAGCTTAATGATTTCAGATTATCTGCAGTAAAAATACAACAAAAAAATTTTTTAGAAAATGTTGTAAGTAATGCTGACTATAATTTCCTAAAACAAAAACTGAAGTCTGACGGTAATATGCAATGGTATTTTGTTGTATGGTATTTAGCTGCAACTGGAGCAAGAGTAAGTGAACTTATTAAGATAAAGATAGAGCATGTTGATCTTGGATATTTTGATCTTTATAGTAAAGGAGGGAAGCTTCGCAGGTTATATATTCCTAAAAGGCTTAGAGATGAAACACAGAAATGGCTTAATGATATAAATCGAGATTCAGGATATTTATTCTTAAACAAATATGGTGACAGAATTACAGTACGCGGAATATCGCAACAATTAAAAAACTATGCGGATAAATATGGACTTGATAAAAAGGTAATTTATCCACATAGTTTTCGTCATTTATATGCCAAGAATTTCTTAG
Source organism: uncultured Lachnospiraceae bacterium (assembly GCA_947168155.1). Taxonomy (GTDB): domain Bacteria; phylum Bacillota; class Clostridia; order Lachnospirales; family Lachnospiraceae; genus Eubacterium_Q. The sequence goes on along the minus strand of CAMVKW010000050.1, from coordinate 16,248 downwards.
AAAAATATAATGATATTGCTCTACTAGCAGATCTTATGGGGCATGAAAGTATCGAAACAACTCGTATATATCTTAGAAGAACTGCAACAGAACAGCAGGAACTTATTGATAAGATAGTAACTTGGTAGTATTTATTACAAGGATTCAGCAATTGTTTCCAAATAATTAGACAGCCTATCCGCCATATCAGCTATACGAATTTGTTCGCTATATGGCGGTAAAGCAAATAATGCATCTTGTCCGTCTTTTGTTCCTAATCTTGGCATTTTCATTCCATATGAACATTCGTTCGCATAGTTCACAAAATGTTTAGACATTAAAAATAATTGAGCATACTGCGGATAGATAATGTCTTTAAAATTTAGTGGGATTATTTCCGATGTACAATATCCATCATTATCTGCTAGTACAACTTTATTTAAATACGGACGTAACTTACTATATAGAACCATATTTTTTTTAAATGAATGTTTTGTGCTATTGGTTTGCCTTTCGCTATTAGTTAATCGCTGAAGTATTTTTCCAGAATCCTTTTCTATATCTTCTAAATCTAATATCCAAGCATCGGATGGTATTTTTTCGGGAGGGACATTATCACATTCTCCATAATTACATAATTCTTGAAGATTACTCCAAGTCCAAGTGGCTGGAATATCAAATGGTAGCTTTATAGGTTCGCTTTTACCTGACTGATAATAAGAGTTATCATCACCTCTATAGATGAAAGATTCCTTCTTGTCACGTTTGAGTTTCCCTTGTTTTATAAGACATTCCTTTTCCTCGCGAATACGCTGCAAAAGTACAGATGCAGGTTCGTCATTATCGTTTTGTGGTACAAGTTTGCCGCGGATGGCTAAGTCCAATATTTTAGTTTTTGCTGCTTCTATCAAGAGAGATATTTCGCCTTTATCTTCATCAAGGCTGTCAATATTAGCCAATACTGTATCGATGTAGGATATAATTCTACCTTGCTCTCCCATAGGTGGAAAAGGCACTAAGATGGAATTCATATTATCCTGATTCATTTTGGGTTGAGCAGATCCAGTAACATATTTTTCAAGATTAATGGCATTGATATATATGCATAAAAAATCGAGTAGTGATTTATCTGTTGCATCTATACAATGTGCATGATTGTTTACCCAATATTTTCCTTCTGCAAAGAAAGCAATCGGCTTACTTCTCGTAACAAGATTGGCTCCATCTTCACCTATCAAAAGCAGTCTTTCATCAAATAAATAGTTATCTATCTTGTCTATTTTCCCCGAAGCACCGTAATAATCATAGATTTTCTCAACATCTGTACGATTACTTGCTGAAACAGGCTTTCGTTCGCTATCTCTATTAATAGTTATAGTTCCAAATCTTGTCCAACACCAGTTTGTTGGTATTTCGAATGGAATATCTTCAAGTTTATCAACCGTTCCATCCTGGAACTTCTCATAATGTAAATTATATGTAGAGTAATACTATAGATGAAGAATATAATTTAATATGTTACAATATATTCAATGTTTATGGAGAGGAAAAACGCATGTATTATTCTATGATGGATGAATTTATAAAAAAATATTGGACATATTATTTGGAGATAGAAAATCAAATGATTGAAACTCAGAGATATGTTGAGTTTGATAAAAGAAATAATAATACATATTCAATGGAGTTCTTGAAGCTATATCAAATGATATGTAGTGAGATTGATGGGTGTGCCAAGGAAATCTCTGCATGTTGCAATTCTAGTTTTAAATTTGATAGGAATTGTTCGATAAAAAATTGGGGTTATGAAATACAGCAGGTATTTCCTGATATAATAACTAGGCAAACAAGATTTAATGGTGATTATCTGATTGTGCCTTGGAAGAACTGGAAATATGTTAAGGCAATTTCAAAGACTGGCAAGAGGATTATTAAACTTGATGATAAAATGAAAACTCCAAATTGGTGGGTTAAATATAATAAAGTAAAACATTCAAGAATGAAATTAAATTCTCAGGATGTTAATTATGAAAATGCTAATTTGAAGAATACTATAGCTGCTTTGGCTGGGCTTTATATACTCGAAAGAGAGTTTATTGACTATCTATATTTTACAAAAAATGATATGGGACATTGTCCTATTCCTAAAAGTAAATTGTTTACAGATGATAGTTTTAAGCATATAGAGAAAATGAGATGATAATTAATTAAGGGAATACTTATGGGCATAGGAAAATTGAAAGAAGTTGATGTTAGAGAACTGTGGAAACATGAGCAGTATGACTTTTCTAAATGGTTGGCAAAAGAGTCAAATATAGAATATTTGAATGAGATATTGGGATTGACGCTCGTTGACATTGATACGGAAGTATATGTTGGACCATACCGATGTGATATTGTAGCAGAGGATGAAACTTCTGGCTCTAAAGTTATAATCGAAAATCAGCTTGAGGCAACTAACCATGATCATCTTGGAAAGATTATTACATATGCATCCGGTTTGGATGCAAAAGTAGTGGTTTGGATAGTTAAGGAGGCAAAAGAAGAACATAGAGCTGCCGTGGAGTGGCTGAATAATAATACAAATAATGATGTGAATTTCTTTCTCATAGAAATACATGCCTATACTATTGGTGATTCAGATCCGGCTCCAAAGTTTGAAGTCGTAGAAAAACCTAATGATTTTGTAAAACGCAGCAAGTCAAAGGTGGGAAACGATGAACTTAATAAGAGTCAGTCTGAACGACTCGTTTTCTGGGAAGAGTTTAATCAGGTTGTTGCAAGCAGAGGGAAACCGTTTAATATTCGTAAGGCTACCACTGATCATTGGTATGATGTAGCTGTAGGTTCTAGTGATGCGCATATTGCCATAGACTTGGTTAATAAAGATGGGGTTATAGTTGTTGAATTTTATATTAATAATAATAAAGATCTGTTTGATAGTCTGAACAGTAATAAAAATGAAATTGAATCGAGGTTGGGATTAGAACTTGTATGGGATAGGCTTGATGGGAAGAAAGCTTCAAGAATTAAGTATTATATTAAAGGATTGGATTTTGACGACCATAGCAACTACAATGATCTGATGAATAGGGTCATAGATGTTGCCGTTAATATGAGAGATATCTTTAAGTTGTACCTATAATTATTTTATAGCGCTGGCTTTACTGAGTATGGTAAAGCTGGCGCTATTATTTGTTTAAATACTATATAATGGGGGTGATATAACGGAGACACAACATTTAGAATAAATATATTGACATGAGAATATTATTTGATATAATGTGAATTGACAAATATAATTCTGCACGATACAATATAATTGCACGAAGTATGTATTGAGAGGAGAAAACAAAATGGCAAATCAAATCTTTGGTACAAGAGTTAAAGAACTGAGAGAGAAGGCAGAATTAAGTATGGAGGGGTTAGCAAAGCAGCTTGGGGTTACGAAGAGCAGAGTAAATATGTGGGAAAACAATGGGACAGTCCCTCGTATGAATATTCTGATAGAACTGGCGAAGTTTTTTAATGTTACTACAGATTATCTGTTAGGAAACGATGATGATAAGGAAATTGACACTGAGAATACTAAGCTCAGTTCATTACAAAGAAATCTCAGAAAACTTAATGAGGACGATCTGGAGAAGGCAGAAAATATGCTAAAGGCGGTATTTGTAGATATCTTTAATGATGACGGGGAGGATAACGATGACTTTTGATGATAAGCCTCTTTCAAAAGAAGATTTTAAGCGAATATATAATAAAGCAAATGAAGTGTTGGTTGTTTCAGAAGTAATTGGTACATTTCCATTTGGTGTAAGTGCATTTGTTAGGGAAATGTCAGATGTTGCACTTTGTTCTTATGCAAAGGCTGGTAAGAAGTTTGGAATACCGGAAAACTACTTTAAGAGTGAAGATGCAGAGATAATGGAAATGGCTGGGATGTATATAATTTTTTATAAAGATATAGATTATGTTCCAAGAAAGCGTTTTTCTATTATCCATGAGTATTCGCATTATCTTCTTGATCACAAGTTGAATCTGGATAGGGATGATCCATTATACCAGAAGCAGGAGATAGAAGCTAATTGTTGTGCTGCGCAGATTCTTATGCCTGAACAGATTATTCGAGAATGTCAGAAGAGACAATATGTGACATCACAAGAGTATATTGTTGATTCGTTTGGTGTTTCGGCTGAGGCGGCTGAGAAGAGAAGAGGTACTTTGGCTAAGTATCCGTATGAATGGAAGTCTCGTGAAGAGAAAGAATACGATGATATTATAAAACTAAAGTATTCAGATTATATTGATAGTATTGCTCCTTCAAAGAGCTTTACATATGACATTGAAGAAGAATTGGAATCTCAGAGAAGAAGAGATTCCTGGCATGCAGAGTATGGAAGGAGATGATTAAATTGAAAGTATTTATAAAAAAAGCACTACATAAGTAGCGGGAACTACATATGCAGTGCACTCGAGTAACCTTACTCGAATCTAGACATATATATAATATCAAATAATTGTATTATTTACAATTGAACTTATGTTAAATTGATTTAACTCAGTGGCCTTACTCGAATCTAGACAATTCATAATAAGGCCCTGGGTTCACCTCTGGGAGTAGTCTGCTCTCTTCCAGTTGTACCTTATTGAAAGGAGGGCTTTATTATGAGTAGAAATAATTCTGAAAGAAAAAACTGTAAGGATGTATTTAATGCATTCCTTGTAAGGTTGGCATGTTTTGCGGGATTGTTTGAGTTTCCGGTTTTAAAGCCAACATATTGCATACCTAATAGGCTGTTAGTATTTTCGAAAGCAGTATCATCAAAAGATTATGATTATTGGGTTCATTTTTATGAGGATGATTATCTGTTTGAACGACTGTGGCGGAATCCTAAGAAGTATCTTGAGATACTAAAAAAATATAATGGTGTTATATTGCCAGATTTTAGCTTATATCGCGATATGCCACTTGTAATGCAACTGTGGAATATATATAGAAGTAGGGCGATTGGTGCGTGGCTGCAGATCAATGGAGTTACAATTATTCCAAATATCAGATATGCAGATAGAAGGACTTATAAATATACATGCGACGGAATTTCTTCCAGATGCGTTATTGCTGTAGGGTCACATGGAACAATAAAGCTATTAGAAGATCGAAAATATTTTATTGAAGGTCTAGATTATATTGTTAAAAAATTGAATCCAACAGCAATAGTAGTTTATGGAAGTGCACCAGATAAGATATTTGAAAAATATAAAAATAAGGGTATAGCTATTCATCAGTTTGATAGTGATTTCAGTACCTCTATGAAGAAAAAGGAGGTATTGAAAGATGGGAGCAGGTAATCATGGTGGTTTTGGAGCTACCAAAGGTAGTAGACTAAGAGATATAGTCGTTGCCGATTCAACACTTGTCGGAAATGGAAGAGGCTTTCGATTAAAAGAAGCGGCTAAAATTGTAAAAAAGGAACCAGGATACACAGATGTTGCTGTACACGGAACCCCGGATCATGTTTCGTTTATTGTTAATGATGGTGATAAGGATCGAGAAATCGAACTATCACATAGAAGTTTGGCTAAATTTCTAAAGGCAGATAAAGGGTATTCTGGCGGTAAAATACGATTATTATCATGTAAAACAGGAAGTGAAGCAGGTTCATTTGCACAGAATTTGGCAAATAAGCTAGGCGTTGTTGTAAGGGCACCATCGGATACACTTCATATTTACCCAAGTGGACGGATGGTAATAGGCCCGGATGCATTTCATAATACTGGCCGATGGATAGATTATTATCCTCAAAAAAGAAAGAAGAGGTGAATACAATGAATTTAAAAGCAGTTGGTTTTTATAAAGAGATGCCACATGGTATGGAGTCGCAGTTGTCGTTAAAAGACTATATTCAAAAGGAGAAGGAAGATATAAACAAAATATCAGATTATCTTTTGAGTGGGGTTGAGATAATTGTTAGTCCTGGAACAGTAAATGATTTACTTGATGAGAGTAAAGGGATTGCAGGTACCACTTCATTATTTACTGATGGAGAATGGCTATGGTCAGGTGATTTAGCCTATTATGTCCGAGAGTATAGATTAAAGCTTCCTGAAGAATTTATAAACACAATGAGAAAAAATGCTTGGAAGATAAATGTATCTATAGAGGATTTAGATCTAAAAACTCTTTCTATAGATGACAAGGAAATCTATTAATATAATTCCTGAATCATATTGGATAAGGGGTGATGTGGGAAAGCACTTGTATGTGTACTTAAGGGAAAGGCAGTCGAAATTGGCTGCCTTTTTCAGTGGGCAAGAAAGTTGTCTGATGATATAATGGAGAAAAAAAGGAGAGATGTATATGGTTTCAGATGAATTGAAGAAAATCGTTGATAATATCAAAAAGAGCGATGGAATGATATTTCTCGAGCCTGCATCCGAAGAACAGATTGATGGTTTTGAGAAAGAACATGGCATAAAACTGCCTTTGAAGTATAGAGAGTGGCTACAGATAACAGACGGCGGAGACTTTTATCTACCTGCAGGTGTTCAGTTCTATGGGGTTGCCCATAAACCGTTTATAAAGTTTGATGATAATTATCGTCCCGATGAGAAATATATAATCATTGGTTCTCTCTCATCAGGAGATCCTATTCTGTGTGAAAAGGAAGGGGAGAATATTTCGATTTACAATATTGAGGGTGGAAGGATTGAGGATGATGAAGTTTATGATGATCTTTATGCTTTTTTGAATGACCTTCCCAATATACTCGGAATAGGAGGTTGATGCCTATGTCGCAAAGAACCTCTGAAGCCCAAAAAGGAATAAGATTAGCATGGCAAAATGAAAAACAGCGAGTGCTGGAAGGGAAAGGAACAAGAGATTGGAGTCCTACGGAACAGCAGAGCATTATTGATATAGGGATTGCCAAAGATGAAAACGGTGAAACCTATATAGGTCATCACATGAAGAATGCCGAAAAGTATCCGGAATATCAAGGTGACCCTGATAACATTCAATTTCTTACAAAGGATGAGCATTTTTATGGCGCGCACCGTGGATCATGGAGAAATCCTTCGAATGGTTATTATAACCCCGTCACTAAAGAAATTACTGACTTTGGAGATGGAAAATATATTCCGTGCAAAGTAATAGATTTAACTGATCCGGTTGTTAAAATTGAAAAGGTCGAAGTAACAGAGATTCCTGAACCGCCAGTAAAAGATAAAAAAGAAGTGGAGAGAAATTCTTCGCCACCAAAGGATACGAAAATAAATGATAAGTCAAAGAACACATATCATGCTCCACATAAACACAAGGTATCAAAAATGAACGGAGTAAAGAGGTTTTTTGGTAAAGCTGCGAACTTTGCGGCTCGTCATGCTGGAGATATAACCAAGGTTGCCGTTGTGGTGGCTCCCTTTGTTATTAAAAGAGTAGCAGATGTAGTCAACAGTTCAAGAGGCGGAGAAAGCGGTAACAATTATTCATCATCTGTCAGTACAACAAATAAAAGTACATTAGGCGATATTGCATCGGCTGTTGCAGATTCTGCGGATAAGGGGGCACGTTCTTCTCCTAAAGAACATATGGTTTCAGGATACGACCGTGTTCGTTTTGGAAAGGTTGAGCATATCAACTCATACCCCCGTGGTGGAAAGAAATCATAAAGGTGGTGTATTGTAAGGAATGCTGTTTTGTTATGAGGGGGTAATAAATGCCGTAAAAACTAAAATATTATCTATGTTATGAAAAAAAGAATGAAATTAATAAGATGGCCTGCTCCAGTTAATCTATAAAGGATTTACCGGAGCAGGTTTTGTTATCTAGCATCTCGATCTATATTGTGACCAAGATATATATCAATTTCTTTCTGATATGATCGAAGTTCTCTGATTGCCTGTTCATTATCTTTGATTTGATCCTTGGCATGAGAAACACTTTCCTCTATCTCAGATAGCCTTTTACTAAGGAAAGAGATGTATTCGTTAGTATGGTTCAGAAATGATTGTTTATCTATTCCTGTAAGCGATAGATATGCATCAGCTTCGAAAAATGCACTGAGTTTAGAAGGATGTTTTTGATAAAAAGATTCTTTGTCTTCGATATCATTATACTCACAAGCAAGTTCGTATGAAGAAGTGTAAATCTTGCAATATTGAATGACCTTGATAAAATCATTGATTGATTTGTTGGTTTTTCTTATGTCTGCCTCAAGTCGATTATTTTCAGCTTCAAGTGTTCGTATCCTTGCTTTTACATCTGTATAGTTAATATTATAATTATCACGGAGTTCTTCTATTATATGCTGCATACGCATGGCATTCTGGCGATTTTTCCATTTAGTAAGTCCTATGGTATCGCTTGATATAGGATCATTTGAAGTATCAATCATAGAAGATATTTTCAGTGTATTTTTATCTATAACTTTCTTGGTAGGTGTCATTTTAGCTTTCTTTGCTTCTCGTTCAGCTCTTAATCGATCTCTTTCTTCTACAAATTCTAGCCTTCTACGAATTCTTCTTGCAATTACTTGATCTGAATACCCGGAACCAAGATTATATCCACGATGCCATCTATCCTTTTCTGTGGCGCTTGGTAGACGATATTTTGCAACTTTTCCGTATTTAGCAGTATTAACAAATTCTACTCCTGCACCTGCTGTCTTCATCTGATCTATAAAATCATCGAAGTCAGAAGAGGTTTTTATTATAGAATCGATTAGCTTTCTTAGCTGAGTCTTCTTGGAACCATTGGGACTATTCAAATCTTCATACCATTCTCTATAGTTCTTTCCTTTTTCTTTCTGCTTTTTTATAACACTTAATCCATGTTCCTGGCATAATTCATCACTAGACCGTTGGAGCTTATGAAGAAGAGAGAGATTATCATTTATCTTTCTTCCAGTCATTGATCTTTCAGATGCGCAAATTAATATATGATTATGAGTGTGGTCATGATCTATATGTGTGGCGCAGACATAAGAATACTTATTATTAAAGAGACGGTTCATAAGTTCAACACCAATCTGGTTTGCAGTTTCTGGAGTTATATTGTCTTCTTTTGAAAATGACTGAATGATATGGTAGGCTTTGATATAGTTTTCATCATCCGTATAATGCGGATTTATGCTATTAGTCTGATCAAATATATATGATACTGTATTTTTGCTGCATCCATCGTAGGTGACATATGTTTGTTCTGAAGTCTTGTCTTTGTTTGTGATGTAATCAAGACAAGAGCTTACATTTCCTTTTATTTTAATAATTTTAGTTATTGCCATCAGATGAATTCTCCTTACAGTTATATTCATCCGGAAGCAAGTTTTCTCTGATAAAATTGTCTCGACCACCTAATGTGCTGTATTTTGTGAATCTACCGCGATACTTAAATAGAGCTTCTATACGATCTTCAACTTTTGTCATTTCATCATTTAGTTGTTTGATTTGTTCCTGTGTTATTGTACCGGATTCGTTTGCAACCTTTGCGATTTGATTGATATTATTTCCTATTCTTGCTATTTGAGTTGCAACTTCCAAATCTGCAGAATAGTCTATTTTTATACAAAACCCATCACGTATGAATGACCTTATGATTTTTGAGAAGGAATTGGTTTCGAAGAAAAGCTTATATTTTTTTAGTATTCGGAGTTCTGATTCATCAATTCTAATATGTAGTTCATGATAATTGTTTTTCATTTTTCTTATTACCTCTTTTTTTGTATTTGGGGTTTGGGGATTGCACCAAGTTTCTTTTTTCTTGATTTATATTTTGGTTAGAAATATAAGTTAAGAAAATGAGGGCGAAATGGGATATCCCGCCAATGCTTGCGATTTATTGTTAGAACCCTCAGGGGATAGAGCAGAGTTTATAAATAAAAAATGCTACTATCTATAAGGCGCACCTAGCCCCTTTTTTGATAGTAGCATTGATATTTGAGATTTATATCCAGATTATATATCGAAATAGTATTCTTGACAAATGAATAATTAATATTATAATAAAAGTAACCTTGATGGTTATATTTATTATAGGGAGGCGAGAGGAATGTTATATGAGTACTTGATTAAAAACTATAAAGAAACTGAACCAATTTTTTTTAGTGATATTCCTCTTATGGATAAACCTAAGCCTGAGATTTCAAGAGAATTAAGGATTCTTTGTGAAGAAGGAAAGATATGTAAATACGATAAAGGCATTTATTATATTCCTAAGAAAACTGTTTTAAAGAATCCGATTGGACCGAGTGCAGATGTGGTTGCAAGCTATAAATATATTTCCAGAAGAGGAAGAGTAGATGGATATTATGCCGGCAATTCTCTTGCTAACAGATTTGGTATATCAACACAGGTTCCGAGAAAACCGGAAATTGTTAGCAACTATATGGCTGCAAAGATAAAAGAGATAACTATTGGAAAGATGGTATATGTTGTGAGACGTCCTGTGGTTGAAGTAACAAAGGAAAACTATCTTGTATTACAACTGCTGGAAATGATAAAAATAGTAAATGACTATATGGACGGAACCTATGAAGAAGCTGGGGAGAAGATTAAGGATTATATAGTTGCAAATGATATTAAAAAATGTGATATTGATAAATATATCGGACTCTTCCCACTCGTAGTTTATAAAAACTATTATGAAATGAGGATAGAAAATGTATTTGCATAAAGAGGATTATTTCAAAGATATTGTTATGGATGTTTCTAACAGAAGTGGAATAACAGATGATATCATTGAAAAGGATTATTATATAACGCTAATTCTGAGAGAACTGGCAAGAAGGAATGCTGAGATAGTTTTCAAAGGTGGAACTTCTTTGTCTAAGGCACATCATATTATAGATCGTTTTTCTGAAGATGTAGATATTACATTTACGGAGCATATTGGATCTGCCAGAAGAAAGAAGCTGAAATATGACATAATTGGGAAAATCAGTGAAGAGATTGGGCTTCCAATTCTGAATTGGAGCAAGATTGAAAGTGATAAGGAATATAACCACTACGATTTTGGCTATGAGAGTATTTCAGAAATTCAAAATCCGATTCCTTCGACGGTTATATTGGAGACTGCATTAATGTCTTATGCATTTCCTACTGAAGAGAAAGAGATTACCAGTATCATTTATGAATATTTATGGGAATCTGATAAAGAGATTCTGGAACAATATGATTTGTTACCATTCTCTATGAAAGTGCAATCAGTTGACAGGACGCTGATAGACAAGATGTTTGCGGTATGTGACTATTATATACTTGACAAGGCTCGTAGAAACTCCAGGCACCTTTATGATATTTATAAGCTGTATCCTCATGTTACTGAAGATGATGGGTTTTATGATCTTGTTGAGGAAGTGCGGTTGCACAGATCGAAGATGGATAAAAAGGTTGCTCCAGCTGCAAGAGATGATGTAGATATCTTAGGGGTAGTTAGAAAGCTCTCTGATGAAGACTTCTATAAAGATGATTATGAAAACAGAACTAAAGGTCTTATCTCTGATAATCTATCATATGATGAAGTGATTGAATTTTATAGGCGTTTGATGGATAGAGTATTCAAATAATAATTGTTAATAATATAGACGATGGTTTTGGTATAGACCGTCGTCTTTTATTGTGCAAAAAAATAGAATGGTTAGAGTCTTGTCAATATTTTTTTGATGCATGTGAGTGCCTGTTTTACTAGCTTTCCGGTCTGTCATGATTTTAAAGGTGACAATGGTTGTCACTTTTAGTGATACATTTATTATAAGAACAGCTTTGCGTTAATGAATAATATACCATAAAACTTTTTTATACTTAGACGCATATAGTGAGACGGGTTTCTGATAGGATAATGCATAATAAAAATATGTTATGAACTTAGTTATTTGATTTGTCTTCCCAAAATCTTATGAAAATAATTGATTTGTTCGGAGGATTCGGACACTTGAATGTTAATATAACGTAAAATAAAACATTAAGATTTATTATTAATTATATACATTTGTTTGAAAGGGGGTGAATCCGGTGAAAGAGTCAGAAAAGAAAAAATCTCATTTTGTGAGATACAAGGAGGGCGCGGAGTTGTATTGCATGTCACAGTCGAAGTTTGAGAGACTTGCTAAGGATGCAAATGCTATTTATAAGATTAATAAGCTTGTTCTTGTTAATACAGATGTTTTGGATGAGTATCTGGAATCATTTCGTATTATTACAAATCTCGGATAGAAGTATGTGTGGGAGCAGGTGATACAGAAGCAAAAAACTTGTATTATTGTTCAACACAAAGTATAATACACTATAGTGTTGATTGAGGAGGCGCAGCTATGGCAAAAACAGGAAGACCTAAAATAGATAATCCGCGGAAAATTGCTATTGGTGTCAGGCTTACTGAGGATGAGTATAAAAAACTCAAGTCTGATGTCGCTTCTCATGACATGACAATAAGTGAGGCTGTTCTGAAGGGGTTGGAGTTATTAAAGGAATCCTGGAGTGAACAAAAGAGCTAATGTATTTACCGCTTTCCTTCTTGAAGAGAAGGAGGAACCTATATGGCAGGAAGGAAAAAGGTTAGAAAAGACAGTCGTGGACGTCAGTTTCGAGTTGGAGAAAGTTTTTATAAAAATAAAGGTTTATATGTGTATCGATATACAGATGAATTAGGAAATAGACATGCAATATATGAGCGTGATTTAATCACATTAAGAAAGCGCGAGGATGATATTGCGAGCGATAGGCGAGATGGTCTAAATATGTATGTGAGAGGCACGGCTACAATTAATGATTGTTTTGATAGATATATTAGGACAAAATCAGAGCTGAAACCGAATACATTAAGTGGTTATCTATATACATATAATCATTTTGTAAGGGATACATTTGGAAAGAGGAAAATCGCTGAGACTAAGTATTCAGATGTTGTATTATTCTATAAAGATCTTCTGGATAAACGGGGATTCAGTATCAATACAGTAGATAGTGTTCATACACTTCTTCATCCAGTGTTTCAAATGGCAGTACGTGATGAAATAATACGTAGCAATCCATCTGACAGAGTTATGGCTGATCTGAAGAAAAAACTTGGAAGACATATCGGTGTAAGGAGAGCACTTACCATTGAGCAACAGAGAGCATTTCTTGATTTCATAAAGGATGATGATTATGCAAGGTGGAGAAATCTCTTCGTGGTTATGTTTGGTACCGGCATGAGAGTTGGAGAATTAATTGGTCTCAGATGGGAAGACATAGATTTAGATGAAGAGTCCATTGAAGTGAATCATAATGTGACATATTATCCTAGAGTTGAAGGATCACATAAATGCGAGTTTGATGTATCTCTCCCGAAGACTCCCGCGGGTATAAGAACTATTCCTATGCTGCCACAGGTTCGAGAGGCGTTTATAAGAGAAAAGGAACAGCAGGAACTCTTTGGGATATCATGCGAGTCAGAGGTAAAAGGAATGAAGGGCTTTATATTCTGCAACAGATTTGGAAAGCTTCATAATCCAGCAACCATTAATCGAGAGATTAAGAGACTTGTAACAAACCATAATGCTATGGAAGAAGTTAAGGCTGCAAGAGAGCATAGAGAACCGATTATGATTCCAGCATTTAGTAACCATATAGCCAGACATACGTTTTGTGCTAGACTCTGCGAACAGGATGTAAATGTCAAAGTTATTCAGTCGGTAATGGGACATAAAGATATACAGACTACGCTAGATATATACGCAGAGGTTACGAATGGAAAGAAGCAGAAAGTATTTAGACAATTAGCAAATGATTTAGTAATATTCTAGGAAAGTGGTAATGCTTTCCTATGAGTATGCCAAAATATATACGGTATGCCAGTAGTATGCCAATCGCGCGGATTAAAAAAATGAATGGTACATAATGGTACTTTATCATAAAAAAACCGTGATGATAAAAAATATAATGGTAATTGATAATGAGCTTATATGGCCTTAGGTTAGGAAAATTCCCGACACTGAAGAGCGAGAAGAAGTAAGCTTAGTAAAATAGTCATTTGTGAGGTGTTGCAAATGAACTTTATCTTTGATCTTGATCAGACATTACTAGATTTTCATGCGACAGAATATAAAGCACTTGGAATAGTGCTGAAGTCAAATGGCCTCTCGTTTTCAGATGAGATTTATCAGGCATTTAAAGCCTACAATAAATCTCTTTGGCACGAATTAGAAAAAGGAACTATCACAAGAACAGAGCTTTTTACAAAAAGATTTCAGTATGTGTTAGATCTATGTGATGGAGATGCATCTTCCCTGAATCCGCTTACAATCAATGATGACTTTATCAAAACAATGTCTGTAAATGGAATTCTGATGGAAGGGGCAGATGACTTCATAAAGAAGTTAAAAGAAAATATACCTGATTGCCGAATCTTTATCGCCTCTAATGGAGCAACCATAAATGCAATGGGAAGAATAGCTTCAACGGGGCTTGATAAGTATATTGATGAGGTGTTCATAAGCGAAGACCTAGGAGTGGCAAAACCGGATCCTGCTTTCTTTGATATATGTATAGAACGTATTGGTGAGCCAAGAGAACTATGCATCATGATAGGAGATTCACTTACATCAGATATGCTTGGTGCACAAAATGCTTCTATGGATTCGGTATGGTTCATGCCTTCTGGAAATATAGAAGAAGCTGTGACTAGATACGATATCAACTACTGCGCATCTTCATTTGATGAATTGTATGATGTCCTGGAAAAATGGGCAAAAAAGATAACTGGCGCCTATGAGTAGAAATACTTGTAGGCGTTTTTTATGTCATAGAGAAAATTTTGTGGTATAGTAATGCAGTGGCATTTAGATGTCTACTTAAGTATGTGAGGTGAAGGGTTTTGGTAATTCAAATAGTAGAAGATGATAAAACACTGAGCGAAGGAATATCCATATCTCTTGGTGACTTCGCGGATAGTTTTCATAAGGAATATAAGATAGGGGATGCGAAAGCAGGTTTTGATAAGTATTGCGAAGAGATTAGCCTGATAATACTTGATCTCAATCTTCCGGATGGAATAGGCTATGATTATTTAAAATATGTAAGAGAAAGAAGTTCTGTTCCTGTTCTTATACTTACAGCGAATGATTTGGAGATGGATGAAGTTACAGGTCTTACAATGGGGGCTGATGATTTTCTTACAAAACCATTTAGTCTTGCTGTTCTCAGGGCAAGGGTAACTGCACTGATTCGTCGCAGTCAGATGACAGGAAATGCGACTTCAGGAGATGCACAAGTAGACGTAGTAAATGATAAGTCCGCAATTTATGAAATTGATGACATGGTATTTGATTTTGACAAGCTCATCTTTAAGAAAGGCGAGGAGGAAATATTCCTTAGTGTGAATGAGCAAAGACTCCTCAAGGTATTTCTGGATAATAAGGGGATGATTCTAACAAGAGATACTCTTATCGAAAGATTATGGGGCGACAGTGGTGAATATGTAGAAGAAAATGCATTGTCTGTAACCGTTAATCGTCTTAGAAGTAAGATAGAAAGCTCTGGAGGAACTAAGCACATTAATACAGTATATGGACAGGGCTATAGATTCGAATAGCAAAAGAAGATTGGAATTAGAATTATACAAAAGAGGATTATTTAATTGTTTAATAATAAAGTAATTGAAAGATTAGACCAGATGCTCGATGATGCAATGAATGGCACATTTTCAGAGAGCAGTTATGATGAGACGAAACTTTCCAGACTTGAATCTAAGTGGAAAGAGTTTCTCGGAACATCGGTCCTGTCAAATCAGAATCTGGAAGAAGAGAGACATAGACTGGAACAATTTATATCAGACATATCTCATCAGACTAAAACCCCTATGACTAACATCAAGATGTATACTGAGCTGCTGTGTGAGGAGATAAAAATCCTTCAGGCGAAGGAAGATGGGCAGGGAGCATCAGATCCTGGAGATTTATCAGCTTCATTAAGTAGGATTGAGAAATACTCAGCGGAGATAAGGCGGCAGAACGAGCGCCTTGAATTCCTTATAGATTCTCTTACCAAGCTTTCGAGACTTGAGAGTGGCACGCTTGAGGTGGTGGCGAATAAGTCCAGTGTAAATGATTTGGTTGAGTCAGGAATAGCTGCTGTTAAAGCAAAAGCCGGTGCGAAGGAGATTAAGATCATCACAACTTCACCAGAAGAAACAGAGGTAGCAGCTGCATTTGACATGAAATGGACTTTGGAAGCATTGATAAATGTACTGGATAATGCGGTCAAATATTCTCCGGAAGGTGGAACCATTGAAGT
>CAMVKW010000049.1:0-18547 GCA_947168155.1 uncultured Lachnospiraceae bacterium | reverse complement strand
CCTAATGATTTCCACCCGTGAGATCCATTCTCGATAGTTCTGAATATCATAATCCACCCTCGCTTCTACTGTAATTTACACAACTACTCCCACATACCACTGATTCCGACGC
This sequence comes from uncultured Lachnospiraceae bacterium, assembly GCA_947168155.1. Lineage (GTDB taxonomy): Bacteria > Bacillota > Clostridia > Lachnospirales > Lachnospiraceae > Eubacterium_Q. The sequence goes on along the minus strand of CAMVKW010000049.1, from coordinate 18,435 downwards.
CTATCAATTCTGTCCTTCATCCCCGGAATTGTCATCCTTTGAAGGTTTGTTTTTCTCTTGAAGTTTCAGTTGCTCTTCCAGTTCCAGCATATATTTATCGTAGTCAGACACGAAATGCTCATCTTGGATAACTCTGTACTTCTCAAATTCGGATTCCGCATGCAACTTTGCAATCTCCGCCGTAACTTTACCGGCATCATTAAGAAGTCCGTATTCGAACATCTCGATAAAACGGTTAAGTCTTGTCTCCCAGTCTGCCATCGTAAGAGGAATGTGACGAGCGGCCATATTCTCAGCATAATCAAGATAAGCCGATACCATACGATTAAGTTGACTCATCTCTTCTCGCGAAAGATAGTTCTTTGCAATAACGACATCACTCTTCTTGATCTTTCCGTCAGGAGCATCAGACCACGTAGTAAGTCCCATATGTTTCTTTGTATGATCGGCTCTCTCAACGATCAATTCTGCGGCAGTATGACCGTGAACGGCATAATGCATCTTATTCTGCACCGACGCATAGAAGCGCTTAGTTGCTGCCGCGTTCTTATCGTAATCTACAGAAGTGGCATAGATATCAGTTATCTTCTGGTAGAAAAGTCTCTCGCTGGCGCGGATTTCTCTTACTCGCTCAAGCTGTTCATCGAAATACTTATCCGTCAGGAATGTTCCGCGCTTGATCCTCTCAGAATCCATTACCCAGCCTTTGATCGTATAGTCCTTGGCGATCTGATTGATCCACTTGCGGAACTGCACGGCACGTTCGGAATTGACCTTAAACCCGACTGCGATGATCATCTCAAGAGAATAGTGATTTGCATTATATGATTTGCCATCTTGGGCAGTTATTCGAAATTTTCGAATAACTGAATCTTCCTGCAATTCACTATCCGCAAAGATCTTCTTGATGTGATAATTGATCGTATTTGTCTCAACATCATATAGCTGCGCCATAAGCTTTTGCGTGAGCCAAATGTTCTCATCTTCATAACGCATCTCGATCCCGTTACCTACTCCACCGTTTCCAGTAGATGCAACATAAGTAAGATACTCCGCTGCGCTTGATCTTATTGATAATTCGCCTTTTTTCTTATCGTTATTCTCATCAGACATATTTACCTCCATTAACATAGTTTTGACTTGTCATATCCCATTACGACTTTAGAATAATCGTCAAAGTCCCGTAAAAAACCAATTCTCTTTGCGTCGGAAACTTTGTCAGAAGGTATTCCAATTTCCGAATATACAACTAGCAAAAGAATCGATCTTAATATATATGATCCAGAAACTACAACTCCATACTCCGGCTCATGTTTGAACCGTTTATTGTAATGAGTATAGTAATTCCTTATATCTGCAAGGTTATTTGCAAATTTCTCAGTATCAATTATTCCTAAATGAGCATTATAAAGATCTATAAGATCCTTCAATCTCTCTGATAAATATATTTTATCTTTCTTACTCTTGTTTAGATTTTTACGTATTGTAGCAGTCCTATAACGATCAGAATACACCTCTAGAGCTTGTGACATATTAAGGAATTCATTTAACCCAGATGATGTGCCGCTAATTACCCCATAGAACAAAGCAGTCATGGGTCTTGCAGATTCATATAACTCGGACCATTTCTTCCAAACTTGATCAAAACCATTACGGATAATATCTGCATTAATATAGAAAAGTTTATCTTGGGGACTCTGCTTTTCCGGATGTGTGTTAATCAAATCATACTCTATGAAATCATCTGCTGTTTTTCGTTCTTTCTTATCGGATATACGCATATTTTCAAGAGGAATATACCCATCAAAGAAGAAGGCTAACAAGTTTCGTAAACTAGCCATTCGATGAACCGCTGACTCAATATCTACACCATCTTCAAAAGAGCATGATAGAACTGTAAAAGTATCAATGTATGACCTTTTATTGGTCATTCCTTCGGAAATGGATTGGTGAATATTAATAGATCCAATACTATCTGAAGTGCTCAAGGAATCTAGCTTTTCGATAACAGTATTTCCTTCCAGAGGATGAAGATTAATTGGATGATTTAAAAAGAACCAATTAATGTCAGAGTTCGACATGTTTATGTTGTATACACATATTTCCTTTTTTTCAGCATACCCAACTACTATGTAGATAGATGAAACTATCAACAAAGCTTTTTGGGGCTTCATTCCACTTGTTTCATAACCTTTCACGTATGGTTTATATAAAGTAACAGGAATATCAGAAACATGACCAATAATCCTAAAGGGGTGCTCACTATAGTAAATCGTCTTGGCAATATCCACGGGTAATTCACATTCTAAAACAACGACCTCTTTTTCTTTTCTAACAACTCCTATACAATCAAATTCATTCTCAGATAGCAGTATTGTAAAATGACCTATCTTATTTGATATCTTAGCCAGAGTGCTTTCAGATAAACTCTCATAGTTCATTATCTACCACCTCTTTTCCTTTATTGTTAAGAGAATCACTTGTAATTTCTTCAGAGTCTCGATCACACAAACAGCAGAATTCTTCATTTATCTTTATGATAACAACTATCATTATTCGCAATAGCTCAATATAATCATTGAAATGTTGATTCTTGTCTTGAGAGTATGAACTATGAATATATTTATTGCGCAAATCCTTACCATTACTATATTCAGATTTATTGAGCATATAATTCAAATACTGCTGTTCCGGTCTGCTAAAAAGGGTCGATTCGACCACCAAATCCTTCTTATCTATCAGCTCCTGTATTTCTTTACTTGCAGCATATCTGGACATCCGGATCACTTCATTTTCATATAAATCCTTAAGTATAGCGGCGCGCTCAATATTCAAAGCAATTACTCCATCCTTGGATACATTAACCATTCCCCTATCTATCAACCAATTCAAATCAGATAAATCGAATTCAGGATAGTCTTCAACTCTCACTTGATTCTTCATCACAAGATTCACAAAAGATTTATAACTCTTCTTCTCGCAATACTTCCTAATATAAGCCAACATACTTTGATCAGAGAAACATAAATATATTTCTTTAGTAATATCTGTTCCGTTAGCATAAGCGTACTTATCAACAATAAGAGACGGTACATCTCGAAATGTAACAGGAGATGAAGACATTTCATATAATTCTCTATCAATTGATCCCCTCTGAACATACATTTTAAACAGCTTTAAGACCCCATCCATCTCACTTGGTAACAGCCTACATTTATCTAAATCGGAATATGTATATGATGGAATATTCACATCAAAACCATAAACAGCAAACTCTTCTGGAAGATACTTGCAAAAAAAGTTTTGAATAAAGTCTTCAAGATACACACCATTCCTACTCAACAAGTTATAGTATAAAGTAAGCGTAGCAACTGCATAATAATTTGTAACGCGAAACAAAGTGCCTGTTTGATACTCTTTTATTCCCTTTACACCCATATGCTTTTCGAAAATATCCATTTTCGACTCAACTGCCGGAAACTTACACCTCATAAACTCATCTGTAAACTCAAATAAGTGTATAAAGTTATATAATATCGACTTAAAGTCTGTATTCTCCCTTAACCAATTAACATTGTAAGTAATCAGATATTGTCCGGGTTTTGGTTCTGTCTCTTGTCTTAAACCATCTATAACATCAAAACTAACACCAAGGTCATACGAATAGTTGGTTTTGACAGCAACTTTGTCGTATAGTTCTTCTGCTCTATGCTTTGCCCTCTGACGGAGTTCATCACTAAGTGGACATTCAGCAGAACTTTGCGAATACGAAATCAGGTTCACAAGATTAATGTGCGGACAATCAGATTCTATATACTGATTCAGAATCCTTTCATATTCTTTTTTGTCCAAAGATTTAGGTAGATAACAAGTCCTTCCATTTGTGGGTTGTTCTTCTAAATACTTTCGAATTATGATTTCTGCAGTTTGATCTGATGTTAACATGTATCTCGCTAATGTCTCATCGTAGTGGGTAACAATATTCTTATATTCGAGAATTTTATATAAAGTAAATCCCTCTTGTTCAAATATACGACTAAATCCAACTGAAGACACATGCTCGTATACCTTAAATCGCTCAAATAGAGTAAGGAAATCATCATAATAGTCAATTAAGACAGATTGATGATATTGTGAGAAATGAGTGTCATCTATACTTTTAAAGAACTTTGCAACAACAGAATATAATTGTTTTATCTTTTCTCTTTCAGTAGCGCTTAACGAGTCCTTAATCAAAACAGAATAAACATTGTATATCTCAAGAACATCATTGATATCGTCCAATGGCAGAGAACAATCAAATTGTTCAAGAAATGTCTTGGCTTCAAAGCGCAAAGACTCGATGCCCCAAGTATGGAACACAATTCTTGAATTACCTGCATCTGTTGATCTCCTCAATCCTTTTCTCCTTATCAACCGTTAATCATAAACACTACACTGCTTCTTGTAATAGATACTTGTAGGCAATAGAATCTAACTGCTTCTTTATTGATGAAAAATCCCCACACAGATCCAAAGTCCTGACGCAAATAGGATTTCCCATCATCTGATATTCATTATTAAACTTGCCTTCTTCCTCGGTCTGCGCATACAGGAGCATTCCTGCAACCTTCTCATGCGGCACTTCCGCAAGCTCATTCTCTTTTGTCTTAACGTAAGTGAAAATCTGGTACAGGTTGCCCGTAGGTATCGATACCTTACCAAACTGTTCTCGCAGGTTCCGTTCGTAATACTTTGCATCAATGATAAGTGTCCGGTCACCGCAAGTAAGAGTGATATCCGTCTTCATTTTCGGAAGAAGATCCCGGAAGCCGTCATCAACCTGCCAGTCCATCATGGATGCTGAGGCTTTGACCTTTAGGTGTTTATACTCCGTGTTGTAGTATTCCAAAATGAACTTCTCATACAGATGATGCATCTGCTGATCATCCAGGAAATCCATCAGCTTCGTTGAGCCATCAGATTTTGTCTGCAATAATCCCTTAATCACAAGATGGCATACAGAAACCAACATCCTGTAACTTTGATTATTACGATTGAACCGCAGTGACCAGTTAATCGTGTGAACATCCAGCGTATCGACCTCTCCGAAGAAGATCAGTTGCTTCTTAATCTCCTTTTTCCTTGCCGGAGATATCTTTGACTTCAGCAGCAATTCCATCGTAGTCTTGATAATTCTGTTCATATAGGAATTGACGGAGAAGTCATCATATGTGCAGACCAGCTGTCCTTTGACTTTGCTAAGATCCTTTATCGATGCAGTTACGTCTATTTTCCCACGCGGCGAAGAAAGCGCCTCCGTCTCGGAAATGTATTCCTTTCCAAGGCCGCGCTTAAGCTGAAGCGAAACTCCCTTAGTCAGAATGGACGCGCATAGTTCCGCCACATTATGAAATTCTTCAGTCTCTATGCTTTTGTATCCCTGCTCATTAAGCACCCTGAAGGCGTATGAGAGCATATAATACACATTCTGAATTGGGATCACTTAATCGCACTCCTTAAATCCTCGATCCATGTCTTAGCCTTTGCTGGTTCATCGAACCAGTATTCCTTAAGCAACGGAACAAGTTCAAATTCTACAATGCCTGACAGCGTCTGATCAGATGTTTCCTTCAGTTCACAGAAATAGCTGTGACCAATGCAGAATCCTTCGCCCAAAGAATCATCTGAAGCAATATCAGCATTAAGTGCTTCAACACGGTCGATCAAACAGTTAAACTTTTCACTCTGCAAACCATCTTGATACTGTCTGAAACCTTTTGTTGTAAAACCCGGTTCCATATCGAAGAACGCAAACCTTCTTCGAAGTGCATAGTCCATCATCGCAAGGCTTCTGTCTGCCGTGTTCATCATGCCAATGATGTAAACATTCTTCGGAACAGAAAACTTCTCATCCGCATAGAGAAGCTTCAGCTCAATGCCACGTTTATCTGTCTCGATCAGCATGAAGAGCTCGCCAAAAATCTTACTGAGATTTCCACGATTAATCTCATCGATTATAAAGAAATACGGTGTATCTTCGCTGTCCACTTCTGCTGATTTACAGAACTCGTAAAATGCTCCACGCTTTAGCTCAAATCCGCCTTCCTGAGTCGGACGGAATCCCATGATAAAATCCTCATAAGAATAACTCTGATGGAACTGAACCATCATAACGCGCGAAGGATCCTTAACGCCCATAATAGAATAAGCCAATCTCTTAGCCGCAAATGTCTTTCCGACGCCCGGTGCTCCTTGCAGAATCACGTTCTTTTTCTTTTTGACAAGAGCAACCAGAGAATCATATCTGGTCTTTTCCATATAGACTTCTTCAAGGAACATATCTGCATCATACGGTTTCAGATCTACTTCTACCAGCTCCTCAACATCATCCTCAATCTCACTTTCAAAAAGAGCATTCAATTTTTCCACATAATCCGTGTATGCTGTTATATCGGTAAGTGTTTTCATAACAGCCTGCCCTGGATGGTCCCATTCGCCTTTGTGTGTCCACTTCACGCGACGAATGTTTTTATAGCGCTCTCTATTCTCATCATATTCATAATCCGAGCTAACAATACCGCGACCGATTATCTGGTACATTCCTTTCTTGGCAAACACGATATCGCCCGGCTTCATATCATTAACAAACTGCCAAGTTGCATGAGCATCATTCTTAAAAGATCTGGAGGAATCTATCTTCTCCTGCATAGCCTGTCGCATTTCACTCTTGGTATTGTAGTCGGACAGATTGCCAATCTCATCCCAGCCAATGCCCATAATTCCTGCATTGTAAAACTCATCCCAACAAGTAGCACCATCACCTGGAGCATAAATCCAATAATGAACTGTTTCCACACCTTCATCTGCTACTGCGGCACCTTTATTCTCCCGTTGAGCTTCCGCTTTCTTGGCCGCTGCCTGCTCTTGATTAACCTGTTCAGAGTATTTCCACGCCTCAAAGCTTAATTCCTTGAAATCTTTAAGCTGGCTCTCATCTCTCTGGAGATAAGCGCGGAGTTTTTCCACGATATCAAAGTATTTTTCTGACGGTATCTTTGCCTCAATTTCAGGAAGAGTTTTCACCAATTTCTCTGGAATTTTCCCTGATTCATATATATACCAGGTGTTACGCTGATCCAGATTCAAAAGGGAATTAGGTGCGATCCAATATAGCCCCATTGTGATTTTACTGTTACCGTTACCCTTCCTATTTATGCATAAGTCAAAATACTTAGATACCTGTGCTATTGTCTCCGATGACGGATTCTTAGCATAAGCTAATGCCGCATCAAACAGTTCCCATAGATCCTGAATATCATTGTCTCCACGATCCGGAATGAAATAATAGAAGGTAGCATTCTGAGGATTCAGCACAGGAATACTATCAAAGGCAGTCGGGACAGGTGCAATTATATCAAACAGTTCTGCTACTGCCTTCAAGATGGAGAGACGGTTTGCATCCGTCAGCTTCTTATTGAACAGGCCAAAGAATGTGAAAGGATCAATATCTACAATCTGGTTATCCTTCTCCAGTGATGGGAGATTAATGCCGGTAATCTCGTAGATCTTACGCACTTTCTCGATCAATTCTTTCCGGTTATTCTTGTACTGTAATAATATGCTGGATAATTCCTTGTAAAAATCCACCCAGTCAAATTGATTTAATTCACTCATTGCGCACCTCCTGAGTTACAACTCTTTATCACCGGAATCCGGTGCAAAAATCTTGAAATACGGACTCATACTTTGTTTTGAAGCAATTCCTAGTTCTTGTCCTGAGGATGCAACTGTACAATCGGACATAATATCACGCGGTGCATTCTCAAATCTGATAACCCGAAACCACGTCTTAAATTTATCTGCCTCATTTCTGTAATACGCAGGGATAGCCTCTATCATCGGAATCTCATATTGGATCTTATCAATATAAGCCCAATATCGGTATGTGGTTCCGCTATTTATCAGAAGGATTCTTGGTACTTCATTATCAAGGATCTCAGAAAAAACACTGGCGGCAATTCTGTTTCCAAGTTTTCCATACCAGACATACCCATTCTTCTGAATCAGCTTATTATGTGCTTCTATAGTTCCACATTCGGGAGCAAATAAATTTGAAAATCTTAAAGCTATAGTTTTCATAACTCGTATATCTCACTTATAGTTGATAAGGATTGTTCTATCTTCGCCACAATTCTATCCATTTCCTTCAGCGGAGGGATTGGAATTAGATACCTTGCCACGTTGTTTGCTGCAAGGTTTGGTTGAGCTGCTCCGTTATCATATTTATGTAATTCATCAATAGCCTTTCCTGACTTAAGAAACCAATAAATATATTCTTTTATCTGAGACTCTATCACTCGAATAATCATTAGCGAAGAAGCAACCGCGCCTTTCTCAAAAGGTTCAACTCTTGCCACTTTTCCAAATGTTGCTCCTCGTAAACAATAAACCAAATCTCCCAACTGAATCTTTCCACCCGACAAAGACTCAAACTTTTCCTCAGAAATGTAATTCATGGTTTTTTTATCAAGATATCCGGAAGACAATATGTGTCCTGTATTTATCCACGCAACACCATTATCAGTATACTCGCTTCTATTCGGGTAATTTTTGCTTCTATCACCATTATAAAAGGCTGCAATATCCCCAAATCGAACCCATTTCCAATTACTCGGAATCTCAAAAGGGATCTCATCATCAGAAATCTCAGGCAACGGCTTTTCTTTTTTTATCTTGCCTTCTTTGATTAGCTTTGCTTTCTCATTTCGAATATGAGCATACAAATCTTCTGCATTACCATCTTCCGGTAACTGTTCAGTTAGTTTTCCGCGAATGCCAGCATCTATAATCTTTCCCTTCAATATTTCACGATCAGATTCATATTGTTGTTGAAAAGCATCAATAATATCAATTTGAGAAGTAATATTAGCTATCGTATCTGCTATACGTATCTGTTCTGCTTTAGGCGGTAATGGGATTAATGCCGAATTAACTTTATCTATGTTAAGGTTGTCAACTGTTGCTCCAGAAGCTTTGTTGCAAAACTGACCATACATATATGCTGATGACAGTAGATAATACAAATAATCCGCACTATACCCTTTAAGATCCCTTATTAACAACCATCCGTCATGAATACAACCCTCTACCATAGAAATATAAGGACGTCCAAAGCTCATAGAATTAGTCAACAAGAAATCACCTGGATATACATGTCGGCTCTTCTTTTCACCCTCAGGAATAATCTTTTCATTGGTTTTATATATATACTTGCCACCCTTTTCAACATCACCAATCTTGATCCAATTAATACCATCTTCAGAATTAGTGATATAACTTTTTATCGGTCGAGGAGATCCCCCACGTTCAATAAAAGAAGTTTCTCCTAATCTAACCCACTTCCAATTCTCAGGGATTTCAAACGGAATCTCATCATCAGAAATTGGTGATAAAGGTTTTTCTTTTTTTATCTTGCCATCTTTGATTAGCTTATTCTTCTCTTCCTGGATCTGAGTGCACAAATCCTCAACATTACCATCTTCCGGCAATTGCTGTGTAAGTTTTCCCTGTATAGCAAGGTCGATGACTTTTTTACGTAATGCTTCGGTATCAATCATAAATCTATATCTCCAAGCAGTTCCTTAAGTTTAGCAACGGCTTCTGCTATCCCATCTGATTCTGCCTGCATATCATCAAGCACTTGCTTGATTGTGCGTTCATCTTTTTCTTCAAGGTCTAGCCACTTGAAGTCGAGGTTATCAGCCTTCTTTACTTCCTCTTCTGTGAACTTACGCCATCTACCATTAGGATTGGTATCCGGGTCGTATAAAGGCTTACGGTCTTCCATATGACCGGAACAGTAACACTCAACGAACTCGTCAAGATGCACTCTAGTCATCGGCTTTGTGGCCATTGTGTGCTTAATGCCTGTTCTATAGTCATAAACCCAAATATCTTTCGTAGGTTCGCCTTTATCAAAGAAAAGAACATTGGTCTTTACACCATTAGCATAGAAGATACCTGTAGGCAATCTGAGGATCGTGTGAAGATTAAAGTCCTTCATAAGTTTCTCTCTGACCTTAGCTGTAGCGCCTGTATCAGTAAGAACGCTATCAGGAAGAACAACTCCGACACGTCCTCCAGTCTTAACGATAGACATAATGTGCTGTAAGAAATTAACCTGATTGTCCGATGTCTTTATGAATTCAGGCCTGTTTGCTGATACTTCCACACTTCCTTGGGGACGGGTACCAAACGGTGGATTTGTAAGAACTACCTGGTACATATCATCTGTAGTCTCTATAAGAGAATCTCTGTATGCAATAGGACTCTTATTAACGCCAATGTCGTGGAGATAAAGATTCATAGATGCCAATGTAACAACAAGAGACGTATTGTCAGCACCATGCAAAGCATCGTTCTTCAAGAACTTTTGTTTCTCAACATCTTTGCTTTGCTTACGCATATGCTCGTAGGAAGCAAGAAGAAAACCCGCCGTTCCACAACAGGGGTCCATAACTGTTTCTGTTATCTTAGGATCAACAACATCTACAATGGCCGAGATCAGCGCTCTGGGTGTAAAGTACTGACCGGCACCACTTTTCTTATCCTGTCCGTTCTTCTCGAGAATACCTTCATAAATGGCTCCCTTAAAGTCACCTTCCATCATATACCAATTCTCTTCAGCCACCATATCAATGACTTTTTTGAGCATAACAGGGCGATCGATCTTGTTAGTTGCCTTGGTAAATATCGTTCCGATAAGACCATCATCCTTAGACAGTTCATACAGAATATCTTCATATTTCTCGACGAGATCGGTTCCGTTAAGCTCAACAAGATCAGACCATTTATACCCATTCGGTATAGAGCTTCCAAGCCCGAGCTTTTCCTTCTCGTCATCCATCTTCAAGAAGAGAATATAAGTAAGTTGTGTAATGTAATCTGTAAAGCCTACCCCTGCCGCTGAAAGAACATTAGCTATGTCCCAAACTTTCTTTAATAAAGCACCTTCTGTTTTCTGATTTGCCATTCCTTAAGCCACCTTTAATAAAAATCTTGATAATACTTGCATCTCTTCAGCAAGCATAGGAGCGCCAAAGACAGTTATACCTTTACGCCATAAGTCGGTATCGATCTCGTTAAGTTCTTTCACAGAGATTGCACCGTCATTAATAACAAACTCTGCAACCTGACGCATTATTTCTATCTGATCATCTGTAAGCTTACGCTGTTGCTGACCACAATACAGGCTGAATCTCTGAGCATATCCGTTAATGAGACTTGTCAGGATCGGATTCTTCTTATATGCATATCGAACAATCTGTATCAAGTTTGTAAGAGCATTAACGTTTGTCTTCGTATCTAGCTCATCAACGCTGCCGTCTGTATCCAATAACTTGTAATTCTTCCATATCTGATATACGCCATATTGCTTGCTCTCAGATAGGAGCCTATCACGAAGTTCACTCAACATCGTATGAGTAATAATTGTATCTTCAGAGTTATAGATAATCCTCAACGCCTCTATGCTGTCCTTGTTATCTTCAAGATACTTTTCAAAGTTCTCAATATATGTTTTTGCTGTTTCCTTGGAGAATCCGGCATAGATAATTACATCAGGGTCCTCATTCGTGTTAACAATATACCCCCGCTGCATCTCAAGAAGTTTCTTTCTTGCCGCAATGTTATTTATAAGATCTGCTATCAATCTCATGCGTTGAGAATTATCTTCCGAAGGTCCAAAATATTCATACTGAACAAGAAAACCGTTATCAGTTGCTTCCTGGATTTTTCCCGCTATCGTTCTTGGAGCAAAACCATAGAAATTGATAAAGTATTCCAGGTGCCTTCCAAACAAAGCATTATGCTCATATCTCGCATTGATTGCAGAGCAATAATCTCTTAATAACCAGAGATTCTCATTACTCAATTCATTATGAGCAAGATGCTCGAGCAATATCTCCAGAGTGTAAACTTTCCTTCTGGGTTCTCCACCAGGGTCGCGAGGAGGTATTCTCTTCTCATGTTCTGTAACACCGACCGCATCGACGATATAATAACACTCCTTTGTGTCTGCATTCGGTGTCACTTCTTTAAGTTTATCATCGCTTATAACACGACAGCCGCGTCCCTTCATCTGCGTATAGAGTACATCAGACTGAACATCTTTCATGAACAATACAACTTCAAGAGGTTTAACATCAGTACCGGTGGCAACCAATGTAACAGTTACTGCTATTCTGAATTCTTTTTCTGTTCTGAAATCACGGATCAATGAATTGGAGTCACCGGACGAGTATGTAATCTTCTGTACAAAGCGTTCTGGAACTCTCCCATCTTCGAACTCTTCCGAGAAAATGTCCTTTACAGCTTCGACAATTTCTGAAGCATGATTATCGTCCTTTGCAAATATAAGAGTCTTAGGGATATATTCCCATTTCTTTTCTCTGTTTGGATAAAGATCTTCATATATGGAATTCTTATATGAAGTAAGAACTTTCCTTATCTGATCTTCATTTATAACAGAGCGATCAAGCTGATTCGGATCGTAATCAACTCTCTCTGTAGCTTCATAAGAAGTTGTCTGTCCGGTCTTCCGGGATGTCTCCGATATTGTTGTTCCTTCTCTGATTGCGCCTCCGTGCTCTGTGATCTCCGTAGCAATCCTGTAAACACGAGACGGCACATTAACACCATCAACAACAGATTCATCATAAGTATATTCTTCAATAACATTATTATTGAAGAATGCATATGCTTCCGGTGTGGGAGTCGCTGTGAGCCCCAAGACCTTTGCCGAAGAGAAGTAATCTAATACAGCCTTCCATTTACCATAAATGGAACGATGACATTCATCAACAATTATCAACTGGAAGTAATCATTCGGAAGTTTAAGATCATCACCTAATGTGATCACTTCCTTTGAAGCCTTCTCATCATCTGCTTTTGCCGCTTCATCTTCAGCATCTTCATTACCTTCGGTGATTGCTTGTCCGGTTAAAACCGCAAACAACTTCTGTATAGTCGAGACAACAATATCAGCTCTGATATCACTCTCATTTTTAAGCCGTTTGATCTCATAGAGGGAACTCATCTCTTGCTGCTTCTCTGTCATATCGAATTGACTGAACTCTGCTTCGGTCTGACGGGCAAGATTATTTCTATCTACGAGGAAAAGAATTCTCTTGGTCGTGGTGTAATTTAATAGTCTATAGCTAGCCAAACATGCAAGATATGTCTTACCGCTGCCTGTTGCAAGAATAGCCAGGTTCTTCTTTTTACCTTCCTTCAATGATTTCTCGAACTCTTCTTCCGCATGATACTGACATTCTCTTAATCCGCGTCTTTCCAATTTGGGTAACGCACCGAAATCAGACTTAGCGCTGATAAGTTGCAGCATCTTCTTCGGAGAATGCATCTCATTAAGTTCTACATAATCTCCGTTAGGATCTGTAAGCAAGTTCTTAAAATATATCTTCTTGCCATTTGCCATATACACCAAAGGTATGAACTTATCACACCAGAGTCCATACCACTCTTGAGGATTTCTACAATAATCCTCAGCCTGTTTCTCTACATCAGCCCCAAGTGGATTCTCTTCGCGTTTTGCTTCGACAACAGCAATTGCCTTGTTATCAACAAAGAGAAGGTAATCACTTTCGGTGTTACCTTTCATCAAAGCTTCTTTGACAGCAGATGTAGTATTGGGAACATACTCATCACGAGGAACGATATTCCAACCGGCCTTACTTAACTGCTTGTCTATCTTCTCACGAGCTAATTCCTCAGGTAGCATCTCATTGCCCTTTCCCGACTCTCGCTTGTGTTGTCAAATCTATTACCTCAATCATATTGTAACGCAGACATAAGTCCATTATTGGTACAATCCCCCTTACCGTGAATAATCTCACAAGTAACGAGTTGTCAATAAAACATATATCGGATACTCAATAATTATAATATAGCTACCAGATTTTATAATGATGGCTCCATCTCATTTCTCACTTTTTACTGATTCTTCACATTTCAGATGATTTTTATAACTATTTTCTAACAGAAGGGGATGAATCATAAGTGAACTGCTCACTATTAGGCATCCCCTATAACATGTATATGGGCGGTCTCATGGAAACTTGTATCTATGTTAGTATCTACTTTTTTGTTTTATAGAGGCCAAAACAGATACAAATCGGCAAATGTATCTACTCCGGTATCCACTTTTTAATGCTTTAAGCTTCAAACAGGATACGCTGATGTTCAATAACTCCTTTTCGAGATGCTTACCTTCGTCAGCATAGCGATTTCTCGTTCCATTTCTGCGTTTTGTCGTTGATAGCATCATTCATAAAAAGCTTTATACCCATTATACCCAATCCATATGGGTATAACGGGTATAATGGTGCTGTTTTGGAAAGTACCGACGGTAATCTAATCGTTATACCAGTACCCTTTGTCATCCGTCTTTCTCGGGTGAGCCTTGGCTTCTTCGGAGTCATCGCCTACGATCCAATAGTCACAGATATCTGTGTTGGCGCATGTGTGCTTCCGGATTAGATGCCCGTGTATCATCTCCATGGCAGGGTAGTCACTGTTGCAAAAGGCGGGCATGATATCAAGATAGCCGTGCGCCTTGGCAAATTCCGCGATACGGCAGATCCTTAAGGAAAGTCACATACCGCATCTGAACCTTCTCCCACATGACCTCCTGATCTGATTCCCGGTACCTCTTACGAAGGTGCTCTTTTATGATCTTCTCCATCAAAGGAGAATACATCACGCTTTGATACATCTATGGAATATCTTACCCTTAGAGGAACGAATGGAAGTAGTATTATTCGATAATCGCTTATACGTTACGTAAGAAAGCTATAATATCGCTTGTGACAGATTGTATATTCAAACCTAACCAATTCTTACGGGATCTCTCGAGCCTACTCACATATTGCGCGGAAGCAAATGTCCTCTCAACTCGTCCCAGGAGATCCTGCATATTGTTTTCCCGCATTCCTTCGTCCTCGAAAATTAATATGCGGAAACACTCTATGAGCCGATCCCTGTCCATAAAATCAGATAAATATCTCATATCAAAGATATCCTTATACCGAGTCGAGTTGGGACCAAATTTAAGAAGCGAACGAAGCTTTTCCGTAAACATCTGTTCTTTTGTATTAATTAGAAGGTTAGCACCTTCATCGCAGAACGCAATGTCAAAACAATACTCTTCCTGTTCTATCGACAGATTTTTGTGAACGCCAAGATCAATCTTGCTTTCGAGATAATCACCCGTTGAGTCTGTCAGGCGAATAAAAACTCTTTTTCCGTGATAGTCTTGCTGTTTCAGCTCAGTTATTCCTCCGGTCTGTTCGATTGTAATGCCATCCAGGCAATTCAGCTTATGTATAAACAGTCTTATGGATTCATTATCAAGAGAGTAGCAGATAAAATCGATATCCATATCCTGTGTCGCTCTTCTAGCGTCACCTGATATACTCCGCATAACAACTCCGCCTTTGATTGTTGCATTACGACTCAACGAACTTTGTGACAAAGCTTTAATGATCACATCCTGACAGACCTTGGCTTCAGCATTCTCATCGTTATAACCGTCTTCATTCGCACGTCGTAACATTTCTTTTATTGTTGCCATTAAAAGACCTCTGCATCTAGCAATTCTCTAATCTTCTTATTCTTAGGGAAGATTGATGCATACTCTTGTATGCGCTCAATATCAAGCGTATATATCAGGTTTCTGTAGCTGATTATGATTTCTTTGTAATAATCATAAGGCAGCTTGTTCTTGTACCTGAGAAGTTCTATGAGCATTCTCTCACGATCATATATCTTAAACTCAGCATCTCGGCGTTCCATTGTGGTAACTCCTAAATCCAAAATGTCAGACTGAACATATATCTGCTTAATTCGCGAATCTTTAAGAGCAATCGAATGCTTATCCGTAGCCAGATAATACTCATCGGGAATAACATCAGTAAGGCCATGATAATAGAATGCAGAATCCAAAGTAACGATAGCATTCGGATATTTCTTGGTGATTATCGCAAGCGTTGAAACGTCCAGGCTATCAGAATAGACCCCTTTTTCTATCTGAAACAAATCACCATTGTTTATCTCTTTCTTAACCATGTAATCCGATTTCCATCTGTCAATGCATTCAGAATAAGTCATTATCATAGAATAGCCCTCTCAAGTAAATATAGGCTTTTTTATAAATTTCACCTGTGTTTACTTAATTGTACTGTTTGGATGTTGTACGGTCAAGAGAGCATCATTGTTCTCGCCTAAAGAATAATTCAATCCTCTTAGAATAATCACTCCAGCATCTCTTCTGTCATGTAAATCATAATAAAATTAATGGTATTCTAAGAATCGAAATCATTAGTTTTGTACCAGACAATGACTATCCTTGCGATTTGGATTCTGACTTGGTACCAAGAAACATTTCTTCTGCTGTCTTCCCCGGATAGAACTCTCGCTCCTCTTCCCTGTCTGAATCGCGTAATTTGATAAAATGCTCGTTCATTGTTTTGAATACCTTCTTAACCATATCCTCTTTCCCATGCCTTAAAAGGCCATTTATCAGTTCAGTATATTCAGAATATACAGTCAATTTCTCTCCATCGTCATAAAACAGATCAATATGAGTATCCTTAAAAAGATGATTCTCTACAATATATGAATACTTAATGTCCACAACATTCTTAGTATCTATCCAGTGATTGACTCCGCGCTGATTAATCCTTGTATATGTATCTGCCGGAGGCTGATTACCATAAGCATTATATTGATCCGAGACACAGTATTCAGATTCATAACAATCATCGTTGTTGTAAAAGTATAGACTCCCTTCATAATCAGGAGCACCAGCGTAGGCGTGCACGCCTTTCTCGCCCTCCCAAACAATTCCAAAAAAATCTGTCCACTCAACTTTGCAAAATCCAAACTGAGCTGCATCCCGCTCAATAGAAGTAAAATCCGGAAGCAGATCGCAATTGGAGTAATTATTCTTACATCTTCGTGCGCGTGTTGACATATATAATTCATGTTGCTCAACACTATTCTTTATACTCCATCTCCATCGTTCAGGAAAATACTTTACATAATCTTCAACATATTCCCGGATAACCATACTTTCTCCTATCTCATTCACTCTGATTCTTCAACAGGTACTTGTTGCTCACCACCTTCATCGATAATGAACCGCTGACAATCTTGCTATATATAGGTTCAACAGGTCTGATTACTATACCTTCCTTACGTCCGCCACTCGGATACTCTCCGTCCGCTCTCTCAAGCAGAGCTCCAACGGTTGGATATTTGGAAGGAAGATCAGTATCTATCTCTTCAATCGGAACAGTCTCAAGACCAAGTTCTGAACATATATCAAGCATTCTATTAAGACCTACTCGCTTGCCATCTTCCCTGACAGTAAATACATACCATTCCGGCTTGGTAAGCTTCAGTCTGTTCTGCTGAATACCCGGAGCACATAATTCGCCTTGTATTGTTAATAGACTGATGCCGTGGATGCTCATAAACTCGCGCATCTTCTTCTCAACATCCCTGCTCTTAATAAACTCATAAAATGGACTTAGCCCATCGTCCTTATATTCGTAGTTATGCCCTGTCACATGAAATCCATTCTCATCAATACTTACCGAATGAGAAGACCCATCCATCTTGGTGCTTATATAGTACCGAATACCATCGAACTCCTGAATCAGTTCCGGTTCCGCCTGCACTCTGGTCTCGTCAGTATGAGGTACGTCGTATGGCAAAGTTCCGATCATTGTCCCTCCGGTTGTTATTCGTTCTTCGATCTCCCACTTCCGTACGCCAAGAATACCCGTCACATCAGTACCAAGTTCAATACCTTCCGGCAATTCTTCAAAATCACTTATAGGCAACAACAAACCCTGTGAGGTCTGTCCTCTGAATCTCATTGTACGAAGTCTGAATCCCTCTCCCATTACATCAGTTTTACGATAACTTGAACTTCTTAGGAATTCATATTCAGGCCTTATCGGAAGAAAACTGTCAATTTCAAAATACACTGCAGAATCCATGGGTTTGAACTGCCCCTTATTGACAACACATTGCCATCCAAGAACGAATGCCAATTCAATCTTATCTGCTCCATCGATCGGTTCAATCTTCCAAATTCTTTGTATACTGGCAAGTTTACGCATATCGTTATCATCTCTTTTCTGTTAAGATTGCTATAGCAAAGCACAAAGTAACCAATGGATAACATTATACGTTATCCATTGGTTACCGTCAATATAAGTGGTGATTTTGTATGGAAAAAAAGATTGTACCGGAAAGACTTAAGCTAGCACGTGAAAGCGCAGGGTTCTCGATGGCTGAAGCCTCGAGGCGCCTCAATCTCTCGAAAATAGGATACTGCCGATATGAATATGGCGAACGCACTCCTTC
>CAMVKW010000048.1:0-19441 GCA_947168155.1 uncultured Lachnospiraceae bacterium | reverse complement strand
GGAAACCTACATTTTTATTTTCCATTTTTACGACATTTTTATAGTATCATTTACAATTGTCAGCAAATAAAGAAAAAATAACCGTTGCCGATATTATCGTTTTTAGTCTCTTTTTCATTATCTTCTCTCCTTATCTTTTAGTTTTATATATGCTGCCCAGGATCCCAGGCATTAAAAAAGACCGACCTAAGCCGATCTTTATTGTTTTTGCTATTAAAGAAAACTTATATACTCTTGCTTTTGTTCTTTTCTAAAATGAGAGATTGTAGTTTATTATATCTATATTTAATACCCTCACATATCAACTCAATTCTTTTTGGAATAAAATCGCTGTTTCTTGAAGCGATAGAACTAAACTCTTTTAATAACTCATCCAATGCTTTTTCATCAATATTAGGACATTCTTCAATATATTTTAGTTGTCTGCTCCAATATCCCATAGATGTTTTATCACAAAATGGACGAGCAGGTCTAACATCATCATCAATGTTAATTTCGTCAGTTCTTAATGTATACCATAGACTGTTTCCATTATCGAATATAGGAGCAAGGGAAAGATTCCTGTTATGATCCATAAGTAATCCCATATTATTATAGTGTCTATCTTCATTAACTGTTATATAATCAATCGCAAGCATTGTATTAATCTGCTCTCTTGAATATGACACATTATAATGGTCTAATGTCCTATAATAATATTCTAGTTCCGACTCAGGTGGATAAGCTTTTCTATCCACTGTATTAAATATCTGAGAATGTGGAATATATTCTAAATCGGACGAGGTAAAAGCCTTACATAAACAAGATAAAACATTCTCGTTATTAAAGTCATATACCACTGGTCTTATAGCAGTTAAAGAAAAAAGTCTGCTGATAAGCCATTCGTTATATACTTCTTGCTTAACCATTCCAGTTCCGGACTTTTCAAGATAATAATTATTATCACGATAGATCCATCGTTTTTTTAACAAACCATTTAATGCTGCATCAGGAGAATTACGATATTCTTGAGTGTGTTTTTTCTTATGGTTGAATAATGCCTCTCCTATCTCATCAGAAAAAGGATTATCCCAAAAATTAACTTCTTTCCAGGTGACTTGCTCGCCAGGATCCTTTAACCAGTAATGATTATTTAGTGAAACACCTCTTCCAAGCCAATGTAGTTCTTCAACAGAATTAATACCAAGACACTCTAAACCAAGTCTAACACTGTCTCTCTCTGTAGGAATCTCATTATTCTTCCACCAAGAAGCAATAAAAGAAACATCAAACTCTCCATTTTCCTTATCTCTATATCCAAGTGGCATTTCGGAATAGTTATAGATCTCATTTATTTCTGATAAATGGTATGTTTGATTAAATGATAAAGAACAAACCTCTATATCCTTATGCATTAATATTTTTTCTTTATTTGCCATTTATTAATCCTTATTCTAATATACTCTGCTTATCTGTCTGCTTTGGATAACCTCTTCTTGCTCCACATACTACACAGATCTCGCCACTTCCATACTCATACCAATCATGTCCATCTACTGAACAATTCCAGGTGTAGTTTTCTGTTTTGTGATAGCTATAACCACACTTTAGACATTGGTAGGTGTAACTCTTTGTCCAGGCTGTTTTAAGCTGTACAGGTTGAGAACTTCCATAACTTGAGCCATCTGTATGTTTGTGATTATACTTTGAAGAATCTCTATACCAACCACTTTCAGAACCATAAGATTCATATTTGCAAGGAGCAATATATCCACAGAGAGTGCATACATCATAATAAGCTTCTGTTCTTTTAGTGCATTCTATTGTTGGAGAACCAATCTGTCTTATGTTATGAGTACAGATTTTATCGTTAGATCCGCTTTGGTTTCCACTATTATTATTGTTATTATTGTTGGTGCTACTATTATTGCTGTTATTACTAGATTGATTATTACCAGTAGTTGTAACCTTCTTTCTGTTAGGTACCCATGCACCATCTAGTCCAACATAATAGTCACCTATCCATTCATCCTGTGCCATTATTCCACTGTCTTTAAGATAATAGTTACCAACCCACTCGCCAGCTGCCATATATCCATTTGACTTGAAATAATACCATCCACCATCTATCTTTAGCCATTGATTACAAGGATACCAACTGCCACTCTGGAACCACCATCCTTTTGAATTACTTTTCCAAGAACCATTCCAGGCTGAATCATACCATCCTGCACTATTAAGCCAGTATCCATCTACATATTCATTATGTGCATATGAACCATTGGCATATTCATACCACCATCCACCATTTGAGTATCTCCATACCCCATTGGCTGCTTCTGTTCTAATACCAACTGTTGATACTACTATCATTATCGCAATAACAATACTTACTATACGCTTTATCATAAACACCACCCTTTCTAGTGTGTGTATGATGTAGATATTATATCACATCATGCTCGCTTGAAGTAATATAAATGATTATTATATTTATCAAATTCATTTAGACTTTATGTCACTATTTTCGCGTATTAAAAGCTGTCGCAACAGATGCTGCAGCTGTTATACCCGTAAATATCTTCATAGTATTAATGTCGCTATTCTGTTGTCTCTGAAGTGTGAGCATCATTTCTTGTGTGTTTTCTATTTTCCACCGGTGTAATTGTTCTTCATAAAGATTAACAGCTTCCTGGATTGTATATGCACGATTATTTAAAAAGCAATTATATATATAATCGGCGGCTAAGGCATATCTGTAATTGGGTGGAAGAATATGAATCACTGGTGAGAGTTGTTTTATAACGACATTTTTCTTCTCGATTTCTTTACTAAGATCCGTTTCGAGTTTTTCTATCATTTCTTTATTTCTAGAATTACTATCTCTATTTATTAGAAGTAATGCTAAAGAAAGAATGATGAATGCTAAAATATCAATAATAAATGTGAAAAATAATGATGAGGTTGTTCTAGCTGTTTCTATATCTTTTTTGTAGTCTTCATATTCGTCAAAATATAAATATGGGTCGGGTTCTCCAGATGTATATCCTAGTCTTTTCTCATTAGCTTCATCAAATAGAATAGCGCTGTTTAAACGGATAAAAATAAAAACTATGGGTGTGACAATAAACAATGTGACCAATAAAGCAATAATAAAACTGAGAACTGTACTTTTATATTGGTTTTTTCTCCACTTTAGATTGTTTTGCATATTATATATATTTAGATCATAGGAATCAATTTTCTTTAGTTCGGAAATTATTGGTGGAAGATTTGTAATATAGTTATCGGCATTATTGATAATAGATTCAGGTTTACTATTGTTTGATAGCTGTTTTCCACAGTTGACACAAAATACAGAACTATCCTCATTTTGAAAACCACATTTAGGACAATACATGATAAACCTCCATTTTATATTTAATAATACACAAATCATATCACAAAACTTCCATTTTGGACACTAACAACTTCTATTTTGGATAATAATCCAATTTAGGAGGATTGTTCTTATGGAGAGGATTACTCAAACTAGACGACCATTGATAGGAAGGAATATTGAAAGGCTTTGTAAAGAAAAAAATATACGTTATATAGATGTTATTGCTAAGTTAAATGTAATGGGGATTGATTATGTTACAACCGGAGTATTTAGCAAGGTGATACATGGTCATAATAATCCTTCGGTAGAAATGTTAGTTGCATTAACAAAGATTTTTGATTGTGATTATAATGAGTTCTTTAAGGAGTAGCTGGATAAAAAAAGAGCATTTTATTGCTCTTTTTTTGAATAGTAAGCTGAATTAATCCTGGTTTTCTCTCTTTTGAGTTTTGCATAGTTTAATCGTCCGTCTTATTTATTTTGTCGAATATCTGTATTGTGTCTAATTTATTCTTTTCAAAAATGTCGATGTAGGCCTTATATGTGATATCAGGAGAAGAATGACCTAATAATGATGAGACAGCATATAAGTTTTGCTGATCTTCGTTTAGCAGTATAGAAGCGAATGTATGGCGAAGTTCGTGAGGAGATATAAGTGGTACATCCGTCGCTAAACACATCTTGTGCAAAGTTTTTCTTGCGTTGCTATCTGCGATTGGATTTCCTGTGGCAGAAAAAATAAGGTTATTTGGTTTATGTAGCTCTGGAAATCTTTCTTTGACTTTTATGAGTATATCTTGTGCCTGCGAACTAAGAGGAATTAACCTGACTTTTTCTTCTTTAGGATACTTTGTAATGTATTTTTTAGAAGTGGTTGCTTTATTATCTCTATTTTTGATATAAACATATTGTTTGTTTATGATGATATAGTTTGTGCCGTTTTTTGTTTCTTTTATATCATTCCATTCAAGCCTTGATAATTCTCCCCACCTTAGACCAGTGAAACAGCAGAAGAGTATGGCATAGGCATTCATTCCATAAACATATGTTCCTGGTTTTCCATTTATACGCTTTTCCTCGGTGTTTAGCTTTTCCATTTCACTCCAGAGTTTCATTACCTGATCGTATGTTAGCGATCTTTTTGTCTTTGTTTTTGTTTCAACATCTCTTTCAGTTAGTTTATCTACTCCATCCATATAGTTGCAGACAAAATCAGCCATAGTAAAACCATATTTGGATACCAAGCATAAAACAGTATATATACTATTGTTAATTGATTTTGAATAGTTTTTATTAGTATTAACTGCGTCCTGAAAGATCTTTCTTATTTCTTTTGGAGATTTCGCATTTATAGTGCCTATTTGCATGTTATATAATTTCGTCTTTTTTATATATTGATTTATGGCGTAATCATAATAGTCTACGGTCTTTGGTGATAGGTTTTGCTTTCGCCACTCAAAAAGCCATTTATTCGCATACTCTGAAAAGGTCATTATTTGTATTTTCTTAGTTGAAATTATAGTGCTTTTTTCCAGGTGCTTATTATATTTAAGTGTTGCTTCTTTTCTGGTTTTACCATAGAATGATTTTTGGATTCCATTAATTGAAATGATGAATACATAGTAGTGAGTTCCGTTAATAGTCCTTTCTTGCCAACAACCTTCTCCATTTGCTCGTCGCATTGATATATCACCTCGTTTTACTATGATTTTACTATAAATAGTTTGAACTAAAATGAAAAATATGTTAAGATATCACCATATTTAAAAATAATTTTATAAAACAGTATAGTGTGTAAGGCCTTTAATTTAAATAGAATTTGTTAATAATTATAATTTAATTGACGGAGATGTCAATTATGAACAGATTCGACATGTACCGGCTCATAACCGGACGGTCCTGGGTTCGAGTCCCCGAGCGTCCACTTCCCTCGATTGATAAATCGAGGGTTTTTGTTTATAATGGGACTAGTTTTTGTTTTGGGGTGGTTACATGATTACACAGATTCTCGATAAGATAGATAGCATAATGTATTATCCAATACTTATTATCGTTATGTCTATCGCTGGTATTTATTTTACTGTTTTAACAAAAGGGGTTCAGATCCGTTTGTTTCCTGAATCTATCAGGCTTTTAAAGGAACCACCTGAAGATAAAAAGAATGTATCTTCTCTTCAGGCCATGCTGGTTTCTACAGCATCCCGTGTTGGTACTGGAAATATAGTTGGAGTATCAACTGCAATCTGTATGGGTGGGCCAGGAGCCTGCTTTTGGATGTGGGTGATGTGTATTATCGGCGCATCTTCAGCGTTTATTGAGAGTACACTTGCTCAGATTTATAAGAGAAAGAATAAAGATGGCGAGTGCTATGGTGGACCTGCTTATTATATTGAGAGGGCATTGCACGCACCTATACTTGCAGGTGTTTTCTGTGTATTTCTTATAGCAACTTATGCTGTAGGTTTTAATCTTCTTTGTTCATATAATCTGCAGTCTACATTCGCAGCTTATTCATTTTATAATGAGAAGACCACACCGATAATAATTGGTGGCATTCTTGCAGTTCTCACAGGTTACTGTCTCCTGGGCGGTGGAAAGAGAATCGTAAAGCTTACCAGTGTAATAGTTCCAATTATGGGCGTTGCATATGTTCTCATATCACTGATTGTAATTTTCTGTAATATCACCAGTATTCCACATATGTTCAAGATTATCTTTGAGGATGCATTTGACTTTAAAGCAATATTTGGTGGTATGGCTGGATCTTGTATGATTTATGGTATAAAGAGAGGTCTTTATTCTAATGAGGCCGGTGTTGGTTCGGCTCCAAATGCCTCCGCATCCGCTAAGGTTTCTCATCCAGCTAAGCAGGGGCTTGTGCAGACTCTTTCAGTTTATATTGATACAATTCTTCTCTGTACAGCTACAGCACTTATGTGTCTCTCCACTGGAGTAGAGAGAAGTGAAGCAGTATCAGGAGCGCCTTATGTACAGAATGCAATCGCATCGGTATTTGGTAAAATTGGTCCTACGTTTATTACTGTAGCTATGATACTTTTTGCATTTACAACCTTGCTCGGAAATCTGTACTATGTTGATAATGCACTCATTTTCCTGAATCATAAGAAGCAGCCTTCTAAACTCTTTATGAGATGTTTCCATATCTGTTGTGCGGTTATCGTACTTTTGGGAGCAATGATTCCAATGAATGCAGCATGGGCAGCAGCAGATATAACAATGGGTGGTATGACTCTTATAAATCTCCCATCCTGTATGCTTCTTGGAAAGATAGCAATAGATACACTTAAGGATTATGAGAAGCAGAAAAAAGAAGGAAAGAAGCCAGTATTCAAGGCTTCTGATATAGGAATTAATACCGAGGAACTGGATTTCTGGAAGTAAATTAATTCATTTAATAGAAGATTTGGTATACGAATAAAAGGCAATCTTACGTTTGTAAGGTTGTCTTTTTTATGTTCATTAAAATAGGTTTGTGAAAAGAGAATTTGAAAATAATAAAAAATAGGGTTGACAAAAAGGATAATTAAGTATAATATGTTCACCATCTGATAAATAATAAAAGTCGTGAACAAAACAGAAAATAAAAATGATGAACAAATCTAATTCAAAAAGACAATTTAATCTGAAGCTAATTCCAAAGGTTTTTTTCTTCACTCTTCCAGCGATGATACCTATGACTGTTTTCTGGATCTATCCAATCATAAAAGGTGGCTGGCTGAGTTTTACAGACTGGGATTATATGACTCCGGATTATAACTATGTAGGTTTTCAAAATTACTCGAACGTATTAACAAGCAGCAGCTTTTGGGACGCATTTAAAAATACATGCCTATTTGCTATCGGAACTATAATACCAACTTTGATAATCGGTTTGTTCATAGCATTGCTTCTAGGAGAGGAGATGAAAGGAAAAGCCATTTATAGATTTTTGGTCTTCTCACCTTGGATAACTCCAACAGTTGCTATTTCAATAGTATGGAGCTGGATATTCCAACAAAAAGGCGGTCTTGCAAATGAGATATTAAATATTCTTGGACTTCCTGAGCTCGGTTGGATAAACAGTAGCGACACCGCACTCCTGTCTGTGATCATAGTTACGGTGTGGAAAACAATCGGATACAGCGCAATCTTTTATCTGACAGCTATAGATAAAATCCCAAAAGACAGATACGAGGCTGCTTCACTTGATGGGGCAGGATTCTGGCAGAAACTGATATACATTACACTTCCTGGTGTTTCGCCTACAACATTTTTCCTCTGTATCATCACAATGGTAGATGCGCTTAAAGCTTACGATCAGATACAGATACTTACACAAGGTGGTCCTGCAGGAAGCACAAGGACGCTGACATATCTCTTTTATCAACTGGGATTTGAACAGTTCAAGATGGGGCAGGCATCAGCGGTTGCGATAGCGATTGTCGTACTAACAGTTGCACTTTCATATACACAGTTCAGACTATCAAAAAAATGGGTGAATTATTAAATGAAGAAGAAACTGCTTAATAGTTTAAAACATATAATCCTGTGTGCTGTATGCATCGTGATGATATTTCCACTATTCTGGATGGTGATGGGAAGCCTTAAAACGAGTAAAGAGGCGATGGACCCAACAATGATCTTTCCAGACATAATACATCTGGAAAATGTAATTGAGGTCGTTAAGTATTCACCTCTGATGAAATATGTGGGTAACAGCTTGCTTGTAGCGCTTGCAGCAACAGCTATTCAAATAGTTACAGGCGCAATGCTGGCATATGCATTTTCGTTTATTAAGTTTAGGGGAAGGAACATATTGTTTGGAATAGTGATGGCAACTTATATGCTGCCTTCATGTGCAACTTACATTCCTGCATATGTAACACTCGCCAAGATGGGACTACTAAATACACGAATGGGACTTATCATTTCCCAGTGTGTGAGTATATTTGGAATATTCCTTCTGAGGACTGCATTTCTCCAGGTTCCGGAGGAACTGATAGAAGCAGCGAAATTGGATGGTGCAAATGATTGGAACATTCTTTGGAAGATAGTTATGCCAGTTACAAGAGCTTCATTTGTGACATTTGGTCTTATGAGTTTCATCTCACTTTATAACAATTATATGTGGCCATCTCTTATTACAAAGGACAGTGACCAGTATCTGGTTGCTCAGGGATTAAGAAGCTTCTTTATAGATGATGGTGCATTTGGAACCGATTGGGCAAAGGTCATGGCAGGAAGCACAATCATTGTTGTACCACTTTTGATACTTTTTGCATTTACGCAGAAGTGGTTTATTTCCGGGCTGTCAGGAGACAGCGGAGTAAAAGGATAAACTCTCCATCCGGAGTTTTTCATAGAAGGTTAAATATATATAGGCTCTTACAGAGTCAGATCAAAAGATCGAGAAAGGAAGAATCATGAGTAAATTAAACAAGACACTAGTAAAAAGATTTTTCGCAGGCGCTTTGAGCATAGCAATGTTGGTTGGTGCGCTTACAGGATGTGGAGTTAGCACTTCATCAAACGGAAGCGATGTAAAGGCTGAACAGACAGAGGCAACAACACAGGATGAAAGCACAAATACAGATGCAGCAACAGTAGCATCTGCAGAAGGAAAGACTGAAATTGAATTCTGGTATTCAGGTGGTAAGACAGCAATTGGTGTTGTTCAGGGAATAATTGATGACTTTAATGCATCACAAGATAATTACTATGTTACAGCAGTAACACAGGGTGATTATGACGAAACATATCAGAAGCTTCAGGCTGGTATAGCTGGAGATGTAGCACCTGATGTAGCTCTCCTGGAAGTTGAGGCAGCAAGAAATCTTTCAGATAAGGATTTACTTACAGATCTTCAGAGTTATATAGATGCTGATTCTGATTTTGATAGAGATGATTATCTTGATGTTTATTTTGATCAGGGAACAGATGGCGATAAGGTATATGCATTCCCTGCTTATGGATCAACTCAGGTTATGTACTATAACAGAGATGTGTTTGAAAAGGCTGGTGTTACAACAGATGACATTGCAACATGGCAGGACCTTGCTGATGTTTCTAAGAAGATTAAGGACGAAGGCATTGCAACATATGGCTGGGAGCCAATGTGGGATGAGGATAACCTTATTGATATGTCATTCTCTAACGGCGCTAAGCTTATCAGTGATGATGGAAAGACAGTTCTTATAAACTCAGATGAGTGGGTTGAAGTATGGGAGAGCATCCGTACATGGATTCATGATGATGAAATTATGGCAGTACATTCTGGCGGTCAGGGCTGGGAGTACTGGTATGACACAATGGATGATGCAGTTGATGGAACAGCTGGTGGATACACAGGATCAAGTGGAGACCAGGCAGACCTTGATTTCTCAGTAGTAGGCGCTATGGAGCAGCCAGCATGGGATGATGACAGCGAATCAGCTCCAACAGCAAGAGCTAAACAGCTTGTATCTGTAGCTAATTCTTCAGATGAAGAAAAGCAGGGTGCATTTGAATTCATTAAGTTCTTCACTAATCCAGAGAACCAGGCTAAGTGGTCTCTTGAAACTGGATATGTTTCAGTTAGAGCATCAAGTCAGGAAGATGCAGACTACAAGGCATACTCAGAAGAGCATCCAGAAATTCTTGTTCCACTTACACAGTCACAGCATGCATCTATAAGACCAATTGACCCAACTGGTGGTGAGATTTATGATGCACTTAGTGTAGCTGCAGATAAGGTTGAGCTTGAAGGTGTTTATGCTAAGGAGGCTCTTGATGAGGCTGCTGAAACAGCACAGGCTGCACTTGATAAAGTGAATGAATAAAAGGGACAGGGTGTACTAAAGACATAATAAAAATATGTTGCACAAAAGGTCTAAAAATTATATAATAAACGAGCTGGTCATTTAGGCTAGCTCGTTTTTTGGCCCAGTGGCTCAGTTGGTTAGAGCGCCGCCCTGTCACGGCGGAGGTCACGAGTTCGAGTCTCGTCTGGGTCGTTATAGTTTATTGATAATTTACTTTATCGACTTTGGTGCCTTGGTTGCTAGCAACCAAGAAGGCCTGTGCTAAAGCACAGCCCTGATTCTGCAGCGCTTCGCTTGCAGAATGCATGCGCCCCATGGCGCATTCCAAGGAATCCGTCAGCCTTCGGCTGACACCTTGAAACTATATTTACACCGTGGATCGGAACGCACTGCACCGCTTTTCGTATCTCTTCGAGATACTACAACCGTTGCATGTGCTTCGGAGCAACACTTGCGTGTTGCTCGGGTGCTCGATTTACGGAGTAAATCGAGCAGTATGCCGGCGTGGCGGAATTGGCAGACGCCCGGGACTTAAAATCCCGTGGGTAGTAATACCCGTACCGGTTCGACCCCGGTCGCCGGCACTATAAAAAGGAAAGCGAAAGCTTTCCTTTTTTATAATTAGTTCAGGAGAATTTGATAATGAATGATGCAAGAGCGGATAAGCCCATAACAAAAATAAGACTGAACACACTTTTGTTCGGAGATATACTTCTTATATTTTTCCTGCTGTCGACTACATGTCTAAGCATATGGTTTATAAGAGAGTTGGCTACTAATGGATTCAAAGATACATTTAAAAATCTTTGGCCATTATTACTTACCTTTTTCCTGGTAGAACTGATAATCTTCTGGGCAGGTATTATTATCGTTTATGTAACATCGGCTCAGCTTGGAATAAAGACTCGAGTTATCGGTATCATATGTGGGATGATTCCTATAGTTCATATTATCGTACTAATAATGATTATCCGGATAACATTCCGCGAAGTTACATTTGAAAAAGGAAAGATGAAGCTCGATGCCTCGAGAGCATCTGAACAAATATGTAAAACAAAGTATCCGATCCTTATGGTGCACGGTGTTTTCTTCCGTGATCTTAAGTATCTTAACTATTGGGGCCGCGTACCTGCAGAGCTTGAGAAAAACGGTGCAACTATTTACTACGGTAATCACCAATCGGCACTTTCTGTAGATAACAGTGCCAAGGAGCTTGCAGAAAGGATTAAACAGATAGTTGAAGAAACAGGATGTGGTAAGGTAAATGTAATCGCACATTCGAAGGGTGGACTTGATACCAAGTGGGCAATCGCGACTCTTGGTATTGCTCCATACGTAGCCTCAGTTACAACTGTAAATACCCCTCATCGCGGATGTGAATTTGCTGAATATCTTCTTAATAAGGCGCCTGTTTCGCTTCGAAACAAAGTTGCTGCTGCATATGAAGCAGCATTTAGAAAACTAGGTGATACAACACCTAGCTTCGTAGATGCAGTTACTGACTTAACCGCGCAGCGTGCAAGAGAGATATCTGACTATGCTGATCAATTTGATTATAAAGCTGCAGGCATCTATACACAGAGCATAGGCTCCTGGATGAAGAAAGCTTCGAGCGGTCCGTTTCCTCTAAACATGAGTTATCCTCTAGTAAAGCATTTTGATGGAAAAAATGACGGACTTGTTGCTGAACCATCTTTTAGATGGGGTGAGGATTATACTTTCATTGAGAATAAGAAAAAACGTGGTATATCACATGCCGATATGATCGACCTGATGAGAGAGAATATCAATGGATTTGATGTAAGAGAGTTCTTCGTTCAAGTTGTAGCAGGATTAAAGAAACGAGGACTGTAAAATTTGTGATCAATCTGCCACATACACTAAGATATCTATTGGCAGGCAGTCAAGGGTAGTGCATTTCGCGACAAATAATAAACAATTCACCTCAAATTAATATTTCCTTAAGGCGTACAACGTCAAGAAATGGCTAAAATAAAAGGGTAGCAGGCTTGTAAAAAGTCTGCTACCCCATTTTTTACCCCAATTTACTATAATTATAATATTTTTGATATACCCCCGAAAGCAACAAGTCATTATAGAGGGGGCGTATTCAATAATTTTCACAAGCATAAAAATACGACCAAAATCAAAAATTCACACAGATAATTTTTTGACCTGAGAAAAATAGCTATTCTGTTTCTATGTCATAATCTGGAATAGAAAAGCGTTCTAATAAATCAAACATTATGTTTCTTAACTTGATTGCATCAACTACGCTTAAATATTTAGTTTCTTTTTCTGGAGTGACAATTCTATAATACGGAAAATGATCCCCGTCTGTTAACTCAAACTCATCGAACAAGATCTCATTTTTATAATGCCTGATGGTCTTTTCATAACTGTAATGCGATAATTCAAATTCATATCCATAAAGAGCCAATAATTCTTTTATAGTATTCTCTCTTTTTTCGCTCTTTATTTCATTGACGTCTTTTATATTGTATCCGTTGCGCACTCGATCCTCGATATTTCTAAAGTTGGTTTTACACATTAAATAACGAACATCTACTCCAAAATAGTTGGCTATTTTATCCAGATGGTGCTTGTGTGGAATAGTTCCTTTTAACCATCCCGTGACGGTTTGAGGTGTTACCTGCATATCAACTGCAAAAGCCTTTTTCTGTAATCCTTTTTCTTTGATTAATTCATTAATACGAGATCCCGTTGTTTCTGCAATTTTCTCCATTTTTTTACTCCCTTTGATTATTAAAGTTTTATCAATTCGATGCATTTTAATTATGGCAATAAAAACATACTTAAAGTGGCGCGATTAAAATTTTTAAAAAAAATTAAAATATAAGCAAAAAAGGGTTAATTTCTTTAATTTTGATGATAGCATATAGGTGTAACAAGTTGCAACTGTTAACACAAATAAACAACGGACAAATTAAAGAAAAGAGGTGTATTTATGAACAGTATCGTTGAACAAAAGCCGATTATGGTCGATATTAAAGGACTGCAGGCAATGTCTGGCTTATCTAAAAACAAAGCTATGGAGTTAGGTAAGGACGCGGATGCGGTTGTGCATCTGGGAATTCGCAGAACGCTTTATAACGTCCAGAAAGTACAAGACTACATTAATAGCAGAACGGGGGGATCTAATGATATTTGAGATATTAGGAGTAGGCGAGAAAAACGCCAGAACCCAGAGCGAGTTAGTGCGAGCGTTAAAAAAGGAAGACACGAGAGAGATCAGGCAAGCCATAAGAACGGAGCGTTTAGCAGGTAACATTATCTGCAGTAACGATAAAGGTTTTTTTCTGCCAGAAAGTGACGCAGATATTAAAGCAACCATAAGACGACTAAGAAAAAAGAGCGAGGCGTTCAAAGATGTTGCAGACGCAATGCAGAAAGCATTTAACCAAAGGAGTAAAAACGATGGCAGAAAGAAGAATGTTTGCGAAAACGATAATTGACAGTGATGCTTTTTTGGATATGCCATTAACCACACAAGCCTTATATTTTCACTTAGGTATGAGAGCCGATGACGACGGTTTTATTAACAAAGCTAAGAATACACAAAGAATGATTGGAGCGGATGAGGATGATCTGCAACGATTAATTGATAATGGTTTTGTTATACCGTTTGATAGTGGCGTGATAGTTATTAAACATTGGAAATTGCACAACTACATCCAGAATGATAGATACAAGCCTACAGTTTACACCGAAGAACGAAAGTTGTTAGGAGTAAAAGAAAACAAGGCTTATACGCTAGATAATGACTGTATCCAAGATGTATCCAAAACGGATACACAGGATAGGTTAGGTAAGGATAGTTTAGGCAAGGATAGTATAGGTCAAGATAGGGCGCAGGATTTTCCTAAAATGTACGGTGAAAACCATAATATACCTTTGACGGATTATGAGTTTGAAGAACTTTGTAATAAATACCCAAAGGATATATTATTTAATGCCCTTAACAAAATGAGTGATTATATCATAAATGCCAACAAGGAATATTCTAATTATTTCGATAGGTTGTGTAAGTGGATAGACCAAGATATATCCGAACGTAAAGCAAAAGACTGTAAAAAGATTATTACAGATATAGAGAAACAAGTATCAATTAATTAATAAGGAGAAATACTATGATTAAAAGAGATGTAAGTATTAAAGCTAATGAGGGCATAAAGGAATTATTGAAAGATTATTCGGATAGTTACCGCATAATTAAGCAGAGCGCAAGAGATGAGCAGATGTTAAAGCTACCTGCAGGAGCAATAGCTCCAAAGAATGTTGAATTGTACGGAGATTATAAGGATCGTTTTAACAATAAGGTTACAGAGATCAAGTACAAAGTAAAAGATATTATTGATCCGATAAGAGAGGATCTGATAAACCAGACGACGGATGCACCAGATACCGATGCTATCAATATGGTTTCTTTGTTAACAACTAGAAAAAATGTTAGTGAGGATGACATTTATAATATGCTTGATAGATACGGTAACAATTATCAAGTTTATAACGCGGTTAAGGATATAGCGATAGAACACGAAATACGTGTTCCAGATCATCCGATTGATAGAGAGATAGAGAACATAGACA
The DNA here is from genome assembly GCA_947168155.1 of uncultured Lachnospiraceae bacterium. Classification (GTDB taxonomy): domain Bacteria; phylum Bacillota; class Clostridia; order Lachnospirales; family Lachnospiraceae; genus Eubacterium_Q. The sequence goes on along the minus strand of CAMVKW010000048.1, from coordinate 4,669 downwards.
ACCTATTAGCAAACTGCAACCAATTAAGTCTAAGAGGTGCAGAGAACGGACACGCAAGCGCAGGTTATATGTCACTGATGGGGATGTCGGTTGATGAGGCTTTTCCTATAGATCAGGAGTGATTATTTGTAAAGTAGATGGGGTGGGGGAGAACCCCCGAAAGGGTCACAGCGACCCCGCACCGTACCAGCACCCATTTACACACAGAGATTTTTTGACCTGAGAAAAATAGCCTTGTATATGTTGATGGTATGAAAAACAGATAATAATAACTATTTCTGGCAAGGGCTTTGACCCACCCATACCACCCCCCCAGTAGGGGGGCACAGCGACCCCGCACCGTACCAGCGCCGATACCCCCGAAAACAATATAACATTATAGAGGGGTGGTATCAATATGGGAAAAAGCACGCAAGAATTAGCAATACTATGCAAGAGAAACGCGGATAATACTTTGTTGAGTGACTTATATTATCAAAACATAAAACTATTTGAGAGCGTAATTATTAGGTTTAAGGATCTGGCAGAAAAGGAAGATCTGATGCAGGAGTGTTTCTTTGCTATGTTAATGGCATTGAATAACTACGACGAAACCGCAGGAGAATTTACCAGATATTTGCGAGCGGTCACAAGACGCCATATTTACAGATATATCCAAGAGAGTGGAACAATAAGAGTTCCAGAATATCTACAAAATCTAATCTACAAATATTTGACGCTAAAGGATACCGAAAAAACAGATCTGGAGATAATGGATGCATTAAATATTACCGAAGATAAATTGCGACAGATAAAACAGACGATTTATCAAAAGAACATCGACAGCCTGGATGCACTAACAAGCGCGGATTTTTCTTTATACGATGTTGCAGAAGATACAAAAGCAGATTTTGAAACAACGGTTATTGATAATGTTTTTAATGATGAGTTGGCTACAGCTTTATCTGATGAAATGGGATCATTAACCGATAGGCAAAAAAGATTTGTTACGGATAGATTATATAAGGGATACGGATACAAGGAAATAGATCCTGCACACAGTGAGAGTAACACAAGGATGATAATTGAAAAGGCGTTAAGAAAGTTGGGAAAATCCAGAAGATTAAAAAGATTTTACGACGAAACCAATTTTTGCGCGAACAGTGGTTATTATTCGTTTAAGTATTCAAACACAAGTATTGTTGAAAGACTAGTTATTAAAATTGAAGAATTATAAGCAAAAAGAAAAATGCCCTGATGGAGTTAGATCAGGGCATTTTTCAAAACAACCACAAAAGCCATAAATTAATTATATTTTATAACAGAATTTTGAATAATACAACACGTCGAAATTGTTGTTCATAGTGAATTAGTTAGCAAGTCGATGAAATATGCCAACTAACTATTAAAACACAAATATGGACGCGCTAGAGGGGTCAAAGACCGTTGTTATCACGCTCCATCGTTTCTTTGATGGCGCGCTTTATGAAACCATTAACAGATCCATCTGATGCGATGGCGTGTGTCTTTATTTTCTCATACTCATCTTTGTTAATATCCAGAGGAATTCTTTTATAATTCTCTTTTTTATAATTCAATAAATAGTTTTTTCTTTTCTCCATTTTTGCCCCCGAGTAATAGATGCTCCAATTATAACAAAGTTACGTACAAAACAAAAGATTGCGTACACAACAAAATGATGATAATATTGTAACGTACACAATAATAATCAACTATGAACAAAGAAAGGAGAAAAACGATGGAAAGAAATGTAAGAAAGTACATCAACGACTATAACAAAAGATTTGTACTTGATGGGGAAAAGAAGAACAAAAACAGTACAACATTTTTTAGGAGTGATTATATCCAGATTAAAGAGATGTCACACGATACATTTTCATTAATTGATAATGCAGTAATGTTCGGTTTTATGGTCGGATATAATGCAGGTAAGAAAGAAAAGGGGTGTTAATATGGCAAGACTACCACAAGGCGTAAGAAAGAGAAAAGACGGGTTATTAGAAAAGCGATTTACAGTGAGCGGTCACAGATATTCTGTATATGCTCCAACTGTTAAAAGTTTATCTGAAAAGGAAATAGAGTTAAGAGAGCAGATCAAACTAACACAATATAGAACAAACGCTAATATAACGCTGGATCAGTATTTTACAGAATGGATGGAGCGGAAGAAAACCACAACAAAAAGCAATTCATTGCTAACTTATAGACGTATATATAACAACCATATTTCTGAAAGATTAGGAAAGTGCAAGTTGTCAAAATTGGAGCGCAGACAGATCATTAAACTACAGTCGGATCTGTTAGATCAGGGCAAAGCGCCAAGTACTTGCAACTATGTTGTAACAGTATTATGCGCAATCTTAAATGATGCGGTAAAGGATGAAATTATATTAAGAAATCCTGCGCAGAGTATTAAAGCTATAAAGCAGACAGAAAAGGCGACAGACACAACACACAGAGCGCTAACGATAGAAGAACAAAAGCTATTTATGGCAGAGTCGAAAGAAAGTTATTATTATACCGTTTTCGCATTTGCACTATGTACGGGCGCACGATTAGGAGAAATATTTGCATTAACGTGGGGCGACATAGATTATAAAAATGATGTGATTAACATTAATAAAACCGCGACTTTTGATGCAGACGGAAAACAGACGACGGGAACGCCAAAGAGTGAGAGCGGTAACAGACAGATCCCATTAACACCGATTGCAAGGCAGGTGTTAGAGATGCAAAAAGAGAAAATGGGAAACATCTATCAAATCAATCATAATGAGTGCGTTATATTTCCGAGTGTGTTTGGTAAGATGTTGAGAAATTGTGTTATTAATAGCGAAATAAAATCAGTGCTAAAAAGATTAGATGCTAAAGGCATCCATATTGAGCCATTTACTGCGCACGCGTTCCGAGATACATTTGCTACCAGATACATAGAACAAGGGGGAACGATGCAAACTTTAAAAACAATTCTGGGGCATAGTAGCATAAGTATGACAATGGATGTATATGCGCACGTTCTACCAAATACAAAAGCCGAAGAAATGAACAAAATCCAGATAGCAATATAAATACAGATAAATAGAAACCGCTCATAATGGGCGGTTTTTATTATGTAATTAATACCCCGTTTAGTACCCCATTATTTACCCCGTTTTTGTGGGGTAAATAATAAATGTTATGGAACGGCAAAAATCAACTTTGAACATTAACGCGTTAATAATTCGCTAAGTCTGGCGGGTTTTGAGGTTGATAATAATCAGTAATAATTAATTATAATTTATGCAGTTGTTAATATTTCCTTAAGGTTTGTGTTGTAAACTAACATCATCAGATAAAGATAAACCCTTTGTTGATATTAGTGCGAGGTTAAAAGTATGGATGAAGTATTAGTAAAAAGCGAAACGAATGAAACGATGTTTTCAAAAAAAGCTGCCGGACTTGTTTTATGTCTGATGCTATTCGCATTTGCAGTAGTGATGGTGCTGGTAGGGGTATCACATTTCATGGAAATGAAAATTCTCTCCGGAATATTCTACAGCTTGATGGGAGTTATAGATGTGGCACTTATTGGTGCTTGCAGAAGAGGGGACTTCTAGTAAGTGTAGAGTACAAAGTTACAGTAGAATGATAGTGTAGAAAAAGAGCGGTTTCCGTTGTGGAAACCGTTCTTTTTTGTTACAATTAAAAATACGTAATGTAAACCGAAACAATGGATTTAAGTTAAGGGGGTTATTTATGAAAAGAGCAAGAAAACTCGCATTACTACTCGTATCGATTATGATACTGTCGCTTCTGTCAGGATGTATGAGATACAGCACAACTATTGATGTAAAAAGAAATGGAAAAGCAGATATTAAGATGCTTGTAGCAGTTATGGGCACAGGTACTTCATCAGATTCTGATACAGAGGAAGCTGAGGAAGAAGAAACCGAAGAAATGAAAAAGCTCAGAGAACAGGGCTGGGAAGTTAAAGCCTATAACGAAGAAGGCTATGAAGGTTACGAGTGCGTAAAGAGAAATGTAGACCTTAATGAAATCGCAAAAGAGCTTCAGGATTCTGAATCTGAAGATGCAGATGTAAATCCTGAGAATTTTAAGATTACTAAAAAGGGACTTGGATATATTCTCGATTGGAAGCTATACGATGACGATAACACTGAAGAAATGTCAGAGTATACAGAAAGCATTAAGCAGTACAATGGTTATTTCAGAGTTATTATTAAACTTCCAAATAAGCCAAAGAATCATAATGCAACAAGTGTTTCACATGATGGAAAGACTTTAACATGGGATCTTCTGTCAATGGATAAGTCAAAGCCTATCCATGTAGAGTTCTCACTTATTAACTGGCCACTTATCATAGGAATTATAGTAGCACTTCTTGTAATTATTGCAGGTGCAGTTGTATTCTTTATTCTTGGTAAGAAGAGAAGAGAAGGTGGCGGAAATATGGCAAATCCATTCCCAGGACAGGGCGGACCTGGACCACAGCAGTTCGGTCAGCAGCCACAGTTCGATCCGGCGACAGGCCAGCCAATGCAGCCACAGCAGTTCGGTCAGCAGCCACAGTTTGATCCAGCAACAGGTCAGCCATTGCAGCCACAGCAGTTTGGTCAGCAGCCACAGTTCGATCCAACAACAGGCCAGCCAATGCAGCCACAGCAGTTTG
>CAMVKW010000047.1:0-19592 GCA_947168155.1 uncultured Lachnospiraceae bacterium | reverse complement strand
ATCTGCTTTCATTCGTTTTCTTCCTTCCTGACATCTCTAAAAGCTTATAACAAGCATTGTTCTCTTTATAAGCATTTACAATACCGATACAGGACAGTACCAGCTTTCTCTGTTGTAAGGAATCAGCTCATCGCTCATACACATGATAAGCCCTGGCTCAATAGGTTGCTTTAGTTTCCCTAGTGCCGAAAAATTCTTGTCCGCATGTGCAGGCTGTTTTCCTTTTTTTACTTCAATAGGGTATATCCTGTTTTCCTTTAAGATGAGAAGATCGATTTCTTTCCCGTCTATATCCCGATAATAGTACAGGTCAACAGGCTTTCCTGCGTTATAATAGCTTTTGACGATCTCCGTCACAACATAGGTTTCCAGGAATGCCCCATCCATCGCTCCGTTTTCTATCGTCACCGGATCCGGCCATCGGCATAGATAAGCTGCCAAACCGGTATCCATGAAGTAGACTTTGGGCGTCTTTACAAGGCGCTTTGTTATGTTCGAGGAATATGGATGCAGAATGAAGATGATGCCTGATCTTTCCAGAATGGTTACCCATGCTTTTGCTGTAGGAGCTGAAACACCGATATTAGACGCTATTTCATCATATTTGAGTTCCTGTCCCGTCCTCGCTGCCATATATATAATGAAATTGTAAAATTCATCCAGTTTTCCCACCTGAGCCAGATCTTTTACATCCCGCTCAATGTAAGTATTCACATAATCCATATAGTACCGGTCACGGTCAATATCCGTCGTGATCAGCTTAGGCATACCACCACGGAAGATGGCTTCGTAGATCTGATGGACATCTTTCTTATTAGCTGTTGATAAACGTTGTCGTAGCGAATCTAACGAGGGATCAAATAATTCTGCGGGGCGTTTTTCAATTTCAGCAGAAGAAAGGCCCGCCAGATCAAAAACAGCAATCCTCCCTGCAAGTGATTCAGATACATCCTTCATCATTTTAAACTTTTGCGACCCCGTAATCCAGAACATCCCGCTGTTATCTTCCCCGGCCAGCGCTTTTTCGTCCACGATCCGCTTCATTTCCAACAGTAACGATGGAACTCTCTGTATTTCATCTATCAGAAGCGGTGTTCCATAGGTTTCAAAAAAGAGCGCGGGATCAGCCAATGCAAGCCGGCGGGCATTCCCGTCATCGAGTGTAACATACCGACGTTGTTCACCTTTTATGTGGTTTAGCATGGTTGATTTGCCAACCTGCCTCTGGCCGCATACCATGACCACAGGATAATACTTTGAGGCAGTAATAATCTGTTGCTCCATGTGGCGGTCTATATACATGGTCAGAACACCTCCACGAGATTTCTAAAATCATATTTTATTTTACTCAGAATCTGTTCCCTGTCAAGGAAAAGCATCTCCACTACAACACCGAAGCCCTGCTTACAGCATGAATAACAACAAGGTGAACTATACTTCCCCTTTAGGTGAACGACATTCCTTCCCCTTTCGGATAACATTTATTCGGAGGGAGGCGAAGGACATGATTGGAGAAAAGCTTCGGCAACTTCGCTTAGAGAAAGGAAACACCCAACTGGATTTGGCGAAAGCAGTAGATGTAAGTGTAAAAACAGTCAAAAACTGGGAATCAGATATAAATGATCCGGATCTGTCGCATACGATTACAATAGCCGATTATTATGATATCACCATAGATGAACTGGTCGGACGGGACCTTGGAGATCATATCTTGCTTAATAATCTCAATGAATCTGACAGAAACAGAATTCGTAAAATTGTTCGGACTTTTTCATCTGACAGTACTGTGGATGCCGAATAAAATACGCGCTGAGGGAGAGCAATCCTCAGCATATTTGTTTTCCATGAATGGGGAGGGTTCAACTCAATGTCATTGTTTTCGCTGATAGCCGGCGGAGTGTCAATTCACCACTGTTTTCCTGTTTCAATACTAATGCTGGTAATGATGAGCGATTCGGATCGTGAATTCCTTCAGGAACTGTACTATCAGCATAGAAATATCATGTATCATGTAGCGCGAAAGCATTTTGTAGATAAACCCGAAGAACTGGAAGAAGCTATTAGCATCACGCTGGAAAGAATGTGTCGATATGTAAAGAAACTCAGGGAAGTACCAAGTAACAAAATGCAGGCATATGTGGTCTTAATGGTTGAGAACGTCTGTAGAAACCGGCTCAGACAGATCATAAAAGAACGTGAACAGAGAACTGCTCAGTTTAATGATTCCAACCTGTACAATACAAACGACGTATCAGTTGATCCCTATGAAACACTTTTCGATTATGCAGATACAAAGACTCTTCTGGCATCATTCCAGGGATTAAGCAAAAGAGAACAGGATCTTATTTGGATGCGTCATGTTGATAGAATGGACTATGTGGAAATCGCAGATGAACTTCATATGAGCGTTGGAGCCGTACGCACAGCTTTAAGTAGGGCAAAGAATCGACTTAAAGAAATAGCTCGGAAAGGAGGAATCACAAATGATGAAAAGCAATCCTGAAAACACTATGAATCATTCTGTATCAATTCAGGATTCTGCATATAATCTCTATGGTGATATGCTTCTGGAAAAGAAAACAAAAGAAATCCGTGAGGAAATTGAATCAGAAAAAGGAACAGAAGCCGAAACCGCCATGAAAGATTTCTTCATTCGTAATGAGCAAAAACATCTGCAAATCATTGAACATAACTGTCGTGTTAGCAAAGGCAGTCTGATCAATCATATTCATGCGTTACACAAAATCGCACAGATTGCAGCTGTACTGATAGTATGTTTGGCACTTGCAGGCGGGATTGCACTTGCTGCTAGTCCATATGTCAGAACACAGATTATGCGGTTGTTGGCAAATGTGACGCCCGAATATACAGAACTAAGCTTTTCTGTTGAAAGAGAAATGAACATTCCGGCAGAGTGGCAAGGAATGTACTATCCCAGCGTGGTTCCTGAAAATTCATATGTCTCATTTTGGGAAAGCAATGAGATATTTTCCCGCGTTACTTATTCAACAGATTCATCTAAGAATGAATGGATTCTTTCGTTTGCAGAGTATGAGGAGCCTGTGAACATGAGGATTGATACTGAGGGTTCCAATCATATTAACTCTATAATAAATGGATATGAGGTATCGATCACAGAAAATAAAGGTCTCATCTCATTATATTGGAACGATGGACAACGGTTGTTTATTTTACAAACGCAAAATAGTTCTTTATCCGAAGCGATTACTTATGCCTCCAATATTCTAATGGTAAAGTGAAAACGCAAAATGAATTAATGCATTTCTCTTGTAACATAATAACAAAGAAAAAAGTCTTTATAAGTATATCAACAAAAGGAGGCATACCTATGAAAAAGACATGGAATCATAAAGTGTTTCCCCTTATCTTAATTGCCATTATGCTTCTTACACAAACTACCGTTACAACGGTTTCGGCCGAAGCCTTGGAAATGCAAAATATTGAACCACTTCCTTCTAGGTATCAAGCAATCGCGTTAATCTCTGCAGCACTCAAAATAACCGGTAATACAGCGAAATGTTTAGGCGAAGTAATACTTAAAAGTGGGTATTCAGGCACATTGACAGTAACATTACAACGCCAGAATGGAAACTCATGGGTTTATGTGACTTCATGGACAGGGAATGTGCCGATTGGCGGATCAAAAACAATATTGAAGACGAAGTCCCTTTCTATCCATGGGACTTATCGCGTGAAGGTGAGTTTTGTGTCCAGTACAGAAAACGAAACTTTATACTCACAGACGTCTGTCTATTAATAAACACCTTTTTATAATCAAAGGAGGAATGGGAAAAAGGATGCCTTATAGTCAAAATAAAAAAAAGAAGAGCGTTAAGGAGATAGATGTTTTAACGCATACAGAAGCCGAATGCAGTATCGCATCTGAGAACAGCAAAGTAGCAAAGACTCAAGAACATATAGAAACATATAATGATAACAATCGAGCAGAAGTTGAATCAATACATAAAGATATGAATAAACGTAATAGTGTTAAAATTATTGGATTGAATTATGATAAAGAAGAAGTCTTAATGATAAATAAATATGCTCCTGAAGAACTGTGGTTTAGTACTGTACGTGCTACAGGTATATCAAGTCAGGATGTAATTATGGTTATTATATCATTAGCTCAGGGCGTTGGTGCAAATTGCCTTTATGATATCCTAAAGTATGTGTTAAACACCATAATACTGAAGACAAAGAAACTCAGATTACACAATAAAATAGTGGAATTGACGACAAACGATAAGACAGTGTCTTTCAGAACAAATTGCGATCTATCCCAGGAACAAACTGATAAATTGATAGATGCTGTCATACAACGTATTATTGCAGAATGATTTCTTCGACAGGAAAAATGAATATTGGCATGGAATCAAACATGATAAAGGGAAAAACTATAGAATTGCTGGAAAAAATACAAAGAAACAAGGTTAATCGTGACACAACAAGTTACATCCAGATAATGCAAGATTACATTGCAGAGGCAGATAAGTATTGTGAAAGACAATTAAATGGTTGTGGCTCTATACAGCAGTATATTGACAAACTGAAAAAAATAAATATACCATCAAAATATCAGAATCCTCTACACTATCTGGATATCTATGAAATTTTTGAATTTATACAGGATACAATTAATGAATTTGATGTTGAACCATTTATGTCAAAATTCAAATACATGAAAGATGGGATTCCATTATTTGGCACTGTCCCCATGAAAAAATTTACGGCGATGATTATGTCAAATAGTAAAGATACTGACGAAATTATTATCGTTTCAGAGGAATTGCTTGATTTTGCCTATAGTATATGTTCATTGATTGCGATATGTTTTCCTATTACGCCTGAACTACCATTGACGCTGGATAGATTGTTTCCTAGTCAAGAAGCATTGTTAGAATTAATTAACAAAAACAGATTGCGTGAAAGGTTTTTTTATATTTTGTTTGGCTATTTTAACAATCTGAGATACGATGCTAACAAGCTTATCAATAATGAAACTGTGACATTAACAGAAAAAATGGTAATTAGTTTTCTGACATTTGTGATAGGACATGAATATTGTCATTTTTTGTTGGGACATACAAGAAACATGGAAAAAGCAAATGCAGAATTCGATGATGTCATATATACAGAAAGAAGCATGGAAAATGAGCTTGAGGCTGATCTGTTTGCGACAATGATAACTGATGTATCAATGCGTAAAAAGAAATGTGTTTATCCGATTTCAATCTTTGGCATTGAAATATGCTTGATATGTATTGACATTATTAGCAGAATTGAATGTTTATTAGGAAATACAGACACAACCCATCCGAATTATATAATAAGAAAAAACAACCTTAAAAGACTTCTTGTCCAAAGAGATTTTGATTACTTTGGTTCTATTGGTTTTATATTTGCATATTTAACAGAAGATATGGAGAATAGGTATACTCAACTTATTTCTGAAGTTAAAGATGACTATTCTGATAAAAAAATCAAAGATTGTATTCATAAGATTTGTGTATAATACAAAACGTGGGAAACTTGGATTAGACTAAGCTATGATGTTTGAGGGGGTCTTTCTATATTAGTCATAAGCGGTGTAACCGAGTTGTATAGCAAATGCTCTATAAACGTATGGATTATAGGCTGAGTAATTATCTTATAAATAACTTGCTGTAGCTGTCTTTGGAATGATGATATGGAAATAATTAGTATCTACTTAACAAATCAAGATGTGTTGAGCAGACACTAAATATCTGTCCGGGGGAACACGGTGGCGATTACATCGTTAGCGTCAAACCTGGGACATATAGGTGGCCCTAATCAGATCTGATATATGCGCAGTAAGATGAATTTGCCTCCTCCATATGTTAATAATTTATTGTGTCATCGTATTTTTTGTATCATACTCTTTATAGAGGCAAAAACCAATATTATCAGTTTATCTATTTTATAATTCAAACCAAATGCAACCAGTCTGGTGGAAGGATTTGCAATACACAGATGAAACAAACATTTATAGATTTGGGCATTAGCCTTATAACTTCTCTCGGTCTTGTTATCACTTACGTTATAGGAAGCATCTTAGTTCAAGAAGTAAACGATAAAAAAGATTTTAATTGGATTGCATTAATTCAAAGAAAATCCATATGGATATTAGAGATTGCTGTTTTCGTGGTCATTTTCTCCCAACGTATAATCGCAAGAAAGCAAAAAAAGAAAATGGATCAGCAGGAAGAAGAAAGACTCCGTAGAATAGTTAAAGACTCATTTAAACAGTATATACTTTTAGAAGATGCGAAAAAATCATTGGATGCTTATAAACGTATATCAGCCACAGGAAGAAAAGAAGCACCATCTCAAGAAAAATCAAAGGGAGATGAACCAAATGGCAAATAAAATCAAAAATATAAGAAGCAATACTTTTATTGTGAAAGGTACAGCAGAAAACATCGAAAACGGCATAATTTCACACGCAAAAGCAACTGCTCTGACTCGTGCAATAATCGATTTGAACACTACAAAACTAGAATCCCTATTAAAAACCGGAAAAGTTCATAAATTTCCCTCTAATATCACCAAAAAAACGTATGTTTATAAGATGAGTCCAGACGACAGAATCATTTTCTCCGTAGAAAGTGGCAAAAACATAATACGCGATGTAATTGATATGAAGACAGAAAAATCCATCCTAGTACCAGCTAAAGTCAAGAAGTAATTTATCATATCTCTATTCTTATCATAAACCTCGAACTGCGCAGCTTTATTTATCTCAACAGGATTATCAGAAAAGCCATCCGCATGAGAACTGTATTTCTGATATGTAATGACCTTTGTCAACCCCTAAATTTGGGGAACCAGGCCAAAGCAAACTATATTTATTTCTGAGGAAGCACCCGAATGGGGTTATGATATCAGATCCCGGCATTGGCCACTCTGATATATGTAGATTCGGATTACTCCTGTGGGTGATAAGGTGATTTTGCCCCCTTAGGGGGGATTCCGGAGAAACGGGACACGCGTCCCGTTCGGCCGGAATTTCCAATTACATCGCTGAATTCATGCGAACAGCTCGGCTCATGCAATATTGAATATTAATCATATGTCGTATTTCAATTAAGACTAATCTCTTTTCACTCACGGTCTCATTTGGCGTCACAGGTATTACTTGCCCTTCTTCATCCGACACTTCTGAATCCGTTGCGCGTTCCGGCTTTTATCATCCAATGCATACACCACTTTCTGATACGGAAGATTGATGGAGACGGAAACTGTTGAAACGCCCAGATGCTCTGCTATGGCAGCCACAGCAGCTTTCAATGGCAGATCTTTTCCTCCATCCTTTGTTGATGCGGTTAACTTCTCATACAGCGCACCAATCACCCGACTCCGCTCCGTTGACCATCGATTGCCAGTGATCAAAATCTTCTGGATCTTCGAACGGGACAGGCGAATATCGTATACTTCATGCAGTTCCTTTTGAAACAAACGGATAGACTTGTGAGCCGCACGCATTCCGGGTTCCCAGTTTTCGCCACCGATCCGGCTGTCCTCTTCCCGGTCGTCATAAGCATCACCATAAAGACGGCAGATGAAATTGATGTAGTCTTGACTTGATGTCTGCATCTGATTCACTCTCCATTTCAATTAAGACTTGTGTAAAAAACAAATTATTCTCTAATATCATTTGTAGCGGGACACCCGAGCTGCGAAAACCGTGTCCCATATTTTTCTCTGAGAAAACTGTGTCCCGTTTTTTATTCCTCGCTGTTGCGGGACACCCGAACTGCGAAAACCGTGTCCCATATTTTTCTCTGAGAAATCTGTGTCCTGTTTTTTAATTGCTCGCTATGCCTTTTAAATCAAAGCATTAAGCCAATTGATTGTAATGCATCGTCCTGTCAGAAGAAACGCGCTGAACCAATTATGAAAAAATAGATCCTACCATTTTTCCTTTGGTACAAGCAAATTACGAAAACTGTGTCCCAAATATTATTCTTTGTGAATTGCGTTTCTGTATGATATTTGAAAATAACGCAGAAATATCAACGATTCTACGCTGCACAGATTTTGTTTCTATGCTGCATTTTGGATATTGTATACCGTATCTCCAGTGGGACACGAAATTCTCACTTTTCGCGTCCCGCAACATATGATATTTGAAAATAACACAGAAATATCAATGATTCTACTGTTGCGGGACACCCGAACTGCGAAAACCGTGTCCCATATTTTTCTCTGAGAAAACTGTGTCCCGTTTTTTAATTACTCGCTATGCCTTTTAAATCAAAGCATTAAGCTAATTGTTTGTAATACTGATTATTCCGCATGCAGAGAGCAACCGTTCCGCAGTTCAGATCCACCTGTCCGCGTATCAGAGCAGTCTCCACTTATCAAGGACATACGACCTTCGGTCGTGCCTTACGGCATCCTTGACAAGTGAAGCCAGCTCTGACTTTCAGCAATCAAGAGGTTGTAAGACAACCTCTATCACAACACTGGACTCATTCCGCGGAAAGGTGGACTCATTGCGCGGATTGGGTGGATCTGAAGAAACGAATCAGTGGCCTTGATCGCGCGGAATAATCAGTAATACACCGTCTTGTTAGAAGAAACGCGCTGAACCATTTCTGAAAAAATAGATCCTTCCATTATTCCTTTGTTACAAGCAAATTGCGAAAACTGTGTCCCGAATATTATTCCTCGTGAATTGCGTTTCTGTATGATATTTGAAAAAAAACACAGAAATATCAATAATTCTACAATGCGCAGATTTTGTTTCTATACTGCATTTTGGATATTGTATACCGTATCCCTAGCGGGACACGAAATTCTCACTTTTCACGTCCCGCAACAGGATTGGGAGTGGATTCAGATTATGAATTTAAGGTCATTGAAAAAGCCTTGTTTATCGTTAAAATGGCGCACATTATTTACACTGAAAGTGCGCAGGTACAATAGATGCGTGAATATAACTTCTCCGCTTCAATCCTGTCGGCATCAGTTATTCTGTGGGATGTTATTCCAATGGTTAGGGCATCGATTACTTTCTTTTTTTCCATAATCTCCTTGTGGGCATCCGTGAGCGAAGGGAGCAAACCGAAGGGCAAGCAATCGAGCAATCGCTCCTATCTTTTCTACTTCTCTTCTTTCTTTGTGTCCTTCGACTCGATGATCTCATCTTAATTTCTGAACCAAAATAAAATGTTGGAATGTCAGAAAGCAGTTTTTTGGGCTTGGTCAGCGATTATGAGTAAGATATCCACATGGGATAATCAATCCTTCTGGATCTATGGGAAAATAAGCGACCTGGATCAAGTTGTCCACATTTTTGAATTCACTACGCAGTGCGTAGAGTTTTCCGCCCGACCACCAGTCTGACCACTACCTGACCAGTGTCCAATCTTCATAGCTTGCATAGTCAGCTTGCATACTAACTACCCGCTTTTCAGTTGGTAAGGCAGTATGCAAGCTAAACCTTGCTCCTGTATTTCTGATCCGGGCTCTTCGGCTTATCAGGAATAGTTAGTTCAAGCAAATCTGCCTCCAGCATAGGAACCAGAATGTTTTTCCGAACATAATCCCTTGATTTCAAATCCAAGTGATCCAAAATTTCAACGATTCCCTTTGCTTCAATGCAATAATTAATCACTTCTTCGACTCGTTCCTTTGTTGCCTTGATAACCACTCCATTCCTACAGACTATGTGCTGATTGATGCAGGATATTTCTCGGATCCTAATATTGACCAGCTTTATGAAAACAACATCGACTTTCTTTCACGCCTGCCGGTTCGGAATAAAAGCATCTACTCCATGGTACTGCAGAAATGTCTTCCAAACCTGAAAAGAAAAGAAAATCTTGTCAGCTATAATGGTCGATATCTTTATATCGCCCGCACGGAAGTAAAGATTGGGACAAACAAAGATCATACAGCATATGCCTATCTCGGCTATGATGTGGATCGGGCCAGTGATGAATCACACAAGGCTGTCCTCAATGCCCGTCAAAAGAAGATCACTGAAACGGAACTACAGAAAACACTGGAAGATGCAGGGCTCTTTGTGATCATTTCATCGCTCCCCTTCAGGGATGAGGAAATCCTTCCGGCTTATTATGTCAGGCAGCTGGTTGAGCAATACTTCGATGTCGGAAAAAACGTTTCTCATCTCACACCGTTGCGGGTTCATTCGGAAGAAGCGCTTTACGGTCACCTGATGCTGTCCATGATGGCGGCCACCATTAACCTCTATATTATGAATGCAACCAAGCAGCTTTATACCGACCGGGAAGAAATGTTTACAGCGTTGCATAATCAGAAATGCATCGTCTATCATTCCCGGGATAATACCAATGAAGCAGTTTCCATCGCAAATAACTACTATGACAAGCTGGGCATCAAATGTCCCTTGTATCTTGATCGTGCAGGTGAAAAACTCATCCCCAGGTACTCCCTCCCGGGTAGAAATGACGTAGATGAGGTGTAGTGACAACATATACCCGGGAATTTAAGGTTATCTTCCAACCAGTTGCATCATTATGTCGATACCCGAGTATTCTTTGCTCTTTGCATCGCGTAATTGTTGATTAATAACCATTTTGCCAGAGTTCAGATCATACTTTCGCACTCGGTTGTTGAACACAAAGGTTATAGCATTTCCCTCATAGTAGACATGATTAAGCCTCCGATTAATCAAGCTTTGATGCTCAAAGCTTTCCAGCCGGTCAACAAACGTCCAGCTTTTTTCTTTCCGTTTGAAAAGCAAAATACTGCCGTCGAGATCATCTATCGTTATCAAGATATAATCACCGATGAATACAACCTTCTTGACACTATTCGGAAGGACCAGTTCATATTCCCCGTCGATCATGAGATCATACGCCTCATTGATGGTAACAGCAGCATCGTTGCACTTAAAAACTCTTGGCTTGGGTTCACTTGGTGTTCGTGGCTTTGCACTATCAACTCGGTTTGCCTTTGTCCGAATTCCATCTGTTCGGAATATACTGTATTCCTTTATGTCCAGAGTCTGTATCAGTTCTTCCATATTCTTCAAATCATTTAATCCAAAGATGCCGAAATACCAATACACTTTCTTCGTTCTTTTCTTGATCTCAATAAAATAGTCCCAATCAACCCTTGAAATTGAATGCCCTATCACAATGATCTGATTAACATCTGCCAGTCCGTTAAAAAACGCCTGATGAACCTTAATGATCTCTTGACTATCCTTCGTCAGTTCTTCGTCATACTGCCCAATGAGGTCAAATACATTGTCTTGTGCCACATCAATCACAGCCTGACGGTAACTGTGCGGTTTCCTCTCTCTTTCATGAAAAACGCCTTCTACACCCGGTCTATGGCCAAGAATCAGCTTTCCCTTTTTCTTTCTGTTTCCATGTATATAGCAGACATCATGGACACCATATAGTGTTTCAACGAACTCTGTATAATTGAAATCAAGCACCTTACCATCAGATCTGATTAAGTCAGCCAATGGTCTGTTACTGGTTCCGACCTCAAGTCTGTTGACCCATCTGCGAAAGGCTGGCTGTAATTCGTTAACCAGATTGATAATCGGATTTGCAGCGGCTTCCACAGCCATATAGAATTCAGCAGCGCCGGCATCTTCATCATAGAAGCCAAAATCATCCAGCCACATATCAACAATGTGACGGCTTCCCATCAAGTCGAGGTTCAAATTGCCGAGCGAGTTCTCAAAATCTGCCCAGATATCCTCTGCCGTCAATGCGATTTCTAGTGTATCTCGCAGACTGTTTCGTTTTCCAAGGCTGTCACGAAAGCTATAGTAGCTCGATGGAACCCTGTGCATCAGATCAAAACCGTTTCCAATGATGTATAGCGTATTTGCATGGGGGACGATATCCTTCATGTTAATCAAGGAATATCCTGAAATTTTCTTTTCAAATAAAGCTCGGTTCCTTTTATTTTCTTCCTGCCATCTTTGGTCATCCATTTCTTTCTGGCGTCTTTCCTGCTCTGTATGCCATTTCTTGGTGCAGATACGGCAATAGGATTTGGCTTCGCTGTTTAAGAATTGTTTCCCGCACGTTTTACAGGTTCCTATTTCCATTCGATATCATTCCTGTCTGCCATAGTACAGCTCCAGCTCGTCAAAATAGTCATTAACGCTTCTGCTTTTCTTACGTTCAAGCAGATCGTAATTCTCCGGATTCCGGAACATCTCTATTGTTTTTTATATCGTAAGCGGTAAATAAAATCATACCTTTCAGCATATAGCCCAAAGTGAGATAATTGCCAAAACGAAATCCTCGGGGATCCTCGAGAAATCTTGAGAGATCTTGAGGGAAGGGAGAAGCAATGGATACTTGGGCACTTAAGCGAGAGGCGCAGATACCAAAATGGCAAGAACGAATACAGGCGTACCGGAGCAGCGGCCAGGCAGTAGAAAAATGGTGCAGAGATCATGGGTTGAGTTCAAAGACCTATTACCGCTGGGAGAAATATTGCCTTCAGATTGCTGACGGAACACTTAAGCCGTCCACTCCACTTTATCCGCGGCGTACAGAGCATTCTCTGGTAAAGGTTAAACCGCAAAATCTACCACTATTTCCCTCTGCGAAGGCGACATCAATACAATACACTGCTCCGGCTGAACTGGTCATCCATTGTGGATGCGTGAGCATGGATATCAGTCCTGAGATGCCGGTTGCCAAGATCGCTGAACTGGTAACCGCCCTGAATAGCCATGTTTGACTTCAGCAGGATCCAGAATTACTACATTCAGATGGGATACACAGATATGCGCCTCCAGATTGACGGCTTGGTTGCCAAGGTTCAGCTGGAACATGGTCGTCAGATGGAAGAGACATCCATCTATCTGTTCTATGGACGCAAGTCGGACCGGATCAAGGCGATCTACTGGGATGGAACAGGATATATCCTGTTGTACAAACGCCTGGATGAGATGCGATTCCAGTGGCCGCGGAACGAGAGAGAGCTGAAACTGCTGACTCAGCAGCAATTCCGGTGGCTCATGGAGGGCTTGTCCATCACCCAGAGAAGCGCCTTCAAACCAGGAAAACCCGGCACCGTTTTCTAACGGAAAATGTTGAAAATTAAGGCCTTTTCGGCATTTCCCAAAAGGATTTCACATGCCGCCTGTCGAATATATATATAGTAGAAAGGCGGTGAGCAGTGTGGAGCAGGAAATGGTGCCGAAAGCCATGCTTGACATGGTGCTGGAACAGCTTTCCATGCTGCGGGAGCAGATCGCCAGAATGCAGGAAACCATCTATGTTCTTACCGTTTTATTCTGGATCAAGCCTGTATTTCAGGAAACCGTTAGGAAGCTCAATGAACTTATCTTCAAAGATTTCTGTTAGCACCTGTTCACAGGCTACTCGCTCAATGCGTCCCACAGAAGAAGCCTCTACAACTCGAATGGTTTCCCGATCATGCGCTGAGAAATAGCCTAGCAGCGCCTGAATATATGGATTCATTTCAGAAACATCGCTCCCTGTTTCAATGTGAATCCTCAAAAGTGACGAAACAAGCGTAATGCATCTGACTTTGATATCCTCTATTCCGAGTATTCCATCTCTGGCGTCTTTATCATCTGAACAAAAATAGTACAGCTGATCGCCCAACTGAAGGTTTAACCACTGTAGTAACACATAGCACTTTATTTCACCGAGATGCTTGCCAGTGCCAATCCCCTTCTCGATGGCTTTCATCTTTTTCAGGAAGTGGCCTTTTGTGATGCTCAGGCAATCCAGGCTCTTTATCTCTGAATAGATTTCGCTAAAATAGCCCGCGCCGAAAGCCTCGCAGGCTGTTTTAAGCATTTCGACATATCTTTCAAGGCTTAATCCGCTATACACAGCCGACATTTCATCAATGATTTTCTCGTCTGTATACTTAATGATCCGGCCTTCCTTAATGCGATCCTCCAACCATGCCGGAGCATGCGAGTTATGCCGACTCAGTTCCTCAATTGTCTGCTCATGACAGTAGAAAATGTATTCCGGCATTTCCAGTATTCGGTCGATTAAATGGTTTTCTTCGTCCAGCCTTACTGTATGCGTTTTGGAAATAAAGTCCGTGTCGAACAGGGCATACTTCATCATATATCCTCCCCATCCAGACTGTATTTTTCCCGGAGGGAAGAGATGAACCGTCTATCGCTTTCTTCTCTTGAGCCAGTCAGATATTCCTGCTCCTCATTGTAGGCAAAATCCTCAAGCAGTGTTCCAAATTGTTCTGTTCCACGGCCATCCAGTTGCCAGCGTTTGGCTTTTCCTGTAAGCCGAATCCTTGAAATGACATCCTTCCACTCCTGGTCATACAGATTCTTGGCCTTACCAGGATTTATCAGGCCACATTCGTACAGTCTTAGCACACAGGCTTTATACGGCATTGCAAATGCATCCATCAGACTAAGAACATCATCCAGTCCCAGATGCTTTACATCAATGCTCATGGATTCAACCTGCCTTAGAATGTCCTCTTTAGGCATCAAAAGCAGGCCAGCGAAAGCATTTGCTTCAAGCTCTTCCAGATCATCCCCGGCATCGTCTACAGCAGCCTCTTTGAGAAGCGATCCGTTTCTGATCGTATTCTGATCAGTATCCTCTCCGAAACAATAGATATGGTAAAGCTCATGCGCTGTTGCAAATATCTGCTTGCACAGGGATAATTCTGAGTTTACGCACAGAAAAATGGTTCCGCCTTTCAGAAACGTGAACGCCCACAGCTCCTCATCATGAAAGGGATAGCGCATGATTTCAAGCGGAATATCCTTTTTTCTCGCGTAATTCAGTACAACGGAAAAGATTCCATCCCGGATTACCGTTCCTCCACCATAGATGGGTGAGAATTGTCTGGCCTCTGTTTCCAGTGTTTCAAATCTCTTCGGGTATTTTGAATATAGAATCTGTTCTATCGAACCCGCCATGTTATCCCTCCACAGACTGCATCATTGCCGTTCCATTTCTCCTGACTCTTTTATGGAAAAGAATCATGTCTGAAACCTCGTCTGCAATTCTCAGTGCATCACGGGCCGCCTCTGTCTCGACTCTTCCCATGAAGGTATGAATAACATCCTGAGTTACTTGTTTCTCCGGAACACGAACAAGACTGTCCATGGAAATTCCAAGGAAATCTGCTATCTGCTTCAGTTCAATCGCATTGATTGAACGCCCACCATTAAGCATCTTGCTCATGGTTTGCTTGGAAACGCCAATGCCATCTGCAAGTTCCATCTGCTTCTTGCCTTTACTCTTCAGAACATCCAGTATGTTGTTAGCAATCAGCATATTAATATTCATCATAGCTAACACCTCCTCCACATGGTCAGTATAGCAGATTCGGATAGGAAAATCAACTTTTTAGAAACTAGATTCCTCTTAACTGTTCTATTTGTTTCTATTAAATGGATTTCGCCGTCATTACGTACTTTTAGGAGTTTTGTTGCGCACTTTCAGAAAACTTCGGTTAAATGTGAAATCTTCTTCCAGCCACATCAATCCTACCACTCCGGTTTACACAACGATTAATTAAAATATTCGGTGTGAGAAGTTCTCCAACGGACAATTCCTTATCTGCAAACACAATCTGATCATCAATCCTGTAAATCTTCATTCCCGTCCTCCATAAAATTCCTCATTACGAGGTTGTCAACTTCCCGAGTAGTTTTTCCTTCATTGTATTTCCTTATAAATGCTCCCCTTATCTTCTTTTTGACATTATCATTCTCAGCAAGCTCTTGAAGCATAGTTCTCCTGCATCTTGTGAGCCATTCCAAATCAAATGTACCATAGTCATAGTTTTCAAAGTCAATCATCCACTTGACGTATTCTTCTCCAGATTCCTCAACAAGCTGGATGAAAGAACTTCTATCAATAACAAGATCATTCAAATACATGTTCATGACCAGATGAAGTAGAATATTTGAAGGGTATTTCTTAACTCCAGAATTCTTTTCTTCATCAAGTTCATTCTTTATTTCCTTAAATGCTTCCTTCTCTATTTCTGGACTCAATTCAGTCAAATCGCCAAGTGCAAGATACGCATATATGTATGGATTTCTTCTCTTCTCTTTTTGTTCTTCTGCTCCGTAATATCCCCGTATATATTCCTTGATCTCTTCCGAACAATCAGAGGATGTCTCAATCGCAAAACGATCATCTTCATTTTCAATTAGCTTCTTGAAGTTATCAATATCGGAATATGGAGTTCCAGCTGCATACAAGCAGTTCATTAATGAGATGATAGGCCCCCACATATTCTGAATCAATCCTTCTCGATTTGAAAATAGATCAATGTATAGGCTGATAATGGCACAGATTAAACCTCGAACCTGCTCATACTCATAAACCTTTCGTTTATAAATATTCTGAACAAAACCTGTCACAGACTTCCTGAGATCCCAGTGCGAATTTGCATCTTTACATGATTCGAGTGTCTGTAGAATTTTAACAGTAATCTCCTCATCTATTTCCATGTACGAAGCTAGATAGAGATATTTATCAATTAGCCAAGATCCATTCCTAGTATTTACATCACTATAAACTTGAATAGTCGTAGATAAAGTTTGAATATAATCTCTTGCTTCTTCATCTAAGGCAATGTTCTTAACATTATACTCCTGGAGCATTTCCTTGAGATATGAGTTGTCCACATATCGAAGCAGCAAATATATATCAAATCGCGTAATCGCATCAACATGTAGATTTGTCGTTTCACCTGTTCCAGGAAAGCCCATAAAGTCTTCCTCAATTGTAGGTGTTGATAATGAAGATATCAGGCTTCTCGCAAATAGATTATATATTTCTGTGTTCTCAGAATACCTTTCTACCTGTATATAGTTCTTTGTACAGTAATAATAGTAGTCGTACACAAGCCAGCGAAGTGCATCATACGCAGGCGGTGCTGAGTGAAAGATATACGTCTGCTTTGATTCCTTTTGAACATCTCTCGAGGTCTTGTACGCCTCATACATTATAGAAGAGGAAAAACCGAATTCTATCAGATCCTGAAGATACCTATTATGATGATTCCCAAGATCTGGTATGCTTAACAATGTTTTATTCAGATCAATTGATTTTGCTTCTTCTTTAATCTTCTTTATTTCTTCCTCATCTGTACGCCAGCCTTCAAGTTGGTAAACAATTTTAGCTATATTCACTTTGTTGAATTGCGCGATGAAATACCAAGAGTACAATCCCTTCCTGTAGAAAATCTTTGCAGCATTATCCAGGCAATAGAACGCTGATACGTAATCCCGAAGAGAACTACATATCATAGCCTGCTGTAAGTAAAGCTCTGGCGCATCTTCTGACAACCGGTTTGCATTCTTTTCCTTCAACATCCTCAGCTTGGAGAAATCAAAACTCTCCATAGCTTCTTCATATTCAAGCTGTTCTGTTTCTGGAAATGGTATTAGTTCATTATCGCTCTCCACTCCATATAAATAACTGTTCCTTAACGCCTTATAAATACCTTGGATTCTACTGTCTCTTTCTTTTTCCCCTTTAATAGTTTTTGTCAAGTCAGAGACCAACCTTCTGCCTTCTGATTCTGCTTCTTTTGAGTGACTGGCTAGAATTGTATTATTTATATACAATGATCTTGAATTTAGGTGATCTCCTGCTATGGCCCGTTTCACATATTTCTGAAGCGTATAATTCATTTTTTGAAAAGGCTTGAGATCCTCATAAATTTGATCAATTAGCCCTCTCTTTGATTCATCATCTAATAGATAACGAAGAACCTGGATTAAGGCGTCCGTTTCGTCATCCACACCCTCAAGCAGTTCATGTGAATAGATCAGATTCACACCGAGATGCTTGAAGTACTCGTTCTGATTCTCTGAGAAAAGGTCATGCGTGTTAATCATATAGGCATGTTGAAACTCTTCATCCAGGATTTCTTTTACCCAGTTGATGATCTGTTTCACGTCAGGATCAGATAGAGAGTATCCTATGAAAAGAACAGTCTTTGTACCAATCAAGGACTTCACATATGTCTCAATCAGTTTGAAATTCTTATGGTAGTGGAGATAATCATCCTCTTTCAACACGAAGTTATCATGCTCAAAGTCTCCATGCATCTTGATCAGTTCACGGCCGGCTTTCCTGTACGGCAAATCAGTATCCTTGGCCACAACATGCATGAAGATGCCATTCTCTTCAGCAGCTTGCTCGAGCAGACGGTCATAGTTCGTCGTGATAATGGTTTCAGCAGAAAACGCCATGATAAGCTTATGAACTTCCGTCGTATTCAAAGGTTGCTTGTACTTGAAGATCTCCCGCATCAACTGTGTGTATTCTTTCTTTCCACGTGCGTTGAAATAGTATTGCGGTATAACAAGGTAGTTTTCCTTGTCTGGATCAGCGTTGACCTTCTCTGCAATCTGTGCGACTGCATCTCGCCACAGCGGCATACCTGAAGCCACAGACGCACCCGCCCCAACAAAAAGTACAAGCTGCTTCTCGGCCATCGCCTGTTGAATCAGGCGTTTTGATTCGGCGTATTTCTTTTTTCCTGATTCAGTGTACATGGTTGGAACCTCTCGTTACGGGATAGAAGATACAGAGTCAGTGTTATCATTCATCTTTCGTCTGTTCTTTTCATCCTACGCGATGTAGCTGCGTAATACTTTCTCGGCTCACTTTTCCCGTGAAATAGTTTCCTTTTGATTTCGTCAGCGCTTTCAATTATTCTTTCCGTATACTGCAATTCAAAGCTACCCGCCGCATCACATACAGCACTGTGCCAGTCACGAAACACTCGTTCTCCAGTTCGAACCCCACGATCAGGAATAAACACATGATAGCCTTGTTGATCATGTGTAATACATATACGGTTATCCACTGGTTTTCTTAAACTATATCTAAACTCTGGAACCCCCGCATTCTGGAGTGCATTTCTTATTAGCGTCATCTGTGAGACGCGTCTTCTTCGAGCAGGTTTGACCATTCTGACACCTCCAATCTTCTTAAGCCGCGTCCAACGTAATAATGAACGCTCTTCCTATTATCCTTTTCTGGAAAATAGTACTGAATTCCTCCTCCTGGTTCTTCTGGCCAGACTGGTTGTTGTGCAACTATGCCCTTTACGACATTAACCTTTTCAACATAAACTCCGTCTTCAACAACCTCGTACTCATTGTATTCACAACTTTCAATCAAATACGGCATCGCAAGATGTGAATACGGAGTATGAAGCGGCGCAGCGTTGTAACCTTCCTCATCCCCGTATCGAAGTATCCTCGTTCCTTTAGGCAAAATATATGGCTCAACAGAATATCTTCTATCAAATCCGTTCGGATCTCCTTGCCAATTCGGAGAACCATCTGGTTTAGCATATGATTCCGATGCTAGCTTCGGCAGCATCGCTGCAGATAGCTCTTTTTTGAATCGATTGTATCGTTTTTCCATAGTATACCTGCTCTTGTTGTATTGTGTACCTATTTGATTGTGCAAACTTGTCTGACTCACCGTACAGAATTTCCGCCAGGTGCAAATTGGGCCTTCATATATTTTTGTAAATACTGTAATAACTTAATTTGAAGTTGTGGATGAAGATGTGCCTCC
>CAMVKW010000046.1:0-19640 GCA_947168155.1 uncultured Lachnospiraceae bacterium | reverse complement strand
GTGTACTATGAAGAAGACTATAATAGGAAATTATGAGATTCAAACCGAAAGCCTTATTCTCGGTGCTGTAACAGCTTGTGGATTCGGGCTTATAGCAATGGGGATTATTAAATTCTTTGAGGCCAGGAAGATTAAGAAGCTTCAGGAGATGCCTTTAGATGAAGAACTGGAGTTTGAAGAGTATAAAGCTAACAAAGCTCGTAAGCTTCGTCGTAAGAAGGCTGCCAAGATAAGAGGAGGCATATCTAATACATGTCTCGGTGCTATCTTAGCTGCAATCGGTATCTGTGGATTTACTCCGCTTAAGAGCTATGTCGTTGATGATGACTTCGCCCTTAAGATAGAGAAGGCAAAGAAGATAGAGGATGCGTTATCTTCCGTTAATGACACTGTTAAAGATATCAGAAGTGGTTTGAAGAATTTTTACGAGCAAAACTTCTTTTGAAGAATTTAAAGAGATATAAGTCAATGAGATCCGGTCCCGTTGACTTATTTTTTTGTTGCGGTTTTGTTGCACTTTGGGTGGTACAATGTAGAAAAATCAAGAAAATGTAGGAAAACTATGTCTATTTTATAAAATAAGGAGTTTTGTTATGGGAGATTTTTCAAGAAAACATAAGTTAAAGGATTTTATTACACAGGCTAAGAGAAATGGTTGGGTTACTACGCCTGATGAACAGAAGAAGATGGAGTGCATCTATAAAATGAGTGAAGAGAAGGATGGATGCACTGATCAAATTCTTGATAAGGTTTATAATTCTTCTGTATGGACAGTACAAGACCGTGAATTAGGTTGGAGTACATTTATTTGGACTAGAGTTTTTGGTCTTTACACATCAAATAAAAGTTATGAAAAAATCAGTAAGGAATCCTTTGACGAGTTTAGTAAGTATATTGTTTCTGAGCATTCTCAGGAAGAACT
This sequence comes from uncultured Lachnospiraceae bacterium, assembly GCA_947168155.1. Taxonomy (GTDB): domain Bacteria; phylum Bacillota; class Clostridia; order Lachnospirales; family Lachnospiraceae; genus Eubacterium_Q. The sequence continues at coordinate 18,718 of CAMVKW010000046.1, read as the reverse complement.
GGATAAGATTCATGATAATGTAGAAAACGAACTTAAGGCTGAGGAAGCTCGTGATGTTGAGGAAGCTAAGAAAGGAATGGATAAATTCCTTGAAAAGGCTTTTAAGAGGGGTTGGAGCGAAAGTGATAGAGGTCTTCTTCAGACTATTTATGAAAATAATGAGCTTCTTAAGAAAAATGGCGAAAATTTCTTAGATATGTCTGTTTTTGATATTAGTATTATGCAAATAAATGAGGATTATCCTCAGTTACATAAGAATAGTTTGCTTACGTCTATAAACAGGGAGATTGCTAATAAAAATCTTGATTCTAAATATTCCGAAAAAATCTTTAATTCAATAGATAATTATTTTAATCTTGAAGAGAATAAGAAACTTGCTGAACAAGAATCAATAAAGAGAGAAGAAGCTCGACTGAGGAAAATTGAAGAGGCTAAGCAGAAATCTTTTGAAAAGTTTATGGACAAGGCTAAAAAGTCTGGGTGGTCAGATGATGATAAGGATTTTCTTAGTGAACTTCATGACAAAACTCATGAATTAAAAAATGGTTCATTTGTAGAAAAATACGCTTATTCTTCTTCTAATTTTTGGATGTTTGACTATCAGATTAAAAACAATTCTTTAGAAGATAAGAGAGATGCACTCGGTAGATTTAGACAACTGGCTAAAGAAAATAATTTATCTGAAGAAGAGAAAAAACCAGTCCTTGATTTAGTGGAATCAGCTATAACTAGATATAATGCTGAGTTTATAAAGCATAGAGAGGCTGAGGCTAATAAGAAAATCAGAGATATTGAAGATAGTTTTAATTTGGGTGATAAAGTTATTAATCATAAATCACCTGATCTTGAAAATGAAAAAATAAAAGTTGGTCCTCAAGATAAAGAAAAGCAAGAAGTTGAAAAAATAACTGAAGGTTTGCTTAAGCAAAAAGAAGATGATAAGTTACAACCTCTTTCTTATGCGACAAATAGGATGGAAGCGCTTAAGAATGTTATTCTTGCTGATTTACGCCAATACAGAGCAAGACTTACTTTAACACAAAGTGACCAGATGGCGAATTTTGTTTCTGATAAGGAAGAAGGTTCACCAGAATATCGCGAAATGTGTTCGGAGCTCGAAAAAGGTATTGAAACGCTTGAGAATGAAGAATTTGCACCGGATCAAATAAACGATGTGATTAACTCAATCAAAGAAAAAAGCATTAAGTATCATAGAGCTAAGCATGGTGGCTTTGGTGGACCTATGACTGATAACGGCATAGAAAGAGATGAAATTTCTTTTGCATTGAATAAAAAGCTAAATGTATACCAAGAGAAATTTAACAATATGTATGATAATGTATATAAACCTGCGGTTAAGAATGCATTAGATGTTAAAGAAAATGAAGTATATAAGTTAAGTATTAAAGAAGTTAAAACTAAAATAGATAATAGGGCCCAAAGGCATAACATCCAAATTGTAGATACTGCAGATAAGGCATGGGATGAGGCTACAAAGGTTAAAGCTGGAGTAGATAAAGAATATCTTAAAATAATGATAAAGGAAATTTCAGGACTTAAGGAAAACCAATATGCTGAATATATGAAGAAACCCGCTAAAAGTGGTATGTTAGGCGCCGAGATGTATCTTATCAAGAATGCTATCGATGTTTTTGAGAATAAAAATGCAACTCTTGAAGAAATAGATCAGATATCGGCAAAATTACATCCTCTCGCTTTTCATGAAAGTGCAAAACAACTTGCTTGTGACAGGGTGTTTGTAAATGTTTGTAAGAATTCTGAAGACTTCTATATGACTTATAAGAATATTGTAAATAAGGCAGAGACTATGCAGAAGGAAAATAAAGCTGCTTATTCGAAAATGATGGCTAATTATGAGGATGAAGAGGCTTACATTAATCATTTGGATGAGGGTGCTGATTTTACTAATCTTGAGCAAAAGGTTAAAAATGCAACCGAACTTCTTTCAGCAAAGATTCTCAGCGATCCTAAGAATGATAAGTTAAGAACAGCTCTTGCATCAGGAACTGGAAATATAAATAAGTTTAATAATTATATTTCTAAATTTGTAAAAAATAGTATTGAAAGAACTTCACAGAAGAATAATGAGTCTAATAAACATTATGATGATGTAAAGGAGTTGCTTAACACAAAGAATCTTAATAAGAAGATAATGGAAGGTTTTGCAGCTGCTGAGAAAAATGCAGCAAAACAAAAGGGAGCTCCTCAGGCTAATAAAGAAATGAACCAAATTAAAATTAATTAAAGATTATTTGGTTAAGAGGTTACTATTATGGGAGATTTTGTAAAAAAATACTCAAAAAAAACATTTCTTGAGAAAATACAAGATAATGGCTGGTGCATTGGCGAAGATGATAAATATTTCTTTGATGAGATTTATACTCGCTCTTATGGTCCTCAAATGAAGGAATATGATAATATACTTAATTATCTTATGACTAATCAGGTTTGGGATGAGAAGAAACATAAAGATGGCATTCAGTTTGTAAAAAATTCTCTTGATGAGTTATTGAAGACTAATAAGATTGATCAGGACGATTATAATGTAATCAATATTTATGAACTTTCTGATCCTACCCAGGAAGAAATAGACGAGGCTAAAAATACAAGAGAAGAACAGATTAAGAAGCGAGATGCTTTCCATAAGGATTTTATGGATAAGGCTTATAAGCAGGGCTGGTCAGTTGATGATAATGAAGTACTTGAGGCTTTATATGAACATTTGCTGTTTTTTGATGGCGATGAATATGAGATTGAAGCTTTAGATGATGCGGCATATCAAAGATTTATGTCATATACAGTTGATGATAATTTAGCTTCTGAAAAATTATCTGCTGTAAGAGCTTTTTATAATGACATAAATAAAAGATATTTAAACAACCCAAAAGAAGCCGGTATGTTAAAGGAATTAAATGAAGTTGGTATTAATGCCATTCTTCTTAAGGCTATGAAGAAATATGAGGCTCTAGCTAAGGAAAATGCAGCGAAAGAGCTGAAAGAAGATAAGAAAAAGAATATTTCTCCTGGGCAAAAAAAGTTTAACCAGGCTAAAGCAAAAGCTCAGCTAAGTGAACAGGAATATAATTCTGCGAAAAAGAAGTATAGATTTGATGCACTGGATGATATTAAAATAAAGTCTAAAAGTTCTGACAAAAAACTTGACGAAATGATGATCAAAATAAAGAACGATAGAGTTTCTAATATGCGTCAAGTTACATATAGCTTTAATGAACTAGTTGCTCTTAAGGATGTTATTTTAGCGGACCTTAGAAACTACAGAGCTGAACTGGCACTTACACAAGCTAATCAGCTTGCTAATTTTGTGGATAAGGATCACCCTGAAGGCTCAAGTGAGTACCGCGAAATGACAAAGGCTCTTCAGAATGCCATTGAAAAGCTAGAAAGTAAGGATGCTACTATTGAAGATATAAGCGTACAAACTTCAATTGTTTTAGATAAAGCAATGACTTATCATACCGAGAAACATAAAGGTATTTTCGGTGGACCTACAACTGATAATGGAATAGCCAGAGATAATATAGCCTTTAATATAGGTAATAAATTGGCTAGTTATAATGGAGTCTTTGAGAAATCCTTTAAAGAAAAGTTTAAGCCGGTAGCTGATAAAGTACTTGAAGGCGAGGCTGATAATTTAAATAAATTAAAGTTTTCAGAAATAAACGAGAAGATTACATCTAAAAAGGATGCATTAGAAAAGCAATTTAAAGATGTAAACATTGGTGATACTAAGAATTTGGCTGTATTTAGTGCAAAGTCAACCAGAACTGAAATTGATAAGAAAACACTTTTAACTAAGGTTGAGAATGTTCTAGGGGTTGTGAATTTTAATCCTCTTACATATAAATTTCCAAAGCCCAAAAATGTCCGAGAGGCAGCTAGGCAGTATATTATCAGAAGATGTATTGCTCTTACTCAGAAACCTTTGGTATCCTCTGAAGAAGTAAGAGATATGCAGGAAATGATTTCTGGTAATGAGTTGGATAAGAATACAACGGCTCTTGCTAATAATAAATTGTTCAAGGATGTATTTAACAAATCTAAGGATTTTTATACCAAGTATAGTCAAATTGAAGATAGGGCTGAACAGTATAGAGTAGATGCTCTTAATGATATTAATAAAATGAAGAGGGAATATGGTGGTGTTGAAAACTATGTAGATGAGAACCTTAGAATCGGAGAAAATGAAGGACTTGATAGAATGCAAATATGTAGTAAAAATCTTGCTGAGGTTTTTGCAGCTAGAATCCTATCGGATCCTCAAAATAAACTTCTTAGGTTTGCTCTTGCATTGCAACCAGATAAAGAAAAATTACTTAATACGTTTTTATATAATTATGCGATAAGAGAAGTAAAAAGAATATCAAAAGAACATTTTTCTAAGATTAAGGATGTGATGGAGGATTTTAGTCCTGCAAAGGAAATACTTAACACAAAAGACCTTAATAAGAGATTGATTAATGGATTCGCAGAAGTAGAAAAGCGATATGAGAGAGAAAACAAGATGTCAAAGAATATGCAGAATGCTGAAAAAACTGCAAATTTAAAGGGAGACGCATTATGAGCGATTTTACAAGTAAGCATACCTTAGAAGACTTTATTGAAAAATGTAAAGATAACGGTTGGGTTACTAACGAAAAGGAAGAAAAGTATTTTAGCTGCTTTTATAAGATTTCCGATGAGCATGATGGAGCTGCAGATGACATTCTGAATGACATCTATGATGATGAAGGTCGTGGCTGGAGTCAGGGTAATCGTTTGCAAGAGATGTCATCACTTAATAATAAGCTCATGAATTTTGCTATGTCTGGGCAGGCATCTTTTAATGATTTGGACGAATTAATGGAAATATCTATGAATGGTCCTTCTCAGAATGAACTTAATAATATTAAGGATGAACGTGATAAGAAAAAAGGAAAAAAAGTTGAAAATTTCCAGCCTCAGAATAATATTATAGATGTCGATGAAAACGAGAGATATTATGATGATGAAAGCGTGAGAATAGATGGAGATGAGGTTGAGAGATTAGACAACGATGTGGAAGAAATTCATTATGGATTTGATGATGATTCAGTATTCCATAGTCATGTTCAAATAATCGAAGAAGATGGAACTTCCTATTTTAAAGGCAGTGCTCCTAGGGAACCTGAAAATGCGCCTGAAATTAGAAAAGCTTATGGTATGGCTGCTGAGCTTGTTGAGTTAAAGAATTTAATTCTTGCTGATTTAACTGAGATGCAGCTTCAGTTTGCAAATACTCAGGAAAATCCACTTGCTAATTTTGCTGAGGGTGAAAAGCCTGAAGGTTCGACTGAATACCAGAATATGGTTAATCAGATTAATCAGGGTATTAAGAGTCTTAGCAAGGAAGATTTACAGGTTGGCGAATTACAGCAGGTTTTAAAAGATATAACTAAAAAGAATATGATTTATGGTCGCTTAAAGACTAAAGGTATTATGGGTGGACCAAAGACAGAAAATGGTATTAATCGTCTTAATCTTTCTAATGACTGTACTTTTAGGCTTAATAAATATCAGGAATCATTTGATAAAATATTATTTGATATGACTGATATTACAGAAAAGCAATTGGGACTTAATTCTGATACTATTTCGAGAATGGGCGTTAATGACGTGAAAGAGTATACATCTCAATATGCTTATCGTAACGATATTAATCTTCCTGATATAACAAATGAGGCTGTGAAGAATGCTGAAAAAACCAGAACTAATAATGATAAAGCATTATTAGAGCAAAAGCTTGTTAAACTCACTGGATATGAACCAAAAGATCTTGAGTCATTTACATATTCTAAGCCTAAAAATATGGAAGAAGCTGCAAAGATGTATATTACCAGAAAATGTCTTCATGAGATCAAAAGTGGTAAGGCAACATCTGAAAAATTAAGAGAAATGCAAAATAGTCTTTCTGGAAAAAATATGGAAAGAACAGTTAAAGAACTTTCATCAAATAAAGTGTTTAAGGATGCTGTAAAGAATTCTGATAATTTCCATTTAAGTTATGGAAAAATAGAAAAGTCAGCTGATGAACTGAGAATGGATTCTGAGAACATGCTTGAGTCTATCAAAACACAATATGGTGGTAGCGAAAAAGAGTATGTTAAAGATACAGGATTGCAAAATGGCCAGAATATACCTATTTCAAATGCATTAGGACGAAATCTCGCTGATTTGTATGTAAATAAATTATTAGCAGATCCTAAGAATGATAAGCTTAGAATCACGCTTGCATCTTCAGATGATCTTGAAAAACGTTTTAAACAACATGTAGAAAAGCATTTTACATCACGTATTTTAGCTGAGTCATTTAAAAATAAGACTGCACTTAAGGATGATAGTCAGAAGGCCATGGATAATATTATAGATGGCATTTTAAATGATAGAAATAACGGTAAGAAGATTCTTAATAGCTTTGCAGATGCTGAGAAGGCACATGCGCAAAAGCAGCAAATGTATAAGGAATATAATAAAGTTATGCAGGGGGGTGGCCCTAAGCTTTAAGAAGTTAAATGCAATTTTGTGATACTTTTGTAAGTGATTTGATGTTGTTTTTGTAGGCCATTTTGAGTATAATAAGTAAGTGGTTATTTGAGGTGCCACAATACTTGTTATTAGGGGAATGGATACATGGCAAAACTATTTATTAAGGCCCAGGATCTTGAGGATTACGATTCAGTTAAGGTCTTCAACGAGAGGGGTAAAGAGGTTTATTATACAAAGGATGACTTTATTGCAACAGGTCACCGAATTAAGATATTTTTGGCTGAGACCATTAATGAGTGTGCATACGTTCAGGAGAAGGTTTCCAGAGGTGGTTCTTACTTTGAATTCGCCGCTCGTGATAAGTTCGGAACAGTTGAGCGTGATACAATGTCCCGTCTTCAGAGATATATAATCGATTATGATGAGGACTGGGAAGTTGAGGGTGATGGTGTTTCATGGAGATATGTTCTTTACAGAGGTTCACTTCCTCTGATGACTGTTCGAAATGAAAGCTACCTGATTCCAGGACAGGCACTGAATATGTGTGATACTTACATTATGGACTTTGATTCTGATTCAGATGTACTGATTGGTCTTGCATTTGCGCTTGCACTGTATGCGCTTAATAAGTACGGTGATTATTTCTAGAATATTTTCAGATTTTGAAATAAACTTGGATTTTTTTATTCATTTTGTTGGATATATTACGAACATGGCTATTTTTAAAGGTTGTTTCCTTGAAAAGTAGCCATTTTTTTAATATATTAGTGTGTATGTTAGTATGCTGGTTTTATATGTACATACTAATTCATAGGGTCAATAGTGAATGTTAAAGTGTTTTTATTTGGGGAGATTTAGTTTTATATACACTATGAGAGAGGGGAAAACTAAATGAAAAATTTCCTAAGAAGAAACAAGAGGTTGATTGCATTTGTTGTCGCGCTATCTTTTGTATTCACTACTGTAATTCCTGAGAATTATAGTATGGTTTTTGCGTCTGAGATAAGTGAAGATGCGACTAGTGGTGATGCGATTGAGATGGCAAGTAGCGAAGATGCAACCATCAACTCTGAGGCTGATGTAGAGGGAGAGGCAGAGGCTGAAGAAGTTGAAGAAGAAGATGATGGCATTAGAACGCTTTATGCTGATTTGCGTGAGAGTGGTTGCAGCATAACGGTTAATGCTACATCAGAGAGCTTACCTTATCCAAAGGATGAGCTTTCATTATCTGCACGCGAGCTTGAAGAGGGCTCTATCGAATACTATGCATACCTGTCGGATGCAGCAAAAGAACTTGGAGAGGAAAGCACGGATGACATTTCCTTTGCGAGATTTTTTGATATCGAGATTCTTTACAATGGCGAGAAAGTTGAGCCAGAATCCCCAGTTGAAGTAAAAATTGATTATGATGAAGCACCTGAGATTCCTGATGGCGCCGAGATGAATATTGTTCATTTTGGTGATGAGGGAACTGAGGTTATTAATGATGTCCAGCTGAGTAAAGATGCGAGCGAGATTAGTTATGATCAGGAGAGTTTTTCGATTACATCTACAATTGTTGTAAATCCTGAATCTTCGAACAAAGGACATGATTATGTTCTTGTAGCTACTTATAACAATAAAGTTTATACAGTACAAAATGATGGTTCATTAAAAGAATTATCGTCATCAGATTATGCTATTGATGGTAGTGGAAATGTTACTGAAGTTACTGAGAAAACCTCATTTATGTGGAAGTATACAAAGATAGGACAAAATGATTATCTAAGATATGCTTCTGATGGTTTTGCGTATGATAAAAATGATAAATATGCAACTGTTTTTTCCTATACTTCTATTTATCCTGATAATGATAATGGTTTATTAGACTCTGTTCCTGAATATATTAAAGATGATTGGAAATCAGTAGTTTACGAGGATGGACACGTAAAATATGACAATTATCCAGAAGTTGCCACTATTGAATACGTTGATGGGGAAATAAAATCTGCTTCAACAGGTAAATTCCTCTCTATAGATGCGGCTAATAATGTTTTAAAGGGAAATGTTGCTAATAGTGATGATGGAGTAAAGTTTTATTTTGCTAAATCAAGTTTAAAAGATGAGGATGAGCTTTCGCCATATGCTGATTTTTCACGTAATCATGTTGTGAATCATATTGATATATCTATATCAGATAAAATCAGTGCGACAATCCCGATTGCATATGGTACATATTATGATTCAAATCATAACCCTGTATTAACTATAACAAAAGCTGATTATCCAAAAGGATATAGTCTTAATGTCACTCAGGAAGTACATGTTAGTCAGGAACATTTAAGAAGTGCAGAATTATCTGCTCATGTTAAAAATGCTGATGGTTCTGCAGGTGCAGAAATTAATGATGCATTTTATGTTACAGGTTTCTCTGCTAATGCGGAAACTGAATTGAGTACACCTCAAGTTCGTATTGAGGGTATTTTCAAGGTTGCTAATATTGCTCCAGTTACTGATGACCCTAATAGCACAACAGTTTGTAAAGATAGATTAGACAATAAGATTTTATATACTGTTAAAGCTGTTGAGCCAAATGCGAAGTTTTATTACATAAGACCAAATTATACTCCGACGAGTGAAGATGATCCTGATCAGTACTTGTATGATATGCATGGTAATAAGCTTTATGCAGAAACTGACGTTACTGTTGAACGATCTTTTGATTACTTTGACCAAGATAATGAGTGTCCACCATTAAAACAGGCTAAATACTATCCTGGTGGAGAGAGGGAAGATAAAAAAACATACGAAGAAGAATGGCAAAGTGGAGCTATTCATCCATATGGTTATACAGGAATGGATTTTGTATTAAAGGGTCAATCATCAAAAATTCTTAAACCATATGCTATCGAAATTGAAAATAAACTTATTAGTACCAATGATGAACCTATCATTCCAAAGAATAATGTTACCATCCCAGTTGGGGTATATTCATATCCTCAAGATGATTCTAATAGTGTAATAGGAATGAATGTTGATGGATATAATGGTACAGATCCTAATTTAACATCATATAGTTGGTTAAATGATAAAGATACGGTAATATCAAATGATCCTACTGATAAGGGAACTGCGTTGGTTTATGAGTATGGACCAAATATCCCTGAAGGTATGATATATGTAAAAGAAGATAAAGAAAAAGTTCCAAACACCATAGTTGATGTTAATGATCAAATTTGGGTTTATAAGAAAACATATATTGAAACTGAATATGTTTGGAGAGAGAACGATTCTAATAACGGAAAAACTCATTATAGTAAAGACTATACTAAATCAGATAGCGATTACTCTAGTATGCCAGAAGTAGTTGGAACTTACGGAAATGAGTTTAATGGATTCCTTGAGTTTTATGTACGTAATGTATATGAGAAGGTTGATCCACCTACAAAGGAAGAGATTTATCCTTATAGAGGAAGTGGAACTCTTGGTGGTGTTCAAGTTGGGGAAAAAATAACTTATCGTATAAACTATAAAAATTATAATACAACTCCATCTACTGTATATATAGAGGATGAATTGGATAGTAATGTTGATTTCTATTCTGCTCCTGATGGTGGAGTATACCAAAATGGAAAAGTTAATTGGACTATTAGTAATGTTGCTGCAGGTGCAACAGGTTATGTTACATTGATAGTATCTGTTAAAGATAATGCTTTAAAATCTAATGGTGGACCTGGAAAAGTTGTTAATGGAGGTTCATCAACTACCGTTAGAATAAATTATGACCCTCCTCAGTCAACAAATACAGTTGAAAATCCAGTTCCTGAACCTCCAACAAAGAAAGAGATTACTCCATATAATGGTACAGGAAACCTTGGTGGTGTTAATGTAGATGATACTATAACTTATGAAATTGATTACAAGAACTATAAATCAACAGCTCAAAAAATAGAGATTATTGATAAATTAGATGATAATGTTACTTATGTATCATCATCAAATAATGGATCTTATAATTCTAGTAGTCATGTAGTAATATGGAGTTTAGATAATATAACTGCTAATACATCTGGTAAAGTAACTCTTACAGTAAAAGTAAAAGAAGATGCACTTAAATCAAAAGGTGGTCCTGGATATGTTGTAAATGGAATGGGTAGCACAGGAAGATCTTTTGCTATTGTACAAGTAGGTAATGATAGTCCGTATGCATTAGAGGAAGTTGTTAATCCTGTGCCGAAAACATCTGAAAAGACTGAAATAAGCCCATATCAAGGAAAAGGTGAACTTGGCGCAGTTGAAGTTGGAGATAAAATCACTTACCGTATCGATTATGAGAACTATCAAACAGGTGTTTGCGACATAAAGATAAGCGATAAGCTTGATGCAAATGTTGAATATGTTGAGGCATCTTGTGAGAGTGGAGATACAGTTAATTACGACTCAGGTACTCATACAGTTAATTGGGTTCTGAAGGATAGAAATCCTGGAGATAAAGGATATGTAACTCTTACAGTTAAAGTACTTGAGGGTGCATGCAAGTCTAATGGTGGTCCTGGTGAAGTTATAAATGGTGGATCTACAGCTACAGTACAAGTTGGCAATGATAACGCTTACTCACTTGATGAGGTTAAGAATCCTGTAAATGATCCAAAGTCACCTGACAAGCCTGATGATCCAAAAGATCCTGAGAAAACAGGTGGTGATGATAGTTCATCTACACCAAAAGATCCAGAGAAGAAGGATACAAAAGTTACTCCTCCTGATGCTTCAGGTTCAGCAAATTCAACACCAAGCAAATCTACTGCAAAGACAGGAGATACAGTACCATTTATCCCAGTTATAATAGTTATGATACTTTCAGGTGTTTGTATTGCAGCATTATTTATTATTAAATGTCGTAAAAAGAGACAAGCATAAATAACATGATTAAAAAGGTCTTGCCAGATCACTCTGGCAGGATCTTTTTTAAGTCACCAGGGACAGAACTACCAGTCGGTAGGGACAGATCTTGGAGTCAACGGGACCGGGTCTCGTTGACTTATTTTATAAAAGACTTGATAAATACACCCAATGGGTGTATTATTGTTTTGAGGTGAAGAATATGGAAAATGAAATTAATATTCGAGAATTAAGAAATAGGTTAGGCGATACGCAAAGTGAATTTGCAAAGAGATACAATATACCTTTCAGAACAATTCAAAACTGGGAGAGTGGAGTGCGTAAGCCACCTGAATACATTTTAGAACTTCTTAAGTATAGAATTAAGGATGATCTTGTAAATAAGAAGGCATCTTCGTTGCCAAAGTATGATGCTAGCAAAAAGGATCTGCCAAAGAGAAGTGACTATGTAGGCTCTTTATCATGGCTTAAGGCAATTCATGAATGCATAGGTGATGATGTTGTTTTTGCGTTGGATGAGGCCCTTATGTGTCAGGGGAATTTTGGTGGACGAAGTGATGAATATATTGTTTGGTTATATGGTGATGATAAGGCGTCAAATTATAATGGTGTTGTAGTTATTGGTAATCATGTTAGTCCATATAATGTTAAGGAAAAGGATGGATTAAAGTTTACTGATTTTAACAGGACTATATCAGATGCTATGGCTAATGAATCAATTCTTGATATGCAGGGTACTATAGAAGCATTGAGTAAGTATTATTATACAAATGGTGAAAGTTTCGATGGCATTTCAATAGCTCCTGAATATCAGGATAGATTTGAACAATTATTTGATGATGCTATAAATTATCATTGTGATTAATCATTGTTCTTGATTTTTATGTTGAACTCGGTTAGATTATTAACGTTATGTCTAAGGAAGAAATTGGTGTAAAAAATAATTCATTAAGAAATTCATTTCTGCTGTTTTTGACTGCATTTATCTGGGGTACAGCGTTTGTTGCTCAAGCGGCGGGAATGGAATATATTGGTCCATTTAGTTTTAGTGTTTTGAGATATACTATCGGTGGTCTTTTTCTGATACCTGTTATTTGTATCATAAGGAAGATTAATACAAAGAGAGGCGTTAAGAATGAGGATATTAAGAAGTCGATCAAGTATGGTATAGGATGCGGCTTTATTCTTTGTGCTGCAAGTAATTTCCAGCAAATGGCTATGCTGAAGGCATCTACTGGTAAGGCGGGATTTATGACAGCGCTTTACATCATAATCGTTCCTATACTTGGTATTTTTCTTAAACGCAAGACATCTTGGCTTATATGGATTTCTGTATTTCTAGCACTTATCGGACTTTATTTCCTGTGTATCGGACGTGGGAATTCATTTGTTTTTGAAAGTTCAGATATTCAGCTTCTTATATGCGCAATTATATTTTCTTTTCATATATTATATGTAGATAATGCAAACGAGAAGGGAGTGGACGGAGTTGTAGTATCTAGCACTCAATTTCTGACAGCAGCTTTTGTTAGTGCATTCTTTGTTTATCCGTTTGATGTGGTGCATTATAATATGGCACCAAGCCTTGATTTGATAAGGGCGGCTTTGCCTGCGCTTTGTTATTCGGGCTTTATGGCGTGCGGCGTTGCATATACATTACAGATAGTTGGTCAGAAGGACGTTAATCCAACTGTTGCTTCACTTATATTAAGTTTAGAATCGGTTGTTTCTGCACTTTCAGGATTTGTTATTTTGGGACAGAAATTATCTACCGATGAAGTTATTGGTTGTGTTATAATGTTCGTGGCCATCATCTTGGCCGAAATCCCAATCCCTCAAAAGAAGTCACAATAAAAAGGAAAAGTTATGTCACATTTAGATCAGAGTAAAATTAGAAATTTCTGTATTATCGCGCATATTGATCATGGTAAGTCTACTTTGGCGGACCGTATCATTGAAATGACGGGAACGTTGACTGAGCGTGAAATGCAGGAGCAGGTTCTTGATAATATGGATATTGAGCGTGAGAGGGGTATTACCATCAAGTCTCAGGCAGTCCGTATTATTTATAAGGCAAAAGATGGTGAGGAGTACATTCTCAATCTTATTGATACTCCGGGCCATGTTGATTTTAATTATGAAGTTTCTCGTGCGCTTGCAGCTTGTGAAGGTGCGGTTCTCGTGGTAGATGCAGCTCAGGGCGTTGAGGCTCAAACCCTCGCCAATGTTTATATGGCCATCGACCACAATCTCGAAGTTTTCCCAGTTATCAATAAAATAGACCTTCCATCGGCAGATCCTCAGCGTGTTATTACTGAGATAGAAGATGTAATCGGCATCGTTGCAGAGGATGCTCCTCAGATTTCTGCAAAGAACGGACTTAATTGTGAAGAGGTTCTTGAGGCGATTGTTGAGAAGGTTCCTGCACCTAACGGTGATAATGATAAGCCTTTCAAGGCTCTTATTTTCGATAGTTTATATGACTCTTATAAGGGTGTTATAATTTTCTGCCGAGTATTCGACGGCTTCGTTAAACGTGGCTCACGTATTCATATGATGGAGACTGGAGCTGAGGCAGAGGTTGTTGAAGTTGGTATTTTCGGTGCTGGTCAGTTTATTCCTCAGGAAGAGATTAGTGCCGGTATGGTTGGATATATCACAGCTTCTCTTAAGAATGTTCGTGATACAGAAGTTGGAGATACAGTAACAGATGCAAACAATATGTGTGATGAGGCGCTTCCTGGTTATAAGAAGGCTCGCCCAATGGTTTATTGTGGTATTTATCCAGAGGATGGCGCAAAGTATCAGGAGCTTAAAGATGCTTTAGAGAAATTGCAGCTGAATGATGCATCTCTTTCTTATGAGCCTGAAACAAGTATTGCACTTGGTTTTGGTTTCAGATGCGGTTTCCTTGGACTGCTTCATCTTGAGGTAATTCAGGAGAGACTTCAACGTGAGTACAATCTGGATATCATCACAACGGCTCCTTCTGTTATTTATAAGGTTCACAAGACAGATGGAGAAGTAATCGAGCTTACGAATCCATCTAACTTGCCTGATCCTTCTGAGATTGATTACATGGAAGAGCCAATGGTTGATGCGGAGATAATGACATCTGCCGAGTACACTGGTGCTATTATGAAGCTTTGCCAGGAGAGGCGTGGTATTTACAAGAGTATGGAATATCTAGAGGAGACACGTGTTCTTCTTAAATACGAGATGCCTCTGAATGAGATCATTTACGATTTCTTTGATGCTCTTAAATCTAGATCTCGCGGATATGCTTCGTTTGATTATGAACTTAAAGGATATGCAAAGTCGAGTCTTGTTAAGCTGGATATCCTTATTAATAGAGAAGGAATTGATGCGCTTTCATTTATTGTTTTCAAGGATTCTGCTTATGAACGTGGTAGAAAGATGTGCGAGAAGCTCAAGAAAGAAATTCCTCGCCAGCTCTTTGAGATTCCTATTCAGGCAGCTATTGGTAGCAAGGTTATTGCCCGTGAGACAATTAAGGCTCTCCGCAAGGATGTGCTTGCTAAATGCTACGGTGGTGATATCACACGTAAGAAGAAGCTGCTTGAGAAACAGAAAGAAGGAAAGAAGAGAATGCGTCAGGTTGGCTCTGTGGACGTTCCACAGCAGGCCTTCATGGCAGTTCTCAAACTTGATGACGAAGACTAAACTACCAGATATCTTATTTGGAGAATTAATATGAAAAAACCGCTTAGTATATATGTACATATTCCGTTTTGTAAGCATAAGTGCATGTATTGTGATTTTCTTTCGTTTGATAATGAGACGAATACAAAGAAGATTCAGTACGTGAATGCTCTTATGAGTGAGATTCGTATGTACAAGCCGTATGCTGACAGATACAGCGTTAAGACCATCTATATTGGTGGTGGAACGCCATCTGTTCTGGATGAGGCTTTGATCGACAGTGTTCTGGATACCATCAATCACATCTTCAAGGTTGATCGTTTTGCAGAGATCACGATTGAGGTTAATCCGGGTACAATTAAATATATGGATATGATTGCATATAGAAATCATGGAATTAACCGTCTTTCTATGGGGCTTCAATCGGCGGATGATGAGATTCTGCGTCTGCTTGGCCGAATTCATACATACGATGAATTCCTTGATGGCTTTGATGCTGCAAGGCGTGCCGGCTTTGAAAATATAAGCGTTGATGTTATGAGCGGGCTTCCAGGGCAGGATATGCATACTTTAGTGGATACTCTTACCAGAGTGACTGAGCTCGGGCCGGAGCACATTTCCGTTTATTCCCTTCAGGTTGAAGAGGGAACGATGCTAAGTAAGAGAGAAGACCTTCTGACGATGCTTCCTGATGAGAATGCTGACAGGAATATGTATGCTATGACAAAGAAGGTACTTAGTGCTTCAGGATATAATCGTTACGAGATTTCGAATTATGCCAAGCCTGGTTTTGAGAGTCGTCATAATACGGTTTACTGGACTGGCGGGCAGTATATTGGATTTGGTATAGGAGCCGCATCTTATTTTAAGGGCGAACGATATACGAATATAAAGAACATCGACAATTACATTGAGATTTGTGAGGATGTGCGAGATGAACTTACAAAGGACACTGACAGAGTGCGTCTTTATGATTCAGCATCTGCAATCCTTCGCGAGGATGTGCAGACGATATATGTAGATTCCCGGATGGAAGAGTTTATGTATCTTGGCCTTCGCATGACGGCTGGTATAAGTCGCAAAGAGTTCCAGGAGAGGTTCAAGAAAGATGTATTCGAGGTTTATGGTGAGCCAATCAACAAGTATAGCGATCAGGGATTTATGATAGTTGATGACAATCGTATAAGACTGACTGATAAGGGTCTAGATGTCAGCAACTATATTTTGGCCGACTTCATACTTGACAAATAGTGTAAAATTTTTACTGTAGTGAAATGAAAAGTTGTATCTAAATTTAATATTTTAAGTATAAGGAGTTCGTGTTAATTACGAGCTCCTTTTTATGTGAAAAATAATAAAAAAACATAGAAAAATATAACAATTTGCCTTGACATAAGGGTGGTATAGGTGTACATTTATAGAAGTGATTAGCACTCCGCTTTATTGAGTGCTAACAAAAACTAAATAAGGATGGTGATCATATGAATCAGGATTTAGAGTATGATCTTGATGCCAGGAAACAGACCATCCTCAAAGTAATCATTTCCAATTATCTGGAAACGGGAGAGCCTGTAGGTTCCAGAACTATTTCAAAGCTTTCTGATCTGAATCTTAGTTCGGCAACAATACGAAATGAGATGTCAGACTTGGAGGAACTCGGATACATAGTTCAACCGCATACTTCCGCAGGACGTATTCCTACCGATAAAGGCTACAGATTCTATGTAGACACGGTAATGTCCGAGAAGGAAGAAACGGAGAAGGAACACGGTGTACTGCTTGAAAGAGTAGATAAACTTGAAAATCTTCTTATGAAGGTTGCCAAGGTTCTCGCATACAATACACAGTATGCAGCTATGGTTACATCTCCAATGCTAATGAATAAGCAAGTTAAGTTCATTCAGCTTTCGCAGGTTGATGAAGAAAAGCTTGTAGCAGTCATTGTAGTAGGAAATAACGTAGCCAAGAATAAGCTGATTAAGGTTTCCAGAGCACTGAGTAACGAAGAAGTGCTGAAGTTTAATATCTTGCTGAATACATTTCTCCAAGGTATGTCTGTAGATCAGATTAACATTGAACTTATGCAGACAATGAAAGCTCAAGCAGGTGATTACGCTGATATTTTAGAAAAAATTTTCGAAGGTATCGTCGACGCCGCTAAAGAAGCCGAGGAAATGAAGATTTATACAAGTGGTGCATCTAACATTCTTAAGTATCAAGAATTGGGAGATGTTGAGAAAGCCACAGCTTTACTGGAAACTTTTGAGGAACAGACGGGTCTGAATGAGCTGGCTGATGAGACTCTCAAATCGGAGGACTCAGACCACAGTATTCAGATATACATCGGCGATGAGGCTCCAGTACAAAACATGAAGGATTGTTCTATCATTACTTCGACTTACCAGTTGCCAGAAGGTGCCAAGGGTACAATTGGTATCATAGGTCCAAAGAGAATGGACTATAAAAAGGTAGTTAGTACTCTGAAAAGTCTTACTGATGAACTGGACAATATATTTCGAAATAACGAAAGAGGTGAAGATTAATGGCCAAGAAAAATATGAATGAAAAGCTTAAGAACCTCAAAGAAGAAAAGGCAGGCGAAGCAACACCTACAGAACAGAAGATAAAGGTTAACGAAGGTGCTGAAAGTCCTGGAACAGCAGTTAAGGTTGATGAAGTTATCACATACGGACCTGAAGAGGCTGAGGAAAAGAGACCAAAGCCAGTTCCAAAGAAGAACCGTAGAGGTAGCAAACAAATTCAAGCTGAGCTTGAGGCTGCTAAAGAGCTTGCAGAGGGAAATAAAGAGAAATACACAAGACTCCTTACTGAGTTTGACAATATGCGCTCTCGTAATGAGAGAGAAAACGCTGAGATGGCAGACAGAGGTGCAATGGATGCTCTTGAGAAAATACTTCCAGTTATTGATAACTTAGAGAGAGCTCTTGATTCAGTAACTGATGAAGATAAAAATGCTTTCACAGAAGGTGTTGAGAAGATTTATAAACAGCTTATGGATACTCTGGAAGAAATAGGAGTTGTTCCAATGAATGCTGTTGGTAAAGAGTTTGACCCAACATATCACAATGCAGTTATCCATGAAGAGGATGCTGAGCAGGGTGAGAATCTCATAGTTGAAGAGATGCAGAAGGGTTACATGTATAAAGAAAACGTACTTAGACATGCAATGGTCAAGGTTGTTAACTAATTAAAAACATTAATTATTTTAGGAGGAATATATAAAAATGGGAAAAATTATAGGAATTGACTTAGGTACAACAAACTCATGTGTTGCCGTTATGGAAGGTGGTAAGCCAGTAGTTATTACTAACGCTGAAGGATCACGTACTACACCATCTGTAGTAGCTTTCCTTAAGTCTGGTGAAAGAGTTGTCGGAGATGCTGCTAAGCGTCAGGCTGTTACAAATGCAGATAAGACAATCTCATCTATTAAGAGACATATGGGTTCAGATTATAAGGTAGAGATTGATGACAAGAAATACTCTCCAGAAGAGATTTCAGCTATGACTCTTCAGAAGCTTAAAGCTGATGCTGAGGCATATCTTGGAGAGAAGGTAACAGAGGCTGTTATCACAGTTCCTGCTTACTTCACAGATTCACAGAGACAGGCTAC
>CAMVKW010000045.1:0-21790 GCA_947168155.1 uncultured Lachnospiraceae bacterium | reverse complement strand
GATAATCTTCTCATACATTTATTCTCTGAGTATATGATAATCTGCTATTATCCGTTAATCATTATAATATACTAGACTGATAATATCGATTCATACACAATTGTGATCACGCGCTTTCAAAATGTACAATTAAACGCTGTAATCATTCTAAGTAATACTCATTGTTAATCTGTCTAACGCTTATCCAATTCCCCTTCTTCATCGTTAATGCATTCTTACTGATCACTCTTCTGCTAATCTCAATATTGTCTTCATTTACTAGCCTACAATCATATTGTTTGTATTTCATTAGCGCCATTAATATATTTACGTTAAATATGTTATGTGTAATACAAAGACATCCTATCACTAGAAATATAATAATAAATTTCAATACCTCATACCATTGAGCAAAATCAAAAGCAATCAGAGGTATAACATTAGCGATCAAATAGTCTGTAGTCATTGTTTTACACTCTTCCGCTCCTAGTATAATATACTTATCGGAAACCCCATCTCTAATTCCGAACTCTTTTTTTTGTATAATCATCGAAAAAAACACGCCACATGGAATTATAACAATACTCATGATTTCCGTATACTTGTGGTCTGTACCTTCCAACAAACTCTTTACATCGACTAACAATACAATAATCCACAAAGGAATAAATGATAGAAAGTACATACTCCAAGAAAATAACTTCGACAAATCCTTTCTCCTCATTATGACCAGTTTTTAGAACCATCGACCTCTACCGGCACTTCTTCTAATACATCCCACATAGCTTTATTACAAAGAACCCTTACCAATCTATCTGCATTCCTTTTATTATCAGTGACGAATAAATCATTATTGGTAAGAGGTATCTTGAAATACTTTGCTGCTCGTTCTCTACCAATTCTGTTAGACAGCAGCTTTAGTTTAGATTGACTGAAGGCTACAAACATTCTTGGATTATGCCCGGTAGTAGCAACATCACGAAACATTTCTTTATTGGAGATAATATTCATACTTTCTATTTCATTTACAACTTCATTACACTTTCTCTTGTATGCACGTTCCAGATTAAACAGCGATTCTCCTGACATATCCAACAGATATACTGTTCTATCATAAATTATAACGTTAATCGTTGTTCGAAGATTAAGTACTCTTTCTGTGATTTCTCTAAACTTCCCATTTTTACATAAAAACTTGTTTTTCAATGTTGTTATTGGCGTATTCATCGAGACAAGCTTAACTCTATGCTCTACTTCATCCACAGTAATTGTTCCGCAAATAATATATGCTTGTGCCTTGATTTCCAACGGATTAACCTCTGTATCAGAGTTAGCGATGCTTTCAAACAAATAATCCAGGTCAACAACTATATCATTATTGTTTTCACTGATTTTATATATCGTCAAAGCATTACAAGTTCCATCATATTCACGTACATCTGTGTATTTTCCAAGTTTTCCTATTCCATTAGCAATCAAGCCATTAGAAATATCATGGATCAATTGTTGCATCCTATCCGCAGACTCCAGTTCAATTCTCCTGCAGTTATATATGGTGCCATTCCTTTTTGAGTGCGAATAACAAAGCAGATGAGCACGCCACTGTTCTCCTTCGTTCATCGCTACAATAATCTTGTTAATCAAATCTAATGACATTCTTATCTCCTATAAAAAGTCAAACAGATTAAGCTGTTTGCTGTATTTTTCTTTATCTGCTCAGCATGCAGAAAAGAAAAAAGCTACTAGTATTGAACTAACACAAAACAAATCACAAACTAACAACATCAAGTTCCTCCATCTTTGTCAACATCCACAAACTACTCATTTCATAGTAATCTAGATCCTGAGTGTGTCCTATATAATGTACATCTTTGATCTATTCAGCTAAATAAAGTGAAAGCCTCGAATATAACGACTCAGCTATTTCTTCGATTGGTTTATCTTGTAAATAATATGTTTGTAATTCATCATCTATTATGTTAATTAACCCCCTATCATAGAACATTATTGTATCTATACTGTCAATATATGAATAGAATTCTTCTGCTGCTTCGTCTGTCACCTCATCTGTCGAATTCAAATACAGATAATATTGATAATCTTCTTCTGGAATTAATGAATGGTCTTGAGCATATTCAACCATTCTTCTCATACACATATCATTAACCGGAATTAAACAACCGAAGTTATTCATATCCTGTATTTCCTCACTAAGAAGATAAGACAACAATTGCGTGCACGCTTCAGGATAAGCAGTCGCAGATGAAATTGCCAATTGACCGAATGGTTGTATTACATGTCTAGAACCATTAATAGTAGGATAACCAATGAATACTAATTCATCATCACCATTAATATTTCTCAAAACATCGTTCATACCCGTTACTGATACGAGTCCAAATCCAGCATAGCACATTAAGTAATCACTAAGCTCTGATTCCCACGTTGTTATTTGTGTGCTTGAAGACAAATCATATAGACCATATTCAACGGAATATTGCAGTATATTATGAACGTCTTCTTCATTAAGCTCACCATCAACCAAGGAAAACTGAATAGCTTCTTGGGCCAACTCAGTTGACAATATATTCGGGTATAGTGTAACGCCATATTCTTCCGCATATTCAACCGCCTCGCTAATTGATAGATTACTATCAACATCATAAACACTGCTGAATCCGTCCATTTTATACCCCGAAAAAATCATATAACAACTACCATTATCATCTATCATCAAATCTCGAATGTTAGGTGTTATCTCATCAAATCGCTGAGCAAAACTATTAGACATATATTGTGTTATATCCAACAAGGCACCGCTCTGTTGAAAAGAATCATAATCAAATTCATTCCCGTAAAAAATATCCGGAGCATTTCCGTTATTAAAGTATGCAATCAGAGCAGCCTTGGAAGAAGCTGCTTCTTCTGGATTTTCCCAACCAAAATTATCACTATATTCTTCTATAACCACCCTATATTCCGATTGTGAAGTGTTATATCGAAATATTGACCAATTCAATGCCAAATCATCTCTACAATTATAACCGCCAACAGTAATGATTGTTCTCCCTGAATAATCTATACCTTCATCATAATTATAAACAACTAATTGTGACATTCCATTGGAATAAGAATACACTTGAATAAAGATCTCATCACTAATACCAATGTACTTAGGATTCATGCCATTACACTGTGGAGGCTGAAGGTTCATGTCACTCCATTTCGCCAGTTGATACTTGCAAGATGTTTCAGCATCAAACCAGTATTCTCCCTCCTCATCGAAGATATATGGTCCACTGCAATACCATAAATCTGTTTCTTCTTGAGACGGATCATAAATAATCTCAGAAGTTGAATTATCAAAATCCAACCGGTAGTATTTCCACTTAAAACCTGTATCAGCCAATAAATAGTATGCATCACCGTCTTGATAAAACGGTCTGTACCCATTGTAAAACTGCCAATCCGGATTCTCTATAGATGCAATCCATACATCTTCAGAATTATACTTATCAATTTTACCTATCGACAATACTACATAACCATTGTCACATGATAACACACCACAAAGATTATCACCTACCGATTTAGAATAAGTGATTTCCCCCGTGATTAAATCGATCTTTTCTAACCGTCCCGAGAAAGTTACATATACAAGCTCTTCGTCAATAATATCCGATGCAACATACGGATTGATAGTAGGATTCAAAGGCAACTCATTAGTTATCTCTCCACTTTCGCTTATACAGTATAAATAAGTCTCTGATAATGCTGAATCCACAGAGATATGATTAACGACTGCATAATAATTGTCTTCGTAAAATATCACATTATATATAGTCGTGTATGTGTCGTTATCATAAATATCAATTGATCGAGACGAATATGCAAACGAATCTCTTATGACTCTATTATTTACTCCTTCATCATTCTGCGAACACGATGTGAGTAATAACACAAGTGTCATTATCACTATGCTCCATATGATCCTGTTGTCCTTTACTTCTTTCATTTTATATATGCCCTCAAATATCAACATCTGAATCAGTTTTATAACTAATTCAGATGTTGATTACTTGTATTTTTCTAACCTTTTTCAGGAGTTCTTTATTGCAGGTCAATATGCATAATCCCACGTAACTCTCGCATTAACTGTTCCAGAGCCGTACTCTTCTGCTCCACAATGCATCAAAGTTAATCCACCAAGAGTGTACCCATTGGTAACACTAGAATTACTTGATGAAAATGTACCTTGACAGGCCGTAAACCCTTTACCATATAGAACTACTTGAAGTGATGAGCTGGAATCAGAACGGGAAAATGTAGTTACACCGACTCGTCCAGTATAACTACCGGCGGGCATATAGAGCTGATGCAAATCCTGGGAACCACCACCGGAAATATAACAATCTGCTTCGTATGCAAAGGCGGTCATAGAGAACGAAGCCACTATTGTGAGTGCAATTGCTAAAGCTATTAATCTCTTTATCATAAAAGACTCCTCCTTAAATTGAATT
Source organism: uncultured Lachnospiraceae bacterium (assembly GCA_947168155.1). GTDB lineage: Bacteria > Bacillota > Clostridia > Lachnospirales > Lachnospiraceae > Eubacterium_Q. Next base: position 17,291 of record CAMVKW010000045.1, on the reverse strand, counting down.
TATTAGTGTTTCTGTTTGTCATATCACTTACCACATCGGTCCGCACCTCATTACTTTAACGACAATCACTTCTTAGGTCTCTTAGGCTGATAGAAGAATATCTGACATTCCGGCGGTAATCCGTATATCTTCTGATTCAAGCGCTGCTTAAGAGCATCTTTAATCTTTTCCTTCATGAGTCGTCACCTCCTGTCCTGATAATTTAGCTACAATCATGCTTATAGCATTGACTGTAATACCCATAGACATATAGAAAACGTATTCACTTCTGACATGCATCAGAATTGCCAAAAGGATAACGGATAATTCAAAGGTAACTACTAATCTAGCTTTTCTTTTGTTGAGAGCCAACTCAAGTTCATTTAGATCAAGATTCGGATGATTAACTGTCCCAAATATCAGTATTATTAAGGAAGATAACATAAGTACCCCCCCCGCAAATATTCTTTACAATATCAAACGCAGCCGTTTTTACTGCTACTATCGCAAACAGTGTTATTGCTGATAACAAGAGGCACCTTAATTGAGTACTACAATGAAACCCACCAGAATACTTACGTAGCATTGAATAAAAAACATAGAATATCATGAGTCCGGGAAATGAACCCGTAATCACTGCAATGATCACCGTCAAAATGCAACCGATAACTTTAAGGATGCCGTTTTCAAAATAGTATGCGGCAAAATCTATATCATCCAAATCTATCAATTGATGATTGAACAATATATATGCAGTCCTAAGCGATAATCTGTGTATCACAATTCGGCATTCCCTCTCTTAAGTCTTAAGAAAGGGATAACACGTGCTAGCAAAAATGACTATACGAATAGCGCGAGTTGTATACTTTTGTGACGTGAGTTGTATGTTTTACTTCGCCATCGGTATGATAACCGATATTCTGAACAGATTATTATCGGTATCAATAGAGCAATCACCGTTATATTTTTGTGTAATCGCCTTAATATTCAACAACCCATAACCATGACCTTCACAGTTCTTATCTGACTTAATACCATTATCACCAGATAAAAGCTTCCCTGAATAGTAATTCTCACAGGCTACATTAAACAAACCATCATTAACCGATGCCTTTAAGCGTATAAAACGCTTATGGACATCACATTTCATAGATGCCTCAATAGCGTTATCAAGTATATTCGCAATGATTGATATCACTTCAACTTCCGGTAGATTAATGTGAGATAAGTCTGACATAGCATAATTAAGCGGTATCTCTTTGCGACGCGCTTCATTATACTTAGTATTAATTAGGGCATTGATTACCGCATTACCACAATCAAAAACATCCATACTGCTCTCTGTAACATCAAGGTGCTCCGATAAGAACTGATACAGTCTTTCGTTACCCGAATCTTGTGCCATCGAAGCTGCCGTTGATAGTAGTTTTATTGTATCGTGGTCCTTAGCTTTATGAATCTCACGATCTTTTGCCAATTGTTCATAGAGTTGATTTGTTGACCTCGCGCGTTCAGTAATTACCTGACTCTCCCTTAATAAAGATTCTTTTCGAGCAAGATCACGCACAAGATAATACTGACAAACATTAATTAAGAGAATACCCAAGACCATCAGATTTAATACATTTATCTGTAATTCATTAATGTCATTATTGAAAGCATTAAATATACCTATTACTATCCCTATCGTCATCAATGGCAAAACCATAATCTGAAGCCACTCTCCGGTCCTTAAGAATCCAAAATTGTCATTCTTCGTGATGCGGCTCAATATAATTATCACTGTAAATATAATAATCTGACTGAATATCCCACCTATAAAATACAAAGCTGTATTCTGGATAGTTTTCAAGTTGTTGGTTCCAACTGTCATTTCAAGACTCAATAACACTACAAGTTCCGAGACAGCTCCCAGCCCCATAAATGCAATCTGAGTAGTTATCAATCTGATTATTGATGATTCAAATAGAATAAATGCAAATAAACAATTCAAAACCAGCGTTACCGCTATCTTTATTCCCGGATATCCTGCCAATATATTAACTAGAATATTGTCTAACACTATCCACAACAAGAACAATAGTATTCTATTCATATTGTTGGAAAGACTCTTCTTAAGAAACACACCTGAGAAAAGGTATGCCATTAGAACATACATACTGTTGTTTATAATGTCATATATAATCGAACTCATAGTGAAAACTCTGTATACATCTGGTATTTCTGCTTAACAATCTTATACAAATCACGCGAAATGTTTATTTCCCAATCAGGATCTAACACTATATAGTTTTTCTTTATATCCTTAATAAATGTTGGATTGACTATACATCCCCTGTGTATCAATATGAAATCATACTTCATCATGTTTTCTGCAACATCCGCGAACTTCGCTCTTACACTATAGCCCTGATTTCTATTCATATAATAAGTGACAAAGTGATTGTCCGATTCCACACACATTATGTTGCTCACTCTTATCCGATATGAACCTGAATTAGTTTTTAATAATAGCTCGCGATTTCTCTTTATTAGATCTGGGATTAACGAATCCAGTGTTGCTGTGATGTTTCTTTCAAAAAAATCGTCTTTCAATATATAACCTATAGCATTAACAGTATAACCTTCAGGAGAAAACTTTATATGCGATGATGCAAACAACACGCGGATCTCATTGTTATCCAGACGTATTTTCCGGGCTACATCCATCCCACTTATTCCATTCATGAGTATATCAAGCACAAGGAGATCACATTTCTTGAGGGATGAAGTATCAGACAACAAAGACTCACCAGACTGATATTCTGAGAATTCGCATGATGTACCATGCTTTAAGCAAATCTCGTATATTACTCGCTTGGCCTTCTCTAGAAAGAAGGTATCATCGTCACATATTGCTATTCTTATCACAATTCCCTCTTATTTATTCGTACTACAATTGCACTATTAAAACAATCTACTAAAATACTCGACCCAATAATCATTAATTACAACCAAGAGAAGAAGAATTGTAAGTATTGAATATATCTCTTCACAATGGCAATTCTTACCCATAATTTTATAGAAGACGAGTGAACCTACAACCATTATAACTACAGAAACTGCGATTCTAGTAATTATTTGAATATATATCTTACGGATTCTTTTAATAGCATCTGTTCTCTTTTCTTCAAGAACTCTGTACATATCCACTTCCTCTTCAAAACAAGAAAAAGGGATTTCGACACTAACTCCTTCATCATTTGAAATATAGCATGTTGCTACTCCGTCATTTCTAATATACCGAACTTCAACAACAGAACCCTTCGGAACATTAGTTAACTCCGCTGAATATGCTTCTTTAAGAACCAGAGTATCATGATAATAGTATGACTCTGTAGATATAGATCCTGTTTTGCTTCTGACAACTGGAAACGCTATCAATACTAACAGAATAATATTCACAACTATCAGTAGTGCTCTCTTCATATTCTCACATCCTATACATAATCGGCACATGTGATCCTATTGGAACTTTAATAATCAATCCATGATATATATACCACCTATAGTATTCATCAGACAACACATAGTTCCACAAAAAAACAGCATCAAAATGAGTTTCAACAGGTGCGCAATACACATTCCCTACATTTCCCGAAGACAATAACATATATGGAAGGCAGGAACTCACACTAGGATTATCATCCCACTCACACCCTCCATAGCAAGCCTGTAAATCTACATTTTCAATATAGTATGTCATGTTGGATACCAACCCCTGAAAATGTTCTATACTTATTTCTTCATCGTGAGGTGCCAACCACAAACTGGGTCTATCATCATATCCATGAAACAAAATAACCAAGTTATCTACCCTTGAATACTCGATTAAACTACTCCAAGTCCCATCATAACACCTGTGATGGAGCAAATTATTCCATGCATTATCAAAATCCTCAAGAGTATCTATTCTGATTGATTCATATTCCATGCCATGAATCGTAAAATACGCACAATACTCTTCATACGGACCAAATAATCCGGTTAGAGCTACATCATTGTAATAAAAAATATAATTAATTGATCCATTGTATCTCTTGGGACTATAGTCATAAATATCATCAACACCATCTTGATCGCTATCCCCCTGCTGTGGATAGCTATTCAATGATACAAATACTAATGTCTCGCCTGATTCGAGATAACAACCACTACTTAACTGTATATCACAATTAGAATATAATTTATTATTATAACAACAAAAGTAATAAATTGGGCCAAATTCGTCACAATCAAGAAGACCATCATCATCGGAATCAGCTATACTTGAGTTCGAATAATATATGTGATTATTCGTTCCTAGTATGCCTTGAGATTCCATGAAATCAAGTACACCATCTTCGTCAATGTCAGTCATATCCATAACAAGCCAAGTATAGCTGTATTCCCAGAGCTGAATAATCTTTGATGGATCGGCGTCTGTATGAGCATATCCATATATCCTGTCTACTATTCTGTATTGTCCACCATGTGACAGTTTCCACCAAACAAAACATTCGTATTCTTCTTCATCAAGAGTGGGGATACCGTCATGCCAAGCATAATAACCGGTCCCGCCTTCTGCAATCATAATATAATTAGAATAATCTGGAAGAATCGGATTATTCCACATATCAAGATCTACTACTACATAGGTGCTGAAGTGTGACAGTTCCAATGTAATTGTGTTGTTAGAAGTATCTACAATCGCCTGTTCTTGAATAATGTAAACACCATTCGCCTCATCGTACCATAGCACCCCAAGGCGGCCTTCTTCAGTGCTGCCTAATTGTGTTTCATCATAATGAATTACTACCGTTGCTGAATCAAACGATTCATCACATTCGAAGTTTATGGGACTTCCGATTCGTCCATAAACATCTGTCGAGTAAACATCAACATTATAATAATCACTTATGTTGAGAGAACGATCAATTCTATTTGCAAGTGAAACCGATACATCAACCGACGTGACAGCCGAATCATCCGTATTATCGATATCTCTTGATATAGTCTGCAGAATCCTTACGTCTCCGTCAGACGGATCTGTAGGATTCTTACCGATTGCAACTTCATCGCCGTCTTTTATTCCGTCGCCGTCAGAATCAGGAACCAAAGGGTTAGTGTTGTAAATATTCACTTCATCGCCATCGATTAAGTGATCCCCATCGGTATCTTCCATAACAGGATTAGTCCCAAGACTGAGCTCATAAACATTTGAAAGCCCGTCGTTATCGCAGTCTTCATTCCCGTCAATTATCCCGTTATTATCAGTATCCGGGTTAGTCGGATCATATCCTATCATGACTTCAATATAGTCAGTAAGTAAGTCGTCATCTGTGTCTGCCTTAAGAGGATCTGTCCCTAATTGGTCTTCAATATAATCAGGAAGTCCGTCCAAGTCCTGATCCGCTTCGTAATCGATTATCGGTGTTGGAGTTGGTTCTGCTGTTGGTGTCGGTGTACACGAAGGTTCTTCCGTTGGAGCAATCGTTCCTGTAGGTTCTTCGGTAGGAGTTATTGTTGGTGTATCTGTCGGAACAGGAGTCGGTGTAGGATCAATAATGTTACCACCGCCAATAAACTCCAGATAATCCGGAATACCATTTACATCCGCATCATCGGTAAGATGATATGCAAGATCTACTACTGTAAGCTCGACAGGAGATAATTCAAGCGGATCTTCAGTATTATCTCCCTGTATCCCGAAGTTATATGCATTTCCCGCGAATAATCTCATGTTGTTCTCGTCATGAGTTATTGCGTAGTTGTTCTCACCTTCTGAGATTAATACTGCAGACGAAACCGCTGTTATCTCTCTATTTGAACCGAAAGACAATTCCCAATGCTGACAGTCGACCTGTGGCGTCAGTGTCAATTGTCCTGTAAAGCCAGTCTCCCAGGCAGAGTATTCTGTGTATTCAAGAGTATACTGACTTGCATCCACTACAGTTGCCTGTGTGTTAAGAAGATACCATTCAGGATCTACTGACAGTTCTTCCTCTGTATCAGAAGAGAATGTTATTCCGACTGTAACGGATTCTCCTGTATGGATATCCTGATTCCATCCGTTACTTGTAATCGTGTATGTACCATTACCATCGGTCTCATATAGAGCTCCATTCCAGATGTTATCGATGTTGTATGGTGTATTGAATGTAAGATACCAATTGTGTATCGTCTCACTGCCGGTATTGGCAAGAACAAGATCAAGGCTTTCATGATTGATCCAGCTGGATGTGATATTTGTTGTAATCTCATAATTGAGGTCAGATTGAACGGAGTAAAATGTCGGTGTGTTGATCACATTGGCTAACACCATTGACGGAAGACCATTCATTGCAATAATGCCAGTGATAACAACGCTTATAAACTTACTTAATCTACCTCTATTCATAACGCCTCCCGATATTTCTGATTCATCAAAGAATCAAATGTCTCACGGCTGATTATCGTGGTAAATGGATATATGTCAATGCGTTTTAACAAGCAATGACGCGAGTTGTATCGTTTTGTGTCGCGAGTTGTCAGATTTAGCGTACTTCTGCCCAAAACGATCTTATGCATTGGCTAAATCACACTCTTAGTACCACTTATATTAATTTGTTTAACCAATGCAAAAACAGGGAGAGTACAATCTTCGCTCACCTCACTCTCACCCTCTGCTTCTTCGCCTTCTCCATCTCCAGCCTGAGCTTTCTCTTCTGCTCTTCGTATGCCCTCTGCTGTATGAGCCTAAAGGCATTGAGCCGTACCGTTGGCGAGGATGTTATTATCTCGTCACACATGCGGATATCCTGATACAGTTCCCTCATCTTATCAGTCTTCTCCTTGGCTGAAGCTCTCCAAAGATCCACATAAGCAGGAACACCTGCCTTCTCCCACCGCTTCTGCTCCACTCTGCACTTATTACGTTCTTCGGCGAACTGTGATATCTCCCTCTTGAACTTAGCTTTAAGTTGATCCGCCTGATCTGCGAATAATGATAAAGGAAAATTCAAGAGAAGGATTATCTTGTAACACAATATAACACTATGTGGCTTCGAACTGTTGAAATGCTTGAATCGCAGTAAGCTTTACTGCATGCTTTAATTAATACCTGCTTGAATACAAACATACCTTCATGCAAACTACCTCTACATACCGCGAGCTTCATTACATGCCTATATAATATGTACATCTACTGTAGGGTTGACATCGTTTATCAATTCTTGAAAATCTATATTGTCACTCGGTTCTGAAACCTGAATATAAACATCTTGCAAAGCCGGAAAATGATTTAACGCCTCTATATCTTCCCGATCGACTAAATTCAGATAATCAATATGCAATACCTCAATCTCATCAAACATTCCTATTAAGTCCTTTATCTGATAATCGACAAATGAATTTCCCAAATATAGTTCATTAAGAATCATATCATCGTATCGATTAATTGCTGTTGCAAATCTAGTTTCATATGAATGTAATTTATCAAAATGAAATGCAACCTCAACACACATTCCGCTATCGAAGTAGTTGTTATTGTCTTTGATAAAATTATTATACGATTCAATTATCTGATTAACATCTTCTATACATGTTATACCTTCAAATTGAATAAGAATTCTGGCACCAGCCAATGAAGAATTATCTATTTTTGAATAACAGCATTCAATGTATTGGGGAGTATTATCATTTATATATGCCACTAATTCTGCCGCATACTCCACATTACTTCTGCATCCTGTAAGCGGTATCAATAAACATATTATCATGATCAAAACTATAATTTTATATTTCATATTTGATAATTACCCTCTCTCTGGCACTACGATGCCCGATCCGATACATTCAAAGGTGTCATTAATTGCGGCTAAATATTGTCTTACACTTATGATATACTCTCTCCCCCAAGAAGATATGCGGAAGAAATACTCATCTGTCGACGAATCAAAAATTATACCTGTAACGACAAAATAATGTCCATGAACAGTGTTAGGAACATCACGATAAAAAGTTGTTCCAGCAACAACAATACTTTCGTTTGAATTGGTTCTATTAGTTAGCTCATAAAGATTTAAGCCTATAGTTCCATAATATGCCATTATTACAGGAGTATTATCAGAAAGCAAATCTTCAACCAGAGAGATTAATTCTCTTTTTGATAATGAAAAGCGCCATAAAGCCCGATTATAATTATCCAAACTCGTTAATGCAGCACATATACTATAAACAAACACTCCGTCCTCAGTAATCATAAAATTATCAAGACTAAATGGCATTCTTAAATACTCAGTAAACTCATCACTTGAAATATCCGCTGAGCCCTCATTGTCATAGGCAATTACATCTACTAATGCAATATATCCACATCCATGGGCCTGATAAATTTCTTCGATGGCTCTCAAATCATTTTGATATGAAGGCCAATTGTAAGATTCAGCATAATTAACCTCGTTAGGATAGTATTCGTCCAGAAAAACATGACCCTGAGCTCCGCCATATTCAATTCCGTATGCATCACTAGCAATATGTATAAACCCGTTATCAGGTTGTGAATAATCAAAGGTTCCTCCACCAAGATCTAAGGTTTGATAATGGAACTTCAAAGGATGAAGATCATTGTAATCATCTGTATTATCATCATCCGAATCTGGATCATCTGGATTTGATCTTGGCGTACAAAATGCAAACGTTTCTCCCGGGTCTAATACAGAGTCAACATAAGAGATAGCTAGATTATAAAACCCAGTATCACTATCCAAGATTTCCTGCCCATTTGCACTTATACGAGTAACAGAAACAGACCCATCATCGGAAGACTTTGAAATGATATAGATTGCTCTATATTCTTCTAAATCTGGCACTAAATCACCATCACTGTCAGCACCAGACTCCTCGTCGACATGAGAAGTGTATAAATCATCACCCTGACCTACCGCATATATGCCATTGATCTCGAGAGTATCAGGTACGCCGTCGTGATCATTGTCTTCGTATTCATTTGTAGATACAAGCCATGTGTAGACATATCTCAATCCCCCGAATATTGTATAATGACTGACACTAATTGTCTCAAGAATAACATTGTTCGGATTTGACGATAAGTATTGATTCCTCGCATTCCTTTCATTGCGTTCAGGAGCGATAGTGCCGCCGTAAAACCTACCAGTGTCAACCCATTCTCCTGCCTCGTTTTGTTCATAAATCGGGAATGCATCATAATACACACCTACTGTTTCATAGCGAACAGTTCTAACTGAACCAGATAGCGATAGAGGCTCAATTGGTGATATCTGAGGATTATTCCACTTGTTAAGATTAACCAATACATATGTACTAAAATGTTCTAGTACAAGTGTTACTGTATTATTCATAGTATCTATAACTGCTTGGTCCTGAGTTATGTAGAATCCTGATTCCACATCAAACCAGAGAACGCCAAGTTCTTCTTCTAATGTATCTCCAAGAGATGATTCGTCATAATGAATTACGACAGTTGCTGTGTCAAAATCCTCATCACACTCAAAGTTTAAAGGGCTTCCTATTCTTCCATAAACCCCGGTAGAGTAAACATCAACATCGTAGTAATCTTCTACATCTACTACTCTATCTATTCTATTTGCTACAGATATAGAAACATCAACAGATGTGATAGCAGCATCCTCAGGATTAATTATAGTCCAAGTAAATGTCTGTGGTATTCTTGTTGCTCCGTCTGAACTATCCGAAGGGTTCTTACCGATAGACACTTCATCTCCGTCTTTAATTCCGTCTCCGTCAGTGTCAGGAACTAAAGGATCTGTTCCATAAACATTAACTTCGTCGCCGTCTTTTAGATTATCGCCGTCTGTATCCTCTAAAACCATTTCTGTTCCGATCTGCAGTTCAAAAATGTTAGATAGTCCATCACCATCACAATCTTCATTTCCATCAGTTATTCCATTTCCGTCAGAATCAGGATTGGTTGGATTATAACCTGTCATGACTTCTATATAGTCGTTAAGCAAGTCGTCATCTGTGTCTGCCTTAAGAGGATCTGTTCCTAATTGTTCTTCAATATAATCAGGAAGGCCGTCCAAATCCTGATCTGCTTCATAATCAATTATCGGTGTTGGTGTAGGAGTTTCTGTGCCGGTAGGCTCTGTAGTCGGAGTTCCTGTAGGTTCTTCGGTAGGAGTTATTGTTGGTGTATCTGTCGGAACAGGAGTCGGTGTAGGATCAATAATGTTACCACCGCCAATAAACTCCAGATAATCCGGAATACCATTTACATCCGCATCATCGGTAAGATGATATGCAAGATCCACTACCGTAATCTCAACAGCAGACAGATCAAGTGGATCTTCAGTATTTACTCCCTGTATTCCGAAGTTATATGCAGCATCAGCAAATAACCGCATGTTGTTCTCATCATGAGTTATTGCGTAGTTGTTATCGCCTTCAGGGATTAAAACCGCTGATGATACTGCTGTTATCTCCCTATTAGAAGCAAATGACAATTCCCAGTGCTGACAGTCGACCTGCGGTGTCAATGTTAACTGTCCGGTAAAGCCCGTCTCCCAAGCAGAGTATTCTGTATACGCAAGAGTATACTGACTTGCATCAACTACAGTTGCCTGGGTGTTAAGAAGATACCATGTAGGATCTACAGACAATTCTGTTTCTGTATCAGAAGAGAATGTAATACCGACTGTAACGGATTCTCCTGTATGGATATCCTGATTCCATCCATTACTTGTAATCGTATATGTGCCGTTGCCATCTGTCTCATATATAGAACCGTTCCAGATGTTTTCGATGTTATATGGTGTATCGAATGTAAAAAACCAGTTATGGATCGTATCGCTGCCAGTATTGGTAAGAACAAGATCAATGCTTTCGTGATTGATCCAGCTAGATGTTATATTTGTCGTTATCTCATAATCAAGTTCGGACTGTACAGAATAATATGTAGGTGAATTGATCACATCCGCCAATACCATTGACGGAAGACCACTTATAGCAATAACTCCCGTGATAACAACACTTACCAACTTACTAAATCTACTTCTACTCATAACGCCTCCCGTTAATTTGATCTATCAAAGAATCAAATAATTCACATGCTGATTATCACGGTAAAAAATTAAATTTCAATGCGTTATAACGAGCAATGACGTGAGTTGTATCGTTTTGTGTCGCGAGTTGTCATATTGGGCATGCTTCTGTCCAAAACACGCTTCAAGCATTATCTTAATAACACTCTCAGTACCCCCTATATTCGTGTATTTAACCAATGCAAAAACAAAAAGAACCCGGTCTTCCCTCATCTCACTCTCACCCTCACCTTCTTCGACTTCTTCAATTCCTCCAGAAGCCTTCTCTTCTGCTCCTCGTAGGCACGCTGCTGGACGAGTCTTATCGCATTAAGCCTGACCTGCGGAGAATCTGCGATTATCTCGTCACACATCCGCACATCCTTATACAGCTCGCGCATCTTGTCAGTCTTCTCCTGAGCAGCAATTCTACACAGATTCGCATATGCTGGAGAACCTTTTCTCTCCCATCGCTTCTGCTCTAAACTGAGTTTCTTCCGCTCTTCCGCAAGCTCCGATATCTGTTCCTTACGCCTGACCTTCAAACCCTCCGCCTGTTCGTATGTATCGATCCTGTAAAGACTGCAGAAGCGCTGTTTATTTATGAATCTATCAAGCTTCCTGATGGCATCCCGAAGTTCAGGTGAATACTCACGGTACTTCCTGCGTTTCTTACAAGACTTAAGCTGAATACTGTAGTACCTATACACTACACGGTATCCGGCTCTCTCAAGTCTTGATCTGTATCTTTCTATCGTCTCGTCAGTCTTAACTGCTTCGAGTTCCGAGAACGGATGGTAATCCTTGACCTAAAAGAGGTGCAGTTTACTCTGCACCTCCTACACTTAATAAATACACGTATTTTTACTACCACCGTCTCTCTACCTCATACCCACCAACAAAGATGATCCTAATATGATTCTTCCCCCCAACTACGATCTTATCGATCAGCTGGCGAATCATGACATCATCCCACTCGTACGGATGATTCTTTAGGGCTGAGAGCATATCGATTATCTCGTCGATTCTTCTGGATGTCAGGCTGTTGCTACTACTTTCCTGTATTACCTTCTCAAGCTCTTCTTCTGCCTTGTTCTTCTCCATCATGAGCTTCTCAAAGAGTTCATCATCAAAAGGAGTAGCATTCATATCTTCGTCGAACTTGATACTGCGGATCATATCATCACACTGCTCCTGAAGCTTTGTGATCTTGACTTGGAGCTCAACTCCCCTGATACCAAGAGTTTTGAATCCCATAACGGTCTCCAACTCCTATCTCATAGCCGACAGCACATTATCTATATCGTGGGCGGATTCTCTAATTGCCGTAAGGTAATTTACATCTGGGAGAGCTTTTGCTTAGTCTTTTTCCATTATAGAATCCGGGGATTTCTCCCCAGACCAACCCTGCAATAGGTTTAATCGTCATATACTCATCACTGTTGCAGCCTTGTGCTCAGACAGAATGTATGTACATCTCGCATATACATATAAACATTATTCAAAAGCAGCAAAGAACGATTATCTCTTTGGTCATAAACTATTTTCCTTATATTTTTATTATTACTCATTTTCAAATCAATTGTATTAATTCAATTTTTCAGACCACTCCACTTCGTTAAAGCCAACTAGCACAGTATCTCCATTTACAATAAGTGGACGTTTTACCAACATTCCATTTGTAGCAAGCAACTGTAACTGCTCTTCTTCGCTCATTACAGAAAGCTTGTCCTTTAGCTGCATTTCTTTATAAAGAAGTCCACTGGTATTAAAGAACTTTTAAGAGGAAGTCCGCTCTTTCCATACCATCCCTTCAATTCATCATATGTAGGATTCACATCTCCAATATGGTGCTCAGTATATTCAATATTATGCTCATCCAGCCACTTTTTAGCTTTCTGGCAGGTTGAACATTTGGGGTAACATATAAATATCATTTCTTCATCTCAAATCAAATCCGAGTCATCTTCCATACCAAATTCTTCTAGCATTTTTAACCATTCCATATCATAATCTGGTGGTTCATTGGGGCTAGTTTCTATAACATGTGCATGCGGGCAATTATCACACAACGGATTACTAACTCTGTTATAACTACCGTGCCCACCATCATTCCGTATCTCTTTTATAATCTGACCATCTTTAATTTCAAAATGCAAAGATGTTTCATCTGCAAATCCTGTTTCCGGAATAAACCTTTCTGTAAAAGCAAAATATTTAATACAATGTGATTTGGCATATTTATCATAATAGTCTTTACGAATAAAAACTGTTCCACCAATTGGATCTCTATAATATGAATTCCTATTGTTGTTACATAAAATAATCTTTTCTTTATCTTTTGTTTCCCATGACAGGTCAGAAACATTCAATTGCAAACCAAAAAAATTTATAATTTCTGATGGTGGCAATACAAGTGATGTTTCTTCAAAAATATCAGAATGACTTGTTATATTCTTAACACTTTTGCATAACCACGGCTTTTCATCATTTTCTGGATATGCCTTAAGTCCCCCTAAATATTCCTCTAATTCAATAGTAAGATACCTTGCATTACCATCATCACCTATTGTCTCTTTATCAGAAGAAGAACACCATATATCGTACGTATCTTTCCATTTTGTATCGTGTTTTTCTTCTTCGTGTAATGATATTCTTCCTGCAATCAGCACCCACTCTTGTTTCTTTACTTTAACTGTTTCCATAAGATGCAAAATGTTTCTTCTCGTCAATTCAACATCTTTCACCCAATTTATATCTCTAGGAATCGGTTGCTCTAAGGCATTTATTACATAATCTCCAAGTCTTTCTATATAATCTTGGAATGTTGGAATTGGTGCTGTAATTATAACATCTTCACCGTATTCCAATGGATCATATACTTCATACCCTATGCTATTCTGATAATTATTATATGTTGCAAACTGATTAGTGTAATGATTACACATCAAACTTCCATAATATAAGCCTGTTGCAATATCCACGCACTTCATATAAACAGAATGAATAAAATCTTCTTCTCGCATATTCATTGATTTTCTGTCAGCCGATATTTCATAATATTCAAAGACATATCTAAAAACTTGCTCAAAACACTGCAAAAAAGAATTTATATCAACCGTTTCAATCTCTGCCATAGGTTCTATTTCCGGCATAATTCTTTTTTCAAATGCCATCCATCCACTGCATTCACCGCCACAAACACACGCATATTTATTGCTGAGATAGTCATTTATTCTTTTGATTTCAACCTTCTCATTTGCAAGAAATTTCGTATGCATATCAATATGGTCTTTTCCCCAATATCTAAACGGCAGAAAATCCTTGTTCATCAAATCCACAGAAAATAATATGTCACTCAAATAATCTGAAACTTGTGCGTTCTTATTATACTTATATAGGTCTTTTCTATTCCATGTAATAAATGCATATGGATCCCCCAGATATGTAGCTATTCTACGAATGCTTTTTGCTGACAAATTTTCATTCGATCTGATAATATCATTATAGAAAACTATAATTTTTTCATTACCATGATGCATCTGGCTTAGTACATAGATAACCGCTTCCTGAATATATAAATCTAATATCTTATCGTATTCAGAAATGAGTTTATCAATATATCCACCATTTTTTGATACCACTTCATATAGAAGTTTCATTGCCAAACATCTAACATCTTTATTCGGTGCAGCACAACAAAGCAATGCAAAATAAAAAGCCTCTTCATCTCTCCTATCCGCCCTGTCATTCAATGTTGTAAAATACAAAACATTCTTCAACCTATTCTTTATTTCATTTTGAAAATGATATCCCGCTAATACATTGGAACACGCTGTTATCCTTCCACGTTCCTCACAATAATAATCAAATAAGTAGTTACAACAATTAAACGGTTTATCTGTAAATCCACCCATTGCTATTAGCAATTCACTATGCGCAACGGGACTAAAGTGTTCTTGAAATGATTTAATATTATTATGCTTAAAATGGACCTTAACTAATGTCCTAAAATCAAGTCTCCCGATCAATTCTGTATCCACTAAAAGCTTTTTAATCTCCCTGTAATCCGGTGACATATTATCAAATATTGCAATTATCAAAGCTTCATCAAGACTGTACAGTGTATCCATTTTGGATTTAATAGTATCAACTTGTTGCTGATAATCTTTTCCACTAATATCTTCAAACAAAGATCTGGCAATTAAAAAATCAGTTAATGAATCAATCACAAAATAATATCGTTTATCACCATTCCGCTCATAACCATCCATGAACCCCATCTGTATCATAGAAGAGAGATAATAGTCTCCCGTTTTTATCACCGATAGCAAGCTTTTCTCATCAATTTGTTTCTCGCCATTCATATACATCCATTTAGCAACTCTTTTGGTATCTTTCCAAATGTCTATACCTTGACAGGATACATTATTCTTGAAAACTTTACCTATTGTAGTCTTTATGTAATGCTCCAAAATAAATGTAACAGATGCAACTCCATTTTCAGTTTCATCAACAATTTTCTCTGATGACAAGACATCACACAACATGCTCAACAATAATGCATTATTGGAATACAGTATATCTTCATACAAATATACATCCGGAACAGACAATTTAAGTATTTCATTAAGAGCAGACTCAAATGAAACTCCGGGAAATTTATATTCATACTCCGATAATTCTTGATATTGCTGAAGAATCATTTCATCCATTGAATTTGTTCTATATGTTATTACAATTCGTATTCTGGGATTATTCTTTAATTGTTTTAGTATATTCAATAAACTTTGCTGCCCAGCCTCTGACATTTCATTAATTGCGTCACAAATAAAAATGAATCCGTTTTCACTAGCATTGATGATTGCATTGATATCAATTCTTGATGTATCTTTTTCAAATTTTCCATATAAGCACAAATGCTCTATACAGTTTTTTTCTAGTTGTTCTTCAAAGCACTTTATGAAAAAACTTTTACCTATTCCTCCCTCACCAGAAATCAAACAAAAATCATGTATTTTTAAATACCGTTCTATTTCATATATATTTAATCCATACCAAGAATCATTCTTTTCCTGGATTAACGCAATTATATTTTTTAGTTCGTTAAGAAAATTTACCTTATGAGATAGGAAAGAATCATATGTTGACATTACCTTTTCAAGTTTAATTAATTCACCTGTAACATCTTTGTCTTCTTGAGTTTTTCTTATTCTAGGAAGTCCTCCTAACAAGTAACCCATGAATTCTGGATTTTCCCATTCCATAGTATAAGAATTTGCAGTAATTTGTTTCATTCTATCTTTCTGATTCTTGTTCAATTCTTTATAGTTCATACGGACCTCCTTTCCAAATAGTATTTATTATTTCTACTCCATCAACTCCACTTCCCTGATCGACTCCTGCTCCACCTTATAATTATTATCACGCAAAAACTAAATTAATTACATTACTAGTCTCTGTGTAATCATGTATCAACGGCTCTCAAGCCACTACACAAGCGACTCGAGGGCTGTTGTTAATTATTCGTTAAAAAAACATGTTTTGTGGTCACTACCGCCTAGTTTAGGACTCAGTAAGCTGTCATCCAAGTCCCCAAAAACATTACACCCTCACTATCGATCGAATAACTGCTTTCTACTACCTGGACATCCTCTACTGTTCCCTCAAAAACACCCAGAGAATATCCCTGGGATGTCTCAATCAAAAAACTTTTCCATTTCAGCAAAGCTCCCGTCTATATTTGCTTAAAGTATACAGTTCCTTCAGGATTCAAAAGTCCAATTAATACCCCTTGGTTCGCGTTCGAGGCCCGAAAATCCCAAAATCGACCAAAAGTTAGCTCCGTTCAGGTAAACTTTTTGCCCGGGATTTTTGGCAAAAAACAAATCCGCAAACGCCCGTCGTTTGGGCATTTGCGGAAAAACTAGCTATTCCGTAGCGCTAGCATGCACGTCGAGCACATAATATCCTATTTTTTGCGTCCATCGTGTCTCGAACGTATCTATAGAATTATATAAATAATCCCTCTTTTAACTGTTCCCTAAATACGATTTCCTTACCTTACATAAGGAGATTATACCGCATTTAGATGGATGTCCCGACGACAGCCGTTTATTTCTCTGTATTATAAAATTGCGATTAAACTGTCTATAACAACAATTCACGAAAATTCTCATCTCCTTTTATACTTCATTTGACATCTGTTGATACGAAGCCATGAGAGTAATG
>CAMVKW010000044.1:0-21988 GCA_947168155.1 uncultured Lachnospiraceae bacterium | reverse complement strand
TGCAATCCTTTTCTTTCGATATAACCAGCAAGAATCTTATATGGCTCATCAACATTAATGGGAGCACGATCCATCATTTCTAAAGCGTCCAGTATTTGAAGATAATCTTTGTCAATGTGTTGTATCTTCTAGGGGGTGATCCGTGTTCTCTGTTCGTTGTCTTTTAATATTAATAATAATATAATAAGGCGTTGTAATAGGCAGCCAATCATCGCTTCGCCGTGTTGGGTGTTGTGCAATCAAGGCACGAAAACGCGTATCGAAAGGGATTTCGGTATGTAGAAGAGTGTACGCGAATTTGTAATAACACCTGTGGATCGATGGTACAACCCTATTATGCAACATCTTTTTGTTATGGAAAGACGTAAAATAGTAATGGAAACACACAAAAATATGGCAGTGTCTAGAAATCCTGAATCGGCTTTTTGTGGCAAAAACGCAACGGAAATACACAACAATAATTACGAGCGTACATTAAATTGTGTTACAAATTAGGTGAATTGCGTAAAAATGGTTGTTATTTCGGGGGTAAATCGTGAGCCGAAATGAACATTTGACGACATAATACATAACACGCTAGGTACATTAATCGGTGTAATCATATACATAATGAGCGATAAAGCAATTAAGGCGAGAGTAAATGATAAAAGGCTTTGATCATGTTGCGATTATATCTAGTTCTGAGGAGAGCGTAGAGTTTTACAAAAGACTTGGCTTTCGTGAGATGCTTCGAAAAGTAAGGAAATATGATACTGTTGTGATTCTCAAAACAGAGGGAATACAACTAGAGATGTTTATAGATGCTAATCATCCTGCAAGAGCTACTGATCCCGAGAATATGGGATTAAGACACTTTTGGCTCTAAGGGTTGACGATATAGAGTATATGAGAAATGAATTTGATTGCGGACCTATAATGAAAGATTGGTTTGGTAAGAAATATTGTTATGCTGCTGATCCGGATGGTCTGCCGATTGAATTTCATGAGTAATTAAGTGGTTTGTTGATTATGAGAGTTTTCTTGATAATACTAATAGTAATCGGAATCGTAGCTATATTAATGTCTTTGTTAGCCATTATTAATAAGCCTTCATCTGTTTACAATAACAAACCGGAAGAAAAGAATCCGATGCAGGGTAAGATGGTTAGGTTTGTTGAGGATGACGATGAGCCAGCCAATGCGGATGGAGTTAGAGGACATCTTGAAGCAGTTGGCGAGAGTAATCATGAAGCGGGAATTTACGAGAGAGTAGTTAAACGTATATTCGATATTATATTAAGTTTTGGCGGATTCGTATTATTGAGTCCGCTTTTCTTGTTTTTATCGCTGTGGATCATTATTGATGACCCAGGACCTATTCTGTTTACACAGAAGAGAATTGGTAAGGACAAGCAGTACTTTAAACTCCACAAATTCAGATCAATGAAGATGTGTACACCCCATGATAAACCCACTCATATGTTGGAGAATCCTGAACAGTACATCACGAAGTCCGGTAAGTTCATTAGAGCTCACTCCTTAGATGAGCTCCCTCAGATATGGGATATATTTATCGGCAATATGAGTGTCATCGGTCCAAGACCGGGACTTTGGAATCAGGATCTTCTTACAGCTGAGAGAGATAAGTACGGAGCTAACGATATCAAGCCGGGGCTTACCGGTTGGGCTCAAATCAACGGGAGAGACGAATTGGAAATTCCTGTAAAAGCCAGACTCGATGGCGAATACATGAAAAACCTTGGACTTAGGATGGATATTAAGTGTTTCTTGGGTTCTGTTGGAGTATTCAAGGGGGATTCTAGTGTTGTCGAAGGGGGAACTGGTACGAAACATAGGGAGAAGAATGATTAGTATGACAGAACTTGTTTCAATAATTACACCTTCCTATAATACAGCGAATTTCATTGCTGAAACTATTAGTTGTGTTCTGCATCAGACATATACTAATTGGGAAATGATTATTGTGGATGATTGTTCCTCGGACAATACGGATGAGATAGTAAAACCATATTTGGTTGATGAACGAATACGTTATTACAAGAATGAGGTGAATAGTGGGGCTGCGGTTACTAGAAATCGAGCTATTAGAGAAGCAAAAGGAAAATGGATAGCCTTTTTAGATTCTGATGATTTGTGGAGTCCAGACAAACTTAAGAAACAAATAGAGTTTATGGATAAGCATGATTACCATTTTTCCTATACGAATTATTCTGAAATGGATGATTTAGGTAATTCCTTAGGGCATTTATGGACAGGACCTTCAAGCGTTGGAAAGATTAGGATGAAGTTGTTTAACTACATGGGGTGTTTGACTGTTATGTATGATCGTACTTATGTGGGGCTTATTCAAATAGGTGACATTAAAAAGCGAAATGATTATGCAATTTGGGTTAAAGTAGTAGAAAAATGTCCCGCCTATTTGCTAGATGAATGCCTTGCCATGTATCGAATTCGAAGTAATGGAAGCATTATGAATCGTGGTAAGAATCCGTTAAGACGATTAAAGTATAATTACGAACTATGGAGAATTAGTGAGGGAAAAAGTATCGTTAGTTCGATATTTTTGACATGTCTAAATCTATTCTTTGGGACTGTCAAAAAAATTATGTATAAAAGGAAACTGTTATGAGAGAGTATTTACGCATCCAAGGTGGATTAGGAAATCAGATGTTCCAGTATTCGTATGCGTATGTATTAGGAAAGTATTACTCGTCTGCTGAAATAATATGTGATGTTCGTGGCTTTGAAAAATATACTAGAAGGAGATTTGAGCTTGCTTCATTTGATCTCCCTATTCTTCCAATATTAATTACTGATGGGAAGCTAAAGTATGACATCATAATTAAATTGTATCATTTATACCAAGCTTTCTATTTTAAATTGACAAAAAAAAGACCATCAAAGCTATCGAAGAGCCTTTGTAAGAAAGGCTATATTTTGTGTGGTCGATTTTGTGGATTACCGATGGTTGATTTACCGGAAGAAATATATTTATATGGTTACTTTTCCAATGAGGAAGTGATTAGACCCTATAGAAATGAATTATGTGAAGTGTTCTCAGTTAGGCATTTAGTTGGAAATGCTTTGGCGTACAAGAATAGAATAAAACGAGATTCAATATCGGTTAGTATTCGGTGCGGTGAGGATTATAAAAAGGACGGATGGCCTATATGTTCTAAAGAATACTATCAAAGAGCTGTGGATATGCTTAATCCTGATAGAAATAGGCAATTAGTCGTGTTCGCTGATGATATTGATAGAATTAAGAAAGAAAAATGGTTTGGCGATTATAATCCTTTGTTCATAGAAAACATATCCCCCAATTGTCAGATAGAACTTATGAAAGCGTGTCAAGATTATGTGATTGCTAACAGTTCATTCTCTTGGTGGGGAGCTTATTTAGGAGCGAGTATGAAGGAGAGTAGAATTGTAGCTCCGGTTGAATGGTATGTTCATACAAATACTAAGGATACAAAACTAGTGTTTGATAATATGACAATACTTGAATAGAGGTATTATTCAAGGTGGATAGTAAAAGGTATTATAACTTAGACTTGTTGAGAATTATTAGCTGCTTTGGCGTGATGCTTATCCATGCCAATTGGCTTTATTTTCCAAAATGTATGATAATCCTGAAGTAACTGTTAACTGGTTTGTTTGTTCGTTTATAAATATTATTACGAGATTTTCTGTACCTTGTTTTGTTATGATTTCTGGTTCTTTAATTCTAAACTCTGAGAATAATATATCAGCAAAGAATTTCTACAAAAGAGCATCTTATAAAATCTTTCTACCTGCTTTTGTGATTCATTTACTAGGGTCTTTAATTAAAGCAGTGACCATGCTTATAAAAGGAGGGACTGTTATTGAATCAGTACGGCTAGTATATTCAAAGGGACTGTTTGGATCGTGGTATATATACATGCTTGCTGGTTTGTATTTTCTATCCCCGTTGATAATCAGATTGAAAAAGTCTATGTCTGATAGAGGGTATACTTACCTTGCAATCTTTTTTGTTGTATGGGCCGTTGTTTCACAGTCGGTATCTAATCAAAATAAAGCTTACAGCATAGGAACGATTTTTGCTTTTTGCGGTTATTATTTGTTGGGAGATGTTATACATAGGAGTGTTAGACGGATTAAAGTAAAGTCGATTGTTATAGTGGTAGTTAGTTTGTTTTGCGTTTGTCTTTCGTTTGTCTTTAGATTTTTCGGATATAATTACTATACGAATGATGCCCTCAAAGCGTTTTTTTCCCCCGCTATCTGTATATATTCCGTATGTATGTTTGTTCTGTTCAGTAGATTGATTTGGATAAAGATTGATTCATCTTGGTTGTCAAACAAGACATATTATGCATTCTTGCTTCATGGGAATGTAATTAACGCTTTATGGGCATGGTTGGGTAACAAGATTAATACTCCGATTGTTGGGATAGGTACGATTTCTATTTTGGCTTTTGTAATCGCAGTCTTATTTGCGACTATTTTTGATATTGTTTGGCGGGGCGTTACTATTAAGGCTCATATCAAGGATTTTTGGTTTAACTTAAATATATGGAAGCTACTTGATTGCTTTCAGTAAAACAATAGGAGACGTAAGTGTAAATGAAAATTATACCTTTATACCTTCCACAATATCATTCTATTCCTGAAAATGATTTAATGTGGGGACCTGGATATACGGATTGGGATACAATAAAAAAAGGATCAGTATTGATAGAAGGCCAATATCAGCCAAGGATACCCCAAAACAATAATTACTATAATTTGTTGGATGATAGTGTTAAGAAATGGCAAATCGAATTAGCAAAAGAATTTGGTGTATATGGTTTTTGTGCATATCATTATTGGTTTAATGGAAAACTTGTGCTTGAAAAACCAATGGAACAGTATTTGGTTAATAAGGATTTGGATTTTCCGTTTTTCTTTTGTTGGGCTAATCATAACTGGGATAATGCTTGGGATGTTTCGAAGAATAGTAAGCCCAAAACACTACTTGTTCAGGATTATAGAGATCTTGCCGATATAAAGAAGCATTTTGATTATATGTTGCCATTCTTCAAAGACGAAAGGTATATGAAGGAGGATGGGAAACCTATTTTTATGATTTATAATCCGTTGCGAGTTGATTATAAATATCTAAAGAAAATGAAGGAAGATTGGAATGATTTGGCGATTTCCGCAGGATTTAAAGGTGTTGTATTTGCATATCAATGGGGAGCTGCGTTGATGACCATGGGCAAAAAGCGACGTTCTCTCTTTGAATATGGTACTGAATACTTGCCTAGTCTGGTGGATTTTGTTGAACAGACTAGCAGACAATTGATTACAAGAGAGGTTGTTCGCAAGGTAGGTGTTAAATTACAAAAGCCATTTGGCAATCTAATGTATAGGCTTCGTTTTCAGCAGCATATTTCAGACGATGGTGTAAAGACTGTTTTATCATATGATGAAGTATGGGAGAAGGCGCTTAACATAAATCACAAATATCATAACATTGTTCCAGGTGCATTTACTGACTGGGATAATACACCAAGACATCTTCATAATGGTAAAGTAATTTTGGGTTCAACGCCCGAGAAATTTCAGAATTATTTATCCCAACAGATCAAAAGGGCAAAATGTATGAAGAAGGATGCAATTTTGGTATTTGCATGGAATGAATGGGCCGAGGGAGGATATCTTGAACCAGATGAAAAGAATGGAACGGGGTATTTAGAAGCAATTAAAAATGCCCTAATAGAAAATGACGAGCTCAAGGATTATCGAGAGTGTCGGAGCGTATTTGAGAATGAGTAGACGAACGCTAATAATATTGAGTAAGGTTTATCCATATTATCCTGAGTTTATGCAAAATGAAGTTGACTCGATAGAAGCCAATTATGATAGAGTTTTCGTTTTTTGCTGTAGTGCAAGAAAGAAGGATAAACTCTCACAGCGTGTTGGTGAAAAATACTTAGTCTTTCGTAGAAATGAAACTCAATTAGCAAGGGTAAGATATGCAAAATACACTATACTAGGCGTATTTCGCCTCTTTCAAAGGATGGAGTTTAGAAATGAGTTTAAAGTGCAGAAAGGAATTAGAGGCAAAATAGCAGCGATTTACTCTGCGGGTAGGGTTGGATCTGAATTGGCTTACGTAAAAAAACATCTAAACAAAATTGAGTTTGAACATGGAGAAAAGGTTATCGTATACAGTTATTGGTTTACAGATACAGCTACAGTTGCGGCATTGCTAAAAAAGGACTTCCCTAGCATTAGGATCTTTAGTATTACTAGAGCTCACGGAGGTGATTTGTACGAAAATCGTAATATTTCAGGAACAATTCCATTTAGGCATTTTTGTCTAAATTATCTTGATGCAGTTTTCCCTTGTTCGATGTCTGGTGAGGTTTATTTAAAGAAAAAGTATCCTAAATCGAAATCAATTATAGAATATGCCTATTTGGGAGTGAAGGATCATGGTGTTAATCCTGATCAAACGGATAAGGTGTTCAGAATAGTATCTTGTTCTAATATTATTCCGTTGAAAAGAATAGATTTAATTGCCGAAGCAATGATAGAAATAGGGAAACGTCGTATTGGTAGTTTTGAATGGGTGTGCATAGGTGGGGGAAGTGAAGTAGATCATCTAAAATCAATGTGCCAAAATGCAGAGAATATTTCTATCGTTTTTAAAGGGGCTATGTCGAACGAGAAGGTTTTTGATTTTTATAAGACCGTTCATATAGATGCATTTATTAATACTAGTTCAAGTGAAGGCTTGCCGGTTTCAATTATGGAGACTCAATCTATGGGAATTCCAGCAATAGCTACCGATGTAGGTGGGACTACCGAAATTGTTCTAGATAATAAAACAGGGTTCATTCTTCCTTCGATGCCAACAATCGATGAGGTTGTTGGAGTGATAATGAAGCTATATTTCATGGAAGCTGAAGAAAAAGAGGCGTTAAGAAAGAGATGTCGAAAGAACTATATGGATAGATTCAATTCTGATGAAAACTATATGCGTTTTCACCAAAAGATGAATAGGTTGATGGATTGTGAATGATATGCAAAGAGTTTTATGTATAGTTAGTTCAATGAATCGTGGTGGGGCTGAAACTTTTCTTATGAAAATGCTTCGGCAACTTGATAGAACAGAATTTATTTTAGACTTTTGTATATGTAGTGATGCCATTGGCGTTTATGAATCTGAAATTGTTGGATTGGGAAGTGTTGTTTATCATATTCCAACAAAGAGCAGGAATTACAAAGGGTTTAAGGATGCTTTATTTAGAATTGTTCATGATAATGAATACAAATTTATTCTAAAAACATCTGCAAACGCCATGGGTTTTTTAGATATGAAGATATGTAAACGAGCTGGGGCAAAATTATGTGCATTTAGATCTAGTAATTCCAGTGATGGTGGTAGGCTTAAGATGAGAGTCTTAAATGTCTTGGGTCGAGTGTTGTTTTCTCGTTATATTGACATTAAGATTGCACCTTCTGATTTGGCAGCGATATATACGTTTGGAAAAAGAGCATATAAGACAGGGCAAGTTGTCATTCTTCGTAATGGTCTTAATCTGGACTATTATGCTTTTTCTATTGATGGTAGGAATTCAATTCGTACCGAATTCGGAATTAAAAGAGATGCTTTTGTTATTGGTCATGTTGGAAGATTTGATGAGCAGAAGAATCATGGTTTTCTGATAGATCTTTTTGAAGAATTCCATAGAAAGCGACCTGGATCAATCCTTCTTTTGGTTGGAGATGGAAAACTAAAGACAACTATTGAACAAACGGTTAATGAATTATGTTTAAGTGATGCAGTTATATTCGCTGGAAGTCGATCAGATATTCCCAATTTGCTTTCGTCTATGGATGTGTTTATTCTTCCATCTTTATATGAGGGTATGCCCAATACTGTAATCGAGGCGCAGGTCAATGGTCTTAAGTGTCTAATAACCGATACCATAACTAAAGAGGCAAACGTTGTAGGATCCGTTGACTTTATTCCTCTTGCTCAGAAAGAAGAATGGGTTAATAGACTAAATGAAAGTGAACGATTGAATGACAGGGATAATCGGCAGTTGTTAAAGGATGCTGGATATGACATTATAGATGTCGCTAAGAGCTTTAGAGAATTATTTATTGTTTAATTGATATGTTACAGCAGGAATGTGTAAGTAATGATGTTAGAAACAAGGCATAGGATTAAAATAGGCGCTGAAGTTTTAGTGGGGTTGTATTTTTTGTTATCGCTTGCTTTGGAGGATACTTCTTTTCATGTGATTCCTAATGCTCTGTTTGTTGTTATAGCAATAGTCTCAATTAAAGGGTGGGTGAAGATTCCGTTTGGAGACGGTTTTTCGATTTGTTTCATTGGGTTTTCGATATTGACTTTTTTGTCTTATATATGGTCTTGGGATAAGTCTGCTACAACACTTGAGTGTAGGCGACAGATTGTATTTTTCATTTTTATATTTGGCTTCACCAATTTAATTATTTATCGTTGTAAGTTTTTGAATTTAATTAAGTGGTACTACATAAGCGCACTGCTCATTTCATTGTATATAATCTTTTCGACAGGTGTAGGATCAATCTATTCTAGTATAACGAGTGGGACAAGAGTAACTAATCCTTATTTTCAGATTAACGAGGTTAGTGGGCTAATGTGTACTGGTATAGTAATAGTCCTCTTTCTTTATTTAGAATCGAAGAAAAAGCGATATCTATTGTGCTTGATACCATACATATCAATTATTATAGCTGGTGAAAGCAAAAGAGCTGTTTTGATGCTCTTAATTTCGGTTGCTCTATTATATTTGCTATATAGTAGAGATCAAGGTATTGGAAGAAAACTATTGTATATTGTATTAGTGGTAGGAGTGTTATTCATAGTTCAGTTTTTGTTGGAATATAGTGAGGTGCTAAGCGGTATTTCACACAGATTTGATGCTTTCTTTGATTTGTTTAGAAATAACGAGTATGCAGACGATACCAGAATTAAGTACTATTTGTATTCTCTTGAAAGCATAAAAGAATCTCCACTGTTTGGAAAAGGGGCAGGATGCAGCCACTATGTTACACTTCAAGCTACAATGAGGAAAACTTATATACATAATAACTATCTAGAAATCCTTGTAGATCGTGGAATTGTCGGTTTTGTTTTATATTACGGAATGTACTTTAGTTTGATAATGGGATTGAGAAGGTATTATAGAAACGATAAGTATGCTTTGCTGATGTTTGTGTTGCTTATATCCCAGCTTGTTTCAGACATCGCTATAACATCATATTATTCGAAAGTAACATATACAATGTTCGCATTGTCATATGCAACCATGCTCAAGAATCGAATGGCGATCGTACAAGATAGTAAATCTATCGTTGCAGGTGATAATATATGAATTTGTTAAATAAGTTATTCTTTGAAACCTGGTGGTTCACTTATTATCGAAACGATGCCAAGGATATGCATTGGAAGAAAATATATTGTAGTGGTCGTTATTGGTGTGCGGATCCTTTTGTTGTGAAAGATGGATGTAATACTTATGCCTTTTGTGAGGTTATGGATACAAAAAAATCTCGTGGTTTGATTGGTTGTGTTGAATTGGATGAGGATAATAGGTCTGAGATGAGAGTCATCATGGATTTAGGCTGTCACGCTTCATATCCCAATGTTTTCAAATATGATGGTTCTTGGTTTATGATTCCAGAAACCTCAGCAAGACGGACAATCGAATTGTATAGAGCTGTAGAGTTTCCATATATATGGGATCGAGGAACACCGATACTAAATAATATTAATGCTGTTGATACTACAATATTCATTGAGAATGGGATTATTTATGTTTTTATATATGAGCCGAATGGAAATAAAAATAGATTAAGTATAGGTGTATTGAATCTTGAACAAAACATGATTGAAGACATAAAACTAGTAAAAGAATATGATGCCAAAATCGGTAGACCGGCTGGTGGAATTATAAATAAGGATGGACAACTGTTTAGACCCACTCAGTATGGCGTGAATTACTATGGAGAGCGGATAGATCTGTATAAGATAACTGATTTTCCGAGCCTGTATAACGAAATCAAATCGTCGGTGATTGATGAGAGTATATGTTCGGTTCGCCCGCTAGGATATAAATATAAAGGTATTCATACCTATAATCTAGTTGATGGTATTGAAATAATAGATAAACAATTCAGAGTATTTAAGCTTCTGCGACCAATAAAGTTGTTATTTAAAAGATTCCATATTGGGGGATATAAATAAGTGGCCAAGGAATTAATGTTTCTATGTGGTTATAAATCATATTATGGAGGGAATTTTATTCCGTCTTTGATGGCGATAGAAGATAGACTCGTTGACATAGGATGGAGATGTGTGTATGTTTTCCCAAACGAATCGAGGGATCGTTATTGGATACAATATATGCAAAAACAGAACAGAAGTATTCAGTTTATTGATTTCTCACAAAGAACTAATGTGTTTATTAGCAGCGTAAAGAGAATTGCTGAAGATAGAGACGTGGAAATAATACACACTCATTTTGTTAAGCTAATACATGCTGAACTGCTCAGTTTTTCTTGCAATCGATCCTTGTTAGTAGCTCATATCCACTCCGATTTTTCTCAAGGAAGGAGATCGTTGAAATCGCAAATCAAGAATTACATTATTTATAATATCCTTTCCGTAAAAACAAGGATTATCTCTGTTAGCCCAGATTTAGCTAGTAAGTATAATAAACATTGTATATGGATTAGCAATGCTCTTGCGAATGAAAGAATACCTTGTAGTTCTAGAACTAGAGAGATGATTAGAAATCAGCATTCGATTTCAAGTGAAATGCGTGTGATTGAGGTCTTTGGATGGTCTCCTGATGTAAAGGGGGTTGATATTGCTGTTGATGCTGTAAGCGATTTATGGAAGACTGGAGTTAAAGTAGTATTAGCTATTGTTTGTGGAAGGCAAATGACCCCAGAAAGAATGAGAGATTATATTTCTCATAAAACTGATTGTAATGGAGATGAGAGCTTTCTTGTTTATTGGGAACCGAATGAGGATGTTTATGGTTATCACATGGCAGCAGATGTTTTGCTTTCATCCAGTAGGTCAGAAGGTTTTTCTTATGCAGTCTTGGAAATGTTAGATGTAGGTAAGCCTTGTGTGTTAAGCGATATTCCCGGTGTTCAATGGGCTAAAGAGTTTTCTAATACGTATTTTTATAACCCTGATGATAAAAATGCATTATTAAGTTGTCTTAATGCTGCAATAGAAGATCATGAAATAGATCTGTCAAAGAATGCAAGCTTAATTGCTGATAAATATAATATTGATGCGTGGGTAGCGAAGATAATTGAGGTATATAAAATACAGTAAGGAGAATTTTCTGTGGGTGTATCTGTGATAAATAGTATCGAATCAATTAAGGATTTGTGGAATGAACTGTACGAAGGAAATAGCGAGTACAGTTTTTTTCAATCTTATATTTGGATGGAAAAAGTAGAGAAGCGATTCTTAGGAAGAAGAATGTTTAAGTATCCAGAGAAACAAGTTGTATATTTAGTTGTTGATGATAGATTCATAGCACCTTTATGCGTAGACGAAAGCCATAAGAATATTGAAATGCTTGGGATAGATTCGTCAAGTGACTATTTATCATTTATCTATAAGGATTCTGATGTAGAGAATATGTCTTATTATATAAAGTCATTAATTGAATACTATAAAGGGTATCACTTTATTCTTGAAAGACTTAATCAAAACAATAGGTCATGTAAATGTTTAATTTCAGTGTTAAATGAGCGAAACATGACCTTTGAGGTAAAAGAAAGTACATGTGTCGCTATTCAAATAAATAATGGGGAGGGTACATTCATTCAGAACTGTACTAAGAATGCAAGACATAGTTATAATCAATCGATTAATCGATTAGGAAGAGAAGGACATATATATCGAACAGAGTTTCTATATGGGTGTATAGACGAAAGAAAGTCAAAGGATATATATGAGTTGTATTTAAAACATAGAGAAATTCAAAGCAATAAAGCCGGAGAAAAGATATCTGGGAAAAGAAAACTAGCTAATATAGCCCGAAAGACATTGTTGCCACAAACAAATATCGATGTGTTAACTGAGTACTCTGCGCAGCATCCTTTGTGGCTTGCTTGTATCTATATAGATGATAAATTGGCTGGCTTTTGGGAAGGAGATGAATCAAATGATCGAGAGACCGTGTGTATGGCAAGAACGGCTATGGCAGAAGAATACTATTGGTATAAGCCTGGAACAATTCTGATGGTTGAGTTTATCGAGTTTTTGAAGAATAAGTATAGAACTCTTGATTTGACACGAGGGGACGAGGAATATAAGTTCAGATTCGGTGGTGTTCCTCATTATAATTATTGCCTTATCTTTGATTCGTTGTGAGATGATTAGTTCATAAACTAGGAGACGTTTGTATGAGTGAACAACCTAGATTAAGTATAATTGTTCCTATGTACAATGCAACAAATTGCATTATACAGAATCTTAATGTTTTATTGGAGATAGGGCTGGAAAAAGAGATTCTTGTTATTGATGATGGATCTACCAATGATTGTTATGCATTATGTAATTATTATTACGGTTGTCATTCTGATATTAAACTACTACAGAAAAAAAACGGCGGAGTAGCAGATGCAAGGAATTTCGGGCTGGATAATGCAAATGGTATTTATGTAATGTTTGTGGATCAAGATGACATAGTTAATCCTAAAACGATAGAGGCTGCTGTGTCAATTCTTGAAACCAAGTCTTATAATGCATTGTTCTGGTCCACAGAGCATCTGTTTTCTAATGGAAAAACCGCTCCCTGCAATGAAATAAAAATAGAAACGGGATTGGATAGAGAAACAATAATCAAACATCTTTTCCCAAGTGTACTAATGCCAGAATACGAGAATCCGTATATGACAACTATTTCTCATGTCTGGTCAGGACTGTATAATTTGTCGTTTGTTAATCGGAATAGTATTAGATTTAAGAGATTCATACAATACGAAGATGATTTTTTGTTTGTAGTTGATGTGCTCTCGAATGTTGATTCAATTTACTTATTTTCACAAATTGGTTATCGATGGGTATGGAATATTAAATCATCTTCAAACAACTATAAATTTATTGATAGTTTTCATGATAAGTATAATGATTATTCTCTTTATCTGAAATGTATATTTGACACATTGAATTATACTGAAGAAGATAAATCGAAGTACAGTGCATATCTTGCTCAACGTGGGGTTTTAAGAGAGTTTAAGAATGACTTTGATTATAGTTGCAAGAACAAAATAAAAAAAATAGTAAACTTGAGGTCTCGATGTAAAAGTCAAGATGTTGTTTCTGTGTTTGAGTGTGTATCTATATACCCTAAGTTAAAGTCTGATGTAATACTAACTCATCTATTAATGAGAAAACTATATATATCAGGTGCGCTCTTCATTATTGCGTATACGTTAATCAATCAGATAAAGAATAATATGAAAACTAAATCTAACTCTAGAGCTGATAAGAGGTTGAATGAAAGAGGTTAATACTATGAGGAAATGGCAAACAATTGCAAGGAGGTTGTTTTATAGAACCGCTGAAAAAAATGTAATTTGGTATAAAAAGTACACAGATATAAAAATAGGCGAGGATTGTCATATTTATCCAGGGGCCAATCTTGGTTCAGAACCATATCTTATTGAAATTGGGAACAAAGTTACAATTGTAAATGGGGTGCGAATACTTACACACGATGGAGGTGTTAAAATTGTTGGGAATATGGGATTATGTCAAAAACCGGATCTCTTTGGAAAAGTTGTAATTGGCAATAATGTTTTTATTGGTGTTAATGCAATTATTATGCCGGGAATAACAATTGGCGATAACTGTGTTATCGGAGCGGGTTCTGTCGTAACGAAAGACATCCCGTCTGGTTCTGTTGTTGCGGGAGTTCCTTCTAGAATAATTTGTACGGTGAATGATTATTATGAGAAGAATGCCAAACGTATAACAGAAACAGATGATTTATCCTATGAAGAAAAGAAAAGGTATCTTATGGAAAATTCATGGATATTTGAGAAATGATTTGATGAAAATTAATAGAACCGAGTGATATAGGCTTAAGTGAGATTAAAAATGAATAATAGATCCGCAAATACAACAAGAGTGTATCTTTTTGGAGCTGCAAATAAAGTCATCCAAATTCTGTGTCCATTTGCAATCAGAACTATCATTATCTATAAATTAGGCGCTGACTACTTAGGTCTCAGTAGCTTGTTTACATCGATTCTTTCTGTGTTAAGTGTGTCTGAATTGGGTGTTGGATCAGCAATTACATTTTGTTTATATAAACCTGTAGCAGATAACGACATAGATTCAGTTAACGCATTAATGGGGTTAATGCGCAAACTATATCGTTGTATTGGTTTGTTTATCTTGGGCGCTGGACTGATAATAATGCCGTTTTCAGGGTATTTCATAAGCGGAACGTATCCACAAGATATTAATATTTATTATTTGTATTTGATTTATTTAGTTAACTCTGTTGCAACTTATTTTGGTTTTGCTTATAAACGAACCCTATTAGATGTATATCAACAAGGTTATATTAACTACAACATAGAATCAGTTGTAGATATAGTAAAATATGCATTGCAGATAATTATTCTGTTTGCTTTTGCTGATTACTATCTTTATGCTCTAGTGTTGCCGGTATCTACGATAGCAATTACAATTGCTATTGAGTTTTATAGTAGAAAGAAGCATCCTAATGTAATACCTGGTGGACAAGTTTCAAGAGAACAAACTGACATAATAAAAAGCAAAGTAATGTATCTTTCTCTTCATGCCGTAGCGTCCAAAATTACTAACTCAATAGATAGTATCGTAATATCCAGTTTTCTAGGGTTGACATGGAATGCGGTATACGGTAATTATCAATATATTTATACGTCTGTATTTGCATTTATATCATTAGGTTATGATGCGTTAAGACCCGCTGTTGCCAATTACTATTATCAGTCAAGCAAAGAAGATAATTACTTTTTGTATAAGAGCCTGAAGTTATTATCTGCTTGGGTATCTGCTTGGTCTGCCATATGTTTATTATGTTTGTATCAGCCGTTTATTACCTTGTGGATTGGAAAGGATTACTTATTGGAATTTCCTGCGTTGATAATGGTTGTTATTTATTTCTATTCTAATGTAATAAGGCAGTTTTATTCGGGGGTTTATATTAGCGTTACAGGTCTTTGGAATAAAACTCTAGTTCGCCAAATTATCGCTGCATTAATGAATCTTGTATTAGACGTTGTTTTAGTCAGGAAATATAGTGTGGCGGGTATTATTTTTGCTTCATTTATAACAAATGCATTAGTTGCACTTCCGATGGATGTGTATGTTACTTATAGATATGTTTTGAAAGAAAAAGCGTTGAAGGGGATAATTGAATTACTACCAGATTTAGTTTTGTTTGGCGTAATGGGTGTAGTTACATACTTGGCTTGTAGTTGCGTATCTATGTCAGGAATAGTTGGATTGCTGATCAGGTTGATTATTTGTTTGGTATTACCTAATTTGATTATGCTTATTATTTTTGGGAGGACTCAAAGATTTCAATATACAAGGACACATTTAGTTGGCATGATAAGGAAAAAGAATAGATAATAGTTTAGTTGTTTGTCTTAAGGTTGATGGGAAAATATTGAAACTTGTTGGGTATATTAATATGAATATATGAGATTTGTGAGGAGTACATGAGTAAAGAGGTTTGGCATACTGCACTAACCAATTTTGGTTATAATTGCATGACTTTAATAAAATCATTTAGTATTAAACGGGATAGGAATGTGTGGCTATTTGGTGCATGGATGGGAGAACGATTCGCCGATAATTCAAGATTTCTATTTCAGTATCTAAGTGCGAATAAGGACTTGTATGGGATTAAGGAAGTAATATGGGTTTCAAGAAATAGTGATGTTGTTAATCAAGTGCGTGATATGGGTTATGAAGCCTATTTAATTGGAAGTGAAGAGAGTACATACTATCATTATAGAGCAGGGGTTCATGTGATATGCAATTCTGATAGTCGTGACATTGATACCCAATATTCATTTGGGGCAATAAAGATACAGCTATGGCATGGTAACGGAATAAAAGCTTCTGGCAAAATGAAAAGAAGAAACAAACCAACATTAAAGGAGGCTTTCTGGGATTATGTTGTTAAGCCAATTACGATACCAGGGGGCTGGTACAATGCCTATTGGGTTGCATGTAGCGAAGAAAGCAAAAGAGTTCTAGTAAATGATTCTGGTGCAAATCCTAATAAGATAATAATAGCAAATAGTCCGAGACTATGTAAGTGCATAAAGTACACTGAAGCGGAGCGCTGTGTATTAAATTTGATTTCAGATCAGAAAAGCAAGGGAAAAAAAATAGTCTTATTCTTACCTACATTTAGGAACAATGATTCTTCGTATATAGCACCACTGGATATTCCTGGTTTTTATGACTTTATTCATGATAGAAATATACTATGGATACAAAAGAATCACTCAGCCGATACACAAGATACAGTAAGGCAAATACTTGCAGAAAATGTAGTTAATTTAAATAGAGATTTTGATGTTAATGTTCTTTATGATTCAATCGATATTTTTATATCAGATTATTCTTCTGCAACTACAGATGCTATTTATAAGAATCTTGTAACAATTGAATACTGTCCAGACTACGATGAATATGCAAAATATGATCGTGGATTTGTCTCTGATTTTTCCAATTATCATGTAGGTAATTTTGTTAAAGAACCGAGTAGGTTAACAGATATGATAGATCAGTGTTTAGGGAAATGCTCAGATGATTATCCTCGGCATCAAGTTGTACGTCGATTCCTCTTTGACAGTAATATTGCTGATTACAGTTTAATCTGTCAGTCTATTATTAGTACAATTAGATAACACTCATTTATAGTGGTTTCTATATAATAAAGGATATATGATATATAGCATGAGGTCTGTTCTTCATAGCTAAAGAAAAGATAATAAATAATGATTATGTAAAGGATTGTTGGTATGAATATAGCGATTATAATTGCCGGAGGATCTGGTAGCAGAATGGGACAAGATATCCCTAAGCAGTTTATTAATGTATATGATAAGCCCATATTAGTCTATACTTTAGAAGGGTTTCAAAAACATCCTCAGATTGATGCAATAGAAGTTGTGTGCCTTGAAGGTTGGCATGATGTTTTGTTGGCCTACGCCAAGCAATTTGGTATAAGTAAGCTTAAATGGGTTGTTTCAGGTGGTTCAAGTGGTCAAGAATCAATAAGAAATGGCGTATATAATCTTGAAGGCAAAGTTAATGATAGTGATATTATTATTATTCACGATGGGATTCGTCCATTAGTTGATGAAACGGTGCTGACAGATGTGATAATAAAGGCTCAAAAGTATGGTAATGCGGTTACTTCGCTTCCTTATAATGAGCAGATATTTGTTATTGATGATGAGATTAGTACAACTAGTTTTATTCCTAGAGAAACGTTACGACGTGTGTCTACTCCTCAAGCATATAGATTTAGACTATTAGATTCGAAATATCATGAGGCTTTTGAAAAAGGCGTTGGAATAAATGGATCTCACTATACTAATACAATGATGGTTGAGCTTGGTGAGCGTTTGTATTTCGCGGCTGGATCAGATAAGAATATAAAGCTTACTACTAAAGATGATTTGGAAATGTTTAAAGCGTATTTGAAATCTGATAAAGATAATTGGCTAAAATAATGGGAGTATACATGAATAGGTTTAATATTCCAGAGTATGTCGAAGATGTTAAGAATGTATCAAGGCTAGATTTGCCTTGGGATAAATTGGCGAATCGAAGGGTTATGATTTCTGGTGCGACGGGTATGATTGGAAGTTTTTTGATAGATGTTATATTTGCGAAAAATAATGGTGAAGATTTGAATTGTACCGTATTTGCGCTAGGCAGGGACGAGGAGAGAGCAAAGCGCCGATTTGTCAATTACTATAGTGATCCTAATTTTGTGTTTTTGCATTATGATGTAAATTATCCATTAGTGGGTGTAGGCTATGATAAAGTTGATTATATTATTCATTTAGCTTCCAATACTCATCCATTACAATATTCCACTGATCCAATAGGTACAATTACTACTAATGTTATAGGGCTCAACAATTTGTTGGAATTCTCCGTAAATCATATGACGACGCGATTCGTGTTTGCGTCATCCAATGAAATATATGGAGAAAATCGTGGCGATGCTGAATTTTTTAATGAAAATTATTGCGGTTATATTAACTCGAATACAGTGAGAGCAGGTTATCCCGAGAGCAAACGGTGTGGAGAAGCGTTGTGCCAAGCTTATAGGATGCAAAAGAATTTAGAGGTGGTTATTGCCCGCCTTACTCGTACGTACGGGCCAACAATGTTGATGTCTGATACTAAGGCGATAAGTCAATTTATAAAAAAGGGAATAATGGGAGAGCCAATTGTATTGAAATCTACAGGAACCCAATTTTATTCATATCAATATGTTGCAGATTCTGTTGCAGGTTTGCTTACTGTAATGTTAAAAGGTGAGAATGGTGAAGCCTACAATATTGCAGCGGAAGACTCGGATATTATGTTAAAAGATTTGGCTGGACTGATTGCAGCCTTAAATGGTCAAAAGGTAGTATTTGAGACTCCGAGTTCGATAGAATCCGCGGGATATAGTACTGCAACTAAGGCAAGACTTGATGGTCATAAATTGATGCGCTTAGGCTGGATCCCCCAATACGATATTCAATCTGGTGTAGAACGAACACTTAAGATTCTTAGGGCCATGCAATGATTGATAGGGAATAATACCGTGCAGAAAGTATAACATTCATGTGTTGTTTAGTTGCTAGTATCTTTCGTTGTGATCATGAGTATTAAATCGTTTTGTAAGTATGATGAAAAATGAAGATATTTATTTAATTCAAATTATGAGGAATCACTTGAGTGGGGTGAAAACTGAACCAATTTCGCATGTTGATTGGGCGTATATTTTCTCGTTGTCTCAATCTCATGAGGTTAGTGGTATCGTTTATTGTCAATGTAAAGATTATATTCCAACAGAATTCCTTGCACTCTTTGAGAGAAAATACGGAACAGCTCTGTATTATTATGCGAATCGTAAGAAAGCTTTGCAGTATATAATGAATGAATTGCAGGAGGTACCATTTTTTTTTGTTAAAGGAATAGAGGTGGCAAAATACTATCCTATGCCTCCGCTTCGAACTATGGGGGATTGTGATATTGTTGTAAATCCCGAAGATTTTCAAAATACGATTAATGAACTTTGCTCACTGGGCTTCAATGGGACATCTGTTACCGATGTTCATGAATGGTCATGTGATTATTTAGGTCTTCATTTTGAGCTGCATGATGTTCTTGTTAGAGATGGTGAATATGCAAATACAATACAAGTGACTTTTTTTAATAATTATTCCCTTTATGTCCATAAGGGTGTGTTAGATGACAACTTTCACTATCTCTTCCTGCTAATGCATTTACGTAAGCATTTCATTAACAACGGCGTTGGTATACGTCAATTTATGGATATTGCGGTGGAGATACAGCGAGGACCTGAGCTAGATTGGGTGTGGATAGAAGAGAAATTACTCTACCTGAATTTAAGCGTTTTTGCTCATGCGTGTTATAGTATTATTGAGAAATGGTTTGGTATAGTAGCTCCTGTAGTGTTTGACCGTCTTGACGAATGTGCTATTCGAGAAATTACAGAAAAAGTCATTTGTAATGGTGTTTTTGGTTTTGCAGATAATAATAATCGTGATAACAAAGCTAGTAATGCATTATTGTTAAAGGATGGAAACGAATACACTAATAGATTTTTATATTTCTTTTCTAACCTTTTTCCAGGTTATACGTATATGAATGGGTATCCGGGTTGCGGCTTTTTAACAGGACGGAAATTGCTGCTCCCTATCGCATGGGGGCGAAGATTCATTCATATAATAGTAAACCATAGGAATCGTTCACGAATTGACACATTAAAAAGCACTTTCATTAGTCATGAAGACTTGAATTCTCGAGAGTTATTATTAAAACAAATGGGTATTATAGAGTAATATAGTTAGAATATATATGGAGGTGGATATCGTGGGTTTTACATTTGTGAAGACAAGTATACCTGGCGTGATAGTCATACAACCGAAGATTTTTGGTGATAGTCGTGGATATTTCATGGAGACATTTAAGAAAAATGATTATGCCTTTGCTGGGATAGATAAAGAGTTCGTTCAAGACAATGAAAGTTCTAGCACAAAAGGAGTTCTTCGCGGCTTGCATTTCCAGAGGGAGCATACTCAAGGTAAACTTGTGAGAGTGACCCATGGTGAAGTGTTTGACGTTGCTGTTGATGTGCGCCCGGGCTCAAGAACTTATGGTAAATGGGAATGCGTAGTTCTAAGTTCTGAAAAAAAGAATATGTTTTACATTCCTGAAGGTTTTGCTCATGGGTTCCTTGTTTTATCGGATATGGCAGAATTCGTTTATAAATGTACTGATGTATACGATCCTTCGTCAGAGGGGGGCATTCCTTGGAATGATCCTTCAATAGCTATTGATTGGCCTAAGATAGATGTTCCCTACAAGACGAGCAAGAAGGATGAGATGCACGAGAACTTTGCAGTACAGGATTTCTCATGGGCTGAAAAATGGCTTTAATTTTATTGTTTTGCCCATTGTATTTGTATGAGCATCCTATTGATAGTAGACAGGTAATAATATTGTGTTATAATACAGGTTATATATTTGAAGAATGTATTCGAATGAAGGGGTTTTTAGTATGAGAAAAATGAGAAATCCGATGATGAATGTAATTCGTTTCAAGGAAAGTGATGTGCTTTGTGCAAGCTCTTCGTATATACCTAAAACGATGCGTCTAACAAGGTTTAATGATGGTAATCCTACGAATGGAACAATTGAATATGATGGTACTACATATTTGTATGGTTATTATGGACAGTATCAGGATATTACAGGTACATTCTTGTTTAATGGAGGCTATAAAAATTTAAGTGTTCAAACTAATAATGGTTCTGTTACTTTTGGTGAGCTGACTAGTCAGGAGTCTCGTAATCCTTTAGAGGCGAATAACGGCCCTGAGGATGGATGGTATGTTTGGAGTACAGAACATAATGGCTTTGATAAACAGTAACTGTAATTTGCCCAACAAATCGTATACTAATTAGATTGTTGAAACAACTGTGGGTTTCCACAGTTGTTTTGTTTATCTATAAGTAATGGACTGCGGCGAAATTTGTATAGTCGGTTATAATTCCATCAGCATCTAGAAAGGAAGTAAGCGCTTAATAACCGGGTGCCTACCCTGACTTAGTAAAGATTGGGATACTGTTAAAAAGTATCCAATCTGGTCCAATTAGACCATTTTGGACAATGGATAAGGAGGTCTAAATGGACGAGATAACAACGGTAAAGAACCAGGTAAAGTTTGCAGGTTGGATCTCAATGGTCGAAGAATGCCAAAACAGTGGTCTGTCTATACGCACCTGGTGCAAAGAGAACAACGTCTGTTATAAGACATACTTATATCGGTTAAGAAGACTGAGGCAGATGTTCTTACAAGAACACTCAAAGGAGATCACTCCCGAGATAACACCGCTTTCTATAGTTCAGACTCAGACGGTTGAGTCCAAGGACATTACGCTGCAGTTGGATGGAATATCAATAGTTATACCTAAAGGAACAGACGAGGATTCGATAACGACGGTGCTCCGAGCGGTGAAATCAGCATGGTAGGAGACATCAGTGCAGCGGAGAATATTTATATCGCCTGCGGAGAAGAGCATTGAACCTTACGGCAAGGACAAAATGCTAAGGAAGTATACCAATTACAGAGTGCTTGTGATTGATGAGTGGTTAAGC